>NZ_CP046911.1:0-665353 GCF_009789655.1 Paraburkholderia acidiphila
ATGAAACTCTTTTATCTCTTGCTGTCCTCGTCGCTATTCCTCGCGGCGTGCGGTGGCGGCGGTTCCGGAAGCTCCGGCGGTGCAACCAATGCCTCGGCCACGTCGCAAAACGCGAGCGGCTCCAATAGTGCCAACAGCGCCAATGGCGGCAGCAACGCAGCCGCGGCGAATACGGGCACGAACGCGCTCAAGCCGGGGACGATGACCTGCGGCTCCGCCTCGACGTCGAGCGCTAGTTCCGGCAGCGCGCTCGTTTCGGCCGATACGCCGACCACGCAGAGCGGCCGCATCTTCGCCTCGGCCACGACGTTCCCCGTTGCCTTCACGACCAACGCGCCCGCCGCCGACACACTGATCTGGTCGATCGCCGACCAGTTCGGCAACGTGGCCGCGAGTGGCAGCCTGCCCGTAACGGCGGGACCCTTGACGACCACGCTCTCCTGCTCGTCCACGCTCGCGGGCTACTTCGCCGTGTCCGCGACGCTCGGCAACGCCGGCGGTCAGCTGCCCTCGCTCGGCACCCGCCCCGCGGGCACCGCGACCTTCGGCGTGCTGCCCAATCTGGCCAACATCGTGCCGGGCGTCACGTACCCGCATCAGGACCTGCATCGCTTCGGCATGCAAGGCGAGGACGACAACACCTCCGTGCTCTCCTCGCTTGGCATCTCGTGGACGTACGACCATCGCGAGCTGTACAACATGGAGCCGAACGGCCCCAACACCTTCAACCCGAACGCCAATAACCTCGACCCGTTCTACACCACGGGCCAGGTGATGCGGCTCGTGCGGCTGGACGGCATTCCGGCGTGGGCAAGCCCGACGGGCGCGTTCGAGGACGAATCGCTGCCGCCGACCGATCTCTCGTACTACCAGAACTACATGGCCCGGATCGGCACGGAATCGAACCTCATTCGGACGACTTATTTTCCGAACCAGTCGGCCAACTACTACCAGCTCACCTGGGAACCGGACGCGCAATGGCAAGGCACGAACGCGCAGTTCGTGCAGCTCTATCAGACCGTCTATCAGGGCATCCATTCGACCGACCCGCACGCCGTAGTGATGGGACCGACCGATACGGCGCCCTCGGGCACCGCCAGCCAGCTCAAGACGCTCGCGCCGCTCGGCTACGCGCAGTACATCGACGGCGTGACGACGCACGGCTACTACGACATCAACGGCACCTCGCCTTCGTATCCGCCGGAGCGTCTCGCGACCGATCCCGCCAACGCATCGGGCTCGCTGATCGGGCAAATGCGCGCGCTGCGCAGCGAAATGGCCGCCGACTACAAGCCGGGCATGAAGCTGTTCACCACGGAGCTGGGCATCAGCTATGACAACGGCTCGTCGTACGGCGCCAACTATCCGACTGGCAACATCCTGTACGCGCAGGGCGCACTGGTGGCGCGCAGCCACGTCATCATTCTGGGCGAAGGCTCCGATCAAACGTGGATTTTCTATGGCGCCGACTTCCCAGGCCTCGTGGGCTATGGCACGTTCTTCGATCTCGCCGACGCGCAGGGCCAATACGGCGCGCAGAACATCAGCCCCAAGCCGGCGGCGATGGCCGTCGCGGCCATGACGCGCATTCTCGACGGCACCAACACGCTCGGCCCGGTGAACGGCACGCCCTCGGGTGTCTACGCCTACGCGTTCCAGCAGTTGAACAACGGCGCGGTCATCACCGCGCTCTGGACGCACAACAACAGCGTGTGGAGCGCGAGCAGCGGCTACAGCTCGACCTATAGCGTGGCCTACAGCCTCGCGGTGGATGCGCCCGGCACGAACGGCACGGTCACCGTGCTCGACGAGATGGGCAATCCGACAACGATGAGCTACACCAATGGCCAGCTTTCGCTGAATCTGACTGAATCGCCGGTGTATGTGGTTTCACAGAATGCGACGGTGGCGAGCGCCAATTCGACGCTGCCTACGGGCTACGTGCCGAACTAACCAGGTGATCCAGGCGGCCGCCTGGCCGCACGCAAAGCGCCACCCCGAAGCGCCCGGCCCGCGGACACCGTTCCGCGGGCCGGGCGCTTCGTCCGTTTACCGTCGATGCGCTTGCTCACCGCGAGCCGGACATCGCCGCGGTTGTCAATGAACCGAAATATACGAGAGAATATAGCGATACCGCCCCGGCCCACGGGCGGCAAGACAACTGGAGCGACATCAGGTGAACATTGGCAGCAAGGAAGCGGTGGGAGAAAAGTTCTCGGCCGACGCCATGGAACACGCACGCGTGATGACCTGGAAGGCGATCGAGCAGATCGCGGCCGCCGTCCGGCCCGGCATGCGCGAATCGGAAGCCACCGCGCAAAGCAAGGCCATACTCGAAGCGCTGGGCATGGACCGCATCTGGCATCCCGTGCTGATCCGCTTCGGCGAAAACACACTGCGCATCTTCAAGGAGCGCTCCGAGGGCGACCCCGTTCTGGGCGCGGACGACATCTTCTTCATCGACCTTGGCGTGGTGTGGAATCAGCATGAAGGCGACGCGGGCGCCACCTTTGTCACCGGCGGCGACCTCGAAATGCGGCGCTGCGCACGCGACGTCAAGATCATCTACGACGAGGTGGCCATCCACTGGCGCAGCACCGGTTGCAGCGGCAAGGCGCTCTACGACTTCGCGGCAGAACGCGCGAGCGCCTACGGCTGGCGCCTGAACGTCGATATCAAGGGCCATCGCGTGAGCGACTTCCCGCACGCCATTTACCGGGCCGGCGACCTCGGCGACTTCGAAACGGTGCCGGCCGCCGGGTTGTGGATCCTCGAAATACAGATCGCTCACCCCACCCGCGCATTCGGCGCATTCTACGAGGATCTGCTCGCCTGACGCCGCGCGCGGCACATCATGCGACGCAATCAGGCTGACGACGTCTGCGCCTCGTAGCTGCGCTGCGCGCGGTCGTCATGCAGCACGCGCCGCCCCGTGCGCGTGAGCAGCACGAGTACGATGGCCAGCAAGCTCGTGCCGAACAAATAGCCCGGCGGAATGAATCTGGCGTCGGTAAATCGCGCCACGACCGAGATATAAAAAGGCGCCAGCCCGCCGAACAGCATCACCGCCGTGTTATACGCGATCGCCACGCCGGTCGAGCGGCCTTGCACCGTAAAGATCTTCACGAGCATGCCGGGGTGTGCGGCGCCTTGCAGCGTCAGGAACAGCATGCCGACGATCTGCACGAACATCAGCCTGAACTCGCTCGGCTGGGCGAGCAGGTACCAGAAGAGCGGAAAGACACACACCATCCATCCGGCGATAAACAAGCAGAACAAACGATAGGCGCCGATGCGGTCGGCGAGCTTGCCGAACACGGGCGACAGGATCGACATCACGAGGCTCGTCACGAACACGCCGCGCAGCGTCGAGCCCAGCGAGAGATGCAGCTGGAACTGCGCATAGTTCGGCAGATAGGCGTTCCACACGTAATTGAGCGAAGTGCCGGCGATCATCACGCCCATCGCACACACGAGCGCATCGCCGTTTTCGCGCACGAACTGGCGCGCGCGCACGAGCGTTGGCGCCCGCGCGGCGGGGCGCGCCTGCATGCGTTGAAAGTCGTCCGACTCGCCGATGTGATGCCGCAGATAGAACCCGATGGGCCCGACGAGCGCGCCGATCAGGAACGGCACGCGCCACCCCCACGCGGCGAGCGCGTCGTGCGAAAGATGACTCGTCAACAGGTAGCTGCACCCCGAGGACAGCATGGCCGCCACGCCAAGCGAAACCATGTTGAAGCTGCCGTAGAACATCTTCTTGCCAGGCGGCGCGACCTCGTAAATCGTGACCGACGAAAGCGCGAACTGCGCGCCCACCGCAAAGCCCTGCACGAGGCGGCCGATCACCACCAGAATGGGCGCCGCAAGCCCGAGCGTGGCGTAGCCCGGCGTCAGCGCCAGCAACAGCGAGGCCACGGACATCGCCACCATGATCCACGAGAGCGCCTTCACGCGCCCTGCGCGGTCGGCGTACATGCCCATCACGACGCCGCCTATCGGCCGCACGAGAAAGCCGACCGCGAACGTCGCGAACGTCAGCAGCAAGGACTCGCCGCGATTCACGCCAGCGAAAAACGTCCGCGCGATCAGGCTCGAAAAATAGGCGTATACCGCGAAGTCGAACCATTCGAACGTGCCGCCCGCCACGGTCGTGATGATGACCCTGCGGATCTTTCTGGCTTCGCTGACCGTGTCCATCGGCTTAGGCTCCCGTGCGCATCGTGCGCAAGCGTTGTGCGAAGAAGTCCTGGACCACCTCGACCACCTGCAGGCCGCTGTGGGCGATGTTCTCGAGTTCGTCGAAGCGCACGGCTATACCGGCCGCCTCGAACGATGCCTTGAGCGCCCTGAGCCGCTCCGGGCGCGTTCTGCCCGCGTCGTTGATGCCCGGCAGGTACATCGGGCTGTCGTCGCGCACCGTGATCTCCCACGTTTCGAGGTCCGCGCGGCCCACCACCATCTGCACCGGCACCTGGCGCAGCGCCGCGAGATCGAAAGGCTTGCCGAACTGCCGCTCGAAGCCGCCCACACCCAGCCACCAATCCTTCGACGCGTCCAGCAGCGTCACGTTGCCCGGCGCGCCGATGGTGGCCGCCCACAAGCGCTCGGGGTGTACATAGGCGAAACGGTTGACGAACTGCCCGCCGCCCGAGTAGCCGAACAAGGCGAACTTCTCGAAGCGCTTGCCGTAGCGCTCGCCCACTTCGCTCACCATGTCGAGCAGGACGTTATCGTAGTGGATATCGCCTTCCACGAGGCGCTTGAAGCCGCTGCGGTCGCCATCGCCGCGCACGCCCACCGGAAAGAGCGGACACAGCACGATGCAGCGATTCCAGCGGCCGAAGCCCGCAAATGCATCGCGGTACTGAATGAATTGACGACCGGTGCCGTGCATCACGACCACCAGTTCGACGTCGTTGCCAGGCGTCGTCACTTCGGGCGGCACGTACAGCGTGTAGGGGAACCGCGCATCGTGCCGGCTCGCGTACACCGTGGTCGAGCCCAGGTCATAGAGCGCCTGGGCTTTCGCGTGGTCTACCGTGAGCGGCTCTTCTGCAACTTCGGACATCGGTCTCTCCTCCTGATTCGTTTCTGGTATGGCGTCTTTCGCGCTTCAAGCCGCTTCGGCAATCGGGTCGCGCTGCAGGCTGTAGCGAGTGAACACGCGATTGAGCGCGGGCATCGGCGCGACGTCCATCTCGCCGATGGCCGGTTCCATGACGATCATCGCGACCGTTGCGCTCAGCGTGTGGCGCGTGCCCGGACGCGGCGGACGGCAAACCGAATGCGGCGTGCCGAACGCGTCGAACAGCGCCGCCTTCACCGCGTTGCGGTCGACCTTCGGCGCGGCGTTGAGCAACTGGCGCACGCGCCAGTCGCGGTAGTAGCTGTCGGGCGAGTTCTCGCAGCCGGTGTCGCGCAGCTTCGTGCGGGCGACCGGGCTCATCCAGTGGTTCGCGTGCACGATCAGTTGGTCGTCGCCGGGCCAGATCGGAAACGCCTCGTCCGGCGCGCATTCGAAATCGATGCCGAAGCCTTCGGCCATGCCGAGCATGATGTTGTTCGAGCACGATTTGGGCGTGGTGGCGATCGTGCGCATCGCATTGGCGAAGACCGGTTCTTCGAGCACGCGGCGGCGCAAGAGCGAGAGCGGCACGCCCATCTGCGTGTAATCGCGATCCGATTCGAGGTAGTTCGCCGTGATCGACACGCCCGCCGCATTCAGGCCGCTGCGGGCAAGGCCGCCCGCTTCGACGAAGGTCAGATAGTCGGGCCCCTCGTCGCTACGCACGCGCAGGACGATCCCCGTATCGACGCAATCGGCTTTCCAGTCCCAGTTCTGCGCGTGGATCAGCCGCCCGTTCGCGGAACGCGACGGCAACACGAGCACGCCCGTGCAGCCGTCCTCGTCTTCGGCATCCGCGGGCGGCGCTTTTTCGGCGCGCGCCTTGGCCAGCACCTCGGTGCGCGCGTTGATCATGACGATGTCTTCGAACGGCACGTCCGCGCCCACCGCAATGCCGCGCATTTCGTCGAGATATGCGGGCTGGAATTCGCCGATGGCCTGTTCGAGCGAGCGGATGAGCGCCATTTGCGACGCCTCGCTGTAGCCGATATTGCGCAGCGTCTGGCCGTAGCGCGACGCGCTCAAACGAACGCGCTCGGCTACGGCGCGGCCATACTGCACCCCGCGCTCATAGGGCTTGCCCGACACGCTGACGAACGGAAACGGCTGGATTTGCGGCATCGAATGACTCCCACGCAAGAAGCGAATGAACGTTGTTGAACCGATTCTCAGGCGAGAGAAATAAAATAAAAAGCGTTATTTTCTTTACTGAAAGGAAAGATTTTTTTGTGTTTCGTGCGATCATGCGCGCACGGCAAGACGCACCACGAACTCGCCCGAGGAGGCGCAGGATGAGCGAAATCCGGATGCTCCGGACCTTTCTGGCAATCGAGAAGCACGGCACGATGGCGGCCGCCGCCGATCGCATGGCGCTGACCCACGCGGCGGTCGGCGCGCAAATGCGCACGCTGGAGCGCGTGTGCCAACGTCAGTTGTTCGATCGCAGCGGCCGCAGCATCCAGCTCAACGACGCGGGCCGCTCGATCCTCGAACAGGCGCGCACGGTGGTGGCCGCCTACGACTCGCTGCTGCGCGGCGTGGCCGACACGCACAGCATCGAAGGCACGGTCACGATCGGCTCCACCGTGTCGTCGATGGGCTTTCTCGCCGCCAACGTCATCAAGCTCAAGGTGCCGTACCCGGCGCTGAACGTGCGCCTCACCCACGGCAGCAGCCCGGAACTCGAGCGCCAGGTCCGTACAGGCGAAATCGACGCCGCGGTGATCATCAGCGAACCGCGCACGACCACGCTGCCCGAATCGTGGGAGTCGTTGTATGAGGAGCCGCTCGTGCTGCTGGCCAATCCGGCGGTCGGTCCGGCCGAAGCGTCGGCGGCCTCGCTGCTCAAGCGCTTGCCGTTCATCGGCTTCGAAGCGGCGTCGCTGACCGGCAGGCATGTGACGAGTCTGCTGCGCCGTTTGCGCGTGGAGGTCAACCCGGTGCTGGAAATGAATTCGATTGCGGCGATTGCCGATCTGGTGCGGCAGAACGTGGGGGTTTCGATCGTGCCGAGCCTGCGTCACGCCGCGTGGGCCGACGACCCGCAACTGTTCGTCAAGCCGATTCCCGGCACCACGTGGCGCCGGCACGTGGCGTGGTACGAGTTCGGACGCCAGCCGCGCGCGACGGCGATTGTGAAGAATCAGCTGCTTGCGGCGCTCTCCAATTCATAAGCTTTACTGATTGATTTGCTCGCGAGGTAAAGAAACCCGCGCTGGCATTTGCGACCCACGGTCGCAAGATTCGACGCCGCGACAGAAATCAACGAAAATGCTGCGAACCCAATGGAAAGCAACATGAAACGACTGTTACTCGCCGCACTCACCGCCGCCTCGCTCGCGACCTGCGCCCATGCGCAAAGCAACGCACCCGGCGCTTTCGCCACCCCCGCGGGCACGGTGCAGTTCGTGCGCGACGACCGCGACTTTGTGGCCGTCCTCGGCAAGGATATCTTCGACCGCTTCGACGCGAAAACGCTCGCCCATTTCGACGAAGTGGGCCACGACAACAGCACGATTACGCGCATGCTCGTGCAGACCGACTTCGGCCCGGTGCTGTACGACTTTCGCCGCAACCCGCCGCTCGTGCAGCACGCAAACACGCGCATGACGATCAAGCGCGTGTTCTGGCAACCCGACGAAGTCGTGATGCAAGGCTCGGAAGGCTGGTTCCGGCTCAAGAACGGCGCGCTCACGAAACTGAAATCGTCGACGACCACCTACCGCACCAACTAAACCGCTCAGGCGTCTTTGTCGTCCTTCTCGTCGCCCTGCGAGTCACGAGCCGCGATCTTCAACTGACGCAGCTTGTGATAAAGCGTTTTCCTCGGCATGCCTAGCTCGTCGCTCGCCTGAGCAACGTTGCCGTGATGGCGCCGCAGGGTGTTCTCGATCAGCATGCGTTCGAAGTACGCAATCTGGTCCGCAAGCGTCTCCCCTTTCACGGTAGCCGCGCCCGCGGAAAGCAGGCTGTCGCCGGTGAGCCCGAGCACGAAGCGGTCGGCGACATTCTGCAGCTCGCGCACATTGCCGGGCCACGCGTGCGTCATCAGTTCGGACACCTGTGCAGCGGTCACGACCGGTGCGGGCGTGCCGAAGCGGCGCGCCGCCGCGAGCACGAAATGTTCGAACAGCAGCGGAACGTCTTCGCGCCGCTCGCGCAGCGGCGGCAATTCGATCTGCGCGACGTTGAGCCGGTACAGCAGGTCGGCGCGGAAGTTTCCCTCAGCGGACACCTCGGCGAGGTCCGCCTTCGAAGCGGCGACGATGCGGCAATCCACCGGAATCAGTTCGTTCGCGCCAAGCCGCTCGACCACGCGCTCCTGCAGCACGCGCAGCATCTTGATCTGCAGCGGCATCGACATCGTTTCGATTTCGTCGAGAAAGAGCGTGCCGCCGTTCGCCCATTCGATTTTGCCCACGCGCTTCTTGATTGCGCCCGTGAACGCACCCGCCTCATGCCCGAACAGCTCGCTCTCGAACACCTGCTCGGGCAGGCCGCCGCAGTTCAGCGCCACGAAATGCGCGTCGCGCCTTGTGCTGAAGTCGTGCAGGCTGCGTGCGATCAGCTCCTTGCCGGTGCCCGTTTCGCCGGTGATCAGCACCGACACGGACGTATCTGCAAGGCGCAGAATTTTCTTGCGGACTTCCGCCATGGCCGGCGACTTGCCGAGCACCAGCGCCTCGATCCCCTGCCAGTTGTGCAATGACGCGCGCAGTCCCTCGACTTCGAGCGTGAGCCGGCGTTTCTCGACCGCGCGGGCCACACGGCCGGCGATCACATCGGACGAAAACGGCTTTTCGATAAAGTCGTAGGCACCCACGCGCATCGCGCTGACCGCCGTCGAAATATCCGCATGCCCGCTGATCAGCAGCACCGGGATTTGCGGGTCGATCGCCATCACGTGGTCGAGCAGCTGCAACCCGTCGATGCCGGGCATGCGCACGTCCGAGACGATCACGATCGGCGCGCCCGGAGCGATGTCCGCATAGGCATCGGCCGCCGACGCATACGCGCTCACTGGAAAGCCCGCCAGCGCCACCGCCTGCTCGACGCCGATGCGGACATTTTCATCATCCTCGACGACCAGCACGCGAATCTCATTTGCCACCGTATTTGCCACGTCAGCTGCCATGTTCTGTCCTTTGCGGCTCGGCGGCCGCGAATTCGATCGTGAAGCGAGCCCCGCCTTCGTCGCGATTCGTGGACGTAATTTTCGCGCCAAAGCCTTCGATAATGCGCGACGTGATCGCGAGCCCCAGCCCGAGACCTTGGCCGCGCGGCTTGGTGGTCACGAACGGCTCGAACAGGTGCGCCAGCACTTCCGGCGCAATGCCGGGGCCGCTATCGTCGATCGTAAAGCGTACGCGGCCCTGTGCATCGGGCTCGCTCGCTTCCATCGCGATCACACGCTTGCTCGCGTCGCGCACCGCGTCGAGCGCGTTGCCAAGCAGGTTCACGATCACCTGCTGCAACTGGCTCGACTCCGCATATACCGTCGTGCCCGGCGCGATCCGCACGTCGAGTTGCACCGCTTCGTCGCGGATGCGCGACTCGTAGATGAGCCGTGCATGCGCCACCGCTTCGCCAAGCGACACCGCCACGCGCTCCACTTCCGGCTTGCGCGCGAACGCCTTCAGCTCGCTCGTGAGCACCGCCATGCTGTCCACGAGACGCCCGACGCGCTCGAGGTTGGCGTTCGCCTGTGCGCTTTGATTGCGCTCGAAGAAAGTGCGCGCATTGTCGCAGAGCGTGCGGATCGCGACGAGCGGCTGATTCAGCTCGTGCGTGAGCCCCGCCGCCATCTGGCCGATCACCGCGAGCTTGCCGGCATGCACGACCTCCTGCTGCGTCGCGCGCAGGCGCTGCTCGGTGCGTTCGCGCTCGGCGATCTCGCGCTGCATCTGCGCGTTTGCCTGCGTGAGCGCGGCGGTGCGCTGCGCCACGGTCGCTTCGAGCTGGTCGTTCGCGCGCCGCAACGCCTCCTGACCCTTGAGCTTTTCCACGATCACGCGGCGGCGCTGCACCGCGTATAGCGCATAGAGCGCGGCGATCAGAAACAAACCCGTCACGAACGCAAACGCGAGCCGCTGCTGTCGCCGCGCGCCCGCCGTGTCGAGTAGCACCATGATCGTGTCCTGCCCTTGCGGCGCGGGGCGCGACATCACGAGAAAGCGGGCGGTGCGGCCCGCGCGGCGCAGATCGGGAAAGATGCCGATCCACGCATTGTCGTTCCAGTCGCCAACGCGCCGGTACTGCAGCGCCTCGACAATGCGGCCCGCGTATTGCCGCGACGCCTGGATGTCGCGCTGCTGCGGCTCGGTCATCGCCCGCATGGCGGTGAATTTCCATTCGGGCTGGGTCGAGATCACGATCACGCCGTTGCTGTCGACGACGATCGCCGCTTCGCCCGGCGTGCGCCATGCGGATTCGAGCGCGTCGACGCTGACCTTCACCGCCGCCGCGCCGATTGCCGCATTGCCCGCATCGCCATCGTGAATCGCGTTCGCGAAGTACAGCCCCGGCACGCCGGTGTTGGTGCCAATGCCGAAGAAGCGGCCGCGGCCCTGCGCGAGCGCGTCCTTGAAGTACGGGCGATACGACACGTTGGTGTTGACGAAGCTGACCGGCTGGTTCCAGTTGCTCGCGGCGATCACCGTGCCGTGCGCGTCGATCACGTCGACGGCCCCGCTGCCGACATCGTTGTTGACCGCTTCGAGGTAGGCATCGACCGAGGGCAACATGGCGCGCGCTTCATCGGGCGTAGCCTTGAGCAACGCCCGCACGCTGTCCTGGCGCGCCACGAGCGCGGGGACCATCTCGAAGCGTCCCAGCTCGCTTTTCAGGCTCGCCGCGTAGAGATCGAGCCGATGCTCGCCCACGTCGGCGAGCGCGTCGATTGCGCGGCTCCATGCGAACTCCACCGCGGCGGCGGCCGCGCCGACATACAGCACGGCCGCCGCCGCCCATCCCCACCATGGAATGCCCTTGTAACGCTTGTGCACGTTCGCCCTCGTCGATTGGCTGCCGCCAGACGGCGGGTTCAGCGGATACCGCGCGCCGGATCCACCGGCGACTCTATCGCGAAGGCGTGCGCGAGGCTCGCAGGAGGGGCGCACGAGAGGCGAACGAGAGGCAAACTGCAGCGCGTCAGGCGCCGAAATGCGCGAGCAGGATGAGCGTCACGGTCACGACGATGGCGCCGCCGATACGCGTGGCGATCTGCGCGAACGGCATGAGTTGCATGCGGTTCGCGGCGGTGAGGATCGCCACGTCGCCGGTGCCGCCCTGGCCGCTGTGGCACGCGTTCACGATTGCGGTGTCGATAGGGTACATCTTCATCAGGCGCCCCACCACGAAGCCCGTGCCCATGAGCGTGACGACGGTTGCCGCAATCGTCACGACGTTGACGAGCGTGAAGGCGGCCATGAGCTTGTCCCACGGAGTCATCGCCACGCCGATGGCGAACAGCAGCGGGTACGTGACCGCCGTCGAGAAGAACTTGTAGACCACGAACGCGCCTTCCTGCAGCGGCGGCGACACCGCGCGCGCGAGCTTCACGAGCACGGCGAGGAACAGCATGGCCACCGGCGCGGGCAGACCGATCAGCTTGTTGGCCATCAGGCCGATGAGGTACAGCGTGATCGCCGTGATACCGGCGGCAGCGATATGGCTTACGTCCACGTGAGCGCGGACTTCGTCGTTCGACGACGAGGCCAGTTCATCGGTTGCGCCGACTTGCAGGCGGCCGTTGCCGGTGAGATGCGGCATGCGGCGGCCCAGCATGTCGAGCATGCCCGAGAGAATGATGGCGATGAGGCTGCCGAGCATCACGGGCGGCAGCACCTGCGCGAACAGATCGCCTTGCGCCACATGCATGATTTCCGAGTAGCCCACCGAGAGCGGAATCGCGCCTTCGCCCACGCCGCCCGCCATGATCGGCACGACGATATAGAGCAGCGTATGTTTGACGCCAAGGCCGAGCGCCGCGCCAACCGCCGTGCCGACGATGGTCGCCGCCACCGTGCCGGCCGCGAGCGGAATGAAGATCTTCAGGAAGCCTTGAATCAGCACGCGGCGGTCCATGCTCAGAATGCTGCCGACGATGATCGAGGCGATGAACAGATACAGGAAGTTGGTCTGCTTCGTGAACTCGACCGTGAGGTGCTGCACGGGCGCGGGCAGCACGTGGTAATACACGAGCGCCGAAGGCACGAAGGTCGCGAGAATCGCCGCCGCGCCGATATTGCGCAGGAGCGGCAGGCGCTTGCCGAGTTCGGCGCACGTGAAGCCGCAGAAGGCGAGCACGGCGATGGCCATCGAGATCTCGCCGGGCACCTTGCCGGTGACCGCGAAGCCCGCGATGAGCGCAAACAGGATCACGTAGATCGGCAGCGGAATGATGCCGATGCGGATTTCCATCAGCTTCCACCAGCCTTCGGGCCAGAAGCGGGTGGGGGTCGTGGTGGATGACTCGGGGGCCGCCTGGGGCACTTGCGAGGCGGCGGATGCGGATGCGCTGTTCTGCACGGGATGTCTCCTTCGTTTTCGCGACCGGACTGCGTCGCGTCTCCGGTGCTTGTTTAATAAGGGGGGCGGGCTATCGAGGGATAGGCCGCCGGGTGTCTACATAGCAGTAGCCGTGCCAGCGTGTTCCGGCGTGACGACAAACACTTAACCCATTGATTTATTGGCAATTTCATAAAACGCCCGCTACCCCTCGCACCCCATCGCTCCGAAATTTCAGAATCGGCCCGAGCCGCAGGCTGAATTCTCAGCCTGCCTGCCGACCGATTGCGCGTGCCGCACCATACGCGCCATACGAACGGGCGCGACCCTTGAGCCGAACGCAAGAATCATTTTCAGAATTTGCTCTGGAACCGCACCGATCGTTGGCCGAAGATGAATCACCGCAACTTGAGGAGCGAGCCATGAAGATCGTCTTGCCAGGGTGCGCCGCCGTTTGCGCCGCGGTGCTGTGGAGCACCGGCGCGCTGGCCGCGCCGCCGGGTTCCGCTTATCAGACGTCTGTGCAGTTATCGAGCGGACGGAATCTGCTTTGCAGCGTGAACGAATCACAGCCAGCGGGCGAACCTGCGGCGCTCACGCGCCGCGAACAAGTGGAGGCCGATGTCCTCGCCACGCAGCGCTTGCGGCTCGTGAGCGGACCGGAGTCGCCTTATCCCTCTGCCTATACGGCGCCGAGCGTCGCCTGCGTGAACGCGGGTTGATGCCGCAACAAGAACAACGGGCTCGATTCGCCTGACGAATCGAGCCCGTTTGTTTTGAATGAACGCGGATCAGAAGCGTGTACGCACGCCCGTCGTCACTTCGACCTGGTTGGTCGCGCCGAAGGTCGTGCCGACCGTGTAGCCGCCGTGCAGCTTCATGTAGTCGCCTGCCAGATACACTTCGGTGCGCTTCGAGAGGTGGTAGAAGATCGAGCCGTAGAGCGTTTCCTTGAAGCCGTTGTGCAGCCCGCTCGTGGGATCGAATGCGCCGATGTTGGCGTTCGGAATATCGCCATCGACGTTATACGCAGCGTTGTGCGTGCGCATTTGCTGATAGCCGAGTTCGTAGTCGAACGCGCCCTTCGGCACGAGCTTGAACGACACCGTCCACGCATTGTCCTGACGCTGGCCGAGCGCACCCTGATTGCCCCAGTAGCGGAAATAGCCCGCATTGGCGCGCACGATGCCGATCGTGTAGTTGCCGCCCACCGAGAACGCCTGGTTCGTGTTGCCGTTGTTGTTCACATGGTTGTAGAAGGTCGAAGCCGTCCAGGTCGGAGCGTTGTAGCCGAGAGCGAACTGATAGTTCGCGTTGTTGCCGAAGCTCGTTGAATTGCCGAATGCATAACCCGCTGCCGCGAAGATCCCGTTGTCGAATACCTTCTTCCACGCGACGCCGTTGTTGTAACGGGTGCCCGTTGCGCTCGCGGCGTAGAAAATCATCTGCTTGAAGTTGTTCGCGTTGGTCCAGCCGCCCTCTTCCGTCGTGAGCTTCGCGTTGCCGTACGGGTCGCCGTAAATGGCGGCGGCATCGCGCGCGATGGTGTTCTGGAAGCCCGCCGTGATCTTGCCGAAGCGGTCGTCCTCGAGGCCCACCCAGGCGTCGCGGTCGAAGAGCTGACCCGGGTCTTCCATCTGACCGTCGCTCACGCGGTACTCGCTTTCGAGCCGGAAGATCACCTTCGTGCCGCCGCCAATGTCTTCAGCGCCCTTCAAACCCCAGCGGCTGCCGCTGAACCACGGTTCGCCGGCAATGCCCATGCCGATCACGTGATTGCCGTTGGCGTCGGCGTGCGACTGATACGTGGGGACGCTCAGGTCGATAAGACCATAGAGTTGAACGCTCGACTGCGCGTGTGCGCCGCTCGCCGCCAGTGCGCCAACTGTCACGGTGAATGCAAGGTGCCTTCTCTTCAAGATCGTCTCCAGGGTGCTGTGTTGAAGTTTTCATGGACCCGCTGCCATCGCTCACCGGTTGCGGCGAGCCGTGTGAATCAGCGGGTGAGACGAATAGTAGAGAGGTGAAGCCTTCGCGATTCTTTCATGACCGCTTCGTATGACTAAGTAAATTCACTAATACCGGCAAAATAGCGAACCTGTTCAGGCCGGCACGGGATCCTTCACGCGAAGGATGTAGCCGAGGCCGCGCAGCGTGGTGATTTGCACGCTCGACTCCGCGAGATGCTTGCGCAGCCTGTGAATGTAGATATCGATCGCGTCCACGCTCGGGTCGTCGCTCAGGCTGCAGATGCGCTCGAGCAGCGCATGCTTGGGCACGGCCTTGCCCTGGCGCAGCATGAGTGCTTCGAGTATGGAATGCTCGCGCCGGCGTAGCGTGAGCGGCGCGTCCTTGTGGCGAAACTCGCGCGTGTCGCACACGTACTGCAGGTCGCCGCAGGTGAGCCAGCCCGACTTCTCGCCCGTCTGCCGCCGTATCAGCGCCTTGATGCGCGCAACCAGTTCGCGGCTGTCGAATGGCTTGACCACGTAGTCGTCGGCGCCCGCGCCGAAACACGCCACCTTGTCGTCGATCGAGCCATGCGCGGTCAGCATGAGCACCGGCACGTTATTGCGCCGGCGCCGCAAGCGGTTGAGCACGTCCTTGCCGCTCAGGCGCGGCAGACGCATGTCGAGAAGCACGAGATCGTAGCTCTGCGTGAGCAGCACGGAGTCCGCGGCCTCTCCATCGACCACGCAGTCCACCGTGAAATTCTCGGCGCGCAACAGGTTGACGATCCAGTGCGCGAGTTCGGCATTGTCCTCTACGAGCAGCAGCTTCATGGTCCCTCCTCACCTCCTTTCACGTCTTCTCATCCGGGCCAGACAGGCAAGCGCACCGTCGCAACGAGGCCCACGCGCGCGGCCCCGGCGGCAACGCTCACCGAGCCGCCGTGCGAACGCGCGACCTGGTGCACGATCGCAAGCCCGAGGCCGGTGCCCTCGGTATCCGCCGCCACGCGATAGAAGCGCTCGAACACGTGCGCCCGCGCCTCGGCGGGAATGCCGGGGCCGTTGTCCACGACCTGCAGCATGACCTCGCCGCCTTCGCTGCGGCAGATAGCGGTCACGCGGCCGCCGGGCTGCGTATAGCGTATGGCGTTGTCGATCAGATTTGACACGAGCGATGCGAGCAGGCCCGTATTGCCCGCCACGTGCACGTCGTCATCGAGTTCCGCGCCGAGATCGATGCCGCGCCGCTCCGCCGCCTGAACCAACTCTTCGAGCACCGAGGAGACAACCTCGGTGAGATCGACGCGGGTCTGGCTGCGCGACGACTGCGCCATCGACTCCGCCTGCGCGAGCAAAAGCAGTTGATTCGTCAACTCCGCCATTTTCTGGCTGGTGCGGCGCACGCCTTTGAGCGCGTCGTAGAGCGCGGGATCGCGCGCGTCGCATTGGCTCGCGAATTGCGTTTGCGTGGTGAGCAGCGTGAGCGGCGTGCGCAACTGGTGCGCCGCGTCGGCGATGAACTGGCGCTGCATGGCGGCATGCACCTTGAGCCGCGCGATGCACTGGTTGATCGCTTCGACAATCGGCCGCAGTTCCGAGGGCAGACGGTCCGATCGGATCGGTTCCAGTTGCACGGGCTCGCGGTCGGCAACGTCGTCCTTGAGCTTCATGAGCGGCCGCAGTTCGAGCGTGAGCCCGAGCGGCACGAGCAGCGCGACGAGCGCCAGCATGAGCCACTGGCGTGCGAGCTGCGGCCGCCACAAGGCACTGATCATCGCTTCGCGCGACTCCATTGTCTTGCCGACGATCACCATGACGCGCTCGGCGCTGCCCGAGTCGTAGAGCATGCGCTCGTAGGCCACGGCGCGAATCGGCATGCCGGCATACGTGGTGTCGTAGAACACAGGCGCGTCGGCGGTATCCGCGTGCGGCAGCGGCAAGTCCGGCGCGCCGCCCAGCAGGCGGCCATTGCCGGCCAGTACCCGGTAGAAAACGTGGTCCTGCCACGGCGACTCGAACAGTTCCAGCGCCGCCGGCGGAATCGACGCGCTGAGTGAACCGTTGTCCCAGTCGACGTCCTCGATGATCGTGCGCGCCGAATTCAGCAGCGAATGATCCTGCACGAGGTCGGCGGTCTGCCGCGCGGCGTCATACGACACGCCGCTCGTGACGACGACAAACACGGCGAGCGGCACCAGCAGCCACAACAGCAATCGCGCACGCAGGCTATGCACCATGTCACGCGCTCTCAGGTACGAAGCCGCGAGGCGGCGCGCGCAGGACGTGCTTCATTTCGCGCTGACGAATTCGTTCGTATAGGTGCCGGACAGATCCACGTGCTTGCCCTTGACCGAGGGATTGAAGCTCGAAAGCACCTTCAGAACGGTCGCCGGACCGTCGGCGGGCATCTTGCCGTCGGCGGTGTACATCGGCAGCGAGGCCTTGAGTGCGCTCACGTAGAGGCCCTTGTCCTTTTGATAGTCGGCGGGCATTTGCGCGGCGATTTCCTCCGCGCTATGCGTGTGAATGAACTGCATGGTGCGCACGAACGCGTGCGCGAGCTTCGCCGCCTGCGCCTTGTGCGACTCGGCCCACGCGTTCTGCACGTAAAGGCTGGCGGCAGGATAGGTGCCCCCGAGCGCGGCGCGCGTGCCTTCCACCGTGCGCATGTCCACGAGCACCTTCGCGTCGCCGGCTTTTTGCAGCGCCGAAACGGTCGGCTCGGTCGTCATACCCGCGTCGATGCGCCCTTGCTTGATGGCGGCGATGAAACTCGCGTCCGCGCCGACCGGCAACATGGTGTAGGCGCTGGAAGCGATGCCATGCTGGCTCGCGAGATATTGCGTGAGAAAGCTGGTCGAGGAGCCCAGGCCCGTCACGCCCAGCGTTTTGCCTTTGACGTCAGCCATGGACTTGACGGTGCCAGCCGCTTTCGACGACACCATCTCCACTTCGCCCGGCACCTGACCGAACACGACGATCGCCTTGACGTCCTTGCCTTTGGTCTGCAAGTCGATGGTGTGATCGTAGAAGCCCACCACGCCCTGCACCGCGCCTGCGAGCAGTTCGTTCTCGGCATCCACGCCTGCGGGTTGCGAGAGCAACTCGACCGTCAGCCCTTCGTCCCTGAAATAACCCAGTTGCTCGGTGAGGCGCGCGGGCAGGTAAATGAGCTTCGTAATACCGCCTACCATGATGGTGATCTTGTCGCCGGCGTCGTCGGCGGCATGTGCGCCGTGCAGCGCCATGGCAAACAGCAGGCCGCCAGCGAGTGCGACATGACGCAGCGCGCCAGAACTGGGGGGCATTGAGTGTCTCCGTCAGAATGGGACGGCGGCGCAAGACTGGCCGCCTCGATCGTTTCGGGGATTTTAGTGACGCAAACCCTTCCCGAAGCTTTCGCGGGTCGCGCCGATTTATACGGGATTTCCATGAGCGGCGGCGCTATTTATACTTTTTATTTTTCTGAATAAAAATGGCTTTTATTCAGCGTTAATCGTTCGCCGATCAGATGCATCGTTGTGGTGAATCCTGCTGCCGGACCGGAGTCGAATACCAGCAGCAGCAGCGCGCTGATTAATTTATAGAGGATGCCTTATCGATTTGCACAACGGAACGCGTCGACGTTCCGAGTTCATTCAGCAGGAGTCTACCTCGGCCGTAACCTTCGATCGGGCAGCTATACGCTACCCGAAGAACGGGTCAAATAACGCGCTGGACGGCCCGGGCAGAGTCCGTGATGTCCTGCCCGAAACCGGCAATCGTATTGCAGCCCGCCAAAGCGGCCAGTACGCCAACCATCGATACCACCACCAGAAGCCGTCCCATCATCTTTGCTACCCCGTCAGTCTATTTTTTTGTTACGCGGGCGGCAGCGCCTTGCGCTAACCGCCGCGCATAGCGTCTTCCATCCGCTGGAATTGCGTATTTTGCCTGTGGTCGGTCCGTGGGTGCAAATTGCGCGCGGTTGCCTGGGCCGCGTGGTAGCGGCCGCGAAGGATCGCTACTGCCCGAGTATCTGGCGGAACTGGTTGTCCGTGACCTGGAATTCCGGCGAAAGAGTCCCCGTCGACATCAGGATCTGGTACTTGACTGTCTGGTCAGCTGGCGTCGGGGCCTTGGTGATGACATACACGGTTCCATTGGCGCCCGTGAAGGGTGTCCCTTTCTGCATCTGGTCGTCGGTCGGCGCAGGCTTCTGGGCCAGGTGAGGTTGATTGGCGAACACATAGGTCAATGCACGATCCAGCGAACAGTCTTTGTGAAACCCTTCTATCCTCGCGACCTCCACCGACGGAGACATCGAAACGGGATCCATGGTCTCGAGGCTCGCCGCGTACTGGGCATATTCCTTGTAGTACGTAGCGTCAATCGCGCCGGTAATCAATTGCGCCGTTTCCTTCTCGTAGACGTCCTGGTTAATCGCCAACCGTGTGCCAGACGACACTGTCGCCCCTGCCGTTAGCGCGTGGACCGTCGAGATTGGCGTCAACACTGTCGCCAGGGCGTTTAGCGTCGTGGTGAGAATGTCGAACGTCGTATTGGAAATTCGTTGGCCGGCCGAAAGAGAGCCGACAAAGTAGGCGCACTTCTGTTCGGAATCGTGCAGCACCATCCCCACGTAGTTCTTCTTGTTGGCGTCCGTCGGCGCGGATCCAGCCTGAGCGCCACTCGCACCTCCTGGGTCGCCCGACTGGCTGAGATCACCATACACGTTCTTGAGATTTAAAGGCGCCGCAGCAGTTAGCAGCGCTTCGTTTTCCTGCGTAGACTGGATCATCTTGCTGGTTAGACCACACCCTTCAAAACCACAACAGAGAGCAATTGATGCAGTAATAATGCAAGGATACCTTAGCATTTTTAGCTCCTCATTATTAAGCATCTCTGACACAGATCCGCCTTCTATCGACGTGTGCCTGGTTCCGGCTTGAACAGATCGATGGTGCTCCCCTTGCGAACTGTCGTTGTGTTGCCTACCCAACAGTTTCACCTCATGTGTCGGGCCGAACGGCGGACGCAGATAACATCCGGGATGTCGATTAGCTAACGCGTATCAGTCTCTTTGATCCGGGCGACAACGCATCCAAGAACGCTCGTTAAATGACCCCGCTAGAATTCACGACAATCCGGCAGTTGCCCCAATGCGGCGGAATCATGACAAAGCCATCGAGGACAGCCTTATTTTCCGCCACCCGCATGTGGGACTGGAAGGCGGTGGCGGCGCTATGCGCAGCCGCGCCCGAACTTGTCGAAGCGAGCGATCCGCAAGGCCACACCGCGTTGCACCGGGCGTGCGCGGTCAAACCCGGCAGCAGCGCCGCGCTTCTCGAATCGAACGGCATCGCCACCGTCAAGGCGCTGCTCGGCGCCGGCGCGGATCTCGAACGGGCGGTGCCCATGGACGAGGACGAGGGCGACTTTCGCGCCACGCCGCTTTGGTACGCCGTGGCGCGCGGAGAAAATTTTCCGCTCGTCGAGTTCCTGCTCGAGCAAGGCGCCAACGCCAGCTATTCGCTTTGGGCAGCGGTATGGCGCGACGACGAACAGGTTTGCCGCGCGTTGCTGAAGGCGCGGCCCGAGCTGAATCTCAAGGCGCACGGCGAAACGCCGCTTTTCTATGCCGCGCGGCTCAAACGGCTCGCCACCCTCGCCATGCTGATCGACGCCGGAGCCGATCCGTCCATTGCCGATCCGAAAGGCCGCGATAGCGTTGCGATTGCAAGGGAACGCAAGCTGCCCGCGGGTATCATTGAAGAGATGGAGTCGCTGCAGCGCAAACTGCACAAACGTCGCCTTTGACCCGCGAGCTTCAGTCGATTCGACGACCTGCCACGCCTGCCGCACGGCCACGCACCGGCAACGCACCACCACGGACCAAAACGGACCAAAAACGGACCCTTCCGCCAATGCGCATATTCGGAATCAGCCTTTACGTCATTGTCGCCCTGCTCTTTGCAGTGCATGCCATCCGCAACCAGCAGAACATGTACTGGCTGCTGATCCTGTTTCTTTTCCCCGGCCTTGGCAGCCTCGTCTATTTCTTCGTGATTTATTTGCCAAGCTTGCGCCAGTCGCGCGGAGCGAGGGCAACGGGCCGGGCCATCTCGCAACTGGTCGATCCCAACCGCGCGGTGCGCGAGGCGCGCACGGACTTCGACCGCGCGCCCACGGTCGCGCACCGCATGCGTTTGGGCGCGGCGCTGCTCGACGCGGGCAATGCCGCCGAAGCGCTCGAGCACTACCAGGCGGCGGCCACCGGCCCGTTCGCCTCCGATCCCGCCTTGCTCGAGGGTCTGGCGCGCGCGCAGTTTGCAAACGGCAATGCCGTGGCCACGCAGGAGACGCTCGAAAAGCTGTTCGCCGTGCAGCCCGTCGCCCGCCAGCAGCCGGTTCCCTCCTTGCTGTATGCACAGGCGCTCGCTGCCAATGGTGCAGCGGGCACGCGCGCCGCGTTCGAAGCCGCGCTCGCCTGCGCAAGCGACGCCGCCCCGCGTTGCCTCTTCGCAGAATGGCTGGCCAGGCAGCCCGCCGAAGCCGACCGCCAGCGCGCACGCGAGCTTTACGCCGATATCGTGCACGACGCCAAACATTGGCCGCGCCACGCCCGCGAGCACAACAGCGAGTGGCTGCAACGGGCCCAGGCCGGCCTGAGCCGGTAGCGCAAGTTTCCCGCAAGGCGCCGCCGCGCCAGGCGCGGCTTGCGGAATCTGTCTAGTCCCGCCTTTGCTCACACATGCGCCGGTAAGTGGCCGGCGTCATGCGGTACGCGCGGCGAAACCAGCGCCCCAAATGGCTCTGATCCGCGAAGCCGACTTCCGCGGCAACCTGGGCCGGCGTGCGCCCCGCCGCCAGCAGCCTGCGCGCGGCACGCAGACGCAAGCGCACCAGGTACGCATGGGGCGACGTGCCGAATTCGCGCTGAAACAGGCGCGTCAAGCGAAACCGGTCGATGCCCGAGCGATCGACGAGTTCGTCCAGCCCTATGTTCGCGGCCATGTGCTCGTGCAGCAGATCGCGCACGCGGGCCAATGCAGGCGGCGCCGGGGCTGTCGCTGCGGTCGTATCCAGCAGATGGCCGCCCAGGTGCTCCAGCAAGCGGTCGAGCGCCTCGTCGCGTGCGAGCCGGCCTTCCTCGCCATACAGCGCCAGAAAGGCGCGGCGGATTGCGTCGGTCAGGCGCGGGTCGTCGACGAGCGTCTGGCCGAAAGCGGCCTCCACGCCGGCGAGGCCCGCAATGTCGAGCCTGCGCGCCGCACGCTCGACCCACGGCTGCGGCAGATACAGCATCGCGTAGGTGAAGCCGCCCGGCTCGGGCGCGTGGCCGTCGTGCAGCGCACCCGGCTCGATCAGGATCGCGCGGCCCGGCACGCTCGTATGCAGCGAGCGGTGGCACTGAAAGCGCTGCACCCCCTGCTCCGTGTAGCCGATCAGCATGTCGTCGTGATCGTGGGGATCGTAGGCGTGGCCTCTGAAGTGCGCGCGCAAACTCTCGATGCCCGTCTGCGCGTCGCGCCGCGCGACGAGCCAGTGATCGTTCCGGCCCTCGGCCGCCGTCGCGTTCGTCATGGCCAGCCTCGCTCCTCGTTCCCGGGTTCCTTTCCCAAGGGCACGAGTGTACGCCAGCCCTGCATGAAGGACGCAGCGCCCCCCCGGTGTTGCCGGCGCAGCGAACCGGGTTCAGTCGTCGAATTCGCCGGCCTGGAGCGCTTCGTCGAAATCCGTGATCCACGGGGCGAAGTGGTCGGTGTCGTAGGTGGCCGTCTTGCCGTTGGCGATCCGCGTGACGGATACCTGCCGGATCGCCGCACGCTCGCCGCCGCCAGCGGCTTTTTCGTTGTCCGAGATCCGGAATTCGCGCAGGTCGAGCCCCCGGCTGGCGAGCACAGCCTTGACGTCTTCCTGTTCGTCCCAGGAAAACTCGGCGAAGTCGTGGGCTGTCATGTTCGTCTCCTCCAGGGCGTCATCAAGGATTGCACGGCGCGACGGGCAATCCCTCGGCCTTCCAGCGCAGCATGCCGCCAGCGAGATTGGCCACCTTGCCGAAGCCCGCCTTGGTCAGCAATACGCTTGCCTGCGCGGACCGCACGCCGGAGCGGCACACGGCCACGACCGGCCGGTCGCGATCGAGCTCGTCAATGCGGGCCATCAGTTGCGAGAGCGGCACGAGCTTCGCATCCTGCAGATGCCCGAGCTGGTCGATGAACTCGGGCGCCTCGCGCACATCGACGATCTGCATGGCGGCCGCAAGCTCCAGCAGCGCCATGGGCTCGATTTCCCACACGCCGCTAAAACGCAGCGTGAGCGGCGCCCAGTCGGGCGTTTCCTGGATCGGCGCCTCGCCTTCGGGCTTGCCGCAGCGCATGTTGGCGGGCACCGCGACGGCCATCTGCTTGGGGTGCGGCAAATTCAGGTTGTGCATGTAGCCCGCGAAGTCGCCGAGATCGACGTCGCCGCCCAGGCGCGGATTGAAGCGCCGCTCTTCGGCCACGCTCGTGACGGTGATGCCGCGATAGTCGTGCGCCGGGTAGAGCAGGCAGTCGCCCGGCAACGTGAGGATCTGCCCGCGCACGGAAGCGAAAAGCTGCTCCGCGCTCCCACCCTGAAAATCGGTGCGGCCGCAGCCGCGGATCAACAGGCTGTCGCCGGTGAAGGCCATGCTTGCGTCGTCGAGCACGTAGGTCAGGCAGCCGCTCGTGTGGCCGGGCGTGGCGCGCACCTCCAGATACCGCTTGCCGAAGGCAATGCGGTCCCCATGCCGCAGCGGGCGGTTCACGCCCTCGGCGCCCACCGCTTCGGCGAGCGCGATCTGGCTGCCGCTACGCTCGCGCAAGCGCCACGCGCCCGTCACGTGGTCGGCGTGGACGTGGGTGTCGAGCGTCGCCTGCAGACGCAGGCCCAGTTCCTGCAGCAGCGCGAGGTCGCGCGGCACCTGCTCGTAGACAGGGTCGATCAGCAGCGCCTCGCCGCTTTCGGGGTCGCCGAGCAAGTAGGTATAGGTAGACGATACGGGGTCGAAAAGCTGGCGAAAGATCATCGCGGCTCTCTGTAAAGGCATACGCATTGTGCGCTTTGCAGTATGCCGCATCCGGTTTGCTCCCGGCGGCTCGACGTGCGCGAGATGGCCGCGTTTGTTCATCGTTTGTTCGTCGTTTGTTCGGCAGCGAACGTAGGGCGAGCGGCAGGCGTTTCACCCGTCTTCGAGGAAATCGATCTCACGGGCCGCGAGGCGCTTCCCAATGTCGAATCGAAAATGGAAGAAAGGCCGCCGTCAGCCGTTTATCACGTACCCCAGCGGGGTTTTCACAAGGACTGAAATCATGACCAGAATCTTGTGGTGCGCCATGGTTTGCTTTCTGCCCATTGCGGCTTTCGCGGAAGCGCCGAAAGTCACCAACGGCATGGTCGTCGACGACGACGGCATGACGCTCTATACGTTCGATAAGGACACCGTGCAGGGCAAAAGCGCCTGCGCCGGTGCCTGCGCAACCATGTGGCCAGCCGCGCTCGCCGACCCTTACGACAAGGCCAGCGGCGACTGGGGGATGATCGCTTCCGCTGACGGGAAGCATCAATGGACCTATAAGGGCCACCCCCTCTATCGCTATTCGAAAGACACGCAGGCTGGCCAGATGAACGGCGACGGCTTCAAAGGCATGTGGCACACCGTGAAGCCCTGACGTTATTTCGTAACACTAAACGATTGCCATGACCTGCCCCGCTCCGGCGTTTCGGAGCGGGGTGTGAGTCATGTCGTTGCACGGGTGTTGATCAGTTGCCGGTACGCAACGTCCAGACCGTTGTCGTGTTGGTGCTGTCGTCTACGGCGGCAAACTGCGAGTGATGCTGGCTGTCCATGCCAAATGCCAGCCCGAACGCGGAACCCGCCGTGGGGTCGGCCGACATCTGCGCGACGAATTGCCCGTCCACGGTGAACTCGACAATCTCGCTGGGCTGTTGCGGGTCGGGGTTCACGGCGTCGCCGTTGGCGGTGACGAGATGCCCGTTGGGCGCCAGCGCAAGAGCAAGCGGTCCGTGCAGATGGGTGTTGTCCTGATAGATGAGCCGCCCCACTCCGCCGCTATGGCTCGCACCCGCCGCGCCGTAAACGGCGAACACCGCGTTGTCGCCGGTCGAGGCGACGTACAGCACGTCGTGCAGGCCGTCGTAAGCGAGCCCCGTGGGGCCGACGACCAGCGCCGCCGGATCGGTGCGATGCAGGTAGCCCGAGGCAATGATCGTCGAAGTCGGTAGCTCCGTTACGCCGTTCTCGCCGATCAAGAGATCGATTCTCGCGACGGTGCCGTTGATCACATCCGAGACGAAGACCTTCACGAATTGCCCGCCGTCGATCACGGTGAGGTCCCAGGGGCCGTCGAGCAAGCGCGCATCTTTCAGTTCCTTGACGAGCCGGCCCTGCGGATTGATGACGAGAAGCGAGCCCGGCGCGATGACGTTCTTGCCGTCGGCGGTCGGCACGTTGCCCACCAGCACGAAGCCGCTTCTCAGCACGGCGAGCGCCGTTGTGAGACCCAGGTTGTGCCCCGCGAAGAACGTCACGGGCTGGCTATTGGGAACGATCTTCACGATCGTCGTGCCGGTGCCTTGCAGGTTCGATTGCGCATTGAAGTTGGACACCACCACGTCGCCGGGTTTGAGCGGGCTCCACGACGGCACGCCGGCCGGAACGAATGCAATGCCGTACGGATTGACGTCGCCATTGGTTGGCACGGTCGATGAAGTCGCGAACGCCGGCGGCAGGATCGCTTGCTGGGCGTCGGCCTGCACCGCGCCGAGCGAAAGGGCGAAGAGCCCGGCGCCCAATGCCAGGCGGCGTAGTCGCGGCACGAACGCCGTGCGGTTCCTGCCGATGTATGAACGACATGCAGACAACGAGCGAGAAGCTTTCATCTGACACCTCCTTCTCGCGGGGACGGTCCGGAATGCCATGACGACTCGCGCGGCCAGTGAACCCACCATGCTTCGCGCGCCCCGCGTTTTGCGTAAACGAAGCAGCGGCGGGGCTATTCCGCTTCGGGAACGAAGAATGCGGCGATAAGGAGGGTTCAACCAACGGAGTGCACAATCATGTCCCATCGACTCAAAACAGGCGATCGCGTCACGTGGAACACCCCGCAAGGCATGACGACAGGCACTGTCGTGCGCAGGATCATCAGGGATACGGAACTAGAGGGCGAGGCTGTCGCCGCGTCGAAGGACGACCCGCATTACGAAGTCGAAAGCGAGAAAACCGGTGAGCACGCGGTGCGTCCCGCGGACGGGCTGGAGAAGGTGCACAAGCACTGACTTGAAGGCCTTCGGCCGTTCCCTCACTGCGCGCGCTTCGCGCGCGGCGCGGGAGCCGGCGCTGCCAGCTGCTCCACCAGAAAATCCACAAAGGCCCGCACACGCGACGTCAAGTAGCGCGCGTGCGGATAGAGCAGGATGAATGGCCGGGTACGCCCGCCCTCCTCGCGCAGCACCTCCACGAGCCTGCCCTCGCGCAGGTCGTCCGCCACCACGAAGCGATACGTCTGAAAGAGCCCCGCCCCCGCGCGCGCGAGCGTCACGCCCGCGAGCGCGTCGCCGGAGGTTCCGTAACTTCCGCTCGTCACCACATCGCCGTCTTCATTGGCATTGCCGTCGAACGTCCAGAACAGATGGCGCCCACTACTTGGCAGTTCGAACTGTATGCATTCGTGCTTCTGCAGATCGGCCACGGTCTTCGGCGTACCCGCACGCTTCAGATACCCGGGCGTGGCCACCACCACCATCTCCGCGTCTTCCAGCTTGCGCGCCACCAGGTTCGAATCGGCGGGCGCACGCCCGCGAATCGCCAGGTCGAAGCCTTCGTCGGCAAAGTCGATATTGCGGTTGCTCAGGTGCGTGTCGACCTGCACCTCCGGATAGCGTTCGCGAAACGCCGGCAAGAGCGGCAGCACGCGATAGTGCCCGTAGGGCGTGGGCATGCTGATGCGCAGCACGCCAGCCGGGGTGGTCTGCTCGCCCGTGACTTCGCGCTCGGCGTCGACGAGCTGCGACAGCGCCTGGCGGCACTGCTCGAAGTAGCGCCGCCCCGCATCGGTCAGGCGGATCTGGCGCGTCGTGCGCACAAATAGGCGCACGCCGAGCCGCTCTTCGAGCCGCGCCACGGAGCGGCTCACCGCAGCGGGCGTGACGCTCGCCGCGTTGGCCGCCAGCGTGAAGCTGCCCAGTTCCGCCGCCTGGCAGAACAGTTCAATGCTGCCCAGCAGCAGATCGTCGAATTTGCGTTGCATGCCCGTTTTCTCCTGACCGTTCCGGTTCGCGCCGGTTGTTCTTGCTCTTTTTCGCTCTATTCTGAAGGCTCCAGCATGAGGCGAATACTCACCCCCACTCGAGGAGAACATCGTGTCCGTCGAACAGAAACTTGCCGATCTCGGTCTCGCCCTGCCCGCCGCGCCTCAACCGCTCGGCAACTACACGGCCGCTTCCGAGGCGGGCAATCTGCTCTTCATCTCCGGCCAGGGGCCGCTTGCGGACGGCAAGCTGCGCTGGACCGGACGTGTGGGCGCGGAGTTGACGCTCGAACAAGGCCGCGAGGCCGCGCAGCTCACCGCCTTGAACGTGCTCGCGCAGATCAAACGCCACCTGGGCAGCTTCGAGCGTCTGCATCACATCGTGCGCATGGAAGGCCACGTGAGCAGCGCAAAAGGCTTTCTCGACCAGCCTGCGGTGCTCGACGCCGCATCGGATCTCTTCGCGGCCGCGCTCGGCGAGAAGGCCGGACACGCGCGCTCGGCGTTCTCGCATTCGCAGCTGCCGCTGAACTTGCCCGTCGAACTCGTGGTGATCGCGCAGATCGTGCCCGCCTGAGCGCGCTTCATTCTCGCTGGGTAACTGCACATCGGCACATCGGCGCATCGGCACGCGTGTCCATCGCGCGTGCCGATGTTTCCAGTAGCGGTGCCGCCGTAGCGAAACGCCGCTCAACCCCACACGGACTGCAACCGCGCAATGCTTTCGCGCGTCTCGCGCTCCAGTTGCGCCACGAGTTCCGCCGCCGGCAACGCGCGCGCCAGCGGCGCGGCCTGGCCCGCCCATTGCGCGCCGTAGCCGGATTCGCCCTTGGCCTTCGCTGCCGCGATCAGGGATTTGCCCGCGTCGTAGGCGATCGGGTAGGACGGAATGCGCGGCGCCTTCGGGTCCTCGCCGAGCGCGGTGAACCGGTTGACGATGCCGCGCGCAAGACGTCCCGAGATCGCCGATGTGAAGGTGGTATGTCGCGCCGCGTCGCCGAGCAAGGCGGCGCGATAGCCCTCGTCGGCCGCGCTCTCCGGGCAGGCCACGAAAGCCGTGCCCAGTTGCGCCGCCTGTGCGCCCAGCGCCAGCGCGGCGGCAATGCCCGCGCCGTCCATGATGCCGCCCGCCGCGATCACGGGCACGTCGAACTCGCTCACCAGCAGGCGCGTGAGCGCGAAGGTGCCGAGGCCGTCGTCGCGGGCGTTCTGATCGAATACGCCGCGATGGCCGCCCGCCTCCACGCCCTGCGCGACGATCGCATCCACGCCCGCTTCCACGGCCGCGGCCGCTTCGTCGAGATTCGTTGCGCTCGCAAACAACCGGATGCCCGCGTGCTTGAGTTCGGCGATCACCGCATCGGGCGGCAGGCCGAAATGGAAGCTCACCACCGCGGGCTTCTCTTCGAGGAGCATGCGCTGCATGGCCTTATCCACGACGAAGCTCGTGTAGATCTCCGAGAGCGCTTGCGGCGGCGTGGCGCCGTATTGCTCGAACACCGGCGAGAGCCAGTCGAGCCACGCGCGCTCCACGGCCGCATCGGGCGTGGCCGGGCGATGGCAGAACACATTGACGTTGAACGGGCGCGGCGTCAGCTC
The DNA here is from genome assembly GCF_009789655.1 of Paraburkholderia acidiphila. Taxonomy (GTDB): domain Bacteria; phylum Pseudomonadota; class Gammaproteobacteria; order Burkholderiales; family Burkholderiaceae; genus Paraburkholderia; species Paraburkholderia acidiphila. Next base: position 28,464 of record NZ_CP046911.1, read on the forward strand.
GCGCGTCTGGCGGATGGCCTTGCGCGCGTTCTCCGCGCTCATCGCGGCCACGCCGAGCGAGCCCAGCGCACCCGCGTTCGACACGGCGGCGGCCAGCGCCGGCGTGGTGGTGCCCGCCATGGGCGCCTGAATGATCGGTTTCTGAATGCCGAGCGAGCGCAGCAACGCCCGTTCGTCCACGTGAGTGCTGCTCATGTTGCGTTACCTCCGGATGCGTTCCGCTTTCAAGCGTGAGCGCGGCGCTGCGCCCAGTGCGCGAGTCCACCGCATGCGACCAGCAGCGCGCCAGTCGCGAAGAATACGGCGTGCAGGCCGAAGTGAACGCCGATCACACCGCCGATTACCGGGCCCACCACCTGGCCGCTGAATTGTGCCGATTGCAAATAGCCGAGCAGGCGGCCCGTGTTGCTTTCGTCTACCGATTGCCGCGCGAGCTTGCCGATGGAAGGCAGGAGCCCCGCGATCGTCATGCCCATCACCACGCGCAGGCCCGCGAGCTGCCACCAGTGCGTGACGAACGCTTGCGGCACCATCGCGAGCCCGGTGAGCACGAGACACGCGACGATCACGCGCCAGCTCCCGAAGCGGTCGGCGAGCGCGCCAAGGCGCGCCGCCGTGAGCATGCTGCCCAGCGCCGAGCATGCCATGACCACGCCTGCCACGCGCGCGAGATGCGCCGCACCCACGCCCAGACTGCCGATATAAACCGTGATGACGGGTTCGATCGACATGTTGGCGAGCAGCACCATCATCGCGGTCACGAGCAGCGCGGCGACGACCGCATAGTCGGGGCGGCGCGCGCTATCGGCTGAACCGGCCTTTGCATGGCGTGCGTGCGATTTCGCGTCGCTTTCTGGATGAAACTCTTCCTTCACCACGAAGATGGTCAAGAGCGCCGCCGCGGCGATCATCGCGCCGCCGGCGAAAAAGGTGCCGCGAATGCCGATCCAGCCAGGCAGCACGCCGCCCACCAGCGGCCCGACGAGATTGCCCGCGAGCGCGCCCGTGGAAAGAATGCCGAGCGCCCAGCCCGCGCGCTCGCGCGGCGCCTGGGTGCCGACCATCACGGTGGAAGCCGACGCATAGCCCCCCACGAGACCGGCGATCAGACGCAGCGCAACGAGCTCGTACACATTGTGCGCCACGCCGATCAACGACATCACCACGGCCATGCCGATCGCCGCGCGCACGAGCATGGGCTTGCGGCCATAGCGGTCGGCGAGGCGCCCCCAGATCGGCGCGGTCAGCGCCGTGCCGAGGAAGGTCGCGCCGAACGCCACGCCCGACCACTGGATCACGGCGGACTGCGAGCTCACGCCGAGCTGCCGCACATAGAGCGGCAGGAACGGCAGCAGCATGCTCAGGCTCACGAGCGTCGTGAACGAGCCGATCACGCACACCACGAGATTGCGCTGCCAGTACTGCGCATTGCGCTCCGCGTAGCCGCGCGGCTGAGGCTGGGTCTGCGCGAGTGCAGCGGCGGGAGAAGAGACGGTGGTATTCACTTGGCCCTCACTTGGTGCGCAGCGCGGAGAAGAGCTCGACAAAAAGCGCGAGCACGAGGGCAGCAGCGCCGATGGCGAACAGCACGAGGTAATTGCCGCCGCTCGACGAGAACACGAACGACAGGCCGTAGGCCGCCACCGCCTGCATCACGGCGAAGCTCGTCGTGGCGCGGCTCCACGCGCTTTTCACCGCGGACGGATGATGCGCGAGCAGCTCGTTCACGCGGCCAAGCACCAGCGGCACGATGCCTGGCGTAAAGGCGCCCACCAGCACGGCGGAGACCATGAGTCCTTCCGCCCCGAACATGCCAAACGCCGGAATCGCGACCGCGACGGCCTGCACCAGATACGCCGTGCGCAACGCCGGACCGAAGCCCGCGCGGTCGGCGAGATGTCCTGCCGCGAGCGGGCCGACGATCGCGCCGATGCCATACAGCACCCAGAATTCGGCGCCCGCATCCACGCCGCGACCGAGGCCGCGCGCCACGTAATCGACGAGGAAGATCATGTGCGGCACGAGCCCCACGGCGTTCAGCCCATATTCGGCGTAGAGCGCGCGCAGCTTCGCGCGCGGGTAGGCCTTGGCATGCTCGAAGCGCGAAGGCGCTTGAGCGTGCGCGGGCGCGCCGTGTTCAGGCCAGCCGTTCCAGGCCACGGCTGTGAGCAGCGCCGAGACGATCGCAAGTCCGAGCCACGTGACGCTCAAGCCCTGGCGCAGCAGGATCGGCACGATCGTGCCCGAGGCCGCAATGCCGAGCCCGATGCCCGTGAAGATGCCGCCGCTCGCAAAGCCGCGCCGCGCAGCAGGCACATGCGCGAGGATCGTGGGCGCGGCGAGCACCATCAGCGCGCCGCCCGACAGACCGGAGGCGAAGCGCCAGACGAAGAACCAGAGGAACGAGACGGGCACCGCGCAGGCGACGAAGGCGAGCGTCGCGAGCAGCATCATCGCGCGCAGCACGGTAGCGGGTTTGGCGGCGCGAGCCATCGCGCCCGCGAGCAGCGCACCGGCCAGATAGCCGCCGAGGTTCGCGGCGCCGAGGTAGGCGGCCGTCGAAGCGGGGAACCAGTGTGCGCCGATGATGGCGGGCAACAGCGGCGTGTAGGCGAAACGCGCGAGGCCAATGCCGATCAGGCTTGCACTGGCGCCGGCGAGCGTGCCCCGCCAGACATTGTAGGCGGCAGGCGCGGACGGATTCGAGACGGCTTGTTGCATGACAACTCCCGGCTAGCGAGGCAATGGGGCACCTGCTGAAGTTGGGAGTCAGTCTAGGTTAGATCGATTCGCGAGAGAATCGCCGCAGTACGGAAGTCATTCTTCCGCGTCTCGAACGAATGAGCGAGTGTCGCCCGGGTTGAATGTCGCTCAATCGGCGTCGGTAATGCGCCGGGCCTGCTCGAAGTACTCGCGCAGCCGGGGCGCGGCAAAATCGACGAAACTGCGCACCTTGGGCACCGAGAGGCGCCCGTGCGGCGTGACGAGATTCGCGGGCAGCGGCGCATGCTCGCTGTCGCGCAGGACGATCTTGAGCCTGCCCGCCTCGACCTCCTCGGCCACGTGGTAGGAAAAGAGCCGCGTCACGCCATGCCCCGCCACGGCCGAAGCCCGCGCCGCGCGTATCGTGTTCACGATGAAGCGCGGCGAGAACTGCACGACCTGGGGCAGCGCCGTCTGGCGCGTTGCCGGGAAGCTCCACGAGTCGAGCCCGAAATGCGTCATCGAAATGATCGCGTGGCTCGCGAGATCGGCGGGCGCCACGATGGCCGGATGCGTGGCGAGATACGCGGGCGAAGCGACCACCACGCGCCGCACCTCGCCCACCGGAATGGCGACGAGCGTGGAGTCCTGCAAATGCGCAATGCGCAACGCCACGTCGATGCCTTCGTCAATGAGGCTCGCAGGCCGGTCGAGCAGGTGCAGGCGGATCGACACCTCGGGGTTGCGGTCGATGAACTCGTCGATCATCGGGCCCAGCACCTCCTCTCCCACGGCCACCGCCGCCGTAACGCCAAGGAGCCCGCGCGGCGCGGAGCGCTCGTCGGCGGCGAGCAGGTCGGCCTCCTCGAGATCGGCCAGAATGCGCCGGCACGCGAGCGCATAGCGCTCGCCCGCCTCGCTCAGCCGGATCGTGCGCGTGGTGCGGTACAGGAGCGGCGTGCCCGTGTGCTCCTCCAGGAATGCAATAGCCCGGCTCACCGCCGCGGGCGAGCGGCCGAGCCGGCGGCCCGCGCCTGCGAGACTTCCCTCGTCGAGCGTGGCGACGAAAACCTTCATGGCGTCGATTCGGTCCATTGCGTATCTTGGCTTTGTGGTCGCTTTAGTCTGTGTTTTCCGCGTCGATCCGGGCGGTTATCGCCACCTTTTACGTTCGCCTGATCTTGTATCACGAACCCGCATTCGGCTGCAGCGAATGCCCCTCGCGTTCCCGGGCGAATCTGTCCATGTGCAGTGAGTATCGGCGGAAATTACCATTCGGATGCCTAATTATTTTGCTGGCGAACTTAACGAACGACCAGCAGCATGCACTTCAATTTTTTGCTTCGTGGGCGTTCGTCTTGAGCAGCTGCGCAAGGTTCCCGACCGCCGTCGCCGCGCTGCGCTTGATACGCTCGCGCGCGTCGATCACGTCCGGCGCATCGCGATAGTGTCCGATTCCGCCGAACGGGTTGAGCCGGTTGTCCTTTGCCCAGCCCGCGAGCGCCGGCCAGGCCATGCGGGCGCGCTCGTGCGCGAGGGTCGCGAGGAAAGCGCTGAGGTAGTCCGCGTTCTCGTCCCAATACGAGATCGGCGGACAGAGCCGGTTCTTGTCCTCATCGTTCGGCAAGAGGGCCTCGATCGCGCCAAGCAAGGCGAACTGATAGCACACGAACCCCCACAGGAAGGGCTGCACCGTCACCCGCCCCGCCTCGAAGATCGGGCGCAGGGGTCGCCGCGCCAACCCGCGCGCCGAGCAATGGATATGCACCGAAGCTTCGCTTGTCGGGATACGCCCCTCGTCGAGGACGATCTCATCGCGTTCGATCCGGCGTACGTGACCGAGACGAACGACATCCTGGATCTCGCGCAAGCGTTCCAGTTCGCCCTCGCTGATCACGGCTCCGCGAAACATGCTCGGTGCGACATCGCAGTCAACGCGAAGGAAGACCTCCTCGGCTTCGAGCCGCGCGAAGAGATCGTCGATGGAAGTGGCCTGCGCCATCGCCTCGAGCTGAATCGCCATGCCGCGGTACGAGCCGGGAAGCTGCGCGAGCGGCTGCTGGAAGCGGCGGTTCATCCACCAGGCCTCGCGGGGCTTGATCCAGCGGATGGACGCGGCGCTCACGTTCTGGTCGAGCAGCCACACGCAGGTGTCGAGGGCGGTCTTGCCTGCGCCGATCACAACGAAACGCTCGGGCCGCCGCGCGATGCGCGCGATATCGCCTGCAGGCACGCAGCACACGCCGTCTGCTACTTCGAACGGGGGCGGGCTCGTCGCGGGCACCGTGCCTTCGAGCCAGGTCGTGTCTACGACTTTGCGCCGCACGCGAACCTTCCAGGCCCCTTGCGCGAAGCGCGACACGAAACGGTCATCCCCAAGGTACTCAGTGCAGGGAAAGTAGCGCACGCGCCCGCCCGGCAGGAAGTGGTCGTGCATGACGTGCGCGAAGTAAGCGCGAATCTCGTCCGCTCCGGCGAGTTCGTAGTAGCCGGCATTCGCCCCAGCGGTATCGACGACGTCCCGCCCCAGCGGCACCGAACTCACGCCATAGAACGCAGACGGCTGATGCAGGCGCACATAGGGATAAGCGTCGATCCAGTGTCCGCCGGGCGCGTGGCGGCGATCGACGATGATCACGGTTGCGTCGGAATGGGTCAGCAACGCGTCGGCAAATGCCATCCCGGCGGCTCCGGCACCGACCACGAGATAGTCCGCTTCGAGCGTTTCGTCTGACATTTTCAGCTGCGCCGTGATTGCCGCGTGGCACATCCTGGCTATGTTACGACCGATTCGAGGCCCGCGCTGGCATGAATCAGGTATGCGACGCATTCAAAAAGCGCGCTGGCACGGCGGGATGTCGCTTCCAGCGCGTCACCATGTCGGCTTCGTTCTAGGAACGCCATTTATGGTCGCATTTACTGTGCAAACCAACACTGTGCGACTTCAGCGTGAAACCGCTCGCCTCGATTGGCCTTGCCATTCATGGTGATACGCACACCTTATTCAACGCATAAGGGACGGCCAGAGCATGAAAGCGTATCAGCCAGACGTGGACCCAAAGACGCTTCGCAAAGTGATCGTTGCCGCTGCCGTAGGCAATTTTGTCGAATGGTTCGACTTCGCCGCTTACGGATTTCTGGCAACCCTGCTGACTCGCCAGTTCTTTTCGAATGGCGACCCCGCAATCGCGTTGATGAAAACCTTCGCGGTTTTCGCCGTCGCTTTTGCCTTCAGACCGCTCGGCGGCATTTTCTTCGGCGTGGTGGGAGACAGGGTAGGCCGCAAGAAAACGCTCGCCATGACCATCCTGATCATGGCAGGCGCCACCACGGTCATCGGCTTGCTGCCGACCTACGCATCGGTCGGCATGCTCGCGCCGTTGCTGCTCGCGATCGTGCGATGCGTGCAAGGCTTTTCCGCCGGTGGAGAATACGCAGGCGCCTGCGCGTATCTGATGGAACACGCGCCGAAACACCAGCGCGCGCGATATGGCAGCTTTATTCCGGTCTCCACGTTCCTGTCGTTCGCGAGCGCCGCCGTGGTGGCATCCGGACTGGACGCCATGCTCTCGGCAGAGGCCATGAGCAGCTGGGGCTGGCGAGTCCCGTTCATCGCAGCGGCTCCGATCGGCCTCGTCGGACTGTATCTGCGCACGCGCCTTGGAGAAACGCCGGCGTTTGCCGCAGTCGAACACGAACACGACGTGGCCCACGCCCCACTGCGTGAAACGCTCAAGACCCAGGCAAGCGCGATTGTGCGCCTTGGGGCCTTTGTCTCCGTGACTGCGCTCTCGTTCTATACCTTTACGACCTACTTCGCCACGTATCTGCAGGTGGTGGGTCATATGAGCCGGGCGAGCGCACTATTGATCACGGTAATCGCGCTGGTGTTCGCCGCCGCAATCTGCCCGCTCGCCGGCCTCTACTCGGACGCCGTGGGAAGACGTAAAACCGTTTTCACGGTATGCGCCATCCTGATCGCCGCGGTATACCCCTCTTTTGTGCTGGGAGGGTCAGGGGATTTTCGCTCCGCATTGATTGGCGCATGCATGCTTGCGGTCGGTGCGGTCTTGTCGGGCGTGGTCACCGCGGCCCTGCTCTCCGAAGTCTTTCCGACACGAACGCGTTACACCGCATCGGCAATCACGTACAACCTCGCCTATACGATTTTTGGCGGAACGGCGCCGCTCGTCGCCACCTGGTTGATCGAGACGACGGGCAATAACATCTCGCCCGCTTTCTACCTGATCGCCGTCTCGCTGCTGGCGCTGGCCGGCGGTATGTCCTTGCCGGAAACGTCCCGGATATCGCTTGACGGTCCCCTGCCTGAAGACGTGACTGAGCGCGTACGCGACTGGCAGGCGCCCACTGCTCAGTAGGCCGCGCGCAGGGCCTCCGTGGCGAGGGCGAGGCGCGACGCAATGACCTTCACCAGAAAGCGGTGAAACTGCTGGGCGGCTGCGGGGTCGTCCTGTTCGAGCGCAAGGAGCGCGGCCAGCGACAGCCTGCGCACCCGTGTTGGCACTTCGGCGAACACATCCGCGCTGCGCGGCCGCTGCGTATACACGGCCATTTCGCCGATGACCGTGCCCGGCAGGCAAGCGCGCAGCCGCACCGGCCGCCCGTTTGCGAGCGGCAGCGAAACGGCGACCCGCCCGCGCTCGATGATGTACAGCGCGTCGCCCGGATCGCCACGGAGAAACAGTGCCTCGCCCGCTTGCAGATCGCGCACTTCGAGTCTCGCGCAGAGCGTGTTCAGCGCACTGGCCGTGAAGTGCAGCGCGAGCAACGCGTTAAGGTCGCAACCGGGCTTCGGCGCGAACGCGCTCGATGCGAGCAGTTGGTCTTCCACCCATTCCAGGCCCGCATCGAGCGTGTCGAATTCGCGTATGCGCAGATTGAGCGTGCCGGTTCTGGTCAGCAGATCGTGCGAGCGCGGCGGCAGCGCGGTCAAGATCAGGTCCGCGTCCATCGCCGCGCAGAGTTGCCGCAGCTTCACGAAGCTGATCGATACCGACGCGTCCATGCCTTGCGTCGACGCGAAGTCGAGCACGACGTATCGGACCGGCAGCGCATCGCGCGCGGCGAGCCGCTCCCGTATGCGCTGGAGAATCGAATTGACCGTGCCGAAGAAAAGAAACCCTTGCAGGCACATCCCGCACACCTGCACGCCGAGTTTTCGCAATGCTTCGGTCTCCTCGATATTGCGCTCGACATTCGACCTCCGGGTGCGGAGGTCGAACTCCATGCGTATGCAACTCACCCGGCCATAGAGCAGCGTGAACATGATGCATGCGGCGATCACCCCGGCGGCTACGCCGAGAATCACGCCCCAGGCCGCGATCGTGCCGAGAATGACGGGCACGAGCAGATATTCGTACCAGGCGAGCTTCGTCCATGCGCCGACCACCCACTGCACGATGAGGCGCAGCCCCATGAAAAGCTGAAGGCCGACGAGCACCGGCACGGGAAAGAGCGCGACGAAACCCGGCGACGCCGCCAGCACGACAAGGCACGCGAGCGATGCGAACACACCCGCCATCCGGCTCGTCGCACCAACGCGCGCATTGAGCATCGAGCGATTGAACGATTGATAACCGACCATCCCGCCCAGCAGTCCGCTCGCGAGATTGGCGAGGCCCGCGGCCTTCATCTCGCGGTTGAGATCGACTTCCTCGCCCGTTGCCGCGCCGATTGCGGTCGAATTCATCAGGATCGTGACGGCCGAGACCGATGTGACCACGAGGCTCTCGGGCAGGTGGGCGGCGATCGCCGTCCAGTCGATGCCGCCCTGCCCGAGCTGCGCGCGCAAGTGCAGCTCGGGTATGCCCGCGAGCCGCAGCGCCGCGCGCGGCAGCAGCAGCCCCATGCCGCGCGCTTGATCGATCGACAGGCCCGCAGCATGTAGCAGTACGTAGAAAAGGACGATCCCGAAGGCCAGCGTGAGCGGCAGCGCGGCAACGTGTTTCCAGCTACGCATCAGAACAGTGGCCAGCACGCCAACGATGAGCGCGGGCAGCCAGGCGAGCCAGTGAAGATGCGTCAACAGCGCGAGCGTGCGCCATTGCAGGGACTCGCCCGTCATGACGCGGAATGCGCCGGCGAGCAGCAGATAGCCCGTGCCCGCGAGAAAACCGCCGAGTACCGGGTAAGGCAGGAACTGCAGCGAACGGCTGCGCCTCGAAGAACCGATTGCGTAGAGCACGACGCCGGTCACGAGCGAACACAGCGCGATGGCGATCAGCACGGTGAGCAGGAGCGTCTGCGGGGAGCCGCCGTCCGCCCGCACGCTGCTCGCCACACCGGCCGCCACCCCCGCGAGAAACGCAGCCGCGTTGCTGTCGGGGCCGCCAATGTTCAGACGCATCGAGCTCGTCAGGGCGATCACGAGCGCCGTGACGACACAGCTGACGAGCGCAGTGGGCACGCCGAGCATCGCATAGCGGGCAAGATCGGCGCTGAAGATCATCGTGCCGAGGCTCATGGCGTAGCACAGCATGACGAGCGCCGATACCGCGCCGGCCGCCAGATCGCCGGGGAGCGCCGCCATACGTGAGCGCGGCGGGGCGGCGGCGACGGTAGCGGTCTTGCCCGGCTTCACGTGAATGCTCAGTGGAATGCGCGAGGCGCGATGGAGAGCGATGGGGTGCGATCCAGTATCCGTCCGCAATCGAAAGCCTGTCAAACGCCGGACGCAGGCCACACGCGGTCCGTGGCGCGCGCCTACACTGGATATTCGCCGGCACGCATCAGGCGAGCGGCGTTGGATCCAGACGGCGAACATGGATATTGAGCAATGGCTGCGCGCGCTCGGGCTTGAGCAGTACGCGCAAGCGTTCGCGGCTAACGATATCGATCTGTCGCTGCTCGCGCAGCTGACCGATGCGGACCTCAGAGAGCTCGGGGTGCAGTCGCTCGGCCACCGCAAACGCATCCTCGCTGCCGCCGCTCGGGATCTGCCACCCGCCACTGCGCCGGTGGCACCCACCGCCACCGCTGCACCCAACGCTCCGGGCATCCCCACCGACGAGCGCAGGCAGGTCACGATCCTCTTCGCCGATCTCTGCGGCTTCACCGCGCTCTCGCGTACGCTCGATCCGGAAGAACTGCGCGCGCTGATCGGCCGCTTCACGGCGCTCGTCGACGGTATCGTGCTCGCCTATGGCGGCACGACGGACAGGCATATCGGCGACGCGGTCATGGCGCTGTTCGGCGCGCCCCGCGCGCACGATACGGACACGCTGCGCGCGGCTCGCGCGGCGCTCGACATCCACGAGGCGATGACGCAGCTGAGCGCGCAGGCGGCGCGGCCGTTGCAGGCGCATATCGGCATTGCGAGCGGCGAGGTCGTCGCCGGTGCGCTCGGCTGCGTCGACGCGCGGGACTACACCGTGACCGGCAATCCGGTCAATCTCGCCGCGCGGCTCCAGGTCGCGGCGGCAGCCGGGGAAACCTGGCTTTCCGACGACGTGGCGCGCGCGCTTCGCGACGCCGCCGTCTGCGACGCGCTCGGCGAGCAGCGCTTCAAAGGCATCGACACGCCGGTGCGCGCGTGGCGGCTGCGCGCGATTTCGAGCGACCCGGCGAGCGATGCGGCAAAGGCAAGTCAGAGCCTTTTCGTCGGACGTCAGGCCGAGCTCGAGCAGTTTCACGGTATCGTCCACGCGTGCGTCGCGAGGCGGGCCGGCCACGTCGTCCATGTGCGCGGCGAAGCGGGCATCGGCAAGACGCGTCTCGTCGACGAAATGCGCCGCTATGCGCAGTCGCAGGGCTTCGAGATCCATCGGGGCCTCGTGCTCGACTTCGGCGTGGGCAAGGGGCAAGACCCCGTGCACACGATCGTCGGCAGCCTGCTCGGCCTGCCCCCCGGAGCACCTGGCGACACGCGGGAGGCCGCCACCGAACGGCTCGCCGCTGGAGGCGTCGTCAAGGCCGAACAGCGCGCGTTTCTCCACGACCTCCTCGACCTGCCGCTCGCGCACGAGTGGCGAGCCCTCTACGACGCGATGGACCACGGCGCGCGCAAACGCGGCAAGCAGGCGCTGGCCGCGAAGCTGACCGGCGACGCCTGCAGGCGGGCTGCCACGCTGATCGTCGTGGAAGACCTGCACTGGGCCGACCCCGAAGTGCTCGACTATCTGTCGGCCTTCGCCTCGGGCGTCGCGAACGGCCCGGGCCTGCTCGTGACGACTTCGCGCGTGGAAGGCGATCCGATCGACGCGACATGGCGCGCGCGCTGCCGCGACACCCCGTTCGCGACGATCGATCTCGGACCGTTGCGCGAGGACGAGGCGCTGAGCCTCGCAGGCAACTTCATCGACGCGACGCAGCGTGTGGCGCTCGCCTGCATCGAGCGCGCGGGCGGCAACCCGCTGTTCCTCGAGCAGCTACTGCGCAACGCCGAGGAAGGCAGCGGCAACGCCGTACCTGGCTCGATCCGCAGCCTCGTGCTCGCGCGGATGGACCGGCTCGCGCCACGCGACCGCCTCGCTTTCCAGGCCGCCGCCGCGATCGGCCAGCGCTTCGACATCGCCTTGTTGCGGCGGCTCATCGACGACCCCGGCTACGTCTGCGACGGCCTGCTCGCCAATGCGCTCGTATTGCCAGAGGGCGATGAGTTCCTGTTCGCCCATGCGCTGATCCAGGAGAGCGCCTATTCGACGCTGCTGCGCGCGCGCCGGCGCGAGTTGCACCGCTGCGCGGCCGACTGGTTTGCGCACGGCGACCCCACGCTGCACGCCCAGCATCTCGACCGCGCCGAGGACGCACGCGCGCCGCAGGCCTACCTGGCCGCCGCGCTCGCGCAGCGCGCGGCTCACCTGCTCGAGGCCGCGCTGCGGCTCGCCGAGCGGGGCCTCGAGATCGCGCAGACGGACGCGGACCGCCACGCCCTGGCCTGCTGCAAGGGCGAGCTTCAGCGCGACCTCGGCGACATCGCGGGTTCGATCGCGACCTGGCGCGCGGCACTGGCGGCCGCCCCCGACGACGCCAGTCTGTGCCGCTGCCAACTCGGGCTCGCGGAAGGCCTGCGCGTGAGCGAAGGTCTCGATGAAGCGCTCGACCTGCTCGAAGCCGCGCAGCGCATCGCGGAGCGCGACGACCGCGTGGCCGAACTCGCGAGCCTTCACTATTTGCGCGGCAACATCTACTTTCCGCTCGGAAAGATCGATGCCTGCAGCACCGAGCACGAACGCGGACTCGTCTATGCGCGGCGCCTCGGCCTGCCGGAGGCCGAGGCCCGCGCGCTGGGCGGCCTCGCCGACGCCGCGTACGCGCAAGGGCGCATGCGCACCGCGTTCCGCCATTTCAGCGCTTGCGTTGCGTTGAGCCGCGAGCACGGGTGCGGCCGGATCGAAGTCGCCAATCGGTCGATGCAGGGCTTCAGCCGCATTTACCTGAACGATCCGCGGCAGGCGCGCGAAGACGCCGTTGCCGCCGTGGGCGCCGCCGAGCTGATCGGGCAGCCGCGCGCGCAATTGCTGGGCGAGACGCTCGGCGTGTTCTCCAGCTACGAGCTGGGCGATATGCAGGGCATGCAGATCCATCTGGACCTGGAGCGGCGTGTGATCCGGCAATTGGGCGCACGGCGGTTCGAGGCGCAGAACGTGGAAATGCAGGGACGCGTCTGGCTCGCCGATGGGCGCCGCGGCAAAGCGCTCGAAGCGCTTCGTGAAGCGCTGGCGATCTCGCGCGAGGTGGGTACGCAGTTCAGCGCGCCGAAGGCCCTGAGCGCGCTCGCCAGCGCCGTGGACGAGCATGACGAACGGCTGCGGCTGCTGGCGGAAGGCGAGGACCTCCTGCGCCGCGGCGCGGTCGGCCACAACCACCTCTGGTTCTACCGCGACGCGATCGAAGCGATGCTGACGGCCCGCGATCCTGCCGGCGTGCTGCGCTTTGCGAGCGCCCTGGAGCATTACACGCGGCGCGAACCGCTGCCCTGGGCCGAGCTGTTCGCGGCACGCGGGCGCGCGCTCGCACGCACCCTGCTGGAAAGCGCGGACGAAGCCGCGCGGTGCGAACTCGCGCGTGTGCGAAGCGTGTTGCTGGAGGCTGGCTTCCACCAATACCTGGCCGCGGTCGACGCTGCGCTTGCCGCTTGATCCCCGCCACGACCGCCTTTGCCGTGGCGGCCATAGCGCAATGCGCGCAAGCGTTAAAATCCGGGATTCCACTTTTGCGGCAATCGAACACCTATGAAGTGCCTCACCCTCTCGTCCGTCCTCGCCGCCATCGCGCTGGCCGCCACTCCCGCCTTTGCCCAAACCTCGTCTGCCGATTCGAATTCGAAGCGCGATTGCGCAATCGGTTATGTCACGGGCGTTGCAGGCTCGGCGCAAAGCGTGCGCGACTATCTGGCCACGCCGGACCGCGACCGCATCCGCTACCTGAAGGAAAACGACATTCAATGCAAGATCGCCGACGACGACAGCCACGCGTCCGGCTGCACGGGCGTCACGCTATTGAAGAACGAGAAAGTGAGCGTGTACGACGATAGCGATCCTGCTACCACCGCGATCGTCGTGCGCGTGGAACTCGATCGCGGCACCTACCCCGTGATCATCGTCGCGCCTAAAAACGAGGTGAAGTGCGACGAGTGAGCGGTATGGAGTCAGCGCGACACAGTTAGCTGAGTTGTTCGCACGCCGCGATCTCCGCATCGGGCACGCCCGCCATTCGCGCGGCATCGACGATCTGCGACCAGCTCGTCGCATCCACGGGAATGCCGTGCGCCCCGCGCGCACGCCGTGTCGCTTCCTCGCGCTCGCCAGGCAGCAGGATCTCATCGACGCCCGCCGCGCGCCGCGTGGCCTTGAGCCATTCGACGAACGCGAGCGCTTCGTCCTCGCGCGAGGGCGCGTCGAACGCCGCCGGATCGACGATCACCGACATCATGCAATTGACGATGGCGTGCGTGGAGACGATGGTTTGCTCGCGCGTCGTGAAGCCGCCCGAGAGCGCGCCCGCCAGAATCTCGCACATCGCGGCAAGCCCCGAGCCCTTGTGCCCCGCCACCGCGCCGCCGAACGCGCGCAGTGCGCCATGCTGCGTATCGCTGAAGAGCGCGCCGGGGTCGCGCGTGGGTCGGCCGTCGCTGTCGATCAACGCGTCGGCCGGCACGTCCACGCCCTTGTTGTAGGCCACCCGCACTTTGCCTGCCGCAATTGCGCTCGTGGCGAAGTCGAGCACCAGTGGCGAGCGCCCCTCAAGCGGAAACGCCGCGCAAAACGGATTGGTACCGAAACGCCGGTCGATGCCGCCGAACGGCGCGACGAGCGGATCGCCCGCGACGTTGACGAAGTGGAACGACACGAGCCCGGCGCGCGCGCATTGCTCCGCCCAGTGGCCGATACGTCCGATGTGATGCGCATTGCGCAAGCCGAGCGCGCACACGCCGAGTGACTTCGCGCGCTCGATGCCGAGCTCCATCGCTTCGAACGCCGTGACTTGCCCGAAGCCGCGCGCGGCTTCGATCGTGAGCACCGCGCCCGCGTCGCGCGCGACCTGCGCATGCGCGTTCAGTTTGAGCTCGCCTTCGCGGCACGCCAGCATATAGCGCGGAATCATGCCCACGCCGTGCGAGTCGTGCCCCGCGAGATTCGCTTCGACGAGATGGTCGGCAACCAGCGTCGCCTCGCGCGCCTCGCTGCCGGCCGCGCGCCAGATGGCGACGACGAAAGCATGCAGCGCACGGGCATCGACAACGACTTCTGAACCTTTTGCAGCAGTGGCATTCGACATGTACGTGACCCTGTATATGGCAACGGAATAAGAGGCGGCGCTCAGGTGCGCGGCGCGTAAGCCGATTCGTCGACGTTCCTGGCCTCAGGCGCCTGCAGCGGCTCGACACGGCCGACGATCACAAGATAGCTCACCGCGCCGAGCACGCAAAACCCGCCGGCGACAACGAGTGGAATCGTGAAAGAGCCGCGCGTGAGCTGCAGCATCACGCCTGTAAACGTCGTCAGCGCGATGCCTGCGAGATTCGACGCGAAGTTCTGGATGCCCGCCAGCGAGGCGACGTGCCGCGGCGTGGGCGCGACGTCGGCGGGCAGCGACCAGATGCTGGCCGCGGCGGCCGCGAGGCTGCCATAGGCAATCGCGAAGAGCGCGAGCATTGCGTAGACATCCTGAACAATGCTAGTGAGCGTGATGACGGACGAAAGCAGCATGCCGCCGACAATACAGGTCTTGCGTGCGGCCGTCAGGCTCCAGCCGCGCTTGACCAGCGTGTCGGAAAGCCAGCCGCCCAGCCATCCGCCGGGTATCGAGGCAATGGCGGGCAAGGTGCCGAGCGTACCCAGCGACTTCAGCGAGAAACCGCGTGCTTCCACGAGATAGCTCGGGAACCACGTAATGAAGAAGTAAATGACGAAATTCAGGCAAAAGAAGCCCAGCATCATGCCCCACACGGTGCGGTAGCGGAACAACGCGCTCCAGCGGATCGAAGCGGCGGCCGGCACGGGGGCGCGCGGCTGATCGAGTGCGGCGCGGGCCTCGGGTTCCCGATACATCACGACCCAGCCCACGATCCACACGAACCCGAGCGCACCGGTAATCACAAACGAAGCCTTCCATCCCCACGCGGCCATGATCGCGGCGACGAGCGGCAGCGACAGCGCGGAGCCCACGCGCGAGCCGCTATCGAAAATGCTCGTGGCGAGCGCGCGTTCGTCGCGCGAAAACCACTGGCTAACGAGCTTCGCACAGGACGGGTACGCGCCCGCCTCGCCCGCGCCGAGCATAAGCCGGCAGCCGAACATCGCCGCGAAGCCGCCCGCTACCGCGGTGGCCGCGGTGAATACCGACCACCAGCCCACGGCGAACGGCAACGCGATGCGCGCGCCGGCCCGGTCGACGAACCAGCCGTAGGGCAGCTGCATCACGGCGTAGGTCCAGAAGAAGCCGCTCAGCAGCAGCCCCATGGCGGCGGGACCGATGCCGAGGTCCTTCATGATGTGGGGCGCTGCGACCGCGAGATTGGCGCGGTCGATGTAGTTCACTGCAATCGCCAGAAAACAGAAGAAAATGACCAGCCAGCGAGACTTTTCCTTCATGGAAAGCACTCCTTCCGAATGTGGCGTCGTTTCCCCATCGAGCGGCGGCGCCGGTCCGAATGACTCCCGCGTTACATGACCGCCCCCAGATGCCACGGCACGAATTCGTTCTGGCCGTAGCCGTGCAGCTCGCTCTTCGTGCGCTGCCCGGAGGCCGTTGCCAGCATCAGCTCGAAGATCGCAGCGCCCGTCTCCTCTACGCTTTGCTCGCCGTCCAGGATGCGGCCGCAGTTCAGGTCGATGTCCTCTTCCTGGCGTCGCCATAGCGCGCTGTTGGTGCCGAGCTTGAGCGAGGGCGAAGGTGCGCAGCCGTAGGCGGAGCCGCGACCCGTCGTGAAGCAGATCAGATTGGCGCCGCCCGCCACCTGTCCCGTGGCGGACACAGGGTCGTAGCCGGGCGTGTCCATGAACACGAGCCCCTGCGCGCGCACGGGCTGCGCATACTCGTAGGTTTCGACGAGCCGCGTCGTGCCGCCCTTCGCCACCGCGCCGAGCGACTTTTCGAGGATCGTCGTGAGACCGCCCGCCTTGTTGCCGGCGGAAGGGTTGTTGTTCATGTTCGCTTCCATGCGCGCGCAATACGCTTCCCACCAGCGGATGCGCGCCACGAGCTTTTCGCCCACTTCACGCGACGCGGCGCGCCGTGTGAGCAGATGTTCGGCGCCGTAAATCTCGGGCGTTTCGGAAAGGATGGCCGTACCGCCGTGCTTGACCAGCCTGTCCACGGCTGCGCCGAGCGCCGGGTTCGCGGAAATGCCGGAGTAGCCGTCCGAGCCGCCGCACTGCAGGCCGACCATCAGGTGACGCGCATCGACCGGCTCGCGCGTCACGCGATTCGCATCGGGCAGCAGCGCGCGCACCTGGTCGATGGCCGCCGCAACCGTGCGCGCGGTGCCGCCCGTCTGCTGGATCGTCATGGTCGAGAGGCGCGCGCCGCGCTCGAGCTGCTCGGCTTCCACGAGACCGTCGATCTGGTTCGTCTCGCAGCCAAGGCCAACGATCAGCACTGCGTAGAAGTTGGCGTGCCGTGCATAACCCGCGAGCGTGCGGCGCAGCACCGTAATGGGCTCGCCCTCCGCCGCGAGCGCACACCCTTCTCCGTGCGTGAGCGCCACCACGCCATCCACGTTAGGGAAGGCTTCGAGCGCTTCGGGGTGGATGTCGCGGCGGAAGTGGTCGGCAATCGCGCGCGCCACCGTGGCCGAGCAGTTCACCGAAGTCAGGATGCCTATGTAATTGCGCGTGGCCACGCGGCCATCCGCACGCCGGATGCCAAGAAACGTGGCAGGCTGCGCCGCGGCGGGCGTGTCGTGCGCGTCCACGCCGAATGCGTAGTCACGCTCGAAATCGCCCATCGACAGATTCTGGGTATGCACGTGTTCGCCACGGCGGATCGGCCGGCTCGCGAAGCCGATGATCTGCCCGTAGCGGCGCACCGGTTCGCCTTGCTCGATGTCGCGCAGCGCAACCTTGTGGCCGGGCGGAATCATGCCCGCGACCGTGTAGTCGCCATAGAGCGTCGAGCCGGGCATCAACTGCCCGCGCGCGATGGCAACGTCGTCGCGCCGGTCGAGGAGAATGAGCGCGGCCGAAAGCTGAGTGGGGTCGAGATGGGTCATAGCCGGTCTCCCTGGGAAGCGCCGCGCACGCCAACGTAAAGCGAGTACAGCGACGTGTTGGCCGCGATGAAAAGGCGATTGCGATTCGGCCCGCCGAACACGAGATTCGCGACCGTTTCCGGCACGAGGATCTTGCCGAGCAACGTGCCATCGGGCGCATAGCAGTGGATGCCGTCTCCCGCGCTCGTCCAGACGTTGCCGTGCTCGTCCACGCGCATGCCGTCGGGCACGCCGGGCGCGACTTCCGCGAACACCCGGCCATTGCTCAACCTGCCTTGCGCATCGACGTCGAATACGCGGATGTGATGCGGGCCGTTCTCGATATGCGACGCGCCCGAGTCGGCCACGTAAAGGCGCGCTTCATCCGGCGAGAAGGCGAGGCCGTTGGGCTTCGTGAAGTCGTCGGCCACGCGCTGCACCACGCCCGTATCGGGCGCCACGCGATACACGTGACAGCCGCCGATCTCGCTCGGCGCGCGAAAGCCCTCGTAGTCGCCGAGAATGCCGTAGTCGGGGTCGGTGAACCAGATCGAGCCGTCCGAATGCACGATCACGTCGTTGGGCGAATTGAGCCGGTGGCCCTCGAAGCGGTCGGCGATCACGGTGATGCGCCCGTGGTGCTCCGTGCGTGTGACGCGGCGCGTACCGTGCTCGCAGGTCACGAGCCGGCATTCGCGGTCGAGCGTATTGCCGTTGCTGAAATTCGCGTTCGCGCGGTACACGCCCGTGCCGATGCCGGGCACCCAGCGCATCATCCGGTTGTTGGGAATGTCGCTCCAGACAAGGAAGTCGCCAGCGGGAAACCACACCGGCCCCTCCGCCCACATGCAGCCGCCCGCGAGCTTCTCGAACTGCGCGTTGGGCTGCAGCAGCATGCGAAAGCGCGCATCGTGGATTTCGTATTCGTGGGGATTCATCGTTCCGGCCTCGTACCGTCAGGGTAAGGTCACGGCGACACGCGTGACCCGTCGCTCACTGCCGCGCCGGTTTATTAAATACTAGTTGAATAGGCCTGTGAAGATTTTCTTCAAGCGCCTGGAATGTGGTTTACCCGCGTTTACTCGTCGGCCCGCGCAGCAGTCAGGTTGTGTCGAAAGCCTGGTCCAGGTCGTAGGCGAGCAGAAAAACGCAGCCCGTATCGCTATGGAAATCCACGTCGACGGTGCCCCGTGCGGCAACCCCCGCGTAGCCCGCGGGCAGCCGCCGGCAGTTTTGCACGGCCTCGCCTTCGAGCACGTAGATGAATTCGGGACCGGTATGGCGGTGGCTGGGAAATGTTGCGCCTGCAGCGAACCGGACCAGTTGCATGGCGCGGCCGTCTGCCTGGCCGACGTTCTTGACCTCCACGCCCCGAGCATAGCGGGAGGGCACCCATGGCGTGCTCGCGGAATCGACGAATGAAAAGCCGGGCGCGAGCAGCGGTTCATTTGCCATAGCGGGGCCTTTTTATGCGCGGCGTGGGCGTTATCGCGCCTTTTCGTCGGCGGCGGCAAGCATGGCGTCTCCGATGGGGGACTCGCCGCTCGATATGAGTGCTTCGCCCGCGCCGCGAATATCGCGCTCTTCCTTGTTCTGACTGAGCTTGCTCTTGCCGACCAGACGCGTGATCTCGATCTCCACGCCCACGATGAGCTTCACGAGCGTATCCGTATAGTCCTTGGGCGCGTCGGCCATCTTCCAGGGCTTGGGCTGCATGGCTTCGTGCGTACGCGTCAAGCGGCCGATTACGCCGCGCACGTAGCGCTCGTCGTCGAGAATCCGGATGCGCCCATGCGCATGCACGACCACGTAATTCCACGTCGGCACCTGCTTGTGCGCTTCGTGCTTGCTCGGATACCAGTTCGGCGAGATATACGCGTCGCCCGCGCGGAAGATCACGAGCACTTCGTCGCCATTGGCCACGTCCTGCCAAACCGGATTGGCTCGCGCGACGTGCGCGCGCAGGAGGCCCAGTTCGCCTTCGCCAGCCGCGAGTTCGAAGGGAATGTGATTGGCGTCGAGCCCGCTCTTTCCCTGCGTAACCAGCGTGCCGAACGGATGTTGGGCAATGCAGTCATGCAGGACGTCCTTGCGGTTTTCGGCGAAATGGGCTGGTACGTACATGCGTGTGTCCCTGCTCGTAAGGTGAATGGATAGCGTGGCCTACGCTGCCACAGAAGCGAGTCTGCCGCAAAAGTGGTTTATTCTGTAGATCCAGTTTATTTAAATTCCAGTGAACCAGAATCATGCCGAGAACAGCACAGACCGCGGAAATGCCGTCGTTCGGCACGCTGGACCGCGAGGCCGGCAATCTCAGCCGCCAGGTGGCCGAGGCGCTGCGCGAGGCGGTGCGCAAAGGGGACCTGAGACCCGCCGACGCGTTGCCCTCCACGCGCGCGCTCGCCGCCTCGCTTCAGGTCGCGCGCGGCACCGTGGTCGAGGCGTACGAACAACTGATCGCCGAAGGCTTTCTGGAGTCGAAAGCCGGCGCCGGCACGCGCGTGGCGCTCGCGCTGGCCGAGCCGCCGCCCAGGCGCGAGTCCCGCGCGCCCCGCGTGGCTTGGCGGCACGCGCAAGAAGCCGGATTGCCGGAACGCGCCGAAGCGTTCGCACGAATCGGACGCGAGTTCAAACCTTTGCCCCCGGTGCCATTTGCCATTTCGGTTCCTACGGGCCTGACCGCGCCCGGCGAGATCTGGCGCCGGCTCGGCAACCGCTTGCGCGCGCGGGGCCCGGCCTCGCCGACCGGCTATGCCGATCCGCTTGGCGCATTGGCGCTGCGCGAAGCCATCGGCGATTATGTGCGCAAGTCCCGCTCGGTGCGCTGCGATGCGGATCAGGTCATCGTGACGAGCGGCACCCAGCAGGGGCTCTTTCTCGCCAGCCAGGTGCTGCTCGGGCCGCGCGACCAGGCATGGGTCGAGAACCCGGCCTACCGTGGCGTCACCGCCATACTCGAAAGCCTGCCGTACCGCGACGCCATGGTCCGCGTGCCCGTCGATGCCGAAGGTCTCGACGTCGAGGCGGGCATCCGCATGGCGCCGAAGGCGCGCGTGGCGTTCGTCACGCCCTCGCATCAATATCCGCTCGGCATGCCGCTGAGCATGGCGCGGCGCGCGGCGTTGCTCGCGTGGGCACGCTCGGCCAATGCGTGGGTTGTCGAGGACGACTACGACAGCGAGTTGCGCTACGAGGGCTATCCGTTTCCGGCGCTGCAGGGGCTGGCGCCGGATCGCGTGGTGTATCTCGGCACCTTCAGCAAGATCCTCTTTCCGTCACTGCGGCTGGGCTATGTCGTCGTGCCGCCCAATCTCGTCGATGCGTTCTGCGGCGCGCGTGTGCTCGTCGACCGCCATCCGCCCACTGCCGATCAACACGTACTGGCCGCCTTCATGAGGGAGGGACATCTGGAGCGGCACGTGCGCAAGGTTCGCAACGTCTACGCGGAGCAGCGGCTCAGCCTGATCGAAACACTCGGTGCGTTATTACCGCGGAATCTCGCGTGGATCGAGCCCGGCGATCAGGGCATGCATCTCGTGCTCTGGCTTGCGGCGGGACTCGACGATCAACGTGTGGTGCGGCTCGCCGCCGATGCGGGCGTCGCCGTGCGCGCGGCGTCGCCCATGTTCGCCGCGGGCACCGCGCGCCCTGGGCTGATCCTCGGCTTTGGCGGTTTTAGCAGCGCTCAGATGAAGGAGGCCGCGCATCGTCTTGCCGCGGTGATTGCCTCGGTGGCGAAATAACACCAGTTCAAGTATTTCGGTCTACTGGATATTGCCGCGACTTACTGAGTTCGATGGCGAGAAAGTCGACAAACGCTCGAATGCGCGTGGAAAGCTGATGCCGCTGGGCATACACGGCGTAGATGTCCGCGCCCGGCGTTTCATATTCGGGCAGCACGACTACGAGCCTCCCGTCCGCCAGATACTCGTTGATATCCCATTCGGCGCGCATCAGAATGCCGTGCCCATCCAGCGCCCACTTCACCGCGATCTCGCCGTCATTGGTCGTGAGGTTGCCATTGATGCGGATGGCTTCCGATTTGCGCGCATTGCCGCGCTCGTTCGAAAGCCGCCACACGCCATACGCTTCGTCGCCCTGGCGAATGCCGATGCAGTTGTGCTTCGCAAGGTCGTGCGGCGTGGCGGGCGTGCCCCGCTTCGCGAGATAGGCAGGCGAAGCGCAGAGCAAACGGCGGTTCGCCGCGAGCCGCCGTGCGATCACGCGCGTATCCGGCGGCTCGCCGAAACGGATGCAGACATCGTATGAATCTTCCGTGAGCGGCGGCGGCATGACCGAAAGCTGAAGCTGCACGGAAACCTGTGGATACTGCGCGACGAAACGCGAAAGCGCCGGCCCGATGTGGCTGCGCCCAAAGCCGAGCGTCGCGTTCACGCGCAGCAACCCCTTGGGATGCTTCTTCGAGCCGCCCAACAACTCACCCAGTTCGTCGATCTCGTCGAGAATGCGCCGCGCGTGCTCCAGGTACACCTCGCCTTCGGGCGTCAGCATCATGCGGCGTGTCGTGCGGTTCACGAGCGGCACGCCTGCGCGCTCTTCCATCTGCGCGAGCCGCTTGCTCACGGCGGCAGGCGTGAGGCCCAGTTCGCGCGCGGCGGCGCTCAGGCTGCCCGAGGAGGCGAGCGTGGAGAAAAAGCCCAGATCGGCGGGCAGAACGGTGTCGCTCACGGTCGCCACTTGTGAATTCAGGTTAATGATGCTTTGAGTCTAGCACCGGTTTTTGAACCGGGAGTTGGGTAAAGTGCACCCACACTGGCCACATTCCAAAGGAACGAGACATGAAGACCTATCGCATCGCAACCATTCCCGGCGACGGCATTGGCAAGGAAGTCGTGCCCGCGGGCAAGGAGGTGCTGGAAGCGCTCGCGAAGACCACGCAGCGCTTCGCGTTCGAGTTCGAGAATTTCGACTGGGGCGCCGACTACTACCGAGAGCACGGCGTAATGATGCCCGCAGACGGCCTCGACGCCATCCGCAATAAGGACGCGATTCTCTTCGGTTCCGCGGGCGACCCCGACGTACCCGACCACATCACGCTCTGGGGTCTGCGTCTGAAGATCTGCCAGGGCCTCGATCAGTATGCGAACGTGCGCCCCACGCGCATTCTTCCCGGCATCGATGCGCCCTTGAAGCGGTGCAAGCCCGAGGACCTCAACTGGGTGATCGTGCGCGAAAACTCCGAAGGCGAATATTCGGGCGTGGGCGGCCGCGTACACCAGGGCCATCCGCTCGAAGCGGCTACCGATGTGTCGATCCTCACGCGCGCCGGCGTCGAACGCATCTTGCGCTTTGCGTTCCGGCTCGCGCAGTCGCGCCCGCGCAAGCTGCTCACGGTCATCACCAAGAGCAACGCCCAGCGCCACGCCATGGTCATGTGGGACGAGATCGCGCTGCAAGTCTCGAAGGAATTTCCGGATGTGAAGTGGGACAAGGAGCTGGTGGACGCCGCCACGGCACGCATGGTCAACCGCCCCGCCTCGCTCGATACGATCGTCGCGACCAACCTGCACGCCGACATTCTCAGCGACCTCGCCGCCGCGCTCGCCGGCAGCCTCGGCATTGCGCCCACGGGCAACATCGACCCCGAGCGCCGCTACCCGTCGATGTTCGAGCCGATTCACGGTTCGGCCTTCGACATCATGGGCAAGGGACTCGCCAATCCCATCGGCACGTTCTGGTCGGTCGTGATGCTGCTCGAACACCTTGGCGAAACCGAAGCCGCCGCTCACGTGATGCACGCCATCGAAACCGTGACGGCCAACCCCGCGCTGCACACCGGCGACCTTGGCGGCAAGGCGACCACCGCGCAGGTCACGGCCGCGGTGTGCGAACTCGTCGAGAAGGCGGCCGTCGCTGCCTGAGCGCTACCGCGCCGTCAAACAAAGCAGACACGGGGGCGTGACACAAAAAATACCCGCACGCCCCTCGCCAACCCTCCAAGGAGGAGACAGATGAATTCGGACACCGAAGCAATCGTCACGCGCAAACTCATGTGGCGCATCATCCCGTTCGTCATGCTGCTGTACTTCGTGAGCTTTCTCGATCGGGTCAACGTGGGCTTCGCGGCAATGACGATGAACAAAGCGATTGGCCTTACGCCCACGGCCTTTGGTCTCGGCGGCGGGCTCTTCTTCATCGGCTACTTTCTGTTCGAAGTGCCTTCGAACCTGATCTTGCACCGCGTGGGCGCGCGTCTCTGGATCGCGCGCGTCATGGTCACGTGGGGCATCGTCTCGGCGGCCTCCGCATTCGTGACCGGGCCCACGAGTTTCTATGCGCTGCGCTTTTTGCTTGGCGTGGCGGAAGCGGGCTTTTTCCCCGGCATCATCCTCTATCTCAGCCTGTGGTTTCCGGGCAAGCAACGCGCGGTTGCCGCGGCATGGTTCATGGCGGCCGCACCCATCTCGACCGCGCTCGGCTCGCCCATCTCGGGCGCGCTCATGCAATTGCCGCGCATGTTCGGTCTCGCCAACTGGCAACTGCTCTACGTGATCGAAGCGATTCCCGCCGTGCTGCTGGGTTTCGTGGTCCTGAAGGTCCTCACCGATTCGCCGTCCAAAGCGCGCTGGCTGAAGCCGCAAGAGCGCGACTGGCTCGTCGCGAAGCTCGCCGAGGAAGCCCGCGCGCGCGAGAACCACACGGGCCACACGGCAGGCGCGCTGAGCGCCCTGCGCGACCCGCGCGTGCTGGCACTCGCGCTGATCTACTTCGGCACCTCGGCGGGTCTTTATACGCTCGGCCTGTGGGCGCCGCTCATCATCCGCCAATATGGGTTCAGTTCACTCGAGACCGGACTGCTCAATGCGATTCCGAGCATCGTTGCAGTCGTCGCCATGATTCTGTGGGCGCGCCACTCCGACCGCACGGCGGAGCGCACCTGGCACGTCGTGATCCCTTGCGTGCTCGCGTGCGTGGGCTTCATCTTCGCGGGGCAGGCCAGCACCGCGCTGATGATCGTGCTGGCGCTCGTGGTGGTCAATATCGGCATCAGCGCCGCGAAGGCGCCGCTCTGGGCCATGCCGAGCATGTTTCTCTCCGGCGCAGGGGCCGCAGCGGGGATCGCCATGATCAATTCGGTCGGCAATCTCGGCGGCTTCGTGGGACCCGCCGTGATCGGCTGGCTGAAAACGCAGACGGGGGGGTATGCGGCGGGCTTGTATGCCGTTGGCGCAACGCTCGCGCTTTCCGCGGTGGTGACGCTGATGCTGAGCCGCAAGGCAAGCCAGCCGGTAATGGCGCAGGTGAGGCACGATCACTGAGTCAGGGGCCGCGCGCCGCTTGCACGGCCCCGGCGCACCAACGTTATCGAGGCGCTTCAATGCGCCGTTTATCGGGTCGCAAATGTGGCGATATCGGCCCGCGCTGCTATGCTCTGCGCTAGCGCGATAAACCGATAACGGGGTTAGCATGAAATGCCACAGCCGCCTGATTCTCGTGCAATGCATTGGCGCAGCACTGAGCGGCTTGACGCTGGCGCATGCAGCCAGCGCCCCGGCAGCCGACGCCCCCGAATTCCGCGTCAGCCAGTTCGAGCGCGCCGTTTCGGTGGACGACACTGGCCGCGCCACCACGCGCGTCACGGTGAGCGTCGTGCTATCGACCGACGCCGCGCTGCGCCGCTTTTCGCAATACGCGGTGCCCTACAACGCCGACACGCAATCCCTCACGATCGACGAAGCGCAGACCGAGCATCCGGGCGGGCAGCGCGTGAGCGCCGACCTGGTAAGTGCCGTATTCGACCGGCCGGCCCCGGCAACCGTGAGCGCGCCGCTGTTCAGTGCGGCGCATCTGCGGATCGTGGCGTTTCCCGCGACCTCGGTGGGCGACACCGTGCATCTTCGCTACACGTTGCAAGATCGCGAAACGATGTTTCCGGGCAAATTCGCCGAAGTCGTGGACTACCCGCCAACCGAGGCCTTCGATGACGTGAAGGAGACGCTCGACACCCCCGCCAGCATGGCAGTGCGCGTCGAGGCACACGGTCTGCAAGCCGACGGCGACACGGTAAACGGCACGCGGCATATTCGCGTGTATCGCTATCGCACGCCGCCCACGGGTCCGGTAGCGGCCCAAGGCGACGCCGTCGCCGCGATCGACGCCGGGCCGTATTTCGTCGCGACGAATTTCGCCGATTACGCCGAAATCGGCCAAGCCTACGAACAAGGCGCCCGCCCGCAAGCGCAGGTCACGCCCGCCATCCAGAGCCGCGCCGACGAGATCACGGCCAATGTCACCAACCGGCGAGCGCAGGCCACGCTGATCTACGACTGGGTCAGCCGGAATATCCGCTACCTCCTCGCATGGGTGGGCACAGGCCCGGTCGTGCCCCACAGCGCGGAGAGCGTCCTGCGCAACGGCTACGGCGACTGCAAGGATCACGTGACCTTGTTCATTGCGCTGCTGGCGGCCAAGGGCATCCATGCCGATAGCGTGCTCGTGAACCTCGGCAACAGCTATCGTCTGCCCAACACGCCGGCGTGGGCCCTCTTCAATCACGCCATCACCTGGCTGCCCGAATTCGGCGTGTTCGCCGATACGACCAACGGTTTCGCACCGTTCGGAATCCTGCCTTTCCCGGTGAGCGACAAGCCGGCGCTCGACGCAGCGACCGGCGAAATGCTTCACACGCCGCCGCAGAATGGCACGAACAGCACCTCCGCCACCGATTACGCCATCGCCGTGCACGACAACGGCGATGCCGACCTGACCGGCTCCATCACACTCGGCGGCCAGGCACGCATCGGCCCCGGCCGCCAGCTTGCGCAATACAGTTCCGGGCGCATCGCCTACGACCTGCTGCGGCAAAGCGGACTCAACGGCACGCTGCACGTTGCCGCCACGAAGCGCGATGCGCCTGGCGCGCTGCGGTTCGACCTGAAGAGCACGATCGACAATATGGCGATCATGCCCGGCCCCGCCGCGCTCGCCGTCCCCACCCTGCCGAACTACGGCTCCATCAGAGGCTTTGCCGACTATGTGCTGAGGCAAGCCGGCCAGCCGCTCGACGGCCCCTGCAGCGGCACCGCACTCCACGAGCACTACCGGGTCACGTTGCCGGCCGACGCGACGATCATCGCGATTCCGCCCGACGTCGATACGCGCAGCGGCGACGTAAGCTATACCGCGCGTTATCGCCGCGACGGACAGACGGTAGAGATCGATCGCGTGCTCGTGCGCAACTTCCGCACGAACGTGTGCAGCGCGGCGATGCTCCAGCAGTTGTCCCCGGCCGCGCGCGTTATTTCCGGCGACCTGAAGCGGCAGATTCTTTATCGCTGATGCGGGGCGTGGCTATTTGCACCGCAACCACGCAAGCCGCTGTCGCTATCAACGAGACGATTAGCACGGTCCACTCCACCGGCACGTAGCTCCCGCGTATCGCCCAGATCGCCGCGCCAGCTATTGGCGCAATGCCTTTGGCGATGTTCGCGGGCATCGAGAGCAGGCCGCTGACCGCGCCGTAGCCTTCGGTGCCCAGCAACGCCTGCACAATCGTCCCGCGCAGGATCGTCATCATGCCGTTGGCGCCGCCGTAGACGATGGCGAATAGCAGCAACCACGCGGGCGAGCTCCCCGCACCCATCAGGATCGCGATGGAGCACGGGAATGCCGCCGTCACCGCGACGGCGACGCGCCCCGGCGCAGCGTGTCTGCCGACGCCGAACCACGCGACACGCGCGAGCACTTGCGCCGGCCCGATCGCCGCCATGGTGACGATGATCGTTGTACCCGCAACGGCACGCTCGTGCATCAACGGGATCAGATGGAATGTAAGCGCGACGAACGTGGAGTAGTACGCCGTGAAGCAAACGGCCAGCGCCCAGAATGCGGGCGAGCGCAAGGCGTTGCGCGCCGAGGCGCGGCTGAGCGCGCGCACGCTTTCCTTCCTCGCGATGTCCGCATCCCGCTCGCCGCGATGAATCGCGAATCCGTGTACCGGCAAGCAGACCACCAGATTGACGAGCGCAAGCGCAAGCAACGCGCCCCGCCAGCCGAATGCGCCGATCAGGCCCTGCGTGAGCGGAATAAACACGGTGCTCGCGAAACCCGCCACGAGCGTGATGAGCGTGATTTTCCTCGCGTAGCTGCGGGGGAAGTCCCGCGTCACGACCGCAAACACGGGGTCGTAGAGCGTCGCCGCGATTGCTACGCCCAGCCCGCACCACACGGCAAAGAGCGTCGGCAGGTTACGCGCCTGCGCCCACACCACGAGCATCGTCGAAGCGAGCAGCGTACCGCCCATCATGACGCGCCGGCCATAGCCGCGATCGATCAGCGTGCCGACCGGGTAAGCCGCGAACCCCGAGACCAGCAAACCTGCTGAGAGCGCCGCGTTCGTCGCCGTGCGGCTCCAGCCCATCACGGCCTCCATGGGCACGACGAAAAGCGAGAACGCGTAGTAGATCGTCCCCCACGAAACGAGTTGAGCCACCGCGAGCGCCCATGTCTGCGCCGCGGCGTGCGGTCGATCCTGTCCGTGCAGGCTCGCGTTGGTCGGTGTCGGCATGAATGTGAAGGCAACCTCAGGCACGCTCGGGCCCGCAGTTCGCCTCGCGCGGCCCGGACCCGTTGTGCCGATTCTGGCGCACCTTCGTTGCGCTTGCACTATGTACGCTAACGCACGGAGCGGCCGGCGCGAAATCCCTATGCTCGCCGGGTGCCCGAAAAACCCGGCGTTATCCCTCACGTTCGTTTCGCCAAACGGTATCGCCCGTGCGTAGCCAAGCCATCAAATATGCCTTGCTTCTCGCCTGCGGGTGCCCGCCAGTCTTCGACGCACACGCGGGCGATGCTATTGGCATAGTCAAGACGGTCAAAGGCTCGGTGCATATCGAGCGCGCGAGTGCGCCGGTCGGCGTTGCCGTCGGCAGCGAGGTGTTCGCGAGCGACCGTGTCATGACCGGCGCCGCATCCTCCGTGGGGATCACGTTGCGCGACAACACGCTGCTGACCGAGGGCGCCGATTCCGTTCTCGATCTCAACAAGTTCGCATTCAACACCACCACCTACGACGGCGCGCTCGACGTGAGCATCAAGCGCGGCTCGCTCGCCGTGGTCGACGGCAAGCTCGCGAAGGCCAACCCGGAAGCCGTGCGCTATAGCACGCCCACCACCACGCTTGGCGTGCGGGGCACCGAGTTCATCATCGAGGTAGGAGGAAGCGGGGAGAACGGTCATTGAAGACACTGAACGCAGTGCGCTGGATACCGCGATGCATGGCGCTCACGCTGGGCTTGTGCCTCTTCGCATGCAGCACGCCGGACAAGATCACGCTGCTGCCGAATCCGGATGGCAGCGTCGGCAACGTGATCGTGCATAGCGGCAGCAAGACGCAAGTCATCGACAAGGCCTACACGCGCGCCGATGTTTCGCGAGGCGGCGCGATCGAGGAGACCGCCGACAACAAGGCCGCCGTGGAGGCGCAGTACGGGGATCTGCTGGCCGCCCAGCCGCCGCGGCCCCGAACGTTCACGATCAACTTCGTTTTCGACTCCGCCACACAGCTCGCGCCCGAGTCCGCGGCCACCGTTGCCGAGTTGAAGGCCGTACTGGCAACATGGCCTGCCCCTCACCTCACAGTGGTCGGCCACACCGACATGGCGGGCTCGCAAGCATTCAACGACCAGCTCTCCCTGCGCAGGGCACATAGCGTAGCGTCGTTTCTGGTCAAGTCCGGCATACCCGCGCAGCAGATCGAAGTTGCCGGCCGGGGCAAGCGCGAGCCACTCGTCCACACTGCGGACGGCGTACCTAACCAGGCGAACCGGCGTGCGGTCATCACCGTTCAGTAATCCGTATCGACACGAGGCGCTCATCGTCGAGCCCCTTTCCCCATGAAACGCTACCGCAACTCATGCATCGCATTCGTCAGGCGCATGATGCGGGCGCGCAAAGGGCGCCCGTGGGCGCTCGTGGTGCTCGTGACGTTTCTGTTCATCAATCTGTGCAGCGAATGGCCCGCCAATGTCGCGCGCCCCGCCTTCCTCGACACACTCGACAACGTGTTGCCCGATAGCTTCGGCTCGGCGCGCCAGCTTCTTTTCGACCACTATCAGCGCCGCTTTCCGCGCGTACCCACCACGCAGCCGGTGACCATCGTCGAGATCGACGACAAGACGCTCGAAGCCTTCGGCCAATGGCCCTGGCCGCGCAACCGGCTCGCCGGCCTCGTCGATGCGATCGAGGCGGACAAGCCGCTGGCGATCGGCCTCGATATCTACATGCCCGAACCCGATCAAACCTCGCCTGGCATCGTGGCCGACAACCTGCCGGCCCCGGAGGCGGCGCTCGCCACGCAGCTGCGCGCGCTACCCAGCCACGAGCGCATCCTTGCGACCGCATTGCGCGCGTCGCCTTCCATTCTCGGTGCGGCCGCGTTCGACTATGCGACCTCCACCACGCGCACCGACATGCTGAGCGCCCCCGTGCTCGTGCACGGCCCGCACGCGCTCGCGAACGTTCATCGCTTCAATTACGTGCTCGCAAGCCTGCCCGAACTGCAGGGCGCCGCTCACGGCCAGGCCATGCTCAACGTCGCGCAGGAACAGGGCACGGTGCGGCGCATTCCGCTCGTGCTGGGCCTTGGCGACAAGCTCGTGCCGGGCCTGCCTGTCGAAATGCTGCGCGTGGCCACCGGCTCGCCGGCCATCGAGGTGTTTGCGGGCCCATCCGGCGTGCGCGCCGTGGGCGTGGCGGACGTGCGGGTCCCCACGCAACCCGACGGCGATATCTGGCTGCATTTCGCCTCCATTGCGCACACGCAGCAGCGCTATGTTTCCGCACGCGACGTGCTGCAAGGCAAGGTCGACGCAAGCCGCATCCGCAACAAGCTGATTCTCGTCGGCCTCACCGGAACGGGCCTGACCGACATGCGCACGACCGCGCTAGGCGAACTGGTGCCCGGCATCGAGATTCAGGCGCAAGTGATCGAGACGATCTTCGAGGGCCGCTTCCTGCAGCGCCCGGCCTGGCTGATCTGGTGCGAGACCGCTTTTATCCTCGTGACTGGCCTCTTCCTCATCTGGTATGTGCCGCGCAACGATTCGCGGCTCGCCGTATTCATGCGCACCGTGCCGAAGGCTTCGGCCATCATTGGGCTCACGCTTAACCTGTTGACGCTTTCGGTTTGCTTCCTCGTGTTCCGGTATGTCGGCTTCCTTGTCGATGCCGCTTCGATCTTCATCATTCTTTCCGCGGTCATGGGCAGCTTCTTCACCATCTCGCTGATGGAGCCCGACGCGCAGAACGCGTCCCGTTCCCCCGAAACGGACGTGTCGGGTGCTACATTACGATCCTGATCGCCCGACGACGGGAAGACAGACAAGGCACGGAGCGCGCATGACCCCATCGGAACGCATTGACCAGCTAATCGCGGACCTCACCGACTGGCGCCGCGAAACCTTCATCGCCATGCGCGAGGCCATTCTCGAGGCCGACCCGGCAATCGTCGAAGAATGGAAATACATGGGCAGCCCCGTGTGGTATCGGGACGGCATGATCGCCGTGGGCAATGCGCACAAAGGCAAGGTCAAGCTCACGTTCCTGTACGGCGCGAGCCTGCCCGACCCGAACAAGCTCTTCAACGCCGGGCTCGACGGCAACGCGCGGCGCGCCATCGACTATCTCGAGGGCGACAAGGTCGACAAGCGCGCGCTGAAGGCGCTCATTCGCGCGGCAATCGAATTCAACCAGGGTAAGACGAAGAAAAAAGCGCCTGCGAAACCGCGCGCCAGCAAGACCGCCTGACGCGCTCGCCTCACACTTCGCTAACCTCGCGAATGGGAATCACGGCGCGCGCGCCGCATTCGCGCAGCAGGTCGCGCAATTCGTTAATGACGGGAAAGACCTCGTGATTCCAGTCGGCGCCCTGGTTGTCGTGCGCGGCCTGTTCGAGTTCGACGATCGTGCGGTCTTCCTTGAAGATGCGCTCCGTGAACCAGACCAGCAGCGGCCACGCCGCGTCGAGCAGGAACGGCACGGCGGGCCGCTTCACCGATAGGAGTCCGAAGGTCCGGTTCGTGCGCTGCTGCGCGTCGAGCGGGACATAAACGATCCACAGGTCCATGAGCAGCGAGTCGTCGCTCGAGTGGATCTTCAGCGTTTGATACGGATATTCCGTGCGTACGGTCATCACGCTCTGATCGCTCGGGTCCGCGCGATTCTTGCTCGCGCCGAACACGAGCGCCTCGCCCGCCGGCTGCTTGCCCGCCATGCGAGCGAACGTGTAATCCACTTCGATCGACTTCTCGCCGCGCCGCCGGCCGAGCGAGCGCGCCCGCATCTGGCCCATCTGGCGGCGGTGGAGAAACTGGTGGTTCATGTCCATCAGATTCTCGTGCATGAACGAGTAGTGGCACTTCACTTCGCGGCCGAAGCGGCGCGTCTTGTAGGCCTTGTCCGCGACCGAATCCAGCACGGGCAGCGGACATTCTTCGGCGAGCATGGCGTTGCCGGGAAACACGAAGATCATGCCGTGCGCCTCGCGGCACGGATAGGCGCGCACGCCGTTGGGCAGGCGCTCCCTGCCGAGATATGGCACGTCCACGCATTGGCCCGAACAATCGTAGGTCCAGCCGTGGTAGCCGCAGCGAAGCGACTCGCCGTCCACCACGCCCGCATGCAACGGCACCTGGCGATGCGCGCAGCGGTCTTCGAGCGCGTACACCGCGCCTGACGCGGTGCGAAAGAGCACAATGGGCTCGCCGGCGAAATGCGTGCCCAGCGTCTTGCCAGCCTTGAGTTCGCGCGACCAGGCGAGCGGATACCAGTGATCGGGATGAATGGGCACCCGGCGCAAGTCGCGCGGTTCCTGTGCATGTGACTCGATCGTATAGCCATCGGGGAAAGGCACTGCGCGCATGCGGAGAATCTCCTTGTCGAGTCCGTTGTTATCGTCGTTGTGGGCAATCACTACCACTACCTGGACGCAAATCTCGTGCCCGATCATTCAACGCGAATGCCGCCTGGGTGTCGATCAGTGTTTAGCCGGTGTTTTTTGACGGAAAGCACGCGATGATGGCGGCCTGAACCTTGACGATGGCGGCGTCGCGCAGCGAACTGTTGCGCCAGCCGAGTTCCACCGGATAGCGCGGCAGATCGATCGGACACGCAAGCAGCTTCAGCCCCGCCACGCGCGCGATCGCCTCGGCCGCGTGGCGCGGTATCGTGGCGACGTTGCGCGTGCCCTTGAGCAGGAAAGGCAACGCGGCGAAATGCGTCGTAGAGGCCACGACATGACGCTTGAGGCCGCGCGCGGCAAGCCCTTCGTCGACGATCCCGACCACGCCGCCCGACGACACCAGGATGTGCCCTCTCGACACGTAGTCGGCCAGCGTCAAGCGCCTTGGCGTGCGCTCGGTGTCGTCCACGAGGCACGCATAGCTGCCCTCGCCGAGCACCCGGTGGCTCAGCCCGCGCGAAGCGAAGCCGCCCGCCGCGACGGCGAGATCCATGTCCTGATTCGCGAGCGCGTCCGCGACGATCTGGCTGTGCGTCTGGCGAAAGATGATGCGCAGGCCCGGCGCGCTCGCCTCTAGCGTTTCGAAGATGCGCCGGCCTATGGCCACCTCGAAGTCGTCGGAGAGCCCGATCGAGACCGCGCGCCCATGAAACGTGGTCGCGTCGGGCGAGGCAATCGCAAGGCTATGGCGGCAACGGTCGAGCGCTTCGCTGATTACCGGCTTGAGTTCCTGCGCGCGCGAGGTCGGCGCGAGCCCGCGCCCGGTACGCACGAAGAGCGTGTCCGCATAGAGCGCGCGCAGACGCCTGAGCGCCGCGCTCACCGCGGACTGTGTCATGTCGAGGCGAATTGCGGCGCGGCTCGCTCCGCCCTCCTCGAACAGCGCCTCGAAGATCTTCAGCAGATTCAGGTCCACGCCTGCGATATCAAAGCGGTTCATATCACATAGTATCGATATACGTTCTCGCGATTTTATCGCCGTGGAAAGATGTGAGCTGTCCAAACCCCTGGGAGCACGCCATCATGGCTAAATCGAAAGTTGCCGCGCTGCAGATCGGTTCGTCCGCCGCCGGCAAAGCGCAAACGCTGGAACAGATTCTCTCCTTCGAAGCGCAGATCCGCGCCTCGGGCGCGAAGCTCGTGGTCATGCCCGAGGCGTTGCTCGGCGGCTACCCGAAGGGCGAGATATTCGGCACGCGCCTCGGCTACCGCCTGCCCGAAGGCCGCGAGGCGTTCGCGCGCTACTACGAAAACGCGATCGACGTGCCGGGCGCGGAAACCGAAGCGCTCGCCGAGCTTTCCACGCGTTGCGGCGCATCGCTCGTAATTGGCGTGATCGAGCGCGATGGCAGCACGCTCTTTTGTACCGCGCTGTTCTTCAATCCTGGCGAGGGGCTCGTGGCGAAGCACCGCAAGCTCATGCCCACCGGCACCGAACGGCTGATCTGGGGGCAAGGCGACGGCTCGACGCTGCCCACCGTTCGCACGGAATCCGGCTTGGCGGGCGCCGCGATCTGCTGGGAAAACCACATGCCGCTGCTGCGCACGGCGATGTACGCGAAGGGCGTGCAAATCTGGTGTGCGCCCACCGTGGACGAGCGCGACGTCTGGCAGTGCTCCATGCGCCATATCGCGCACGAAGGGCGCTGCTTCGTGATTAGCGCATGCCAGGTGCAGCCCTCGCCCGCGGCGCTAGGCGTCGAGGTGCCGGGCTGGGACGAGAACCGGCCGCTCATCAATGGCGGCAGCCTGATCGTCGGGCCGCTTGGCGACGTGCTGGCCGGGCCGTTGCGCGGCGAAGCCGGACTCCTCGTCGCGGAGATCGACACCGACGAACTCACGCGCGCCCGCTACGATTTCGATGCGGTGGGCCACTACGCGCGGCCCGATGTGTTCTCGCTTTCGGTCGACGAACGCCGCAAGCGCACCGTCTCGTTCATCGCGGAGTAAAGACTCGCAACGTTACGCTGTGCGACGTTACGCCGAATATAGCCCTTCCGGCCCGTTGCGCAGCGTGCGCGCCAGCAACGCCAGGCCCTCGCGCAGCGCTTCGTTGCTGCGCGCGCCGCCCAGACTCAAGCGCACCGCGTGCGGCGCCGAGCCGCGCCCGATCACGAAACTGTCCGCGGTTTTCACGAGCACGCCGGCCTGACGCAGCGCCGCCGAGAATTCGGCGGCGCGCCACGGCTCCGCGAGCGGCAGCCAGAGATGCGGACTTGCCGGATCGGTGCGATACGTCCAGTCCGCCAGCACCTCGGCGGCGATCGCGTGGCGCGCGTCCACCTGCGCGCGCTGTTGCGCGACGAGGCGATCGATCTCGCCATCCACGATCCAGCGCGCCGCAATCTCCGCGGCGAGCGGCGAAGTCATCCAGCAATCGCTGCGTATCACCGCGAGGATCTTGCCGACCCAGTCCTGCGGCGCCTGCACATAGCCGATGCGCAAGCCCGGCGCGACCGCCTTCGAAAGACTGCTGATGACGATGCCATGCTCGGGCAGACGCGCCGCGAGCGGCGTGGGCGGCGCGTCGAGCAAGGCGGCGGGCACGAGGTCCTCGATCACGACGAGGTGATGCCGCACTGCGATCTCGGCGATCATCGCGCGGCGCGCTTCGGAGAGCGTCGCCGTGGTCGGGTTGTGCAGCGTCGGCACGCAAAAGAGCGCGCGCGGCGCGAGCAGGCCGCACGCGCGCTCGAGCGCGGCGGGCACGATGCCTTCCTCGTCGATTTCGATGCCGACGAGATTCAGCCGCAACTGCCGCGCGAGCGCGACGATGCCGGGATAGCTCAACGCCTCGGCGAAAATCGTGTCGCCTGGACGCAGCACCGCGCGCAATACGCAAGCCAGGCCATGCTGCGCGCCCTGCGTGACGAGCACGCGCTCGGCGGCCACCGTGCAGCCCATGCGCGCGAGCCAGCGCGCACCCGCCTCGCGGTGCGAGCGGCGGCCGCCCTCGGGCTGGTACAGCAGCAACTCGCCCGCCAGCCGCTCATCGGCGGCCAGTTCGCGCAAGGTCTGGGTCAGCAGGAAGGCTTCGTCGGTCGGCATTGGCACGTTCTGGCCGAGATCGATCAGGCGCCCCGGTGCATACACGCCCGGCGCGCCCGGCGTGTTCGCCGCGGCCCGTTCGCTGGACTCGGGCGCGGGGCGCGTACGGTCCTGCATGCGCGCGCCGTCAGCGTCGGGCTCGGCCACGTAGGTGCCGTCGCCCACGCGCGCCACCACCATCCCGCCGCGCTCCAGTTCCGCATAGGCGCGACTCACCGTGCCGGTCGTGACATTGAGCTTCTTCGCGAGCAGCCGGTGCGCGGGCAGCTTTTCTCCTGGCAACATCTGACCGCCCGTGATGGCCTGCGCGTAGGCGTGAGCGATCGCGCGGTACTTGGGTTCGCTGCTGCGCGAGAGCGTGGGCATCCAGCCATTCATGGTTTTCCCGAAGGAGAAAAGCACGCCGCGGCACGGCGCGGCGGCTGCGTCATTATCGCGCCCAATTCACGGAAATGAATGCTGTCATTTACTTCAATTGACTTCATTGAGTGCGTGGAATTGACCCTCTAGGATGCCGTAACACCTGACAAGGCCAAGGAGACAATCGCCCGCCCCACGGCGCGCCGCATGCGTATCTTCATACATGAGTTACGCAATGTTGCGACCACCGGGCGGCGCGCCACGCGCCATGACGAACCGTATCGCCCGCATCACCGTGAGCCAGCACCGGCTGCCGCTCGACCCGCCGTTCCCCGCCTCGTGGGACAGCCGCCCGCGGCGCGCCTTCCCGGCGACGATCGTGCGCGTGGAAGACGACGAAGGCCGCGTGGGCATCGGCTCCGGCGACGCCATGTACGGCTTCGACGACTACCGCGATCTCTTCATCGGCGCAGATCCGCTCGACCTGGCGCGGCACTCGGCGGTGCTCGACAACCTCAGCTTCCACGCAGGCCGCCTTTGGCCGCTCGACGTCGCGCTCTGGGACCTCGCCGGCAAGATTCGCGGCGAACCGTGCTGGCAGATGGCCGGCGGCCGTTCGAAGCGGGTGCGGGCGTACGCGTCCTCGGGCGTGCATCGCACGTTCGACGGCATGGCGCGGTGGGCCGAGCATGCCGTCGCGCGCGGCTTCCCGGCGCTCAAGGTGCGCTTCGGCCGCGCCACGCTCGCCGACGATATCGCCGCGCTCGCCGCCGTGCGCGAAGCCGCGGGCGACGCCATCGAACTCATGGTCGATTGCAACCAGGGCTGGCGCATGCCCTGGGACACCCAGGCGCCGTGGCGCGCCGACGAAGCGCTCGCCGTGATCCGGCAGATCGAAAAGTATCGCGTGTACTGGGTCGAAGAACCGCTGCATCGCGGCGACTACGCGGGCCACGCGCAGTTGCGCGAGCAAACGCATGGGCTCGGCATCCGCATCGCAGGCGGCGAGATGACGCGCGACGCGCACGAATTCGCGGCGCTCCTCGCGCACGACTGTCTCGACGTCTATCAACCCGATGTCGTCTGCACGCTCGGCATGGAAGGCGCCCGGCGGCTCGCGGCGCAAATCGAAGCGCACGGCAAGGTGTTCACGCCGCATACGTGGGGCAACGGCATTGGCCTCGCGGCGAACCTGCATGTGGTGGCGGGCGCAGGCAACGCGCCGTTCGTCGAATTTCCGTACGACCCGCCCGAATGGACGCCTGCGCGGCGCGACTTCCCGATCAAGCACGTGATCGACATCGACGCGAACGGCTGGATCGAGCTGGGCGATGCGCCGGGCCTTGGCGTCGAACTCGACGAAGCCATGCTCGCCGCCACCCGCGCACACGACAGCCGTTACGACTGAAGCATAACGGGCGATGGCATGAACGAGATGCCAGCCCTTATATGAAGCATTCCGAAACATTTCAATAAAACGGAGACATGCAATGAAACGCTTGACGTCCCTCTTCCGCGCGGCCTGCCTCGCGGCGCCGCTCGCCATCGCCGCGTTGCCGGCGCACGCCGCAGGCACCTGGTGCAGCAGCGGCAAGCCCGTGCGCTTCGCGGGCATCACATGGGAAAGCGGCAACTTCACGAGCGAAGTGCTGCGCTACATCCTCAAGAACGGCTATAGCTGCCAGACCGACACCGTGCCCGGCAGCACCGCGGCCACCGAAACGGCGCTCTCGCGCAACGACCTGCAGATCTGGGCCGAACAGTGGACGGGCCGTTCGGAGATCATCGCGGGCGCGGTCAAGGCGGGCTCGGTCAAGCTCGTGGGCGACACGCTGCCGGGCGGCACGAAGGAAGGCTGGTACGTGCCCGACTACGTGGTGCACGGCGACGCGAAGCGCGGCATCAAGGCCAGCGCGCCCGACCTTCAATCCGTGAGCGATCTGCCCAAATACAAGGGCCTTTTCGTCGACGACGAGGAACCGGATCGCGGCCGCTTCCTCAACTGCCCCTCGGGCTGGGACTGCGAGCGCGTGAATACGCGCTTGCTCAAGCTGCTCAAGCTCGACGACACCTACACGAACTTCCGCCCCGGCACGGGCGCGGCGCTCGACGCGGCCATCTCCTCGGCCTACGCGCGCGGCAAGCCGATTCTCACCTACTACTGGGAACCGGCCGCGCTGATGGCGAAGTACAAGTTCGTTCAGCTCAAGATGCCGCCGTTCAACGAGGCATGCTGGAAGACGCTGCGCGACGCCAACAGCCCGCAGCAATGCGCCTCGTCGTACCTGGTCTCGCAGTTGAAGATCGGCGTTTCGACACCGTTCTATCAGGCCGAGCCCGATGTGATGGCCTTCTTCTCGAAGGCGAGCTTCCCCATCGACTTCCTGAACACGACGATCCTCGACATGACCGAGCATAAGGTCGATGCGCAGGACGAAGCGCTCAAGTTCCTCAAGCAGCACCCCGAGATGTGGAAGACCTGGGTGCCCGCCGATGTCGCGGCGAAGGTGCAGAAGTCGCTTGGCGCGTAATACCAACTCGATACCCGCTCTATACCAACCAGAAAGCCGGGCCGCGCAATGCGGCTCCACGATAAGGAGACTCAATTGAAGAAGAAGATTCTCGCGGCGCTGCCGCTGGCGCTCGCCGCAGCGGGCGCGCACGCGCAAAGCAGCGTGACGCTGTACGGCCTCATCGACCTCGGCGTGGACTATGCCAGCAATGTCGCGAATGGGGCGAACGGCCAGCTCGTGCCGGGCACCGGCAGCAAGCTCGTGCAGATGCAAAGCGGCGTGCCCGCCGGCAGCCGCTGGGGTTTGCGCGGCACCGAAGACCTGGGCGGCGGCTACTCCGCGATCTTCCGGCTCGAAAGCGGCTTCAATGCCGCGACGGGCGGACTCGGCGGCGGTCTCGCGTTTTCGCGTAACGCCTATGTCGGCTTCAAGTCGGATCAATACGGCCAGGTCACCTTCGGCAAGCAATGGGACGCCACCGTCGATCTGATCGAACCGTATTCGCTCAACGGCAACTACGGCGGCTGGTATTTCGCACACCCGAACGACATGGAC
Source organism: Paraburkholderia acidiphila (assembly GCF_009789655.1). Taxonomy (GTDB): domain Bacteria; phylum Pseudomonadota; class Gammaproteobacteria; order Burkholderiales; family Burkholderiaceae; genus Paraburkholderia; species Paraburkholderia acidiphila. Next base: position 67,276 of record NZ_CP046911.1, read on the forward strand.
AACCTCGACAACGGGTTCCCTGTCAACAACGCCGTGAAATACGTGAGCCCCGTGCTCGCCGGCTTCCAGTTCGAAGGCCACTACTCGTTTGGCGGCCAGGCGGGGCAGTTCTCGAACAACGCCTCGTATAGCGCGGCGGCGGCCTACACGCTCGGCTCGTTCAGCGCGGGCGTGGGCTACCTGCGCGTGAACGATCCGATCACAGCGGTCGCCGGTTATGGCAGCGGCGGCAGCTTCGTGAACTCGGTGTTCGGCGATGCGCTCGCCAACGCGCGCTACCAGGGCATCCTTTCGGCCGGCGCGTCGTACGTGATCGGCAGCCTCAAGCTGATGACGAACTACTCGAACGTGGACTTCGCATCGGCCACGGGCAGCGGCGACCTGCACTTCCAGAACTTCGAAGTGGCCGGCACCTACGCCGTGACGCCCGCCTTCACCGTGGGCGCGGGCTACACCTACACGGTGGGCCAGGACCACGCCACCGATGGCTCGCCGAAGTATCACCAGGTCAACCTGATCGGCCAGTACGCGATTTCGAAGCGCACGTCGGTCTATGCGATGGGCGTGTACCAGCACGCGGCGGGCTCGGCGGATAACGCGCAGATCACGGGCTTCAACCCCTCGGGCACCGACAACCAGGCCGTCGCCCGCGTGGGCATCACGCACGCGTTCTGATATTTTTGACGTAGTCCTTATCAATGTGAATGCGCCGACGCGAATGACCATGCGCCGGCGCGCCTGCATCGCGAGGTTTGCATGCGCCGCCTTCCCTCTTTATCGGCACTGCGTTCATTCGAGGAGGCGAGCCGCACGCTCAGCTTCACCCGGGCAGCGCAGAACCTGCACGTGACTCAGGGGGCGATCAGCCGCCAGATTCGTCTGCTCGAAGACTATCTCGGCACGCCGCTCTTCATGCGGCATCATCACCGGCTGGAAATCACGGCCGCGGGCAAGCGTCTGCTGCCTACGCTCCAGGCCGCGTTCGACAGCATCGCGCACACGCTCGACACGATTCGCGCCGATCCGTCGAACAGCCTGCTCAGCGTCAATGCCGCGCCTACGCTCGCCACGCGCTGGCTCACACCGCGCCTGCGCGACTTCCAGGTGCGCCACCCCGATCTGCGCATCTCCATCACCAACGAATACGGCCCGCTGCACGGCACGGAGCGCAACGAAGATTGCCAGATCCGCTTCGGCATGGAGCCGCTGCCGGGTGGCCAGAGCACGCTGCTCATGCGCGAGCGTCACGTGCTCGTCGGCTCGGCGCGCGAATTCGCCGATGTCCCCGCCGATCAAAACGCGCTGCGCGAGATCCTCGCGCAGCATCCGTGGCTCTATATCCTCGATATCGACCGGCGCCTGCTGGTCTGGGAAGCGTGGCTCGAAGCCGCGGCGCTCGACGTGCAGATCGCACCGCGCGGGGAGCTGGAGTTCAGCACGCTCGATCAGGTCATCCACGCGGCAGTGGCCGGTCTTGGCATTGCCGTTGCCGACCGGCACATGATCGCGCCCGAACTGGCGAACGGCACGCTCGTCCAGCTGAGCGAGGTGGAAGTGGTGGGGCCTTCGGGATACTGGCTCGACGTGCGGCCCGAAGTGCAGGACACGCTACGCGTTCGCAACTTCAGCAACTGGCTGGTCGAGCACCATAGCGAAAAAACCGGCGAAGTACCCGGCGCACAAACCGCGAGCAACGCGCGATGCGCAGCTAACCCGGGCGCATGAACGGCGTCACACACCCGGGCCTACGCTGCTGAATGCGTCAGTTGGGATCGATCGGTGGGCCCGGCGGACCGGAATCCACCTGTCTCATGGTGGGCGCGGCACCCGCTCCCTGCGCCATGTTGCCCGCGCCTTGTGCGGCGATCGAACGCGAGAGGATCTCACGCGCTTCGCCGCTCGACGAATCGACGGTCAGTGCGTGACCCGCGTTGTGCCATGCGCACAGCCACCGCCCATCGCGTGCACACAGGCGCGCGTAGCCAAGTAACGAATCGCGCTGATCTTCCCGCGAAGTCAATTCGGCTTGCATTTGCAGCGCGGTGCCATTGCCCGGTTGTTCCGCGAGTGCGGCATTGATCGCGCTGTGCGCGGCCCCAAGGTTGTTCTTGTCGAGGCTCGCACGCGCGCGGGCCAGGTTTCGCGCGGCGTCGGTGCTGCGCGCGTAGCTGGCCTTCGCTGCGTTGGCCTTCTCTTCGTTGGCCTTTTCCGCCTTGATCTTCGCGGCAGCAAGTGCGCGCTCGTCCGCGCTGCTCTTTCGCGCAGCGCCTGGCGGCACGGTCACCGTAGGCGTCGCCGCGGCACGCGGCTGCGGCACTTGGTACGGCTGCGGCGCCTGATGCGGCAGTGGCACTTGCGCGGTCATTGCCGGCGGCGCGCTCACTGCGGGAGGCGGCGGCAGCTGCGCTACCGCTACCGGCGGCGCGCTGCGCACCGTGTGCTGCGCCATGTGCGGTTTCGTGTCCTGCACGGGCGTTGTGGCCTTCGGCCCAAGGATCGCTCCCTCGACGATCTGGGCGCCCGGGGCCGGCTCCCGCTCGGCGCGATGCGAAACGAAATAAGCGGTCAGCAGGAACGCGATCGAAACCACGCTGCCGACGACATAGAAAGGCAACCACGACCGTTGCGCGGCTGGTGCTTCGTCGCGCAGTTCGTAGTCGCTGTCATGCGGCACGCCGCTGAAGCTGAACGCCGGAGCGTTCCACTCCTTGCGCGCATGGCGTGCGAAACCGTCGTGCCATTCGGGCGCGGCGGATTCGCTCGCCTGCGACATGCGCGGGCCAGCGGAGAGCTGCTTCGCGCCGCACTGAGGGCAAATCATCAGTGGCGCATTAAAACCGGTCCCGCAGTATGGACATCCCCACGGACCAGACTTGGCTCGGCCAGGTTCGTTGAACATTGCAGGCATGGAAGCTTTGGCAGGATAGTTTCGGGTTTGCTACCGGCGGCCGGTGCGCGTCATGTCGCGGCGCGGGCATCCAGGCGGCACGGATTCGAAGTATTCGCTGTAATCCCTACTGTATTTCGCGGGTCGCTGGAGGGTGGTAACAAATAGTCGTTTTGAATATGGGCTACTTCGCGGCGAAGTTCAACCGGCTTAATCGGCCAGATGGCGGATATGGACAGGCGGGATTTCGACCCCCGCAAAGGGCTGTAAGGCCATGCCATGATGGCTGCGCCACGCGGGCGAATTTCCCCGGTTGATAGGGCCCTGCGTCGTGACATCTTGATACAGAAAACGTGTGGCCGATACGCGAAACGCGGGCGTTTTCGCAACGCCCCGCGCAAACAGTCGACAAACAGCCGACAAATAGCGCCACGGCAAGCGGACTTTCAACCTGCTTGCGCCAGATGACGCCCCACAGCGTCACGCCTTCAACGCATCCTTGAAAATCCGGCCATCCTTCATGATCAGGTTCAGGTTCTGATCGGGGTTGGCCAGCAGCGTCAGATCCTGGAGCGGGTCGCCAGCCACGATCAGCAGATCCGCATACGCGCCCTCTTCCAGCACGCCAAGTTTGTGCGGATACGGATTGCGTTCGCCCGCCAGCGCGAGCAATTGAGCATTCGTGGCCGTGGCCATGCGCAATGCCTCCGCATTCGAATACCAGCGCGTCATGTGCCCAAGCATCGTGCCTTGCCGCGTGGCCAGCGCCTGAGAGAAGATCAGGTCCGTACCGAACGCGACCTTGAGCCCGTGCTTGCGCGCGAGCTTGTACATGTTGTCGGTCCCGGCGGTCACTTCCAGAAACTTCTCGCGGCTCGAGGGCGCCATCGGCGCAACATCCTCCTCACTGGTAAACGGTTGCGTACTCAACCATGTGCCGCTCTTCGCCAGGGTCTCGGCGGTTCGGTCGTCGATGAGGTGTCCGTGCTCGACACATTGCGCGCCCGCGGCAACCGAGCGCTTCACCGATTCCGGCGTATACGCATGCACGAGTACGTAGGTGCCCCAGTCTGATGCCGTTTCCACCGCGGCTCGCAGTTGCGGTTCGGTGAACGTGAGCATGTCGAGCGGGCTGCGCGGCGTAGAGACGCCGCCGCAACCCACGATCTTGATCTGCGTCGCGCCCATCATGAACTGCTCGCGCACACGCAGGCGCACTTCGTCGGCTGAATCGGCAATGGCCGCGGCGCCGGTTCGTTCTACCTCGCTGATCTGGCCCGTCGTACGCGGCACGTCGGTCAGCAGACGAAAGTCGCCGTGGCCGCCCGTCGTGGTGATCATCGCGCCGCAGGGATAAATGCGCGGGCCGCTCAGCATGCCGGCATCGATGGCCTGCTTCAAGGCGAACGCGGGGCCCCCCACGTCACGAATGGTCGTGAATCCGCGCAACAGCGTGCGCTGCGCTTCCGCGCCCGCGGCCAGGTACACGAAACTCAAGTCGGACTGAATGATGGCCGCGATAGGTAGTGCGGCGAGCAGCGAATGCCAGTGCATGTCGATAAGGCCAGGCATCATCACCTTGCCGCCGCAGTCGATCACGCGTCCGCCCGCAGCGTTCTGTGCGTCGGGCGCGCCCCGGCGCAACTGCGAGATGCGGCCGCCATCGACCACGAGATACATGCCGTCCTGCAGCGCGGCCGACTTGCCGTCGAACAGCCGGAAGTTCGTGAATGTCGTGGGCTGCGCGGGGGCCGCGGCGCCGGGCTGCTGTGCACGGCTGAACTCGGGCAACACCGCGCTCAACAAGGATGCGCCCATGCCGATCAAAAAGCCGCGCCGCGCAAGATCGGCGCTGATGCGGCGATTCGCGAACGCTGCAAGTGCCTTGTCGCACAGGCACGCGGAAACTGGGCCGATTGCGTTGCCGCGGCGCTTGATTCTGGAAGCCATAGGTCACCTGTTAAAGTAAGCAACGCATTTATTCTGCATGCCTGACGACATCGTCTTTGGTCAACAGCAACGCCAGCGGCCGTGTGGAACTGAACGCCGAGAAGATGATCGTGAGCGCCACGGTCCCCGGCACGGCGAGAAATGCGCCTGGAATGCCCCAGATCGCCGTCCATGCGGCCAGGCTCATGAGAATGACCGCGGGACTCAGGTTCAGCGAACCTGCCATCAACCACGGGTCGAGCAGGTTGCCCATCACGAAGTTGATCGCCGAAAGCGCAATGAGCAGCGTGATCGCCTCGTTCCACTGGCCGAATTGAAGCGCGGCAAGCAAGGCGGGAAGCGCAACGGAGATGAGCGAGCCCGCATACGGCACGAAGTTGAGCAACACGATGAGAACGGCAATGATCGGTGCGAACTCCAGCCCGACCAGATGCATGCAGATCCAGCTGAGAATCCCGAGCACCACGCCGAGCAGCGCTTTCAACGCGAGATACGTGCCGATCTTCGCGTTGATCGCGTCGATCACGGGCTCCATGTCGGCCTTGCCGCGCATGACCGCCGAGAGCTTGCGGCGGAACCGCCCCATCTCGACCATGAAGAACGCCGTGTACAGCAAGACGACGAGCGTCGTTGCCATGAGCGAAGAGAGCGAACCGAGGAGCGAAGTGAGGAGCGACTGTACGTTGACGGTCGCGAGCAACTCGCGCCGAAATGCTGTCCACGAAGCTTCGGTTTCCAGATGAAACAGCGCGGTGATTTTGGCGAGCAACGCGAGCAGCGTGGCCTCGTACTTGGGCGCCACGGCGACCATGCGGTCCGTGTCGGATAGCAGCAGTTCGGTGGCGAGCCATGCGGCCACGAGGATGAGCGCGGCGGCGCTCCAGTAGCGCACGCCCGCACGAATGCGCGTGCCCACGCGCGGCACGCGCCGCAGGATGTCGGCGAGTCCATAGATCACGTACGACGTGATGATCGCGAATGCGATCGGCACCAGCACGGGCCGCCCGATATACAGCACCCATCCCGTGATGACGGCAATGACGACCACGCAGGTGAACGTGACGAGATCCTGTTTCATGGAGATGTTTTGGATGACGAACCACGTTGCGATGATGAGACGTTAGCAAGCCATCAACGTCGCGCGGCACATTTCCGGCCCCAATAAAGCGTCTTCGGGGCGCGATCGGCGCGACTTCGAAAGACTAGCCGCTTTGAAGAAGACTTGCGCGCAAGCTGGCGAGGATTCCAAACGACGTCGGCACAACCGCGCCCCATTTTCGTTGCGCGTACATCGACTCTTCGACCGGTCAAAAGATCGTTCTTTCCTTTAAGTCACGTTTAAGCAGCAAAAAGTACCTTACGCCCCACGTTCCTTAACCTCTTAGAAGACCATAGCAATGAGTACCATCAAATATCGGCGCCGGGGCCTGATCGCCGGTGTAGCGGTGGCGCTTGCCGGCGCCTGGGTTGTCAGCCATGAGCACGCGAGCGCGGACGAACGCGGCGTCACGAAAACGTCGTTGTCCGTACCCGCGCCCAGGACGGACGACGTCAAGGGCACGGCGCCGAACTTCGCGGCGATCGTCGCGCAGTACGGTCCGGCTGTGGTCCATGTCGAGGTCGTCAAGGAAAACCCGGACTCCGAAGACGGCCATTCGGGCGCGCTCGGATCGGGCTTCATCGTGAGCCAGGACGGCTACATCCTCACGAACAATCACGTCGTCGAAGGCGCGGACGACGTGACGGTCAAGCTCACCGACGGCCGCAAGTTCCCCGCGCGCGTCATCGGCACCGACAAGGCAGGCGACGTGGCCGTGCTGAAAATCGCGGGCACGGGTTTCCCGACCGTGAAGATCGGCAATCCGGCCAACAGCAAGGTGGGCGACTGGGTCGTCGCGATCGGCTCGCCTTACGGTCTCGACAACACCGTGACCTCGGGCATCATCAGCGCGAAGTCGCGCCAGCTTTCGGAAGACAGCCCGACGCATCTGATCCAGACCGACGTGCCGGTTAATCCGGGCAATTCGGGCGGCCCGCTCTTCAACCTGAACGGCGAAGTCATCGGCATCAATTCGATGATCTATTCGCGCACGGGCGGCTTCCAGGGCCTCTCGTTCGCCATTCCCATCGACGAAGCCATGCACATCAAGGATCAGATCGTGCAGGGCGGCGGCAACGGCAATGGCAGCACGCTGGCCCACAATTCGCGTCCGCGTCTTGGCGTGGCCGTGCGCGCGCTCAGCGGCGACGAAGCGCAGCAAGTCGGCGTGGAAGGTGGCGTGCTCGTCGTGAAATCGGGCGGTCCGGCCAAGGCGGCTGGCATCAGCGCCGGCGATGTGATCATCGCGGTCAACGGCATCGAAGTGGACAACGTCGAGCAACTGCAAAGCATGATCGCGCGGGCACGCAGCAACGTGTCGATCGTCGTTGCGCGCGACGGCGAGCAGATGACCGCGCAGGTCGAACTCGCGCCGCGCGCATAAGCCCCAAGCGAGCCGAGGGCGGCCCGGGCGCGCGTCGACATCGCGCTCACGGCCCATGACCCGCCAGCTTGTCGATGCGCTCGACGATGTACCCGTAGAAGGGGTTCCACGAAAGCCGCGTGAGGAACCCCGCCCCCACCATCAGCGCCCCGGTTTCGCCGCGTACGGACTGGGCGCCAAGGTGGATGCCCACGTCGTCGTTGGGATCGGGGGTGCGGCCGTACAGCGAATCGGTCACCGGAAACGGCAGGGCCACGTGTGAAAGCGAATAAACATCAGGTGGATAGTCGAGCCCCGTGGGTTCGACTTTCGCCGTTGTTTCGTTCGGCGCCGTTCTCGCTTCGACCACTTGCTGTGAGGTGGCGGAGGCGTTGGTGAGCACGGTGAGCCGGTAGCGCAGCGGCGGCACGGGCAGGAGACGGCGCAGCGCGTCACGCATCGAGGCGCGCAGCAGCGGGCTCCATTGCGCTGTGCGGTTGATGTCGAAGAGCACCAGCTCGCTGCCATTGGCGGGCAGTTGCGAATACAACGAACTGATGATCGCGCTCGTGCTGACTGTGGAGTCGAGCACGGACTGGAAGGCGAGCACGGGCGGCAGCGCCGCCAGTTTGCCGTTGCGCGCCGCGTCCGCCACTTCCTGCTGGATCTTGCGCGTGACCCGCCACGACTGGCGCGCGCCGTTCACCGGAAACGAGTTGTACTTGAACGGATTGAACTCCGGCACGATGTCGAGCCACGCGGCTTTCGCAAACGCAGGCAGGATCGCGGGCAATGCCGCGAGCCCCGCGAAGCGCGCGAAGGCCGTAATGCCGATCATCGGCGAAAGCAGGATCAGGCGATCCGCTTTCGGCAGGCTCGGGTCGTCGAGCACCTCGAGCGCGTATTGCAGCGCGAGCGCGCCGCCGTTCGAATACCCCACGATATGCAGCGGTAAAGGCGCCGGCACGCGGCGCCGCGCTTCGCGCACGGCGAGGCGCGTGGCCGCCTCCCAGTCCTCCGCCGTCACTTCGGTCAGACCCGAGGGCACGGTACCGTGCCCCGGCAAACGCACCACGACCACCGCGAAGCCATCTTGCTGATAGCGCTGCGCGATGTGCCGCAGGCTATAGGGCGAATCGGTCAGCCCGTGCAGCATCACGGCCACGCCGCGCGGCGTACCCTGCGGCATGAGCGTGAACGAGCGGTTCCAGTCGGTGCGAAGGTGGCCCGGATAAATCGGGCTGCCCGAGAAATAGCGATTGGCGGGCACGCGTTCGTCCGCCGGTAGTTTGTCGGTCACGTTCTTCTTCACCGAGTCGAACACGCGGTTCTCATTCGCGATGTACTCCTCCCACGTCGCCTGATCGATTTCGTGCACGTGCATGTCTTGCGGCACATACGTGTGCCACAGGCTCAACGGCGCCTTGCGCTGCGCGTCGTACAGGCGCACGCCGGCAATGCACACGAACGCGATCAGCACGAAAAGAACAAGCCGCTTGATCCAGCGAAGTGCCCACGTTCTCGTCAAGAATTTCGCCATGTCCGGTTGATGCCTCGCGAACGGGTGACCTGACTCACCTCGCGCTAGCGCGGGAAAACCGGCCAGATGAGCGGTACCAGCAGTACGGTGATCACGAGCGCCCCGATCGCAGCCGGTGAGCCCACCTTGATAAATTCCCGGAACCGATAGCCGCCCGCCGTGCTGACGAGCGCATTCACCGGTGTCGAGATTGGCGACATATAGGCCGCGGATGCGGCAACCGCCGTCGTCATCGCGAACGGATAGGGCGACGCATGCAGGTGCGCCGCCATCGCGAGCACCACCGGCGCCATCAGCACCGCCGTCGCCGTGCCGGAAATCACGGTGCCGATCACGAGCGTGAGCAGAAAAACCGCGCCCAACAGGCCATGCGCGCCCCAGTTGCCGGCCACGCGCAGCACGGCGTCGGCGGCAATGTCGATGCCGCCCGTGCGTTGCAGCGCGATGGAAAACGGCAGCATGCCCACGATCAGCACGAGGCTGCGCCAGTGAATCGCCCGATACGCGCTGTCGAGGCTCACGCAGCCGAACGCGCCCATTAGCAGACAGCCGATCAGGCCCGCGAGCACGTTCGGCACGCGTGGCGTGAGCATCATCGCGATGACGAGCGCCATGATGGCGAGCGCGTGCAGCGCCTTGTGGGGCACGGGCACGTAGGCGTCGCTTTCGACCGGCATGGCGAGACACACGATATCGCGCTCGACCGACTGCATCGAGAAGATGTCGATCCACGGCCCCACCACCAGCAGCGTGTCGCCCACTTTCAGCCGCGTGGCCTGCAGATCCTGCTCGAGCGCGGCGTCGGCGCGGCGCAGGCCGACGACCGTCACGCCGTGGCGGCGCAGCGCGGCCGAACTGCGCGCGACGTTGCCCACGAGCGACGAGTCCGGCGGCACGATGACCTCGGCCATGCCCACGTCGTGGGTCTGGTCCGTGAAGTACGCGCCCGACATGTGGCGCACCGCGAGCGCATAGCGCGCGCAAAACGCCTTGCGGTCGAAGCTCGCGGACTCCACGTCGAGCAGCAGCACGTCGCCGGGCGCAATGCTGCTGTCCGCAGTCGCCGGCAGCACCGTCGCGCCCATGCGCGCGCGCCGCTCGATCGCGACGACGTGCGCCACGGGGTCGTCGTCGAGCCCGGCGTGGCCGAGCGTCTGCCCGACGAGCGGGGAATCCGCGCCCACCTCCAGGCGAAAGGCGCGCCCTTCGAGCGAATAGCGCGCGACCCAGTCGTTCAGCGACGGGCGCGTGCTCGCCTCCGCGCCGCCTGCGCCGTTCAGAAAGCGTCTTGCGAACAGCATCCAGGCAATGCTCGCGGCGAGAATCGGCAGGCCCAGCGGCGTGATGCCGAAAAAACTGAAGCCCTGGTAGCCGTGATAGACGAGCGCGCTGTTGATGACGAGATTCGGCGTCGTGGCGACGAGCGTGAGCATGCCACTCGTGAGCGCGGCCATGCTGACCGGCATGAGCATGCGCGCGCGCGACACGCCCGACTGCCGCGCAATGCGAATGACGATGGGAATGAAGATCGCCACGACGGCCGTCGAACTCATGACCGAGCCCATGACGCCAACCACAGCCATGATCAGCACGACGAGGCGGCGCTCGTTGGCCCCGCCGCGCGCGATGAGATAGTCGCCCACGCGCTGGGCAACGCCCGTGCGCGCGAGTCCGTCGCCGAGCACGAAGAGGGCCGCGATGAGAACGATGTTCGGGTCGGAGAAACCGGCCAGCGCCTCGTTAACGGTCACGACGCCCGAGAGCGACAGCGCGACGATCATGATGAGCGCCACCGCGTCCGAGCGGGGCCGGCCGATCAGGAACATCGCGATCGCGCAGGCCAGACAGGCAACGGTCAACAAAAGCTCGGTAGACATGATTTCGCTTTGCCTGGTCGACGTACCGATCAACGGGCCTCTGAAACCACTGCTACCGCAAATAGTGCCGGATTTTGAAAACTTACGTTTCAGCGCGGCCTTGGGTCATGCCCGTGCCGCCGTCTTTACCACAGGTTTGCGAACGTCTTGCGCCGTTCACGCCTCAAGCAGCGAAACGCGGTTGCGCCCCTGGTGTTTGGCCCGGTACATGGCCTGGTCGGCCTGGTCCAGCAGCGAGCGCGCGAGCACCTCGGGGCTCGCGGCGAGCGCGTTCATCCGATACGCCGCCACGCCAATCGACACGCTGAGCGCAATGCGCTCGCCTTCGTCGTCGAGCACTTCGAGCGCCTCGACCGCATGCCGGATGCGCTCCGCCACCGCCAGCGCGTCGGGCAGCTCGCACATCAGCAGCGCGACGAACTCTTCGCCGCCGTAACGCGAAACCGTATCCCCCACACGCACCTGCTGCTTCAGGCACGTGCCGATGGCGCCCAGCGCGAGATCGCCGGTTGCGTGACCGTGCGTGTCGTTGATCTGCTTGAAGTGATCGATGTCGATGAAGAGGCACGACATGGGCGCCGCATGCGAACTCGCGCGGCGGATCTCGTGATGCAGGCGCTCGTCGAAATAGCGGCGGTTCGAGAGACCCGTGAGCGGGTCGGTCACTCCGGTCTTGCGCAGATGCTCGCGGTGGGCGACGTTGTCGAGACTCGCCGCCGCCACACTGCTGAAGCGCATGAGCAGGTCGGTGCCCATGCTGGGGTCGAAGCGCGCGGGGTCATCGCTTGCGAGGCACAGGTAGCCGAGCACCTGGGTGCGGTTCAGAAGGGGCAGCACAATCGCGCTGCCGGTAGCGGTCTGTGCCGCTTTTGCCGCTTTTGCGCCGAAGAAGGTCTCGCTCACAGCGGGCTCGAGAGCGCTCAGTTCGCTCACGCGGCCGAGCCACGGCTGGTTGCCCGCGCACAGGCGCGACAGCGCGAGACCGCCCTGGAACCCGGATCGCAGGTTCGCTTCGAGGTCGGCGCGCCCGCAGTCGGTTTCGAGCAGGTCGCGCAGGAGCGGCGTGCGGGCGTCGAGCCAGATGCCGGACGAAGCGAGCCGGAACACCTCGGGCAGATGGACGAACATCCCTTCGAGAAAGGCGCACCAGTCGTGCGCGCCGATCAGGCGCAGTTCCACGTCCTGGAATGACTTCGAGGCGCGCTCGTTCCGCTGGACGGTTTCGATAAGCGCAGCAAGATCCAGTGAAGGCTGAGACCCGGGATGTGTCACGATGCATCGAGAATATTCCGAAGCCTGCTATTACGGCAGCTTGGGGACAGACTTGAGGCCGCGATCAGCCCGCAGGACTGGGAAAAGAAAAGACCGCTGCCCGTGAGGACAGCGGTCTTGCTTACGGCGAGAGGCCAGGGTTATTTGGCCGGCGATGCGGTGCTCGGGGTGGCCAGCGTGTTGTTGTTAGGGCCGCCCGGGACCTGCGCTGCGCCATTGTTCGCGCTATTCGGCGACGCCGCGCTCATGCCGCTGTCCGAATTGGTGGCGCCAGGTGTGCCGTAGCCGCTCGTTGCATTGTTATTGGCAGCGGCGGGCGATACAACGCTCGGGGTTGCCAGCGTATTGTTAGCCTGTGCATACGCACCGGCCGACAGCGTGAGTGCGGCAACAGCCGCGATGAATGTGCTGATTGTTCTGCTCATGACTCGCTCCTCCATTGATTGGACTGGAATTCCGGCACAAACGGACCACTCGTATTGCTCTGGCGGTCGTTATGTGCGCGGCTCACGACGATCAAAATCGCGTAACTGTTCGCAGCGGTATGCGTAAAACAAACCACTACCAGTTGATATCAAGTTTAGGAAAGCAATCGCAGATAATTAAGCGCATTGTGCGCAACGATTTATTTCGCTTTTTGGCAACGCCAATCCGGGAACCGCGTGATTCAGGCATTGCAGGGAATTCGCGTAAATCGGCCCGGAACGGCTATTCGACGGGCGTCTACCCTCGATATGCGATCGGCCGGGCGAGCGTGCATTTGCGAGAAGTCTTTTGGTACGCTGATTCAATCCGGCACAGCGATATACACCGAATTTTGCGAGTCATTTTGCGCGACGGCGTATCGGATAATCGGTCGTGTTGCTTGCCCCACGCGTAGTCGCCGTGCGCCACTTTGGTTGCGTGCGCATCGAAGGCGTCATTCCCCGGTCAAGCGCAGGCAAGGTGCAAGAAAAGCGCGCCCGGCGCGCTTCGCGAGATGAAGTCTTCGGGGGGATCCCGGAGACCCGTCTCCGGATATCGGCGCTTGCGCCCGGACGGGCGCAAGGCCGTGGTGGGCAATGATCAGGACTCGTTCGGACGGATCGTCAGCGCGTTCTTGACCGACGTTACGCCTTGCACGCCCTTGGCGACTTCGGTGGCGTGTTCGATCTGCGACTGCTCAGGCACCGAGCCCTGCAGAACCACGGCGCCGTCACGCACGCGCACGGTGATCTTCGCAACATCGACCTTCTTGTCCTTCGCGAGCGCGGAGCGAACCTTGCGGCTGAGCGCGCGGTTAGCCGCCTTCTCCTGCTTCGTGAGCGCGTGCGACGGGCTGGCCTGCTGGGCAGCGGCAGCCGCGCCGCTCGCCGCGTCGTCCTGCGCATAGGCGTGCAGCGACGCAGCCACGAGAGCCGTCGCCGCGGCCAGCTTGAATACTTGAAGAGCCTTCATGCATTTTCTCCTGTTGTCACAGTCTTGTTGTTGGCCCACGAACGAGCCGTTGCACTACACCATCCGCTACTGAGGCATTCGCGCGCGAAACGCGAGCGCGCGACAGATTATATGAATGTAATGTGTGGCGCAGGGCGGGGAAAATGCCGCTGAATCAATAGCTTGATATCGACCCCATCATGGAGTAGGCGCACCGTTCGTAGCCATGAGCTTATGGTCACATCGCCCCCAACCCCAATTGGATCCGTCAACTATTGAACGGCTTCCAGGCGCTTTTCCCCGGCTTTTTCCCGGTTGGCAGAGAAATGGAGCGCATAGGCAGTCGCGCGAGCGCGGAAAAAGTCTGCCAGGCGTCGCATAATTGCGACGCCGGTTCTGGCGGCGGATCGGCGCGATAACCGGCTTGCTCTTGCATCGCGCGACGCCCCGCTGCGCTCATGAACCCATCCCCTCCCGCTCGAGCCACGCGCGAAACAGCGCGACTCGTTCATCGCCGGACTTCTCCTGCGCAACGTAAGTGCAATAGCTGCGCGAAGGCAGGCGTACAAGCGCGAACGGTGCGACGAGCCGGCCAGCGGCAAGGTCATCGGCTACCAGCGCGGTGGGCCCCATCGCGACGCCGATTCCGTCGATCGCCGCCTGCAAGGTCAGATAGAAATGATCGAACGTCAACGCCGCTGCCGGCCTCAGTTCGGGAATCTGCGCGCTCGCCAGCCAGTCGGGCCAAAGCCGCGGGAGGCTCGAAGTGTGCAGCAACGTGTGTTCGCGCAGGTCGCCGGGCGAGCGCAACGGCACACGCTGCAAAAGCGCGGGGCTACACACCGGAAGCCGCTCCTCGGACAAGAAAGGCCGCATCGAATAGCCGTAGAACGTGTCCGGACCACCGCGAATGATGACGTCGTAGTCGTCTTTCAAACTTTCCAACGGCTCGTTCGACGTTTCCACGTTGACGTCCACGTCGGCATGCGCGGCGCGGAATTTCGCCAGCCTCGGCACCAGCCAGCGCAACGTGAAGGTCGCGGGCGCGTTCACGGATAGCGTCCGGGAGAGCGTTCGCGGCATGCCGTATCGCGCGGTTGCCTGCGAGAGCTGTTCGAACAAGGGGCCGATTTCCTCCAGATACGCCTTTGCCGCCGGCGTGAGCTGCACACGCCGGTTGTGCCGTTCAAACAGAGACGCGCCGAGCCACGCCTCCAGCAGGCGCACGTGCTGGCTCACCGCCCCTGGCGTCACGTGCAGTTCTGCGGCGGCTTCCTTGAAGCTGCCGAGCCGGCCCGCGGCCTCGAAGGCCCTCAGGGCATTGAGCGGGGGTAACGTCGGTCTCATTCGCAATAGATTCTCTAATGTTTTTAGGCAATTTATCTCGTTTGTCTGCCCACTACAAGATAGATATCCTGCTCAATAGATCATTCATGACACCCTGCCCGCGCCCTCATGCTTAGCTATACCGGCGGTATCGTGCTTTTCGCCGCGCTGCTGCACGCAAGCTGGAACGCGATGCTCCACGGCAACCGCGACCGGTTTTTATCGATGACGTGGATGAGCATCGCCATCGCGGTCGTTGCCACGCTCGTCGTCCTGTCCACGCCCTTGCCGGCCAGCGCCTCCTGGCCATACATCGCCGCGTCGGGGCTCGTGCATATCGCCTATAACGTGAGTCTCGTGCGCTCGTATCGCCGCAGCGACCTGGCGTTGGCGTATCCGATCGCGCGAGGCTCGTCGCCGCTGCTCGTCACGCTCGGCGCGGCGCTTTTCGCGCACGAGGCGATCGGCCCGTTGCACGTGCTCGGGATCGTGATGATTTCAGGCGGCATCATCGCGATCGCGCTGCAGGGGCGTCACGTGTCGCGCGCGGGTGCGCTGGCCGCATTCACGACCGGCGCAACGATCGCGCTCTATACCGTGATCGACGGCATCGGCGTGCGCCTGTCCGACGGCCAGCCGCTCAGCTACACCGCATGGATGTTCCTGTTCTACTGGGCGATGCCGGTGTTGTTCGTCGCGGCGCGCGGGATCGCGGCGGTATGGGAGCCGGTTCGTGCGGAGCCACTGTCGGTTGCCGCGTCGCTGGCCGGAGGCCTCGTGTCCATCGCGGCGTATGGCATCGTGATCTGGGCGCTGCAGTCAGGCGCGATGGGCGCGGTTTCCGCGTTGCGCGAGACCAGCGTCGTGTTCGCCGTGCTGATCGGCCGACTGTTTTTGCGGGAAGCGGTGAGCACAACGCGCTGGCTCGCCTGCGTGGTCGTTGCGGCCGGTGCGGTTTGTCTCGGGCTTTGACATTGCCTCGCGCCCGTCATTGGCTACGCGTGCGTCATCATTGAATCGAGTTGAACCGGGTTGAACTGAGCACAAAGGAGCGCCCCATGCTCAAACACATCGAAACCGAACTGCTCGACATCGGCTATCACGAACACGGCGATGCAAACGGATGGCCGGTCATCCTGCTACACGGCTTCCCTTACGACATCCATGCGTACGACGACGTGACGCCACGTCTGATATCCCAGGGCGCCCGCGTCATCACACCCTACCTGCGGGGCTACGGCCCAACGCGCTTCCTTTCGTCCACGACGCTCCGCTCGGGCCAGCAGGCGGCGCTCGGCGCGGACCTGCTGGCACTCCTCGATGCCCTCCAGATCGACCAGGCCATCCTGGGGGGATACGACTGGGGCGGCCGGGCGGCGTGCATCGTCGCGGCGCTCTACCCGTCGAGAGCGCGCGGCCTCGTTTCGGTCAATGGCTACAACATCCAGAATATCGCCGCCGCGTCGCAGCCAGCCGACCCCGAACACGAACACCGGCTGTGGTACCAGTACTACCTGCACGGTGAGCGCGGCCGGGCTGGATTGACTGAAAACCGGCGTGCGTTCTGCCGACTCCTGTGGTCGCTTTGGTCGCCGACCTGGCGCTTCGACGACGACACCTATGCCCGCTCCGCCGTGTCGTTCGACAATCCCGATTTCGTCGACGTGGTCATCCATTCTTACCGGCACCGTTTCGGCCTGGTCGAAGGCGACTCACGGTTCGACGAGATCGAACAGCGCCTGGCCGCCATGCCGCCGATTACCGTGCCGACGATCACGCTCGAGGGAGAGGCCGATGGCGTCCACCCGCCAGCGGGCGGCGAGGTCATCTCGAAGCGCTTCACGGGACGCCACGAAAACCGCGTCGTGCCGAATGCAGGCCATAACCCCGCGCAGGAGGCGCCAGCAGCATTCGCCAGCGCGGTTCTCGATATCAATGCGTGGGCCGATTGACCCATCTGCGAAAAAATCAAAAAAGGCCGCCGCGCTCTCGCGCGGCGGCCTTTATCCAAACCACCCAGGCGTGACAACAGCACGCAAACTCAACCGAGCCCGCCCATCATCAGGTACTTCGTTTCTAGGTACTCATCGAGCCCGTACTTCGAGCCTTCGCGCCCGAGCCCCGACTCCTTCACGCCACCGAAAGGCGCGACCTCCGTCGAGAGGATGCCTTCGTTGATACCCACCATCCCGCTTTCCAGCGCACCGGCCACACGCCACACGCGGCCAATGTCGCGCGCATAGAAGTACGCAGAAAGGCCGAACTCGGTATCGTTCGCCGCCTGGATCGCTTCCTCCTCGGTCTCGAAGCGGAACACCGCGGCCACGGGCCCGAACGTCTCTTCATTCGCGAGCATCATGCCACCATGCGCACCCGTGATGACCGTGGGCTCGTAAAACGTGCCGCCCAGCGCATGCGCGTGGCCGCCGCACACGATCGCGCCGCCCTTCTCCACCGCGTCGCTCACGTGCGCCTCGACCTTGCGCAATGCCGCTGCGTTGATGAGCGGCCCTTGCGTGGCGCCGGACTCCATGCCGCTCGCCACATGCAGCGCGCGCACGGCTTTCACGAGTTTCTCGACGAACGCGTCGTGTACGCCGGCCTGCACGTAGAAGCGGTTCACGCACACGCAGGTCTGCCCCGTGTTGCGGAATTTCGAGGCCATCGCGCCTTCCACGGCGGCGTCGAGATCGGCGTCGTCGAATACGATGAAGGGCGCGTTGCCGCCCAGTTCGAGCGAGACCTTCTTCACCGTATCGGCGGCGGCGCGCATGAGCAGCTTGCCCACGCGCGTCGAACCCGTAAACGAGATCTTGCGCACGGCCTTCGAAGCCATGAGCGTGTCGCCGATGGCAGGCGCGTCGCCCGACACGACGTTGAACACGCCACGCGGAATACCCGCCTCGACCGCCAGTTCGGCGAGCGCGAACGCCGAAAGCGGCGTTTCTTCCGAAGGCTTGAGCACCATCGTGCAACCCGCGGCGAGCGCGGGACCGGCCTTGCGCGTGACCATCGCGAGCGGGAAATTCCACGGCGTGATCGCGCCGACCACGCCCACGGCCTCCTTCGTCACGACAATGCGCGCGCCCTTCTTCGGCGCGGGAATCACGTCGCCGTAGGCACGGCGTGCTTCCTCCGCGAACCACGTGAGAAAGCTGGCCGCGTACGCCACTTCACCCAGCGCTTCCGCATAGGGCTTGCCCTGTTCGGCCGTCATGATGCGCGCGAGGTCTTCGCGATGCACCTGCATCAGCTCGCCCCAGCGGCGCACCTTCGCGCTGCGCTCGGCAGCCGTGGCGTCGCGCCATGCGGGGAACGCGTGCGAAGCCGCTGCCACGGCCTGCAGCGCTTCGCGTGCACCGGCGCGGGCCACGTGCGCGAGCGGCGCGCCGGTGGCCGGGTCGATGACCGGATAAGCGGCATCGCTGGCGACCCACTCGCCGTCGATGAAGCTCGACGTGCGCCACAGGCGCGTTTCCTTGAGTCCTTCGATCATGCTGCGATCTCCAGGCGACGCGCTGCGCGCGGCACGCGCGGAATGCGTGCGCTCACGTAGTCGTTGATCACGTCGCACGGCGTGTAGTTGCGTTCGAGTTCGTACAGTTCGTCGGCGCTCAGTTGCGTGTCGAGCGCGGCGAGCGCGCTTTCGAACTGCGCGACGGTGTCCGCGCCCACGAGCATCGACGCGATACCGGCGTGCCCCAGCACCCACGCCTGCGCGATCTGCGCACTCGACACGCCGCGCGCCGAGGCGACCTCCGCCACCGAACGCGCGATATCGCGCGAGGCTTCGTCGTCGTACATCTGCACGGTGAAGAAGTCGGTCTGGTTGCGCACCGACTTCGCGTCGCCGGAAAGCAGACCACGCGCAAGCGGGCTGAACACCGAAACGCCCACGCCCTGGTCCTGGCAGAACGGGATCATCTCGCGCTCTTCCTCGCGATACGCGCAGTTCAGCTGCAGCTGCATATTGATTGGGCGTGCGAAGTTATAGCGCTCGCATGCCTGCAGAATCTTCGCGAACTGCCACGTGAACATCGTCGAAACGCCGATATAGCGCGCCTTGCCCGCGCGCACGATGTCGTTGAGCGCATCCATGGTTTCTTCGACGGGCGTGTTCACGTCGAAGTAATGCAGCATGTAAATGTCGACGTAGTCGGTTTGCAGACGACGCAGCGAACCGTCGATGCTTTCCATGATGTGCTTGCGCGAGTGACCCTGGTTGTTCGCACCATTGCCGATCGGATAACCGACCTTGGTCGTGAGCACGAGTTCGTCGCGTTTCGCGAGACGCTTCACGATGCGCCCCACCACTTCCTCGCCCACACCCGTCGAATAAAAATCCGCGAGGTCGATGAAGTTCACGCCCGCTTCGAGCGCACGGCGCACGATCGGTTCGCTCTGCTCTTCGTTGTAAATCCACGGCTTCCACTCGGGCGTGCCCATGTTCATCGTGCCGAGGCACAGGCGCGACACCTTCAGGCCGGAGCGGCCAAGTTGCACGTATTGCATCGTAGTCACCTGTAACGATTTGCGCGGCTCAAGCCGCCTTGGCCTTCGGCGTGTAGAACGGATTGCTGATCTGATCCTTGATCTTCGCAATGTCGTCGAGCTTGGGCAGGCCGTTCATCGCCGCGCGGATGGCCGTTTTGCAGGCCACGTAGTTGTTCTCGTACACGGCGTCCAGGTCGTCGCACGACCAGTTCACCCAGTTCGCCGTGACGATGCACCATTCGTTCTCCGCTTGCGGCGGCAGCGTGCCGTCGAGCATCGCCTCCGTCACCGCCTTCGCGATGGCCGCCTGCGACGCGCCCCACGTGGCGTTGCCGTGCAGGTCGCCGCGAATGTCGGCCTTGTTCACGTAGAGCGTGGCGGGCTTGACCGGCACGTTGGGCTGCGCCACCACCATGAAGGGCACGTGGCCTTGCGAAGGCGACGACAAACTGTTCGTAAATGCCTGCCCCACGGGGCCATTGCGCGGGCCGATCATGATGTTGATGTGGGCAGCGTTTACGCCTGGTCCGGCGAAACCTTCGCCGATATAGACTTGCAGGTCTTTCATGTTTGACTCCGTCTCCTGTGTCATGAGTTCGAATTTGGCCAGACGCATTCCAGCACACGCCGCAAGCGCCCAAAAGCTAAGAAATCTCATGGGGGCATGACGCGCAGTCATCGCTCGCGCAAGGTCATTCGTGTGGCGAAAGTGGCATGAGATCAGGTAATGCATCGATGACTATTCGTGGCTTTCGCAACCCAAAATGCCACGGCTAGACTCTGGTCGGATTGCTTCGAAAAGCACGGCCCATCGTGCACATAAAACTGGAGACGACATGAGACGTATCACGCTGGCAGGCGTGCGTAAAATGCGTATAGCCGCCGCCCTCGCGCTGACCTGCGCGGCCACGAGCAGCTTTGCCGCCCCCGGCTGGTGCGAGGCGGGCAAAACCGTGAAGCTCGCGCAAATCACCTGGGAAAGCGGCGCACTGATGACCGAAATGGTGCGCACCGTTCTGGAAAAGGGTTACGGCTGCAAGACCGAAGTCATTCCCGGCGCCACGGCCGCCACCGAAACCGCCCTCACGAAAAACGACCTGCAGGTGTGGGCCGAGCACTGGACGGGCCGCAGCCCGATCGTCGCGCGCGGCTTGCAGGACGGCAGCGTGAAGCTCGTCGGCGAACTGATTCCCGGCGGCGACAAGGAAGGCTGGTACGTCCCCGACTATGTGATCAACGGCGACCCCAAACGGGGCATCAAGCCCATGGCGCCGCAACTGCGCTCCGTCGCGCAACTTCCGCAGTACAAATCCCTCTTCACCGACGACGAAGAACCCGGTAAGGGCCGCTTCTACAACTGCCCTGCGGGCTGGGACTGCGAGCGCTTCAACAACCGCCTGCTCACGGCCTACAAGCTCGGCGACGACTACACGAACTTTCGCCCCGGCACCGGCGGCGCGCTCGACGCGGCCATCGCCTCGGCCTACGAGCGCGGCAAGCCCATCCTCTTCTACTACTGGCAGCCCGCCGGCCTGATGGCGAAGTACCGCTTCGTGCAACTGGAAGGTGCGCCGTATTCCGACGCGTGCTGGAACACCATCGCCGACCCGAAGGGCACGCCGTGCGCTTCCGCGTTCAAGGTGTCGCATCTGAAGGTCGCGGTCTCCACGCCGTTTTACGATGCCCAGCCCGACGCCGTTGCGTTCTTCAGCAAGGTGAGCTTGCCGCTGGCGCTCGACGAGCAACTGGTTCAGCAGATGCACGACAAGAAGCTCGACGCCTCCACGGTCGCGCGCACGTTCTTCGAGCAGCACCCGGAAATCTGGAAGCAATGGGTCACGCCGGAAGTCGCAGCGCGCGTGCAGGCTGGCCTGCGCACGTAAGCAACGACGCTGGCCGCATGACAGTACGCATCACATGACACACGCAGAATGAGGCTCACCATGGGATCTCCCTTTCTTCACCTCTCGATCGCCGACTGGGTCAACGATCAGGTCGCCGCGTTCGTGCAGCGCTACGGCGACGCGTTCCACAACTTCAGCGTGCTCATGCTGCGCGACCTGCTCGTGCCGCTCGAAAGCCTGTTGCGCGCCACGCCGCCCATCGTCGTACTCGCCGCCGTGGGCCTGCTCGGCTGGCACGCGTCGCGGCGCATTGGCGTGGCGCTGCTGTTTGTCGTCCTGCTCTGGCTGATCGGCTGCTTCGGGCTGTGGGACAAGCTCATGCAGACCTTCGCGCTGATGGTGGTCGCCACGCTCATCTCGGTCGTGCTCGGCGTGCCGCTCGGCATTCTCGCGGCTTCGAGCAGCGGGCTGCGCCGCGTGCTCCTGCCGGTGCTCGACGTGATGCAAACGCTACCGAGTTTCGTGTACCTCATTCCGGTGCTCATGCTGTTCGGCCTCGGCAAGGTGCCCGCCATTCTCGCCACGGTCGTCTATGCGCTGCCGCCGCTCATTCGCCTGACCGATCTCGGCATTCGCCACGTGGATGCGGAAATCGTCGAGGCCGCGCGGGCGTTCGGCACCACGCGCATGCAGTTGCTGTTTGGCGTGCAGTTGCCGCTCGCGCGGCCGAGCATCATGGCCGGTATCAACCAGACCACGATGATGGCGCTTTCCATGGTCGTGATCGCCTCGATGATCGGTTCGCGCGGTCTTGGCGAAGACGTGCTCGCGGGCATTCAAACGCTCGATGTCGGCAAGGGCACGCAGGCGGGCGTCGCTATCGTGATTCTCGCGATCGTGATCGACCGCATCAGCCAGGGCTATGGCCAGGGCCGGCGCACGCGCGGCCTCACGCGCAAGTCGAAGCAGCCCTCACGCATTCCGTTCCGCCGTGTTCGCGAACAGGAAAGCGCGGAAGCCGCCAAGACCGCGACCTGATGAACCCGTCAGCCAGATAACGAACGCGAAGGCACAAGCGCCGGCACAATGGGCAAAACGTGAGCAATACGTGGCGAAAAGCCGGCCGGCGCATCCCGCATACGCAATGAGCATGGAATGAGGTAACGATCATGAGCGGCATTGAAGTCAAGAACGTCTACAAGATCTTCGGCACGCGCGACGCGAGCCAGCGCGCGCTCGACCTGTTGCGCGGCGGCGCGGGCAAGGCCGAGGTCCTCGAAAAGACGCGCTGCAACGTGGGCCTGAACGACGTGAGCCTGTCGATCGGTTCGGGCCAGATCTTCGTGATCATGGGCCTTTCGGGCTCGGGCAAGTCCACGCTGGTGCGCCACTTCAACCGGCTCATCGAGCCGACCGTGGGCGAGATCCTGATCGACGGCAAGGACGTGCTCAAGCTCTCCGACAACGGCCTGCGCGAATTGCGACGTTACGGCGTGAGCATGGTGTTCCAGAGCTTCGGACTCCTGCCTCACCAGACGGTGCTCAGCAACGCCGCGTATGCGCTCGCCACGCGCGGCGAAAAGAAAGCGGCGGCACAGGCGAGCGCACGCGAATGGCTCGGCAAGGTGGGCCTCGCGGGTTATGCGGACCACTACCCCGACGAGC
The DNA here is from genome assembly GCF_009789655.1 of Paraburkholderia acidiphila. Classification (GTDB taxonomy): domain Bacteria; phylum Pseudomonadota; class Gammaproteobacteria; order Burkholderiales; family Burkholderiaceae; genus Paraburkholderia; species Paraburkholderia acidiphila. The sequence goes on from NZ_CP046911.1 coordinate 90,009, forward strand.
TTTCGGGCGGCATGCGCCAGCGCGTGGGCCTCGCCCGTGCGCTCGCGGCGAATACCGACGTGCTGCTGATGGACGAAGCGTTCTCGGCGCTCGACCCGCTCATCCGCACCGAAATGCAGGACCAGTTGCTCGAACTCCAGGCCACGCTCAAGAAGACGATCGTGTTCATCACGCACGATCTCGACGAAGCGCTGCGCATCGGCAACCAGATCGCCATTCTGCGCGACGGGCGCCTGATCCAGTGCGGCACCCCCGACGACATCCTGCACCGCCCCGCCGACGACTACGTGCGGCGCTTCGTCGAGCGCCGCGCCGGGACCACGCACTAAGCCGCCGTCGATGCGGGCGCTCATCGGCCTGCTGGGCGGCTATACGATCCTCGTTTGCGGGAACAGCCTCCTCACGACGCTGATCTCGCTGCGCATGCTGAGCGGCGAGCGCACCGCGCTCGCCGTCGGCCTCGTGCAATCGTGCTACTACGTCGGCTTCATCGTGGGCGCGCTGGGGCTTGGGCCCATTGTCGGGCGTATCGGGCCGCAGCGCGCCTTCATTGGCTTCGGCGCGCTCGCCGCGCTTGCGGCGCTCGGCTATCTCTCCTTCGATTCTCCTGACGTTTGGGCCGTGCTGCGGCTCATTACCGGCTTCAGCATGGTCGGCGTGTTCACGTCGATCGAAAGCGGCGTGAATGGCGCGGTGCCGAACGAGCGGCGCGGGCGCGCCTTCGCGTTCTATCTCGTGCTCACGTATCTTGGCGTGAGCGCCGGGCAGTTCCTGCTAGGGCTCGGCGCGCCCGGCGGCATTTTCGAGCACGCGCTGGTGAACGGCTTGTTCGTGGCCGCGCTCATTCCCGTGGCGTTGATCGGCGAGTGGCAGTCGGGCGAAGCCGCCTTGTCTGCGCCTTCAGTCAAGGCACCGGACTCCGCGCTCGCCACGCCCAAGCGCCCCACGCTGCTGCTCGACGGCCTGCGCGAGTTGCACCGCGTCGCGCCGCGCAGCGTGCCGGCCTGCATTGGCGCGGGGCTCCTTTCCAGTGCGTTCTATGCGCTCACGCCGGTCTATCTCGCGCGCATCGGTTATCCGGCCAGCAGTATTTCGCGCGCAATGGGTGTCGTGCTGATCGGCGCACTGCTTTCGCAATGGCCCGTGGGGCGGCTCTCCGACCGGCTCGGGCGGCGCGCCACGCTCGGCCTGATCTCGCTCGTTTCCGCGTGCGCGGCCGCGGCGCTCGCCGTCCTGCGTGCACCCGCTTTCGTCGATACGCTGCTCTTTCTCTATGTCGCGCTCACCTTCACGCTGTACGGCGTGATCGTCTCCGACGTGAACGACCGGGTCGACCAGGCGCGGCGCGTGCAAACTAGCGCGACGCTGCTGCTCGTCTTCTCGCTCGGCGGCGCGGCCGGTCCGACCGTCGCTTCGCTGTTCATGCGTCTTCTGGGGGCGGGCGGCCTCTATGTGTTCGCGCTCGTCGTCACGCTTGCGCTCGCCGCGCTCTCCCGCGCGCGGGGCGCCTGAATGGCGGTGCGGGCCGGTATACTGCGTCGTTTGCATGAGGCGTCATTTCGAGATGGCGCCTGGAGCGAGGAGACGACCTTGAAGCGAAAGATGCCGGCGCTGAACGCCCTGAAGGCGTTCGAGGCGGCAGGCACGAGCGGCAGCTTTACCCGCGCCGCCGAGCAGCTGAACGTGACGCAGAGCGCGGTGAGCCGCCAGGTGCGCCAGCTGGAGGAACAGCTTGGCGAGGCGCTGCTCGAGCGCCATCACCACCGGCTCGAACTAACCGATGCCGGGCGCGCGCTGCTGCGCACGCTGCAGCAGTCGTTCGACCGCATCGAATTGACGGTCCGCACGATCCAGCAGAAGAGCGACCTGAACCGCCTGCGCGTGAACGCGCCGCCCACCTTCGCGAGCCGCTGGCTCGTGCCGCGCCTCACGCGCCTGCGCGCGCGCCATCCTGAACTGGAACTGAGCCTCACGACACATCTGCAGGACAGCCTGGCCGATTCGACGGCGCTAGACTGCGCGATCCGCTTTGGCGATGGCGAATGGGAAGGCCTCGACAGCTCGCTGCTGATGCACGAGTCGCACATTGCGGTTTGCGCGCCCGCGCTGCTCGCGAACGGTCCCGTCGACCTCACGCAGCAGACCTTGCTGCACGTGCTCGCGGGCGACAACCAGCGCTATCTCACGTGGCGGCACTGGCTCGACGCAGCGCGCATCGAGGACGTGGACACCTCGGGCGGCTACGAATTCGACCTGCTCGATCACGCGATCCGCGCGGCCATCGAAGGGCTCGGCGTGACGATGGCCGACCGCCACATGATCGAGCACGAGCTGGCCCAAGGCCTGCTCGCGCCCGTGCGCGACATCCACGTGGACGGCCGCCAGTCATACTGGTTCGTCGTGCGGCCCGAACAGAAAGCTTCGAAGCCGCTCAAGCTGTTCCGGCAATGGATTCAGGACGAAATCGCCGCCATGCGCTGACGGCCCTGCGCGACCGCTTTCGCGGCGATGGCCTGATCGGCATCTTCCAGAATCAGGTCCGCGCCCTTTTCCGCGACCATCATCGTCGGCGCATTGGTGTTGCCCGATGTGATATTTGGAAAGATTGATGCATCCACCACGCGCAAGCCTTCGATGCCATGCACACGCAGACGCGCGTCCACGACCGCCGTGCGCGGATCGGGCCCCATCGCGCAGGTGCCGCACAGGTGATAGATCGAGCCGCTTTGCTCGCGGAAGAACTTGAGCATGCTCGCGTCGTCGGTCACTTCACCGGCAGGCGTCACCTCGGCAACGGTAATGTCCTGCAACGCGCGCGCCGTCATCAGCTTGCGCACGAGGCGGCTGCCTGCAATCGCCTCGTCGCGGTCCTTCTGCGTCGAGAGATAGTTGCCGCGAATCTTGGGCGCGTCTTCCACGTTCGCCGAAGCGATTTCCACCGAGCCGCGGCTCGTAGGCCGGCAAGGATTGAAGCAGACGAGAAAGCCCGAGTACGGCTCCGGCGTGAGCTGCGCGCGATTTGACTTAGGAATCCGATACGACAGCGGATTGAAATAGAGCTGCATGTTCGGATGCGCCTCTTCCTCGCTGGTGCGGAAGAAGCCGCCCGACTGGTTGACACTCATCGAGAACGGTCCCTTGCGCTGGAACACATACTGCAGGCCGAACTTGAGCTTGCCCATCCAGCTACTGAACGAGTCGTTGAGCGTCTTCACGCGCGAACGATAGTAGAAGCTCACGCACAGGTGATCCTGCAGGTTCTGCCCAACGGCAGGCAACTCGTGAACCACGTCGATGCCGTGCTTCGCGAGCAGCGCGCGCGGGCCGACGCCCGAAAGCTGCAGCAGCTTCGGCGAATCGACCGCGCCAGCCGCGACGATCACTTCGCGGTTCGCGTGGAACGTGCGCTTTGCGCCCTGCTGAACGATCTCCACGCCCACGGCGCGTTGATGGCTCTCGTCGAACAGCACACGCGTGGCGCGCGCATGATGCTCGATCTTCAGGTTCGAACGCTGCCCCGCGCGATGCAGATAGGCCACGCTGCTCGAATCGCGCTTGCCATCGCGCGTATTCACATCGTAGATGCCCACGCCTTCGAGCCGCGCGCCGTTGAAGTCTTCGTTGCGCTCGTAGCCCAATTGCGTGCAGCCTTCGACAAAGGTGCGGCAGACCGGATGCGCGCCCTCCTTCATCGGCGTGATGCGCACCGGGCCGTTCGCGCCGTGCCAGGGCGTGTCGCCGAGCGGATGCGACTCGAGCTTGCGGAAGTACGGCAGCACCTCCTGGTACGACCAGCCCGCATTACCCGCAGCGGCCCAGTCGTCGTAGTCGCGCGCGGCGCCGCGCACATAGATCATCGCGTTGATCGCGCCCGAGCCGCCCTGGACCTTGCCGCGCGGCGCGTAGATCTGCCGGTTGGCAAGCTCAGGCTCTGGCTCGCTGTAATACATCCAGTTGTACTGCTTGTTGTAGTACAGCTTGGCGAAGCCGATAGGGATCTTGAACCAGAACGAATCGTCAGGTCCGCCTGCTTCGAGCAGCAGCACCGAATGACGGCCGGAAGCGGAGAGCCGTTCCGCGAGAATGCAACCCGCCGAACCGGCGCCGACGATGATGTAGTCGTAGTTCATCTATGTGCTCCGGCAGATCAGCCGCGTGCGGGCGAGGTATCGCGCACGTCGGCGGGCTGGCTCGCCATCTGCAGATGCAGACGCTTGCCCGTATAGGGCGAGTGCGCGCGCACGACGTCCATGTTGAGTTCGACGCCAAGGCCCGGCGCCTTCGACGGAATGATGTAGCCGTCTTCCCACTGAATGGGCTGCTTGAGCACTTGCGCGTGGAAACCGTCCCACGTGCCGATGCTCTCCTGAATCAGGAAGTTCGGCGTGCAGGCCGCCAGCTGAATGCTCGCCGCCGCGCCAATCGGCCCGTTGTAGAGATGCGGCGCGATCTGCGCGTAGTGCACTTCCGCCAGGGTGGCGATCTTCTTCGCTTCGAGCAGGCCGCCCACGCGCGCGACGTTCAATTGCAGGATCGAGGCACCGCCCGCCAGCAAGAGCTTGTGGAACTCGTATTTCGTAGTGAGGCGCTCGCCCGTGGCAATCGGAATCGACGTGTGCTTCGCGACATTGGCGACGGCCTCTTCCTGCCCCGGCGGCACCGGCTCCTCGAACCACAGCGGATCGTATTTTTCGAGCCGCTTCGCGAGGCGGATTGCTGAAGAAGGCACCATCTGGCCGTGCGTGCCGAACAGCAGGTCGGCCTTGCTGCCGACCGCTTCACGCACCTTGCGGCAGAACGTTTCGCAGCGGTCGAGCACTTCGAGCGAGAGCTGGTGACCCGAGTAAGCCGTATAAGGGCCCGCCGGGTCGAACTTGACCGCGGTGAAGCCACGCTTCACGTTCTCGGCCGCGCATTCCGCCGCGAGGTCCGGGTCGTCGTAATCGTATTCGCCTCTCGCGTTCTTCGGGTACAGGTAGGTGTACGAACGAAGACGCTCATTCACCATGCCGCCGAGCAGCGCATGAACGGGCTTGTCCGCCGCCTTGCCGATGATGTCCCAGCACGCCATTTCGAGGCCGCTCACGATGCCCATCATCGTGAGGTCCGGGCGCTGCGTGAAGCCGCTCGAATACGTCTCGCGGAACAGGCGCTCGACACGATGCGGGTCGTGGTCGAGCAGATAGCGCGTGAAGACGTCTTCGATTGCGTGCACCATCACGTCGGGGTGGAACGTGGCGGCGTAGATTTCGCCCACGCCCTCGATGCCGCAATCCGTTTTCAACGTGACGAAGATCCAGTACATGCCGCCGAGATGCGGGGGAGGCACCGCAACGATGTGCGTTTCAATTGCAACGACTTTCATGGTTCAGGCTGTTTCAGGCAGGTTTGGAGTGGGTCATGCGCTTGAGCACGAGCGCAGCGATACCGCCGAGCGTGCCGATAGCAGCGACATAGGCGAAATAGATCTGGTAGCCGAGCATGCCTGCGTAGTGCTCGGTGATATAGCCGTTCACGAGCGGCAGGAAGATGTCCGACGAATAACCGATCAGCGAAACGAGACCGATGGCGAGGCCCGTTATGCGCATGGGAATCGCGCAGTAGTCGAGCAGTGTCCAGTAGAGGCCGCGAATCGCGTAAGTCATGAGGCCGATAAACAGCACCACCGCGCCGAGCAGCGCCATGTTGCGCAGCGCGGGCAACAGGATCAGGCCGATCAGCCCGGCGACAGCCAGGAACAGCGCCCAGATCAGCACGCGCAGATTCGAGAGACGGTCGCCGAGAAAGCCGCCGCCAATGCCGCCGATGGGACGCATCCAGAGTTTCGCGGTGGTCACCATACCGGCAGCCACTACGCTCATATGCATCTCGCCTTGCTGGAGATACGCGGAGAAACTGTAGGTCGCCCAGAAGATCTGATAGCCGCAGAACACCACCGCCGCCATGAGCCAGAGTTGCGGAATCGAGGCGAGCGTCGCGAGATCGCGCCAAAGCGAACCCTTGGCATTCGCTTCGACCGACTGGCTTTCGGCCTGCGCGGGCGCGGGATCCTTGAAGAAGCTCATCAACGCACCCAGGCCGATACACGTGAACGAATATAGATAGATCACGTGGCGCAGACCCGTGGCTTCACCGCGTCCGGAACCGGTCGCGGCCGCGAAGAGCGCGAGCGCGGCGGTGGCGAGCAGCGCCTCGACAAGCCCGCGTCCGCCGTCGAGCAAGCCGAAGAAGCGGCCTTGTTCATTCGCCGCCGCGATCATGCGCACGCGCTTGAGCACCGAGGCCCAGAACGTGAGGCCGGTGGTGATGCCCCAGCAGCAAAAGATCACGAGCAGCACATTGAACGAGGGTGCCGTCGAGTACCAAAGGCCCAGCGCCCCGGTGCCGATAAGCGAGAAGCAGATCAACAGACGCGGTGCAACGCGGTCGGCGAGCCAGCCGCTCGGCAGGTAGCACACGAAGAAGACGATGCCGAGCACCGAGTAGAGATAGCCGAGCTGCGCGTTGTCGATATGGAAAACATCGAGCATCGTGGTCTGGTAGACCTGACGCAGATACAGCAGCGGATAGATGCCGCCCGCGGCGAGCACGAGCAGCAGCAATTGCACGTAGCGCTGCATGGAGCCCGATGCGGCGGGCGAAAGCGATGAGGTTTCGACGCGCGGCAAACCAGCTGCCGCATTGGGTTTTCCGATGGACTTCTGCAAGATTGTCTCCTGTCGACCAGAGTTAGTGCTTCAGCACTTACTCTGGTCCCATGCAAAGCTGACGCCGTCACGCAGGCGGTTGCCGGCGCGAGGCGCTATTTCTTCATCTGCGGCGCCCATCGTGAGGGGCGCCGTTGCAACGATTAATCAGTATGTCGAACGACTAGAACGGCATCACGACCAGGCGTGTTTGCGTGAATTCGAGCATGCCGTGCTTGCCGTCGTCGCCGCCGAGACCCGAGCGCTTCCAGCCCGCGTGGTAGCCCTGATAGGGGTCGGCCGGCGTGCGGTTCACGTACAGTTCGCCCGCTTCGATCTCGTTCGCAACGCGCATGGTCGAGCGGTAGCGCTCCGTAAACAGCACCGACGACAGGCCGAACTGGTGATCGTTTGCCATGCGGAGCGCGTCGCCGAGCGTGTCGTACGACAGCACCGGCAGCACCGGGCCGAAGATCTCCTCCTGCACGATCTCCATGTCCTGGCGGCAATGCGTAAGCAGCGTGGGCGGATAGAAATGGCCCTTGCCTTCCGGCACGTAACCGCCCGTTTCGAGCTTCGCGCCGTCCGCCACCGCGCGTTCGACCATCGCGTGGATCGCCGTGCGAGCGCTGGCGCTCACGAGCGGACCCATGCGCGTTGCGTCTTCGGCGCGGTCGCCGAAGCGCACGGCGCTCATCTTCTCGCGCAGCAGCGCAACGAAACGGTCGTGGACGCTGGCGTGCACGTACACACGTTCGATCGCCGTGCAAAGCTGGCCGCAATGCGTCGTTTTCGAGCGCACGATGGCCGTCGCCGCTGCTTCGAGATCGGCGTCGTCTTCGATGATCGCGGGCGTCTTGCCGCCCAGTTCCAGCGACGGCTTGGCGATGTTTTCCTTGCAGTAGTCGAGCACCTTGCGGCCCGCGTTCACGCTGCCGGTGAGCGTGATCATGCCAACGTCCGCTTGCGTGCAGAGCACGGCCGCCGTGTCGTGGTCCATCGCCAGTACGTTGAAAATGCCTGGCGGCAGCTCCGCTTCCTGTGCCGCGCGCGCCACTTCGAACGCCGAGGACGGCGTGTTGTTGCTCGGCCGCACGACCACAGCGTTGCCCGTAATCAGCGCCGGCGCGACCTTGCGCAGCAGCGTGTACACCGGGAAGTTGAACGGAATCAGGCACGCGGCCACGCCGATCGGCTCGCGCATGAGAACGAGATTTTCGTTCGCGCTGTCGCTCGGAATCACCTCGCCTTCAATGCGGCGCGCCCATTGCGCGTGGTAGCGCAGGATTTCGGCGGCGTATTGCGCTTCGGCGGTCGCGTCGGCGAGGCTCTTGCCCGACTCGGCGGCAAGCGCCGCGCCGATCTTCGGCGCGCGCGCGACGATCGCGTCCGCGAAACGGTTCAGGATCACGCCGCGTTCGGCAGCGGGCAGCTTGCGCCAGGCGCGCTGGGCGGCCTTTGCCGCCTCGACTGCACGAATGGCATCGGCGGCACTCGCTGCGCTCACCTGCCCAATGGCGTCGCCGGTTGCGGGGTTATGGACAGCGATGTGCGGGCCATCGGCGCCGACGAACTGCCCATTGATGAAATTGAGGTCTGATCGCATGGATTGCTGCCGGTTTGGCGTTGCCGCCGCTTCATGAGAAAGGGCAGTATCCGTGCGGCATCGGGACGCCACAAACGATTAATTGTCGAGCGGAGCATGCGAAAAACGCATGCTCGCCGCCTGCGGCGCGTGGCCTTCGCACGCCGTGTTTGTTATAATTCGATCACGCGAACGAAACAAATCTAACGTTAGCTGGAAGGCTGTACATTCCGGCGCGCAGCACCCACTTCATGGCCAAAACCGACCGGCTGCGCGCCCTTGCCGACGCGCTCGCCAAACACAACGTCATGCATCTGCGCGATGCAGCCAGTGTGCTTGGCGTCTCCGAGATGACCGTGCGGCGCGATATCGCCGCGAATCCCGAGCGTTTCACGTATCTGGGCGGCTATATCGTGAGCGCGCAGGACGTCCCCAATACCGCCGGCTACTCGCTCGAGCACGAAAAGGACCATTTCGCGCAGGCCAAGGCGCAAGCGTCGGCGCACGCGGCGCGGCTTATCGCGCAGAACGACACCGTTTTCATCGACTGCGGCACGACGCTCGCGGCGCTCGCGCGCCTCATCCCTTCCCAGTTGCAGATCACGGCGGTGTGCTATTCGCTCAACGTGGCCGAGGTTCTGCGGCGCATGCCCAATGTGCGCATGATCCTGCTGGGAGGCGTGTATGTGCCGTCGTCGGACTCGTTTTCCGGCGAGGAGAGCCTTGAAACGCTGCGCCGCATGGGCATCAACAAGGCGTTTATTTCAGCGGGGGGCGTGGACGCCGCGCGCGGCGTGACGTGCTGGAACTTCCACGAAGTGGCGCTCAAGCAGGCCGCCATGGCCAGCGCCGTGGAAAGTCATCTCGTTGTGGACGCAAGCAAATACGGCATCGTGAAGGCGTGGCGTTTTTCGCAGATGGACGACTTCAACTCCATCATCACCGAAAAAGGCCAGACGCTGCGCGCGCACAGCGTTTGAGCGCCGACCGGCCGCAAGGGCCGGTCGCTCCAGATACCTGCTGGTTTAGTCGCGACGTCGCAACGCGAACAGCGTGCCCGCCACCAGAATGAACGCGCCGACAATCACCTTCTGCCAGGTGCTCGGCACGCCCACCAGAATCAGCACGTTGTTGATGAGCGTAACGAGTGCCACGCCGAGCAGCGTGCCCACAACCGTGCCGCTGCCGCCCGTAATGCGCGCGCCGCCCAGGATCACCGCCGCGATCACATCGAGTTCCGAGCCCACGAGGTCGAACGGATTGGCCAGGCGGTTGTTCGAAACGTGCAAGATCCCCGCCACGCCGGCGAGAAACCCCGTATAGCCGAACACGAACAGCCGGATCGCGCGCAAGTTGAAACCGAGCCGCTCCGCAATCGCCGTGCTGCCGCCCATGGCGTACACGCCGCGCCCCATCATCGTGCGGTTCAGCAGCCACCACGTGAGAATCGCGCCTGCCACGAGCGCGATTGCGGAAACGGGCAGCACCGCGTTGAGCCCGTCGGCGGTCTTGTACGCAATGAGCGGAATGCGGCCGAAGTGATCCATGCTGTGCGGAATGTTCATGAAGAACGTCGTGCCCACGAAGGTGAGCAGCAGCCCGCGATAGAGGTACTGTGTACCGATCGTCACGATCAGCGACGGCGCTTGCAGCCGGTGCACGAGCATGCCGTTGATCACGCCGAGCACGATGCCGCCCACCGCGCCCGTAAGCAGAATGAGCGCGAACGGCGCGTCGGGCCACCACGCGAACACGGCTTTCGTGATCGCGTACATCGTGAGCGCGCCGATCGCCGTGAACGACACATCGATGCCGCCCGAAGCCAGCACGACGAGCGTGCCGAGCGCGAACAACGACGTGGTCGTCGCCGAGTGCAGCAGGTCGAACAGTGTCGCCCACTGGAAAAAGCGCGGGTTGATGGAGGCCACGATCACGCAGGTAATGACGATCAGCGTGGCCGTGAACCACTCGGGATTGCGGGCGAGCTTCGCGCGCCAGTTGAGCGGCACACGCTGGCGCGCGACTTCGACGGTGTTGGACGACGTGCTCATTGTCTGATTCATGCTCATGCGGTGTCCGGCAAAACGTTACACGGAATTCAGGCAGCTTCGGCAAGCAGCGCGCGGTACAGTTCGGCCTCTGTCAGGCCATCGGCGTGGTGCTCTTCTGCGAGGCGGCCCTTACGCATCATCAGCACGCGGTCGCAGTTCTGCAGCAACTCGGGCAAGTCGTCGCTCACGAGCAGAATGCCGATGCCGCGCTGCGAAAGCCGCTGCATGATGCGATAGATGATGTCCTTCGAGCCGACGTCCACGCCCACAGTCGGCCCGTGCAGAATCAGCACGTGCGGGTCGATGGCGAGCCAGCGGCCAATCAATACGCGCTGCTGGTTGCCGCCCGAAAGCGACTGCACGGCCTTGTCCACATCGGGCGTGGCGATCTGCAGTTCCTTCACGGTGTTCTCGGCCAACGCGCGCGCACGCGTGCGGTCGATCTGGCCGAAGCGGTCGCGCAGGCTCGCAATCATCGCCGTAATCACGTTGTCGCGAATCGGCTTGTCGAGGAAAAGGCCTTCGTTCAGGCGGTCTTCCGGCACATAGCCAATGCGCGCGCGCCGCGCGTCGCCGGGCGTCGCAAGCTTGATCGCGTGGCCTTCGAGCACGATCTCGCCCGCATCGGCCGGCGCGACGCCTGCAAGCGCACGCGCGAGTTCGTTGCGGCCCGAATCGAGCAGACCCGTCACGCCGAGAATCTCGCCGCGATGCAGCGTGAACGACACGTCGCGAAAGAGGCCCGTGCGGCCAAGGCCGCGAACGTCGAGCAGCACGTCGGCTTGCGCCGCGACGTTGCGGTAGCGTTCCGTGGAAAGTTCGCGACCCGTCATCAGTTCGCTCAACTGCGCCTTGGTGTAATTCGTGATCGGGCCCTGCGTGACTTTCTGGCCATCGCGCAGCACGATCACTTCGCCGCCAATCGCGTAGCACTCGTCGAGCTTGTGGCTCACGAACAGTACGGTCACGCCCTGCGCGCGCAAGTGCCCGAGCACGGCGATGAGGTTGGTCACTTCCTTTTGCGTGAGCGAGGTCGTGGGCTCGTCCATGATGACGAACTTGGCCTCGCTCGCAATGGCGCGCGCAATCGCCACGAGCTGGCGCGTGGCGAGCGGCAATTGTTCGATTAGCGTCGCCTGAAAGTCGGCGTCGCCCGGCAGACCCACGGCCTTCAGGGCGCGCTCTGCCGTGCGCGCGAGTTCGCGGCGGTCGAACGTGCGGGCGAGACGCCCCGCGTGCTCCGCGAGTTCGGTCGTGAGCCCGACATTCTCCGCCACGCTCATGTTGGGCAGCAGCGAAAGGTCCTGATAGACGGTCTCGATGCCCGCCGCAAGCGATTCGAGCGGCGTGAGCCGCGCATGGCGCGCGCCGTCGATCACGAGTTCGCCTTCGTCGGGCGGCTGCGCGCCGGAGATGATCTTGATGAGCGTGCTCTTGCCGCAGCCGTTCTCGCCGAGCAGGTGATAGATCTGCCCGCGCTCGAACGCGAGCGTGACGCCTCGCAAGGCGTGCACGCCCGTAAAGCGCTTGTGTACGCCCAGCACCTGCAGTAGCGGTTCTGAAGCCATGTCGTCTCTACGTTACGTTACGACGAAGCGCGCGCTGGGGCCGTAAAGACCGTTGCGCGCGCCACCTTCTCCCGATCAGAAGTTGTATTGCTTGTAGTTCGACTTGTCGACGCTCACCCAACCCTGGCCGCGCACGATGATGCCCTTGCCCGGACCCTTCGACACCGTCACTTTTTCATAGCCCGGCAAGCCGAGATTCGCGCCGTTTTCGACAGTCTTGCCGTCGATCAGCATCATCGCGATCTTGTTCATCGCGATGCCCGCCAGCTTCGGATCCCAGAACGCAATGCCGTTGATCGCGCCGCTTTCGAGGTATTTGCCGGCTTCCGTCGGCAGGCCCGTGCCATACACGCAGATCTTGCCTTGCAGGCCCGCTTCCTCGACCGCGCGTCCAATGCCGATCACGTCGAGCGACGACGAGCCCTGGAAGCCCTTGATGTCCGGATGCTTGCGCAGCACTTCCTTCGCCACCTCATAGGCGTGCTCGCCGTCGTTGTTGGTTTCGAGGTTCGTTTCGACGAGCTGCATCTTCGGGAACTTCTTCTTCGCGTTGTCGATACCGCCGTCGGCCCACTGCACCTGCGAGCGGCTGCCGAGCGAGCCGACCATCGTCGCCCACTTGCCTTCGCTGTGCATGCACGAAGCCAGGCGGTCATTGAGCGCGGCGCCGTAGGCGGAGTTGTCGAACGCCTCGACGTCGACCATGGTGTTCTTCTCATTGTCGGCCTCATGCGTGACCACCTTGATGCCACGGTCCATCGCCTTCTTGAGCGCCGGTTCGAGCGTAGGCGGATCGTACGGCACGACGGCGATCGCGCTGACCTTCTTCGCGATCAGGTCGTCGATGATCTTCAGCTGCTGCGCGGCGTCCGCGCGGCCCGGCCCCGTTTGGTAGACCGAAACGTTCGGGTTGTCCTTGCCGAATTCCTTGATGCCGTCGTCCATGCGGTTGAACCAGCTAATGCCGGTCACCTTAACCACCGTGACGATGGTCGGGTTTTCCGCCGCGTACGCCACGGCGGCCATGCCGGCCGCGAGTGCACACGCTGTGATTGCCACGCTGAGTCGCTTGATCTTCATTTGATGTCTCCAATTTTTATGTCGATCCGCAGTTTGTGCTTTAGCACTTACTGCGGTCCCATGCAAAGCAAGCTCTCGCCCCGAAATAGATCGCGGCGGACCTCCGAGGCTCGAGGCCCGCCTGCTGCACAGTTCAGCCGGTCAGCCCGAAGTCCGCCCTTTGCCTGCAGACGGGGAGCCCCCGAATCCGAAAATCGCGCGTACCCGCTCACCGCCCGCGAACGCGAGCGAGAGCAACAGCAGGAAGCCCCAGGCGCAGTCGCCGAAAAACTGCGAGACGCCCATCAAATTGAAGAGGCTGGAAAGGAATTGCAGCACCGTGGCGGCAAAAAACACGCAGATGATGCGTCCATAGCCGCCCGCCGGATTCACGCCGCCCATCACCGCAATGAGAATGGCGATCAGCAGATAGGAATTGCCGTAGTCCCATTTCGCGCTGAGCGTGTGTGAGACGCTGACGAGCCCCGCGAGCGACGCAAGCACGCCGCACATCGCGTAGGTCATGATCAGCATGCGCGCACGGGGAATACCTGCATAAAACGCCGCGCGCTGGTTCGTTCCCATGAGGTAGAGGCGCAGGCCGAACGGTGTGCGCCTGAGCAGCCAGCCCAGCAGCACGACCACGGCCACGAATAGCAGGAACGAGATCGGCACCTGGAAAAACGTGCCGTTGCTGATATCGGCGAGCGGTTCCACATAATCCACGTGCACCGAAGCGCCGTTGGAGAGCGCCACCGCGAAGCCAGTGAAAAGCAGTTGCGTGCCGAGCGTGCAGAGAATGGGCGTGAGCCCGAGGCGCGCGATCACCACGCCGTTGAGCAGGCCGCCGATAAGCCCCATGCACAGGACGATCACGCAAAAGAGCGTCGTATACAGCACGGGCGAGTCGTCGCCGCTCACGAGGCGCGGCACCACCAGCGCGGCGATCATGCCAGAAAGATTCGCGAGCCCGACGCCGGAAAGGTCGATGCCGCCATTGCCCGAAAGCATGGAGAGCATAATGCCGAGCGCGAGCAACGCGACTTCGGGCAATTGCGCGCCCATCGACTGCAGGTTGTCGATACCGACGAACTGCCCGCGCGATACCCAGACCGCGACCAGCACGACCAGCAGGTTCACCGCCAGCAGGAAGTTCAACTGCCGGTCGCCGAACCATTTGGCAAAGAGTGCAGACTTCATGGACTTCATCCTTTGCGATGTGTTGTCACCTGGCAATGCTTAACGTACCGCGCTCAATGTGCGCTGGCGCTCGCCGTGCGCGCGAGCATGGCGTCCACTTCTTCCTTTCTCGGCATGGAAGGCGCGGTGCCTGGGCGCGTGACGGAAATGCCCGCCAGCGCGCAGCCGAAGCGCGTGGCCGTGAGCGCATCGTCGCCGCGTGCGAGCGCCGCCGCGAAGCCACCCGTGAAGCCGTCGCCCGCGCCCGCCGTCTCCACCACCGGGCCGCAATTGAATGCGGGCAGCAGGACCGAGTCAGCGCGCGTATGCAACAGCGCACCGGCCTCGCCCAGCGTCACGATGACCGCGCCCGCGCCCTTGGCGAGCAGCACGTCGGCGGCGCGGCGCGCGTCGTCGGCGTTGCGGATTTCGATGCCGGTCAGTGCCTGCGCCTCGGTCTCGTTGGGCGTAACGTAGTCGCACAGCGGGAAGATGTCGTCGGGCAGCGCCATGGCGGGTGCCGGATTGAACACCGTCTTCACGCCGTGCCGGCGCGCGAGTTCGAGGCCGCGCCGCGCCGCCGCGAGCGGCTGCTCGAGCTGCGTGACGAATACCTGGGAGGCCGCAATATCGGCTTCGATCGCTTCGGCGTCGCTGGGCTCCATCGTGGCCGCCGCGCCCGCCGCGACGATGATCGCGTTCATGCCGGTCGTGTCGTCCACGAAGATATGCGCCGCGCCCGTAGCCACACCGTCCACCGCCTGGGTGCGTGCCGTGATGCCTTCGGCGGCCCACGTCGCGCGTGCGATGTCGCCGAACGCGTCGTTGCCCACGCGTGTGCAGAAGACCACCTGCGCGCCCGCGCGCGCCGCCGCCACGGCCTGATTCGAGCCCTTGCCGCCGGGGCCCATCGCGAACGCCGAGCCGGCGAGCGTCTCGCCGATCATCGGCATGCGGCTCGCGCGGAACGCGAGGTCGGTCACATAGATGCCGAGGATGACGACACGGCCGCTCATTGGCCTGGCTCCTTAGCGCGCGGCGCATCGGGCGCGAGCAGCACGCCTTTGGTGAACACGAAGCAGCCGTAACCGCGCGTTTCACCGGTGGCGATCACGCAATAGGCTTTGCGGGCGCGCGCGTAGAACGCATGGCGCTCGATGGGCGCAAACGGCACCGAGCGGCCTTCCGCGGCATCGACTTCGGCCTGCGCTTCGTGCTGCACCGTGGGGATCGTGTTGGGCTCGCCCACCACTTCCATGCGCATGGCCGGGGCTTCGACAAAGGTGTCGAGCGGCAGCACGGAGAGGATCGCGCGTACGGCGCGGGGCGCATCGGCGCCGTCGATGCGCAGCAGCTTGCCCAGTACCGTTGCGCGCGCAACTGAGTCGGCGGGGAAGTTGGCGTCGCAAACGACGAGTTCGTCGCCGTGACCCATCGCGCGCAGCGCTTGCAGGACATCGGCGTTCAGAAGCGGGTCAAGATTCTTCAGCATTTTTGTCTCCTGTCGACCGGAGTTAGTGCTTCAGCACTTACTCCGGTCCCATGCAAAGCACCATTACGTGGCGTTTTCTTTTTCCGAAACGCTCAGTCGCCGTACGGTATCCAGATGTTCTTCACCTGCACGGCCTGGCGCAGGAACGGCAATCCTGCGCTCGTCCGGTCGAACCAGTCAACCTGGCGGCCATGATCGACGAAGGTCCGCTTCAGGTTGCCGACCGATTCGCGCTCCACGAGGGCGGAATCGGCCGCCGTGCCGAAGCACCAGAGCGCGTCCACGTCGTCGTGCTTCGCCAGCGCCGGCAGCAGCGCCGCGCGCTCGCCGGTCAGGATGTTGAGCGCGCCGGCGGGCACATCGGAAGTCTCCACGACCTGATAAAAGTCTGTAGCCGCGAGCGGAGATGCCTCGCTCGCCAGGGCCACGACGCGATTGCCCATTGCGAGCGCCGGTGCGATCAGCGAAACGAATCCCAGCAGCGGCGCTTCGTCGGGGCAAGCAATGCCGACCACGCCAAGCGCCTCGTGCATCGCGAGCGCAACGCCGCGCAACGGCGGCGTATGCACCGCGCCGTCGAACTTGTCGGCCCACGCCGCGTAGCTGAACAGCCGGTCGATGGCCATTTCCACTTCACGCTCGGCCGCTCGCGCGTCATGCCCCGCGCGGCGTGTGAGTTGCCGCGCGAATTCTTCGGCGCGCGCGCTCAGATTTTCCGCGAGGTAGTACAGCACCTGGGCGCGAGCGTGCGTGCTCATCTGCGTCCACTTGCCCGCGCCGCGCGCGGCGACAACGGCGTCGCGTACGTCCTTGCGGCTGCCCGCGCCGACTTCGCCCGCCCACTCGCCATTGGGCGCGTGCACGGCGTGCGAATAACCGCTATCGGGCCGCACCTGCTTGCCGCCGATAAAAAGCTTCGCAGTGCGATCGAGACCGGTTCCCGCGTGCGCAACGTCCTGTGCTGGCGAGCGCGCTTCGCGTTGCGTGCGCATCGGCAGCTTGCTCCATGCTGCGGGCTTCAGATATTCGTACACGCCTTCGCGGCCGCCCTCGCGCCCGAAGCCCGACTCACGGTAGCCGCCAAAGCCCACGCTCGCGTCGAAGAGGTTCGTCGCGTTGATCCACACCACGCCGCATTGCAGGCGCGGCGCGATGTCGAGCGCACGCCCGATGGTCTCGCTCCACACGCTCGCGGCAAGCCCGTAGCGCGAATTGTTCGCGAGCGCGACGGCCTCTTCCGGCGTGCGAAAGCTCATGGCCGCGAGCACCGGCCCGAAGATTTCTTCCTGTGCGAGCGTCGAAGCAGGCCCTATGCCTGTTACCAGCGTAGGCGGATAGAAGCAGCCACTAGACGGCAGTTCGACTTCGCGCGGCTGCCATACGTTGCAGCCTTCGCGCCGCCCGGTTTCCACGAGCGACTCGATGCGTTCGAGCTGCACCGGATCGACAATCGCGCCAATGTCGATGCCCTTGTCGAGCGACGGCCCCACGCGCAGCGTCGCCATGCGGCGCTTGAGCTTGTCGATAAAGCGCGCTTCCACGCCTTCCTGCACGAGCAGGCGCGAACCGGCGCAGCACACCTGGCCCTGGTTGAACCAGATGGCGTCCACCACGCCTTCCACCGCGCCGTCGAGGTCGGCGTCGTCGAAGACGATGAACGGCGACTTGCCGCCGAGTTCGAGCGTGAGCGACTTGCCCGTGCCGGCCGTGGCGGTGCGAATAAGACGGCCCACTTCGGTCGAGCCGGTAAAGGCTATCTTGTCGACGCCGGGATGCTCGACGAGCGCCGCGCCCGTGCTGCCGTCGCCCGTCACCACGTTGAGCACGCCCTTGGGCAGCCCCGCGCGATGCGCCAGTTCGGCGAACAGGAGCGCGGTAAGCGGCGTGTATTCGGCGGGCTTGAGCACCACGCAGTTGCCGAGCGCGATGGCGGGCGCCACTTTCCACGCGAGCATCAGCAGTGGGAAGTTCCACGGCACGATCTGGCCGATCACGCCAAGCGGCGACCAGCCGGTCAGTTCGCTCTCCTGAAGTTGCGCCCAACCCGCGTGATGCAGAAAATGGCGCGCCACGAGCGGGATGTCGATATCGCGCGCCTCCCGAATCGGCTTGCCGTTGTCGAGCGCTTCGAGCACCGCAAAGAGGCGGCTGTGTCGCTGCACCATGCGCGAAAGCGCGTAGAGATGGCGCGCACGCGCTGCGCCGCCCATGGCGTACCACTCGGGCTGCGCCGCGCGCGCTGCCGCGACGGCCGCCGCCACATCGGCCGCGCCGCCTTGCGCCACTGCCGCCAGCGCCTCGCCAGTGGCGGGCGCGCGCACTTCGAAGCGCGCACCGTCGCCACTTTCGCGCCATGCGCCGTCAATGAAATGCCCAAACGTGGCCTCGTGCTGCGCGAGCCACGCGCGCACGGGCTGATCGTCCTCGGGGGCGGGACCGTAATCCATCGTTCGGAAATACTCGGCTACGCTCATCGGTATGGTCTGCTCAGGCTACGGGGTGGCGGTGGAAGGCGGAATAGCGGCCGCTCACGTGATGTTCGAGCTGGCGCTCGATGTCGGCAAGCAGACTCGACGCGCCGAAGCGGAACAGTTCGGGCTCGAGCCAAGGGCGCCCCAGCTCTTCCTTCATGAGGATCTGGTACGCGAGCGCGGTTTTGGCGTTCGATACGCCGCCCGCGGGCTTGAAACCCACCAGCGCGCCGGTGCGCTCGCGGTACTCGCGGATCATGCGCACCATGACGAGCGAAACGTCGAGCGTGGCGTTGGTGCCTTCCTTGCCCGTGGACGTCTTGATGAAATCCGCGCCGGCCATCATGCAGACCATCGAGGCGCGGGCGATGTTCGACAGCACGCGAATGTCGCCGGTGGCGAGAATCGCCTTCAGGTGCGCGTCGCCGCACGCCGCGCGGAACTCGCGCACTTCATCATAGAGCGCGCGCCAGTTGCCGGTGAGCACGTACTCGCGCGTCACGACAATGTCGATTTCCTCGGCGCCGTCCTTAACGGAGGCTTCGATTTCCTTCAGCTTGAGCGCATGCGGATTGAGGCCGGCAGGAAAGCCGGTGGAAACCGCCGCGACGGGAATGCCGCTGCCCGCCAGCGCGTCCACGGCCGCCGCGACGAAGCGGTGGTACACGCACACCGCGCCCGTCGTGATGGCCTCGGGCGCGAAGCCGAGCGCGGCCAGCAGATCGGCGCGCACGGGGTGGCGCGCCTTCGTGCAAAGGCGCCGCACGCGGCCTTCGGTGTCGTCGCCGTTGAGCGTGGTGAGATCGATGCAGGTGATGGCCTTCAGGAGCCACGCGGCCTGCGCGTCCTTCTTGACCGCGCGGCGCGTGCCGAGCGTGGCCGTGCGCCGTTCGACGGCGGACTGGTTGACGCGCAAGGCGTCGAGCCACGCCGCGTCGAACGCCACGCCGGCGTTGCGCGCGACATGCGCAGCAGGTTGGGCGGGCGCGCCGCGCAGCACGACGAGCGAGTTCGTTGAAGCTTCTGACATAGGCTGGGAGGCGAATTTGTGCAATGCACATCAAACCGTGGTGGTTTATTCGCACCCATCCTATACCGATGAAACGATCGTGACAATACTCGTTACAATCCTATCTATTACCTTTGAGACGTGGGAACGCCGGCCCCCACGTTCGACTTTCGCGCGAGACCACCGTTTGCGCGTACCCGCGCTTCACACCCAGAGAGCCGCTTAGAACTGCAACCGATACCGCACGAAATCGTCGGCTTTGGCGAATTCGTCGTAGAGCTTGCGAGCGGGGTTGTCCTCGCGCGTGTGCCAGTAAAGACGCGACCATGCGCGCGAACGCGCCAGTGCGATGAGGTCTTCGATGAGCCGTCTGCCCACGCCCTGGCCGCGGCAGCCCGGATCGACGAACAGGTCTTCCAGATAGCAGATGGGCGCGTCGACCCACGTGCCTTCATGCAGCACGCACAGGCTGAATCCCGCCAGCTTCCCTTCGACTTCAGCGACACGCGTAAACAGCGGCGCGTTCACATCGAGCATGCGCTGCCAGGTTCGCTCGCTGATATGCGGCGCGACGCTCGTTTCGTAGAACGCGTTGTAGCCGGCCCAAAGGTGGAGCCACGCGTCGCGGTCGGCGGGCGCGACGTCGCGGATAAGGATCGCCCCGGCCATTCAGGACGCCGCCGGTTCTCTCAAGCTGGCAAGCGAGGCGCGCTGCTTGCCGTGCGCGTCGAAGTTCTCTTTCGAGAGCCACTTCTCGAACGCGGCTTTCACGAGCGGCCAGTCCTGGTCGATGATGGCGAACCACGCGGTGTCGCGGTTGCGGCCCTTGTACACGATCGCCTGGCGGAAAATGCCCTCGAACTGGAAGCCCAGACGCAACGCCGTCTTGCGCGAAGGTGCGTTGAGGCTGTCGCATTTCCATTCGTAGCGCCGATAGCCGAGGTCGTCGAACGCGTAGCGCATCAGCAGGTACTGCGCCTCGGTCGAAACCGGCGTTTGCTTCAGGCGCGGCGAAAACGTCACGCTGCCCACTTCGATCACGCCATGCACCGGCTCGATGCGCATGAGCGCGAACGTGCCCACGGCCTTGCCGCTCGCGCGGTCGATCACGGCGTAGTGGAACGGGTCGCTCGACGCGGCCGCTTTCGCAAGGTACTCGCGAAACGCCGCGAAGTCGGTGAACGGCTCGGCGAACAGATAGGTCCAGTCGCGCCCGTCGGCCGCCGCGCCGTAGGCTTCGAAGAGATCGGTGGCATGCCGGTCGAGGTCAATGGGCTCGATGCGGCAGAACTGACCCTCGATCGTCACGCGCGCGGGCCGCTCGCGCGGCTGCCAGCCGGTGACAGGGTCGCCAATAGGCTGCTGGAATTCGTTCAGTCTTGCTGACATGCGTGACAAGCTCCTCTTGCGCGAGACAGATGGAATATCCGTACAAAGGTAGCGTAGCCGTGGCTCCGTGAAAAGATCCACGGGTTGAGGATACGCTGGAACCACGCCCGGATTCGAATTCGTCCGATTCGCGCGGCATCGCGGCGCGCCTATCCTGAGGTCTGTCCTGCAATTCATTGCGCCGGGCGAGATGCATGCGCCCGCAACGATTCATCAGTGATTCAACGCTGATCGCCCGCATTCGCGCGCGGCTTGCTCGAGGGAGCACGCCTGCTGTCGAAGCGCTTGTTTGGGGCTCGGTACTTTTGCTGCCTTTCGTGCTGCTCGTGTTCTTGCTGCCGCTCGCACCCTTCTTCCTGCCCGGGATCGCCCTGATGTGCCAGCAGTAGCGCAGCGCCATCTTCCGCGCGGGCTGGATATTCAACGCCGCCCGCCTGCGAGCCTCACCGCATCGGGATGACGGCGCAATCGCAGCATCGCGACGCAACCTAGCGCCGGCCCCACGGCCAGCATGCCGAAACCGCCGCGCCATCCGAGCCACGCCACCGCGTATGGCACGAGGTGAATGCTCACCAGCGTGAGCAAAAAACCCGCGCAGGTTTGCGCGGTCAGCAGCGTGCCGACCGAGTCCGCGTCCGCCAGTTCGGCCACGCTCGCCGAAAACTGCGCGGAATCGGCGATCACCGAGACACCCCACACGAGCGCGACCGCAATCATCACGGCGAGCGGCGCGTCAGCCAGCCAGCCCATGAGCGCCGCGCACGTTGCGCTCGTCGCCATTGTACCGACCGTGACGGCCGTGCGCCCCACGCGGTCCGCCAGTACGCCGCCGAGCCACGCGCCCGCCGCGCCGATCGCGATCACGCTGAAGGTCATCCATTCCGCGCGCGTGCGGGCATTGGCCACGCCGCGCGCGAGAAAGGTTTGCTGGAGGAACAGCGCGAGCCACGCCCACATGGCGTAAAGCTCCCACATGTGGCCGAGGTAGCCGAGATTGGCGAGCCGCAACGCGGGTTGGCGCCACGCCTGCGTGACCTTGGCAAAGTCGATGCGCGTGGCGCGCCGGATATTCGGCCCGATGCCCGCAAAGCCGATCAGCACCGCGGCGCACGCCGCGCACGCGGCGGCGACGCCATAGATCGTGCGCCAGTCGAGTCCGCCCGTCGCCGCCAGCAAATGGGGGCTCGCCGAGCCGAGCGTGAGCGCGCCGACC
This sequence comes from Paraburkholderia acidiphila, assembly GCF_009789655.1. Classification (GTDB taxonomy): domain Bacteria; phylum Pseudomonadota; class Gammaproteobacteria; order Burkholderiales; family Burkholderiaceae; genus Paraburkholderia; species Paraburkholderia acidiphila. The sequence goes on from NZ_CP046911.1 coordinate 111,711, forward strand.
AGCAGCCCAACGAGGAGGCCGAGATCGCCCTTCGCCCAGGTGGCCGCGAGCCGCATGCCGACGGGATAGACGCCTGCCATGCACATGCCCGTCACGAACCTCAGCACGATGACCGCGCCGCCAACCGGAGGCAGGAACGCGAGCGAGGCGGTCGCGAGGGCCGCCACGAGCGCGGAACCTGCGAGCAGCTTGCGCAGATCGTAACGGTCGGGCAGCGAAAGCAGCGCGGACGCGATGGTTCCGGCCACGAAGCCGCACTGTACGGCGCTCGTGAGCAGAGCCTCGTCGAACGCGGCAATGGCATGCGCCTGCTTGATGAGGGCCACCACCGTGCTCGACGAAAACCACACGCCCATCGCCGCCACCTGCGCGAGCAGCAGCAAAGCGAGCGACGCGGCCTTGCCGCGCTGCGCCGCGCCTTGCCCTGGCGGCCCCGTTTCGTCAGGAGAACGGGAACCGGCAGCGCCTTGAGCAGGCGTGTGCGCCATGCTCAGACCGCCGCGGCCGCGTGCACCTGCGCGAGCACGCGATGAAACGCGCGGCCGAACCAGATCAGCCCGTCACGCCCGCCCACCATGCGCGCCGCCTTGATCTCGCAGAAGAACACCGTGTGCGTGCCGACCTCGGTCGTGCGCGTGATGTGGCAATCGAACGAACTCACCGCGCCGCGCAACGCCGGCGCGCCCGTTTCGAGGCGATACCAGTCGGCGAGCGCGAACCGTTCGTCCATGTCGATGTCTTTCGTGGCGAAGCGCGTAGCCACCTCGCGCTGGTCGGCCGCCAGCACGTTCACGCAAAGCCGGCCGTTCTCGCGCAGGATCGCGTTGTTGCGGCTCGTGCGATTGATGCAGACGAGCAGCGTGGGCGGCTCGTCCGTCACGCCGCACACCGCGGACGCCGTGCAGCCCGCGCGCCCGGCGTCGCCGTCGGTGGTGACGATGTTCACGGCGGCCCCAAGACCGGCCATGGCGTCGCGAAAGAGGGATTTGTCTACCATATTCTTGCCCGCTTGCCGCGGTCTCCTCGTAGCGGGAATTCAGTGCCTGAAGCTCATGCGTCGTTTGCGTGCGCGCCGCGATACCGTGCCGCCGTGTGCGATGCCGGCAGGCGCGCGCCGCCGGAGAGTTTTTCGCGCAAGGTGCCCTCACGATACGCGCGTTTGTACGCGCCGCGGGTTTGCAGTTCCGGCACCAGCAGTTCGACAACGTCGTCGAAGCACTCCGGCACCACCGTGCGCGAGAGATTGAAACCATCCACGCCAGCCGTTTCGCTCCATTCGATCAACGTATCCGCGAGGTGCTGCGCCGAACCCACCCATGGCGCCTGGCGGCTGCCGAGCACCATCTGTTCGAGCAGCTTGCGGCGCGTCCATTGCGGCCCGGCGCTGCGCGTCATGGCGTCGACGTTGGACACGATCGCCTGGCTCTTGCCGGTGTCGATCGGCTCGTCGAGATCGTAGCGCGCGAAGTCGATGCCAAGCGACGCCGCCGCGTGCGCGAGCGCCGCTTCGGAACTCGCGTAGCGCCGGTACTCTTCGAACTTCTCGCGTGCTTCGCTATCCGTGCGCCCGACGATCAGCGTTGCGCCAAGAAAAACCTTCACGTCGTCGGCCGCGCGCCCGAGTTGCATGGCCTGGCGCCGGATGTCCCCGACAATCTCCTTCACGCCTTCCATCTTCTGACCGTTGATGAACACGCACTCGGCGTGCGTCGCGGCAAAACGCCGGCCGCGCGTGGACGATCCCGCCTGGTACAGCACGGGCGTGCGCTGCGGCGACGGCGCGCACAGGTGCATCGCATCCACCTTGTACTGCGGCCCGCGATGATGAATCATGCGCACGCGCGCTGGGTCCGCGTAAATGCCGCCGGCACGGTCATTGACAACGGCATCGTCGTCCCAACTGCCTTCCCAGAGCTTGTACACGAGCGACATGTATTCGTCGGCCAGATCGTAGCGGTCGTCGTGGGCGTTCTGGCCATCCATGCCGATCGCGCGAGCCGCGCTGTCGAGATAGCCCGTCACGATGTTCCAGCCGATGCGCCCACCCGTGAGATGGTCGAGCGTGGACATGCGCCGCGCGAACAGAAACGGCTGCTCGTAGGTGAGATTGGCCGTCACGCCAAAGCCCAGATGCTGCGTAACCGCGGCCATCGCCGGAATCACGAGCGTGGGATCGTTCACCGGCACCTGCACCGCGCCGCGCAGCGCGGCGTCCGCGTTGCCGCCGTAGACGTCGTACACGCCCACGACATCCGCGAAGAAAATGCCGTCGAAAAGGCCCTGCTCGAGCTTTTTCGCGTAGTCGGTCCAGTATTGCAGCTCCGTATAGCGGCTCGACTGGTCGCGTGGATGCGTCCACAAGCCTTGCTGAATGTGGCCCACGCAGTTCATGTCGAAAGCGTTCAGACGGATTTCACGCGGCATGTCGGCTCCTTTTCGGCGCACTCGATGCCATCTACTATAGTAGACGAACGGATACTAATGAAACCCGGAATTAATCCGGGTTAACTCGAATGCCGTTCGATCTGCCAGGCAACACGTCGCGACTGGCCCCGTATAATCGTCTCGCTTGCGCCCGACGCCGACTTTCCAGACATGAATCGACCGCTCACCGATCCCACCTCTGCTATCTCCACGCGCGTGCGCATCGAGCGCGAATCGCGCGGCTGGTCGCTCGCGGACATGGCCGAGCGCTCGGGCGTGTCCAAGGCGATGATCAGCAAGATCGAGCGCGGCGAGGCGAGCCCCACGGCGACCGTGCTCGGCCGGCTTTCGGGCGCATTCGGCCTGCAGCTCTCCATGCTGCTCGCGCTCGCCGAGCAAACGGGCGAGCGTTTGAGCCGCGCCGCCGATCAGCAGATCTGGCAAGACCCCGAAACCGGCTATACGCGCCGAGCCGTCTCGCCGCGCAACGGCGGCATGCTCGAACTCGTGGAAATCGAGTTGCCGGGCGGGGTTCGTGTTGCGTATCCAGCATCGGCGTTTACGTTCCAGCATCAGCAGATCTGGGTGCGCAGCGGCACGCTCGTATTCGAGGAAGGCGAGCAGGTTCATACGCTCGAAGCGGGCGACTGCCTGCAGCTCGGGCCGCCTGCCGCCTGCACGTTCTTCAATCCGGGCAACGGCCCGTGCGTCTACGCAGTGGCGCTCGTCCGCCGCTGAATGCGAGTACGCGGCGCTTCGGCTGCTCGCTTTCATCGTTGATTCGGCCATGGCGTGGGGGTTTTGCGAGCATGGCGCGCGCACGCCCAATGCGAGTAGCCGAATGTGAGCATTTGCTTATATTCTGAAGTCCTCAGGCGATAACGGCACAGGGCCGCCGCCACACCATGAGAGACCGACGATGAATGACGCGATTCAAGCCATGAAGCTCAATCACCTGAGCTTCCCCTCTTCCGATACTGCCGCAACGGCGGCCTTCTTCGAACGCCATCTGGGATTCACCGTAGCGGGCACGTGGGACCGGTCGTTTATCCTCAAACGCCCCGGCTACGACGTGGTGATCGACCACGCAAGCGGCGACGCGCCGGCGTGGCCCGAGAACTTCCATGTGGGCTTCGAATTGCCGAGCCTCGACGCCGTGCGCGACCTGTATGAGCGCTTCGCGGCAGAGGGCGTCCATATGGAGACCGGCATCTTCAACAATGGCCGCGGGTCGCGATTCTTCTGCCGCGCGCCGGGCGGCGTGATGTTCGAGATGAATACTCGCGTGGACGCCGCACCTGAATTTCGCGGGACGTTTGACAACTGAATAGCGTAATTGAAAAGCTGGAACGGTTCATTCTCTAATATTTCGTCATACTATACAATCGCGACTCGTTCCAGCCGTTGCCAAAGGCGACTTGCACGAACAGGTTGGCTTCGCCTCAACTCGCGCCGTTGCTGGCTCGGCTGTCCGAAGAAGCCGACGCCCTCCCACCGGCGGCCATTGCCGCAATGGCCGCACTGTGACCCGAGGAACGCACATGGCCGGTTGATCACGTGCGAATTCGAGCCGTCCAAGGTCGCGCGAACCGGCTACATACACTCACGAGTAGCGCTTTTTCGCATTGGCGTGTGCGACGCTAAAGCGCCCAGACTGATAGACGGCGGCTTGCAGCGGATGGGGCTGTCACCCTGATAAGGATTGAATCGGGACGCGCAGATCGTCGTCTGGCGCGCCCCTCAGGAGACAGTCATGAAGGATTTGGTGATACTGGAGTGCCTGGTCGTGACCTCAAACGCATTTGCCGAGTGCGCGACGAACTCCCGAGGTCAAACCGTATGCGGCAACGGGCAGGCCGCGGGCGGCTATAACCGGAACACCGGCACGGCCTGGACCTCCCAGACGAATCAGAATGGGGGGCGAACCACCCAGACCAATCGCGGCGGCGAAGCGATGACGATGAATGGCAAAGGCGTGGTTCACGGCCCTGGCGGGACCACCTGTTACCGGAGCGCGAACAGCCACGGCTGCAACTGACGCCGCCTCGGCCATCAGCGCTTTGGACAGGTGTGTGGACTATGAGTCAGATCGACCCGCTTTCGCGACAACGTGAATCATGCCTGGCGCGGCATCACCCCTCCACCCGCGCCTTCACAATCTTCCCTCGCTGCAGCACATAGTCGATTCGCTCGCCCTCACCGGCCACCACGCCAATGTCGTCGAGCGGATTCCCGTCGAGCACCACCACATCGGCAATGGCGCCCGACGCGATCACGCCCAGTTCGCCCTTCATGTTCACGATCTCCGCCGCCACGCTCGTAGCCGAGCGCAGCGCCTCCAGATTGCCGAGCACCTCCGCGCGAATGCGGAACTCGCCGGTCTGGAACGCGTGCATCTCGCCGAGCAGGTCGGAGCCGAAGCCCATCTGCACGCCGGCCTTCGCGTAGATCTCCAGCGATTCGCGCCCCTTCTGCTGCACGGAAGCCACCTTCGCCACCGAATCCGGCGGCATTCCGAACTGCGCGCCATGTGTGGCCAGCGCGTCGTAGGTAACGAGCGTCGGCACCACGAAAGCGCCGAACTCATGCATCACCTGCGCTGCCGCTTCGTCCACGAGATTGCCGTGCTCGATCGTGCGCACGCCGCAGCGCACGGCACGTGCAATCGCACGTCCCGTGTACGCATGCGCCATCACATACGTATTCGCCGCTTCGGCTTCCGCCACAATGGCGCGAATTTCATCTTCGGAGTACTGCGTATTGTTGATGGGGTCCGTAGGCGATGCCACGCCGCCCGACGCCATGATCTTGATCTGCGTGGCGCCCTTCTGGATCTCCTCGCGCACGGCGAGGCGCACGGCATCCACGCCATCCACCACGCGCGCAATCGCGCCCGTGCGGAAGCAGCACGAGCACGGTTCGAGCAAGTCGCCGCGTGGACGGAAATCGCCGTGACCGCCCGTTTGCGAAAGCGCCTTGCCCGAAGGGAAAATGCGCGGCCCGCGCACGAGACCTGTTTCCACCGCCTGCATCAGGCTCCAGTCCGCGCCGCCGGCATCGCGCACGCTCGTGAAGCCGCGCGAGAGCATGGCGTCGAGAATGGGCAGCGAGCGGATGGCCGCAAGAATATTGGGCTGCATGGCGTTCGCGCCGAGATTCGCGTTCGAGGCGAGCACGTGCACGTGACAGTCGATAAAGCCCGGCATGACCGTCTTGCCGCGCACATTCACCACGTTTGCATTCGGTAGATCGATGGGGCGATCGGTCACTTCCACGATGCGCTCGTCTTCGATCACCACGTGGTGATGTTCGAGCAGCACGCCGCGTTCGAGATCGAGTACATTGCCGCCTTTAAGAACAGTGATGGCCATAGTCTGTATTCCTTATAGAGTCGTTCAGTGCGCGCGCCGCATGTCCTTCACGAAGAAGGTGCCGACCAGGCTGATCGCGGCCGCGACGATCACATAGAGCGCGGGCGCCATGTTGCTGCCCGTGCGGGCGATGAGCCACGTGATCAGGAACGGCGCGAAGCCGCCGAAGATCGTGACCGCGAAGTTGTAGGCCACCGAAAGGCCGGTCGAGAGCACCTTGGTCGGGAACAGTTCCGAGAAGGCTGCGAGAATCGGCCCGGTGTAGGCAGCGATCAGAACGCCGAACACGGCCTGAAACACGATGAGCGAAGCGAAGCCCGGCGCGTGGTTGATCCACGTGAACATGGGCCATGCCAGCACGAGAATCAGGAATGCGGCACCGCTCAGGAACACGCGCCGGCCCCACGCATCCGCCAGCTTGCCCACAAGCGGCGAGCAGCACATGATCATCAGGCCGCCCACCATGCCCGCGGCAAAGCCCGTCGACTGCGGCAGATGCAGCGTGCGTACCGAATAGGTCGGCATGTAGAACAGCAGCACGTAGGTGCAGACCGTCCAGAGAATGACCATGGAAAAGCTCGCGAAGGTCTCGCGCGGGTAGCGTTCGAACACTTCCTTGAGCGGTGAATTGTCTTTCGCCTGCGCTTCCACGGCGCTGAATGCGGGCGTTTCGTCGATATGGCTGCGGATGTAGTAACCCACCGGCCCCACGAGAATGCCGATCAGGAACGGCAGGCGCCAGCCCCAGCTATGCAGCGATTGCGCGTCGAGCGACGAGGTCACGAAGGTGCCCGTCGCCGCGCCCAGCAGCACGGCAAAGCCGATGCTCGACTGGATCCAGCTCGAATAGTAGGCACGCTTGCCCGGCGGCGCGTACTCGGTGAGAAACGCCGTGGCCCCGCCCATCTCGCCGCCTGCGGAGAATCCCTGCAGCAGCCGCGCAAGCACGATCAGCAGAGGCGCGGCGATGCCGGCTTGCTCGTAGGTCGGCGCAAGTCCGATGAGCGCGGTGCCGAACGCCATCAGCAAGATCGTGAGTGAGAGCGCTGCCTTGCGGCCCACCTTGTCGGCGTAAATGCCGAGCACGATGCCGCCCACAGGCCGCATGAAAAAGCCCACGCCGAAGGTCGCCACCGTGAGCAGCACCGAGGTCAGCTCGTTGCCAGTCGGAAAGAACAGCTTCGCGATGATGACAGCGAAGAAGCTGTACACCGTGAAGTCGAACCACTCGAGGCCGTTGCCCAATACCGTCGCGATGATCGCGCGGCGGCGCTGCTGCGTGGTTGTCGTGACGGCGTCATGCGCGACGCGAGGTGAAAGCGTTCCTTGCATGGTCTCTTCCTTGTCAGATTAATCGTAGCTGCGCGCCAACCGCTACGCGCCCGGAGCCCCAACATGCCCCTCATGCTAATGACAGCCCGATTAATTTCTGAAACGAAAGATTCGCATGCATGCATGCGCCTGGCGCATGCGAGGTGCCTGAACGCGGCTTACATCGCCGTCTGCGCCTGCGCCTGCTCGAACAGCCAGCGCGCAAACAAACGCGCCGCCTGGTTCTGCGCGCGGTCGTTGGGCGAGATCACGTAATAGCCCCCGCCGTGGCTGGCCGAACTCTCGCCTACGCGCACGAGCAAGCCGCCTTCAATGCACGCGTCGATCATGTAGCGCCAGCCGAGCGCCACGCCCTGGCCGAGGATGGCCAGTTGCACGAGCTGCGGATAGTGATTGATCGTCATGCCCTGCGGTGTTTTCGGCATCGCCACGCCGTTCATGTCGAACCATTCGGCCCACGACATCCATTGGCGCTGGCCGTCTTCGAGGAGCAGCAGCATTTCGTTCGCGAGGTCGGCTGGCGCAAGCGTGCGGCCCGCGAGATAGCCCGGCGAGCAAACGGGAAACACCTCTTCGTTGAAGAGGCGGCGCGCGGTGAAATGCGCGGGCGCCTGCTGGCGCACGTAATACACGCCTACGTCGAACTCCGCGGGCGACATCGAGGCGAGCCCGTCGCGCACGATCAGGCGCAGCTTGATGTTGGGATACGCCTCGCGAAATGCCGGCAGGCGCGGCGTGAGCCACAGCACCGCCACACCCGACGAGCAGGCAATCGTCAGTTCGAGCTCGCCGTAGTGCTTCATCACGTCGAAGGTGGCTTCGGCGCATTGCGTGAGGAGCCGGTGCACCTGGGCCGCATATTGCTCGCCCGCGATCGTGAGCCGCAGCGAACGGTGCTCGCGCACGAACAACGAGCGGCCGAGAAATTCTTCGAGCTGCTGGATCTGGCGGCTGATCGCGCTTTGCGTGAGGTGCAGTTCGGCGGCCGCGCGCGTGAAGCTGGCGTGGCGCACGGCGGCTTCGAACGCGACGAGGCAGGGCAGCGGAGGCAGAGGCGTGATGCGCATGGAATGACTCGGGCGGGTCGTGGCAGGAAGATGTTGCCATACATCCCGCACCGGCTGGCTCAACCAGAAGTTGCGCGCACCAGGTTGCGCGTGCCTGCCGCGAAAAAAACTTACTATTGCGTTGATTCTCTGTGCAACCAGGGGGCGAAGATGAGTTCTGCCGAGAGTGCGGCAAAAGGCGCAAGCGCAGGCGCGGCGCAGTGGCACGCCATGCCTTCCGATGAGATCGAGCGCCAACTGGGCGTGAATCCGTCGCAAGGGCTCGATGGGGCGGACGCCGCAAAGCGCCTCGGTACGTATGGGCCGAACGTGCTGCCCCAGGGGAAGAAAAGCGGCCCACTCGTGCGGTTCCTCGCACAGTTCAACAACGTGCTCATCTACGTGCTGCTCGCGGCCGGCTTCATCAAGCTGATGCTGAGCCTGTGGCTCGACGCCTCGATCATCTTCGCGGTGGTCATCCTCAATTCGATGCTCGGTTTCCTGCAGGAAGGGCGCGCCGAGAAAGCGCTCGACTCGATTCGCAACATGCTTTCCGCTGAAGCGCGCGTGCTGCGCGCGGGCGAAGTGCGCCTGATCCCCGCCGACGAGGTCGTGCCCGGCGACATCGTGTTGCTGGAATCGGGCGACAAGATCCCCGCGGACATTCGCCTCGTCGAAGCGAGGAACCTTCGCACCGAAGAGGCCGCGCTCACGGGCGAATCGGTGCCTGCCGAAAAGAACACTGGCGCGGTGCCGGCCCAGGCTACGGTCGGCGACCGCGAAAACATGGCGTTCTCCGGCACGATGGTCCTCTCGGGCCGTGCGACCGGCATCGTCGTCGCTACGGGCAGCCAGACGGAACTTGGCCGCATCAATCAGATGCTCGCCGAGGTCAGCGCGCTGGAAACGCCGCTCCTTCGCCAGATCAAGAAGTTTGGATACGTCATCACGATCGCCATCGGCATCCTCAGCGTGCTGCTCTTCGCATGGGGCCACTGGCTCGGCCACATGACCTTCATCCAGTTGTTCCAGGCGGTGGTGGGCATTGCGGTGTCGGTGATCCCCGAGGGCCTGCCCGCGCTCATCACCATCACGCTCGCGATTGGCGTGCAGCGCATGGCGAAGCGCAACGCCATCATCCGCCGCCTGCCCGCCGTGGAGACGCTTGGCTCCGTCTCGCGCATCTGCTCGGATAAAACCGGCACGCTCACCCTCATGGAGATGATGGTGACGTCGGTCGTGACGGCGGACGCGCCCTACGAAGTGACCGGCGACGGCTATGCCCCCGAAGGCGAAGTCCGCGCAGGCGGCAAGGCGCTCGGCGCCGCGCCGCCGGAAGTCCTCACGCTCATGGGCCGCGTATCGATCCTGTGTAACGACGCCGGGCTCTTCGAGGAAGACGGCAAATGGAAAGTGGAAGGCGACCCGACCGAGGGCGCGCTCTATCCGTTCGCCGGCAAGCTCGGCATGGATCGCAGTGCGGAAGCGGCCGCGGCGCCGCGCATCGACGGCATTCCGTTCGAGTCCGAGCACAAGTTCATGGCCACGCTGAACCGGTCGGCGCAAGGCGAGATGCTGCTCGTGAAGGGCGCGCCGGAAGTGATCATCGAGAACTGCGACCGCCAGCAAACGGCCAGCGGCCCCGCACCGCTCGACCGCGAGCGCTTCGCGCGTGAAGGCGAACGGCTCGCCTCGCAGGGTGAACGCGTGCTGGCGTTGGCATGGCTGCCCGACCCCGGCCTCGAAGTGGGCAACCTCGGCCCGCAGGACCTGCCGAAGACGCTCGTGCTGCTCGGCCTCGTGGGCCTCATGGACCCGCCGCGCAAGGAGGCGATCGACGCCGTGCGCGAATGCCACGGCGGCGGCATCCGCGTGACGATGATCACGGGCGATCACAAGGTCACGGCCGCCGCGATCGCGGGCATGCTCGGCATCGGCGACGGCAAGACAGCCGTGGCCGGCACCGAGATCGAGGCGATGAACGACGCGGCGCTGCAGGAATGCGTGCGCGACGTGGATGTGTTCGCGCGCGCGAGCCCCGAGCACAAGCTGCGGCTCGTGAAGGCGATCCAGGCCAACCGCCAGGTGGTCGCCATGACGGGCGACGGCGTCAACGACGCACCCGCGCTCAAGAAGGCCGATATCGGCGTGGCCATGGGCATCAAGGGCACGGAGGTGACGAAGGAAGCGGCGGGCATGATCCTCGCCGACGACAATTTCGCCTCGATCTCCGCGGCGGTGAAGGAAGGGCGCACGGTCTACAACAACATCGAAAAGGCTATGCTCTTCATGCTGCCAACGAATATCGCCCAGGGCGCGGTGATCGCCATCGCGATCCTGTTCGGCTTCACGCTGCCGATCACCGCGCCGCAGGTGCTGTGGGTGAACATGGTCACCTCCGTCGCGCTCGGCCTCGTCATTTCCTTCGAGCCGCACGAGGACGACGTGATGCAGCGCCCGCCGCGTTCGATCGACCGGCCTATCGTCACACCGTTCGGCGTGTGGCGCATTCTCTTTGTCGGTGCCGCGCTCGTGCTCTACACGCTCGCGGCATTCTTCTGGATGAAGTCGCAAGGCGCGTCGGACTTCATGGCGCGCACGGCCGCTGTCAACGCCATTACGATGGGACAGGTCTTCTATCTGCTCAACAGCCGCTCGCTGATCAACTCGGCGCTATCGGTGCGCGCGCACATGGGCAATGCGTATCTCTGGTACGGCATTGGCGCGGTCGCCGTGCTGCAGATCCTGTTCACCTACACGCTGCCGTTTCATGCCATCTTCGAAACCGAGTCCCTGCCGCTGCCGGCCTGGCTCTGGCTCGTGGCGGGCGCGATCCTGTTCTTCCTCGTGGTGGAGATCGAGAAGCTCGTCATTCGCTCGATACCGTCGCTCAAGCGCTCCGTGAGCCCGCCACCGCGCGGCGCGGCCACAAGGCAGTACCATGATGCGTAGAATCGTTTCGTCCCGACTCGAGAGCGAGGGCTCATTGCCATGCTGCCTGGTGCACATCTGAATCTGGTCGAGGTGATTGGTCTGCTGGTTGGCGGCCTGGCCCTGTTCCTGTTCGGGCTGGACCTCATGACGGGGGCGCTCAAGACGCTTGCCGGCGCGCGCCTGCAATCGCTGCTGGGCTCGCTCACCGCCAACCGCTTTCGCGGCGTGCTTGCAGGCGCGGGCATTACGGCGCTGCTCAATTCGTCGACCATCACCACGGTGCTGCTGGTGGGCTTCGTTTCCGCGCGGCTCATGACGCTGCGGCAGTCCATTCCAATGATCATGGGCGCCAACATCGGCTCGACGCTCACCGCGCAGATCATTGCGTTCAATATCTCCGCGCTCGTGCCGTTCATGCTCGCCGGCGGCTTCCTGCTCTACGGCTTTGCGAAACGCGATACGCTGCGCGAGATAGGTGGCGCGCTGCTCGGCCTCGGCTTGCTGTTCCTCGGCATCGAGATGATGGGCAACGCCACGCGGCCCTTGCGCGATTACCAGCCGTTCATCGACGCGATGCAAAACATGCGCAGTCCGCTCGTCGGCATCGTGATCGGCGCGGTGTTCACGGCCATCGTGCAAAGCTCCGCGGCCACGCTCGCCATCGTCATCGCGCTCGGCAGCCAGGGGCTGATTCCGCTCGAATCAGGCATTGCACTGATACTCGGCGCCAACGTAGGCACCTGCGGCACCGCGTTGCTCGCCTCGATCGGCAAGTCGGCGGAGGCGGCACAAGTCGGTATCGTTCACCTGCTCTTCAACGTGCTTGGCGTGCTGTTCTTCGCCTTTGCGATTCCACAGTTCGCCGATTTCATCCGCATGATCTCGCCCTCCGCGCCCGAACTGAGCGGCGCTGCGCGCCTCGCGGCGGAAACGCCGCGTCAGGCGGCCAACGCGCACACGGTGTTCAGTGTGTTCAGCACCTTCGTGCTGCTCTGGTTCACCGGGCCCATTGCGAAGCTCGCCGAGCGCCTCGCCCCCGCGCGCCGCGAAGCTTGGCAGGACCCCGGCGTGCCGCGTTACCTCGATGAAACGCTGGTTGAAATGCCGGCGCTCGCGATTGCCCGTGTGCAACTCGAACTGGCTTCGCTCGGCAAGCTCGTGCAGCTTCTGGTCAAGCAAAGCGCCGAACTCCTGGTCGAAAGCTCCTCGCAGGCGCTTTCCACTGTGGCAACCGAGGACAAGGCGGCAGATTCGCTTGCCACTGCGATTCTCACCTATATCGGCAAGCTCTCCGACGCTGTGCAGAGCGACGACGAGGGCCGCCAGCTGGTGGATCTCGCGCGCATTGCGACGTGCCTCGACGCCATCCGCGAAGTAGCCACGACGAGCATGCTCGCGCTGAGCCAAAGGCGCGCCGCGCAAAGCGCAGACGTGAGCGCGTTGGCGACCAACGCCGAGCTGCTGCAATTCGGCCGGTCCGTCATCGAGCATTTCACGCTGGCCGTGCAGATGATCGCCCACCCCGAGGCGGACGTCGTGACGCGCATCGTCAACGCCAAGCCGGAAATCGAAGCACTGTCCGACTCGGCGCGGCAACGCATCATGTCCGCGCTGCAGTTGCGCGACGAGGGCGCGGCGTTCATTTTCCGCTTCGCCAACGACGTGATCGAGCAGCTCAACGAAGTGGCGCGGTTGTCCCGCGCCATCGCCAAGGCCACACGGTGGCTGCACGATGTGAAGGTAGTCGAGCCTCAGAGCGCCGAGGCCGTGCCCGAAGCGGAGGTTGAAACTCAGGCGTGAAGACGGCGCGATGCGTGGGGGTTACCGCGTAGCGCCCGAGGTCAGTGCATGAGGATCGCTCGTGGGCACGGCTTCGAGAAAACCGCGGCCCATCTCCGTTTCGAAACGCGAAGCGCTGCCCTCCCAGATGATGCGCGCATGCTCCAGCACATACACGCGGTCCGCGTGCGGCAGCGCGAAGCGAACGTTCTGCTCGCCTAACAATACGGTGATGGGCGTGGACTGTTGCAGCGCATCGAGCGCCTTCGACAACTGTTCGAGGATCACGGGCGCGAGCCCGAGCGTCGGCTCGTCGAGAATCAGCAGTTTGGGCTGCGGCATGAGCGCACGCGCAATGGCCAGCATTTGCTGCTCGCCGCCCGAGAGCGTGCGCGCGGTTTGGCCCTGGCGCGACTTGAGAATGGGAAAGAGGTCGAAGAGCCAGCCAAGCTGCTTTTTGCGCACGTCGTCCGAAAGATGATAGCCGCCGAGTTCGAGATTCTCGCGCACCGTCATGTCGCCGAACAGCTCGCGCGTTTCCGGGCATTGCACGAGGCCTGCGCGCGACACAGCCGCCCCGCTCATGCCCTTCAGGTCGCGCCCGTCGAAGCGGATCGTCCCCTTGTACGGCAGAAGGCCCGAGAGCGCGTTGAAGAGCGTGGTCTTGCCCGCGCCGTTGAGGCCGACCACCGAGACGAACTCGCCCTCGCGAACATGGAGGCTCACGCCGTCGAGCGCGCATGCCTTGCCGTACAGCACGCGCACGTCCGAGACCTCGAGGATGGAGCGCTTCGCCTCGCCCGCAACGCTCGCCCGCTGACGCAATTCGAGCTTGCCGCCCAGATACACGCGGCGCACCGTTTCGTTTTGCATCACTTCTTCGGCCGTGCCTTCGGCGACGTGTTCGCCCAGGTACATGGCGAGCACGCGGTCGGCGAGCGCGGCGAGGCTCTTCACATTGTGGTCGACCAGCAGCACCGCGCGGCCCTCGGCGCGAAAGCCGCGTATCAGCTCGGAGAATGCCTCCGATTCCGCAACCGTTAGTCCTGCGAATGGCTCATCGACGAGCACGACCTTCGGATCGCGCGCAATCGCTTTCGCCATCTCCATGCGGCGCAGATCGGCAAATGGCAGCGTCGCCGGATGCCGGTGCATGACGGCGGCAAGACCCACGCGCGCGGCAATTTCCTTCGCGCGCTGATGCACGTGCGGTTCTGCCGCGAGCTTCACCAGCGAATCGGGAAGCAGCGCGAGCTTGATGTGCTCCAGCACCGTTTGCCGATGCAGCGGCCGCGAATGCTGGAACACGATGCCCACGCCCGCGCGCGCGATGCGGTGCGGCGCCCAGCCGGCCATCTCCACGCCGTTCACCTTGACCGAGCCCGCGTTGGGCCGCTCGATGCCCATGATGAGCTTCATCACGGTCGACTTGCCGGAGCCGTTGGGGCCGATCAGGCCCAGTATCTCGCCGGGCTGGATATCGAAGCCAATGTCCTTTACCGCGACAAGACCGCCGAAGCGCTTGGTCAACCCGCGTACGGAGAGCAGCGGCGTGTCGTTCATTGGCGTTCCCTCGCACGCAACAGGTTGCCGAGCAGGCCGTCCGGAAAGAACAGCAGCGCCGCGAGCGCAACGGCCGCGACGACGAATGTGTTGAGCTGCCCGAGCGGGCGCAGGAACTCGCCGGCCACGATCAGGAAGATCGATCCGAGCACCGCGCCGAGTATCGTGCGCCGGCCGCCGAGCACCGCCGCGATGATGATCTGCACGCCGACGCTCAAATCCACCACCGTGCTCACGGAAGCGGTGCCTTGATAGAACACCAGCATCGCGCCCGCCACGCCCGAAAAGACCGCGCTGATGCAAAAGGCCACGAGCTTGTGCCGCGTGACGTTGAAGCCCAGCGCCTGCGCGCCGGTGGCGTCCTGGCCGCTTGCCTGCAAGATGAGGCCGATCGCCGAGCGCGAGAGGCCGAACAACAGGATCGCGCACACCACCAGAAACGCCAGCGCGATCCAGTAGTTGTGGTTGGCGTCGACGGACATCACGTCGGGCACCATCATGCCGATCTCGCCGCCCGTCACGCCCGCGAAGATCACAATGGCGTTCTGCAGCAGCAGCACCGCCACGAGCGTGACGAGACCGAAGTACGGACCGCGCAGCCGCAGCGCGGGCACCGCGAGCAGCAGCCCGCCCACCAGCGCGACGAGGCCGCCTGCGATCACGCAAACGGGGATGGGCAGACCCCAATGAGCGTCGATGATCGCCGCGGAATACGCGCCGAGTCCAATCAGGAACGTGGGGCCGAAATTGACCTCGCCGGCAAAGCCGAACAGCAGGTCCCACGACATCGCGAACACGCCGAAGTAAAACGCGACCGTGAGCACGCCGAGGATATAGCCCGACATCCACCACGGCAGCGTGGCCGCCGCGACGGCGAGCAACACGGCCACCCATACCCCACGCGAACGAAGAAGACCGGACATGTCGAGGCTCCCTGCGTTCGGTTAGCGGCGGCCCAGGAAACCCTGGGGCCGAACATACACGACGAGCACCAGCAGCAGCAGCGCGGGCAGCGGCCGCAGCGTCGGCGCCACGAGATACGCGGTGACGGTCTCCAGATAGCCCACGACATACGCGGCCATCAACGACCCGGAAACACTGCCCAGACCGCCCAGCACGACGATGGAAAACGCGCTGGCCGTGAGCTGCCCGGCGTTGTTCGTGCTCACGCCGAGGAACGACGCGAGCAGCACGCCTGCAATGCCGGCCAGCACGCCGTAGATCGTCCACGCGAGCAGATAGATGCGCGAGAGTTCGAAGCCGAGCAGCGTGAGGCCGCGTGGATTCATCGAGGCCGCGAGCAGCGCCTTGCCCGCGCGCGTGCGGTTCACGAACAGCCATAACAGGCCGATCGCCGCCCAGCAGACCACGGCGATCATGATCTCGTTGAACGGCACCCGCACGCTGCCGATCATCGCCACGCCGCTAATGAGCGGGCGCATCGTCACCGGGTTGTCGGTGAAGAGCCACGCCATGCCCTGCTGGATCATGATGCCCCACAGCAGCGTGCCGGTGAGCACGAAGATTTCCTTCTCTTCGTTCGGAATGGCGGCGGAGCGCTGAATGGGCCGCACCACCATCAGGTAGGTGATGTAGGCCGCGATGAGCCCGGCGACCACGCCGAGCAGCGTGCCGAGGTAGGTGCCGAGGCCGGCTTCTCCCGCCAGCATCCAGCCCATCAGCGCCGCGACGAGCATCACGCCGCCGTGCGCGAGATTCAATATGCCGGAGACGCCGAATATCAGCGTAAAGCCGATGGCGCCGAGCGCGTAGAGCGAGCTGATGGCAAAGCCGTCGATGAGAATCTGCAAGAGCAGCATGACCGGCCTTTCAGGTGGGTTGGCGTGTCGCTGGATGCGCGGCGCGGCCCGACGCCTGGGCCGCGCCGCGCGACGCACTACGAAGCTAGTTCGCGCTGGCCTGCTGGATCTTGATGAAAGTCGGGAACTTGACCTTGCCGTTCGCAACGGACTTCGGCCAGATCGCGATCTGCTTGCCGTCCTGCCACTGCAGGTTGATGCCGGTGATATAGCCCGGGCCGTATTTGAGCGCGTGCGTGAACTGGTCGTTCTTGCCGTAGAACTGCCAACGCCCGATCGTGCCGACGTAGTCGGTTTTCTCGAGCGCGGCCACCATCTGGTCCGGGTCGGTCGAGCCCTTGTTGCGCTTGATCGCATCCGCAATGATGTAGACGAGGTCATACGTCGAGAAGCCGCAATACGCAGGCGATACGCCGAACTTCTTCTGATACGCATCCGCGAAAGGCACCGTCTTCGGCGTGATTGCCACGCCCGGCGCCGCGGCGGAAGCCGTAATCACCCCTTCGGTCGCGCCGTTCGTGTCCTTCCAGAAGCTCGTGGTCGTGGCCTGCGAGCTTTGACCCGACATCGGGATCGGCACCTGCTGGTCGTGCCATTGCACCGTTGGCTGCACGCCCACATGGCTGATGCCCGTGGTGATCGTATCGGGGTGCTTGGCCTCGATCTGGTTAAAGATTGGTGTGAAGTCCGAAGTATCCGGATTGAAGCGGATATGATCGAGCACCTGGAGACCGGCCTTGGGCAGACATTCCATGAAGCGCTCGTCGAGCGGCTTGGTCCACGCCGCGTCCTCGCTCATCACGACCGTCGACTTCATCTTGAACTGGCCGACGAGAATATCGTGCGAGAAGTCGCAGATCGACTGCGCAATGAACGCCGACGTCATCCAGCCGTGGAACGTGTACTTGTAGTTGTCGTAGTCGTCGTGAACGTGCTTCGAAATATCGTTGCTCGCGGCGCCTGGCGTAATAAAGGGCATTTTCAGCCGCGCCGACCACGGCTCCATGGCGAGCGCCACTTCGCTGATATAGCTGCCGATCACGGCGACCACCTTATCCTGGGTCGCCGCGCGCTGGAATGCGCGCACGCCGTCCGAGGCCGACGAATGATCGTCATACGCGACGATCTGGATCGGGCGGCCATCCACGCCGCCGCTCGCATTGATTTCGTCCGCGGCGAGTTGCGCTGCCTTGCTGATCGAGGCGCCCGCCACTGCGGACTCCTCACTGATCACGCCGATCTTGATCGGGTCCCCCGCGGCATGCGCGCCGGCCGCGAGGCCGAGCCCTGCTGCCACCATACCCGTCGCCGCTACGCGATGAAGGTTTCGCCACACGCCGTTATTGGACATTGCATCTCCGATTCGCCAGGATCGTTGAGGAACATCTGCCCGCTGCATTGCAGCTTTGAAGAATGCGCCCACAACAGTATCACCAGCCTTTGCGCGCTCAATCGGTACAAACGATGACAGGTAACGTGCAGCTTTCATGGTGCGAAGCGGCAAGAAAATGCGCTTCCCCGCGCGGCTGCGGACGCTACGCGCAGCACCTCGCGCATGCCTCGCGACGCCGATTGCTGTCTTCACGTTTACGACAGTTGAACGCGCGGTCTATTCGACCTTCACCCACGCCAGCTCGGAAATGCATTCCTTGCCCGTCACCGGGTTGCGGGCGGGCAGCGTCGCGATGTACAGGTTCTTGCCGTCGATTCGGAAACGGCGCAACTGAATCGTCCCCGTCCATGATTCATTCCACGAAGTGTCGACGTGATGACTCACCAGGTCGCCCTCGACGCTCCACGTCCCCGCATAGGCGCACAAGCCGTTGAAAAGCGCGATGCGCTCGGCGTCGGTTGGCACGAGGTCGGCGGGCGCGTTGCGGTTCGCCTCGACCACAATCGCGTACATACGCTGGTCGGCGCTGTAGTTGAGATAGCCGCCTGGATGTGAGCCGAACAACTCGGTCTTTTCTCCGGTGGCCAGGTCTTCGGTCGTAAAAGCTTGCAGCTTCCATGTGCCCAGCAGCGCGGGGCTGCCAGTTTGCCGTGCTCGTGCCATGGTTTTCCCCTTCAGCACAATGTGGGCAGCGCGTTAGCGCTCCTTGCCCCACCGCCAGCGAGGCGGCTCGCCCTTGAGCCAGCACACGGCGCAAAGCGCGAGCGTGGCGAGTATGACGAGCCCCGCGAATTCGAACGCATGCCCGTGCGGTTCGAAAAAAACAGCGATCAAACAGATCGACAGCACATACAGGGCTAGCGCTGCCCAACCCTGCCAGGTGAGCGGAAGTCCCCACCCCCAGCCATAGCGTTTGGCTCGAAACCAGTATTTTCCCGTGCCTGACATTTGCCCTTCTCCCACGAATCGTATTTACGCCGCTCCGTAGATGATCGGCGCCTGGAAGGGCATTTGGCAACCGCAATGCGGCCTCGCCTCGCGCTGGCTCAACCCTGCATCGAGAAGGATTGCGAAGTTTTGATGGCAGTGGATTTGCGCGCCGGGCGCGTTACGAAACGTCAAGCGGGCGGCAAATGGCACACCGCCTCCACGCGGTTGCCAGCCGGATCGACAAGAAAGGCGGCGTAATAGTCGGCGTGATAGTGTGGCCGCAAGCCCGGCTCGCCGTCCGGGCGGCCACCCGTCGCGCAACCGGCCGCATGGAATGCATCGACCTGCGCGCGCGAAGCGGCCTTGAAGCACCAGTGGCACTTGTTCGGCCCGATGGTGCCGGCATCCAGATAGACGGAAAGATACGACGATTGCGTTTCGGCGGCGTCGCAACGCTCGCCGTAGCCGAGTGCGCCAGGGCGGTCGTAGACCTTGACCGCGCCCAGCGCGTTCATGATCGCATCGTAAAAGGGGCGCGCGGCATCGAGATCGGGAACGCCGATCGAAACGTGATCGAGAAGCTGCATGGTGTCCGGGGTCCGCAGTCGTCAAGGCACGACTATACCGGCGAATCACACCATGCAGCGTGCGCGTTTGTGCGTGTTTGTGCGTGTTAGCCTGCGCGACCGGTGCGGAACACCGATACCGCGGCGTTCAGCCGGTGCGCTTCGTTTTCGAGCGACGATGCCGCAGCCGTTGCCTGCTCAACGAGTGCCGCGTTCTGCTGGGTCACGAGGTCCATCTGTCCCACGGCGACGTTGACCTGATCGATGCCCGTGCTCTGCTCCGCCGCCGCCGATGCGATCTCGTTCATGATCGCACTCACGCGCGCAATCGCTTCGACAATCTCGCTCATCGTCGAGCCCGAGCGCTCGACGAGGCCCGCGCCGGTTTCCACGCGCGATGTCGACGATTCGATCAGCTCCTTGATCTCCTTGGCCGCCGCCGCGCTGCGCTGCGCGAGCGAGCGCACTTCGCTCGCCACCACCGCGAAGCCGCGCCCTTCCTCGCCCGCGCGCGCCGCTTCCACGGCCGCGTTGAGCGCGAGAATGTTGGTCTGGAACGCAATGGCCTCGATCACGCCGACGATCTCGCCCACGCGCCGCGAGTCGCCCACGATGTCCTGCATCGTGCCGACCACTTCGCGCGACAGCGCACCGCCTTGCGCGGCGAGACCGGACGCGCCCTCGGCGAGCGTGCTGGCCTGGCGTGCGTTTTCGGCGGTCTGCTTGACGGTGGAGGTCAGTTCCTCGATGCTGGCGGCCGTTTGCTCGAGCGAGGCGGCCTGCTCCTCGGTGCGCTGCGAAAGATCCGTGTTGCCCGCGGCAATCTCGCTCACACCCTTGTCGATCGACTGCGCGCCTTCGCGCACGCTGCTGACCGTCTTGATGAGCGCATCCTGCATCTGGCGCAAGGCGGCCTGCAGGCGGCCCATTTCGTTGTTGCTCGTCGCCTCGACCGTTCCGCTCAGATCGCCGGCGGCGATGCGCTGGAACTGCGCGATCGCGGCGTCGACGGGATGCACGATCGCGCGCATGAGCGCGGCGCGGCCAATCCATGCGCACAGCAACGAGAGCAGCATGCCCACGGCCACAGCGATGCTCACCGCATTGAAGCGGTCCTGCGCTTCCTGGTAGCGCTGCGCGCCGAGGTCGATCTGGCGCTTCTCCAGCACGAGCATCGCCTTTTCGTAGTTGCTGTAGAGCGTCGGCAGCTTGTGGCCCTGCAATTCCTGGAACGCGGTCTTGTCGCCGGCCTTGAGCGCCGCCAGCGCCGGATCGACGCCGTCGTGCAGGAAGCTGTTGCGCTTGGCCTGCATGTCGGCGATCAGGTCCTGCGCCTCGCCTTCGCCGCTCGCAATCGACAGATAGTGGTCCAGACGCTCGTTCGAGTTCTTCAGGTACTGGTCGAAGCGCTTGAGCACCGCGTCGGCGGCGTCGTGGTCGCCGAGTTCGGAAAGCGAGGCGTTGGTGGCGAGCGCGAGGCGCAGACGCAGCAACTGGCCGGCGCTGCCTTCGAGGTCGGCTACGGCCGGCGTATCGACGGTGTACATCGTGCGCAGCGACTCGTTGCCCGCTCGCATCGACAGGAGTCCTGTGGCAGCCCCGCCGATCAGGACGACGCCGAAGAAGGCGATCATCAGGGTCAGGCTGGCGCGTATTGACAGCTTGTGAAGCATTCCTGGTCTCTCTCCCTGGGGTGCGCGGCACTGGCGGCCACGCGTTTCCCAGTCGTTTTTCATCGAATGTTCCGGCGCGCTTACCCAGTGCAGCCCGGTCGTTCAGGCTGTTTAAGCGTCCAGTACATAACAACGGCAGGAGAGGTTGCGAACTTTATGGTTCGCCGCAAAGAAGTACGACCGTTAGCAATAGTCCGTAATGGGGGCCGATGTGTGGGACCCAGGCGCATCACGCGCTTTCTTCGTCCACGCTCGCCTCGCTCTCATCCATCGGCACGAGATAGCGCAGCACGTCGCGCCAACTCACGATGCCCACGGGCCGGAATTCGGCATCGACGATGGGAATGCACGAAATCTTGTTGGCGAGAAAGAGGGCCACCGCTTCGGACAGGCTCGACTCGGGCCGCAGCGTAATCGGCTTGCGGCTCATGATCTGGTGCACGCGTTTCTTGAGCGTGCCGAGGTCGCGCTCGGATTCAACGACGCTGTCGATGAACGGGCTGATTGCGCGCAGCAGGTCGCGGTCGGAGACGACGCCTTGCAGCTTGCCCTCTTCGATCACGAGCAGATGATGAAAGCTCGCCTGCGCGAAGATCTCGCGCACCGTAGCGAGCGTGTCGTCGAAACCGACGGTGACGACACGGCTCGTCATGAATTTCTCTACTTGCATACCTTCCAGACCTGAGTGGGTTCGACGTCCCGAGACGGCCAAGGCAGTGCGCGATGCACTGCGGATTCCGGCGGCGGCTCGGGGCTTCAGCCAGTTATATCGACCGCGCGCGCGGAAATCTTCAGTCTGGAAAGCGGCGTGGGGCGCACGCGCGAGCGGTGCGCCCCACCTGTTTCATGCGTTTGTCACGCTTCGAGGGCGAGCGTCGCGAAGGTGGCGAGCCAGTGTTCGCCCATATAGTCGCCCGCCACATGATCGAGCGCAGTGGACAGGTGCAATTGCGCGGCATCGTTGAGCACGGCCACGCGTGCGTCCCCGGCGGGCAGTGCGCGTGCGAGCGAGCGCTGGCACCACGCGCGGCTCAGGTTGAGCCCGTCGAGGTGGGCGATCTTGCCGTCGCTGCGGTCAGTCACGGTGGCCGGCGTAAACAGCGTGGCGGGTTCTTGCGCCGCGAGGTTCGGCAGGAAGCGCGTGAACCACGGCTCGAAATCCGGCGCGCGCAGTACGCGGCTCATCAGCAAGGCCACGCTCAATGCGGGCGAGAGGAATTCGTCGCCGCCCGGCTCCCATGCCTGGCAGCCCGCGTCGTTCGCGTGCCAGCGCGTGGCGGTGTCTTCGATCAGCGTCGTCAGCGCCGGGCGCGACGTGGCTTTCGCGAAGTCGTATGCAAGCGTGAGCGCAAACGCCGTGTTGAAGTGCGTGCCCACGCGCAGCGGATACGTCGCCTTCGGCAGGAATTCTTCGAAGCGCTCGACAAACCACTCCGTGAGCGGCGCCAGCGCCGTCTTCCACCGCGCGGCCTGCGGCAGCTTCAGCGCGTCGACCTGCGCCGCGAGCGCGAGTAGCCACGCCCAGCCATAAGGCCGCTCGAAGCCGCGGTTGTGCGGGAGCGTGAGGTAGGCCATTTCGCCGGCCATCTTCTCCGCAGTGAAGTGCTCGTCGACCACGGCGACGATCTGCTGCGCCTCGGGCAAGTCGGGAAAACGCTCCAGCAGATGCAGCACGAGCCAGTAGCCGTGCACGCACGAATGCCAGTCGTAGCTGCCATAAAACACCGGATGCAGCGCGCGCGGGCCCTGCACGTCCTGCGGGCCATCGAGCGAGTGAGTCAGCTTGTTCGGATACTCGCGCGTGAGGTGGGCAAGCGCGAGCGAGGCGAACTTCGAGGCATGGGCGGCGGTGAGGTGTGTGGTCATCGTGAGCTCGTCAGAACCGGAAAACGAAGGCGTACATCAGCAGCGTGTTGACGACGAGAAGCAGCACGGCAGTCGGCCATTGCGCCTTGATCACGCCGTTCTTGTCGCTCAATTCGAGCAGCGCCGCAGGGACGATGTTGAAGTTCGCGGCCATCGGCGTCATGAGCGTGCCGCAGAAGCCCGAGAGCATGCCGATCGCGCCGAGAATTGCGGGGTTGCCGTGGAACTGATGCACGATCAACGGCAGGCCGATACCCGCGGTCATCACCGGAAAGGCCGCAAACGCGTTGCCCATGATCATCGTGAAGAGGGCCATGCCGAAAGTGTAGGCGGCCACGACCGCGAACGCCGAGTTTTGCGGAATCCAGTTCGTGACGAGTTCGGACACCACGTGGCCCACGCCCGCCGCCGCGAACAGCGCGCCGAGCGCCGCGAGCATCTGCGGCAGGATGGCGGCCCAGCCCACGGCATCCATGGTGTGCCGCGCGCCCTTGAGCGCCTGCACGGGCGAATCGCGCAGCATGACGAGCGCCGCGCCGAACGCCACGAGCGTCGCGATCACGAGCGAGATGAGCGTGACGTTCTTCGCCTCGACGAAGGGCGCGTACTTAAGCGTGAGTGTGCCAACGAGCGTGACCACGGGAATCAGCAGCGCCGGAATGAAGAGCCGGCTGCCGAAGCGCCGCGCACCTTCCTCGCGGCGCGCCTGGGCCGCGGCATTGTCGGTGCCCGCCGGGCTGCGGCCCAGCTTGCCCGAACCTGCGATCAAGGCGAGCGCGATGGCGAGACAGCCCATCACGAAATGCGGCAGCACACCGCCGAACAGGAACGTCACGGCATAGACGCCCCAGAACACGAAGTTGACGACCCGGCGCGGGTTCGCGCGGTCCAGCAGATTGAAGAGAGCGAACGACGCGAACATCAGGCCCGCGACGATATAGAGCGATTCGAGCTTGATCACGATGCCGCTCCCTGGCGGCTTGCGGCGCCCTGTGCGTTGCCCGCGCCCAAGCGCCGCGAGAGATTGTGATCGAGCAGCTTCAGGCGTACGCAGTGAATGAGGAGCGCCGCGAACGCGGTGGGAATCGCCCAGACCGAGACCTGCAGCGGCTGAACGATGATGCCGTTCTGCTCGAGGAACCCCTTGATGAGCAGGATCGACTGGATCGCGATGAAGATGTCTTCGCCGAAGAACACGGCGATGTTGTCCACGGCCGAGGCGTTGGCGCGGATCTGCTGGCGCACGGCGTCGGGTACGTCGCCGTAGCGTTTCGTGGCGGCGGCTTCGGCCATCGGCGCGATGAGCGGACGCACCATCTGCGCGTGGCCGCCCAGCGACGTGAGACCGAGCGCGGCCGTGATCTGGCGGATCGCGAAGTAGAGCATCAGCACGCGGCCGGTGGTGGCGGCGTGCACGCGCGAAATGAGGTTTTTTGCCTGCTCACGCAGACCATTGCGCTCGAGTAGCGCGATCACCGGCAGCGTGAGCCAGACGAGGCCCATGTAGCGGTTATCGGCGAACGCCTTACCGAACGCGCTCACGATCTCGACCGTATGCAGGCCGCCCGCGAGCCCTGTTGCGATACCTGCCGCGGTCACGACGAGCAGCGCGTTCAGGCGCAATGCGAAACCGATCACGACGATCGGCACCCCTATCAGAACCAGCATCTCTCCTCCGCCTTATGTCTTTGCACCGGACTCGCAGAGCCGGCGCACGGGCGCGCGCTTCCCCGTTGCACCCAATTCAGCCCAGGAATCTATCACGACAATTTATCGATAAATAGTCGATAAAGTCTTTTTAGGGGAAGTCCCTGGGCCAAGCGCAATACGTGGGGGCGGATCGATGCCGCCGCAGCGCGGCGCAGGTCTGGGGTGGTCGGGCTAGGCAGTTAGTTGCATCTGCACGCGATGAAACTGGATGCCTGCGCACAGCTGCGCACGACGGCGCGGATTGAGTCAGGGAGCCAGCTCGAACGTGTGTTGATCGCTTGCCGCTTGCGCCGCGTCGTGGAACGACAACTCGACGCCGATGCGCTCGCCGCTGCGCACCCGGCTGATGGCATGCCGGAGGTTCACACGGTAGTAACCGCTGCTGCCCTTGAATGGCCGCTGGGCCGTGGCGATGATCGCCGCGTCGCCAAGGCCGAGCGGAACGACCGTTGGGCGCGACTGCATGCGCGGACGCTGCTCCGTCAACACCAGTTCGCCGCCCGTGAAGTCTTCCCCCGGCGCCGCGAGCAAGGCGACCACTTGCAGCGGAAAGACATGCTCTCCTTCGCTGCGTTGATGCAGCGCCAGATAGTCGTCGGTGCCCAGCTGGTTCAAATGCGATTGCGTCTGCGTTTGCCCCGCTCGCCGGTTGTGCTCCAGAAACGCATTCAACTCCGCCGGGAATCGATCAGTCATGCCAAGCATCTCGTTCCAGCGATTCGCGAGCGGCGCCAACCGACGATAGAAGTCCGTACGCCATTGCGCCCAGGGCTGCGGAAGCGCATCGTCGAGATAGAGCAGGTCGCCGCGACCGAGATCGAGTGAATCCAGCGACACGCGTCGCAATGCGTGCGATGTGCCGGCGCCGCGCGCGAGCACGCGGGCTTCGTCCGCGCCGAGGAGTCGAGGCAGTACCGCATAACCTTCGCTATCCAGTTGCGCTGCGATCGCATGCCAATCCAGCTTGTCGATCATGTCAAAACCCCGGGAGCATCGCCGTCTGGGGGACGTCGCGCGTTGTGGCAATCGCCTTCTCGTGTTCGAGCAGCCAGCGCTTGCGATGCACGCCCCAGGCGTAGCCCTTCAGCTCGCCGTTGCTGGCGATCACGCGATGGCACGGTACAACGATAGCAATGGGATTCGCGCCATTCGCCGCGCCGATGTCGATCGCCGCGCGCGGATCTTCGAATCCCAGCGCTTTCGCGAGCTTGCCGTAGCTCGTGGTCGCGCCAGCCGGGATGCGACACAGCGCGGCCCAGACCTTTTCTTCCAGGTCCGAACCTGCCATGACGACTGGAAGCGCATCGAGTGCGCCCAATTCGCCGGCGAAATAACGTGCCATGGCGTCGGCAATCGAAAATGGCGCGGGCGCATCGATCAATTCCGCGCTGCCGTAACGTTCGCGCAAACCACGCTGCAGGCGCGAGCGGTGATCGGAGAATTCGAGCGCGTGCAGCCGGTGCTGCGCATCGCTCACCAGCATGAGATCGCCAAGCGGCGACTCGATATGGCTCAGAAACAATTGCATGATGCGGTCCTTCGCGTTCTGCACGCGCTAGCGTGAATCGTGAAAAATCAGGCCGACGGTGTGACGCTTCCCACTGCGCACCACGCTCACGCCGTGCCGCATGGCGACCTTGCGCGTACCGCCGCGCCGGTTCGCCGCGGGCCGCTGGTTGACGGTGAACAGCACCGCGTCGCCCTGCTGCAGTGGAATCACTTCGGCGCATTGACCATTCGATGCGCTCTGCGTCATCACGAACTCACCGCCCTCGAAATCGACGCCGGGCCGCGAGAGCAGCATCGCCATCTGCAGCGGAAATACATGCTCGCCGTAGAGGTCCTGGTGCAGGCAGTTGTAATCGCCCGGGCCGTATTCGAGGATCAGCGGCGTCGGGCGCGTCTGCCCTGCGCGGTGGCATTGATCGAGAAACGTGTCGAGGTCGGCTGGGTACTGCATGTCGATCCCCAGTTGCCCGTTCCATCGATTGGCGATAGGCGCGAGGTACGGATAGATCGCATGCCGTAACCGCTGCAGCAGCGACGGAAGCGGATACGCGAAGTACTTGTATTCCCCGCGCCCGAAATTGTGACGCGCCATGACGATGCGCGAACGGAAGCCATCGTCCCTCACGTACAGCGCGGCGAGTTGCACACATTGCTCGGGTTTGAGCACACGAGGCAAAACGGCGTAGCCACGCGCATCGAGCGACTGCTCGATCTCGACCCAATCGTAAGTGCCGGATTCCGGCTTTGCCGCTCTGACGGCTGCGGTTTTCATCGCGTCCTTCCCTCCTTTCGCGACGGCCATTCTCGCCGATATCGCATACCGACCCACAATACGCCAACGCGCCTCGCGTTCCGATCCGAATGTTGCGCTCTAATTCAGCGCGCCCCACCGCGTGAATACCGCTCGAAAATCACGGCAAGAAACGGGTATTTACACGGCTCGCTCCTCGATATCGTGCGTTTCAGGCGAAGCAATCCTGCTTCACCGTGAATCGAAATCAGCAAGGAGTCGAACATGTCGATGGAAGAAGACAACAAGGCGATCGTTGGCCGCTGGTTCACGAGTTTCTGGGGCGAGACCTGCGACCTGGGTATCGTCGACGAGCTGGCCGCGCCGGACATGCTGCTCAAGTATTCGCTGCACGAGCCGCGCCGCGGCCGCGAGGACATCAAGGCGTTCATGACCGGCTTTCGCACAGCGTTCCCCAATCTGAACTTCTGGGGTGCAGCGGACCTGATCGCCGAAGGCGAATACGTGGTGGGTCAGTGGGAAGGCGGCGGCACGCATTCGGGGCCGGCCTTCGGGGACTTTCTCGCGGGATCGTTACCGGCGGCCAGCGGACGCAAGATGCATTTCACCGGCACGACGGTATTGCGCCTGAAGAACGGAAAGATCGTGGAAGAGATCGGGCTCGACGACGGCGTAACGGCGCTCACGCAACTCGGGCTCATCAAGCGGGCCTGACTGCGCCGCTAACGGCACATAGCTGAGCGCCTCACGCGCATTGCGTCACGACGTTGGAGTGCGCGTCGAGCCACACGGGAATGGCATCGAGCTTCGCGCCAGCGCACGGACCTTCGATGCATTGCCCGTCTTCGAAGCGAAACAACGCACTGTGATGTGCGCACATGATCACCTGCGCGCGATAGGTTGGCACACGGCCTGGCTCGTAGTCGAGCGGAACCGAGAAGTGCGGGCAGCGGTTTGCATACGCCCACACTTCGCCGGCACGCCGCACGACGACGACCGGCCGTCCTGCCGGCGCGGCGTCGATCACGCGCGCGCCGCCATCGGGCACATCGTCGAGACAACACAGGCTCACGGTCTGCATAGCTTCACACTCTTTGCTCAGGATTGCCAAGATTCCAGTCCCACGGGCGAATCTCGACACGTTCGAACAAGCCCGCCAGCGTATAGGGATCGTCGCGCACGAAGCGCATCACGTCGTCGTAGCCTTCCGCCTCGATCACGAGCAGTGTGCCGTTGAGCGCGTTGCAATGCGGCGCGAGCGTCGAGCCGCCCAGCCTCACGAACACGCCGCGCTGCGCGGCGGCGCGCAGATACGTGCGATGCCCCGCGCGCTCGCGCTCGCGCACTTCGCGCATGCCGGGCTTGTCGGTGGCGAATACCGCGTAGTAGCGCGTGTGCGGTCTCATGCGCGCTCCAGCACGAAGTCGTAGCGCGCCTCACTAAAGCCGCCCTCGAAGCCGAACTGCTGCGCGGCCGCGTCGTCCGCGGTGTGCTCGCGATAGTCCACGAGCAGCGAGGGCTTCACGCCGAACACCGCGTCCGAGTCCAGATACGGGTCGTTCTGGTTGAACAGGTGCGTCACGAGCGTACTGTGGTCCGCCGCCGTAATCATGAAGTGCAGATGGGCGGGCCGCCACGGATACCGCCCCGTGGCGTTGAGCATACGGCCCACCGGGCCGTCGGTCGGAATCGGGTAGCACACGGGCACGATGGTGCGGATCGCATAGCGGCCCTCGGCGTCGGTGCGATAGCGGCCGCGCAGGTTGCCGTGCGGCTGCGCGGTGTCCTGCCCCGAGTACATACCGTTGTCCGCCGTCTGCCACACGTCGAGCAGCGCGTTCGCCACGGGCTTGCCGTCGGTGGTCATCACGCGGCCTTGCACGAGTGCCGGCGTGCCGGGGGTGAACGCCATGTTCTCGCCATAGGCACGTTCCGGCATGCCGTCGATATAGAACGGGCCGAACACGGTCGTATCGGTCGCACCGGATGCGTAGCGGTGATTGATCGCGTCGACGAGCATCGACACGCCGAGTGTGTCCGAAAGCAGAATGAACTCCTGACGCACGACGTCATCGCACATCTGGCCGGTCTCGGTCAAAAAGCGGATCGCCGCAAACCACTCCGCCTCCGTCGGCTCGACTTCGCGCACGTAGGCGTGCAAATGCCGCACGAGGCTTTGCATCAGCGTGCGCAGGCGCGCGTCGGGCGTGTCCGCGAAACGGCTCACGACCTGTTCGGTCAAGGCGCGTTCGGCCTCGGTGCCTTGCATCGTCATGGTTGTCTCCTTTCCTCTGTTTTGTAGGTCACGCACGCGGCTAGCGCGGTGCCGTGCCATCCCACGCGCGTTGCAGCAGCGCACGGATCGCCTCGCGCTCCAACGGACGCGGATTGGGATAGGCATTCGTGCACGCGAGATCGGCCGCTTCGTCGAGGCCCGCTTCGGGCATGCCGATTTCCATGAGTGACAGTGCAATACCCAGCGACTCGTTCAACGCGTAAAGCCGCGGCCCCGCGTCGTCCGCATGCGCGCCACCGAGCGCGCGCGCCACGCGCTCTAGAGCTTGTGGCGCAGCCGCGTGGTTGTAGTGGGCCGTATGCGGCAGCATGACCGCATGCGTTTGTGCATGGGGCAGGTTGAAGGTACCGCCGAGCGTGTGGCAGAGCTTGTGATGCAGCGCCATGCCCACCGCGCCGAGGCAACTGCCCGCGAGCCACGCGCCGTAAAGCGCGCGGCTGCGCATCGCCGCGTCGTCCGGGCGGCGCACGACCACCGGCAGCGCTTCGCCCAATGCGCGAATCGATTCTTCGGCCATCAGGCTGATCACCGGGTTCGCGTCGTCCGCATAGAGCGCTTCCACCGCGTGCGCCATCGCGTTCACGCCAGAGGCCGCCGAAATCCCGGCAGGCAGGGAGACAGTGAGCGACGGGTCGTAGATCACCGTGCGCGGCAGCACGCGCAAGTCGCGCCCGGTCTTTTTCAGGCGCCCTTCGGTGAGGCCGTAGATGGGCGTCATCTCCGAACCCGCATATGTGGTGGGCACGGCGAGAATCGGCAGCGCCGATTCGAGCGCGATGGCCTTGCCAAGGCCGATGGTCGAGCCGCCACCCACGGCCACACAGCACTGCGCGTCCAGCGCCGCCGCCTGTTCGCGCGCGGCCCGGGCAACCTCCACCGGCACGTGCATGACCGCTTGCGCGTGGATGCCGGCGGCGCGCTCGCCGAGCAGTCGCGCGACTTCTTCGGCAAGCGGTCGCTGCTCGGGCGTCGAAAGGATCAACGCGCGGCGCGCGCCCAGCCGGTCCACTTCTTCGGGCAACCGCGCGAGGTTGCCCCAGCCGAACACCACGCGCGACGGCAAGCCCTGATAGACGAAGCGATCCATACGTGCCTCAACGCTTGAAGTGCGGGGGCACCTGCGCGTCCACATTGACCCACACCGAGCGGGCCTCCGTGTAGTCGTGCATGGCCTCGAAGCCCATTTCGCGGCCGTAGCCCGATTGACCGACGCCGCCGAACGGGCTGCCCGGATTCACGCGCTTGTAGCAGTTCACCCAGCACATGCCCGCGTGAATCTTGCCCGCGATGCTGTGCGCGCGAGAGAGGTCGCGCGTCCACAGGCCGCTGCCGAGACCGTAGTCGGTCCCGTTAGCAATGGCGAGCGCCTCTTCGTCGGACTTGAATCGCAGCACGGTAACGAACGGGCCGAACACCTCTTCCTGCGCGATACGATCGTCCGGCGTCTTCGCTTCGATCACCGTGGGGCGCACGTAGTAGCCGTTGGCAAGCGCGGGGTCCTGCGGTGAGGTGCCGCCCGTGAGCACGCGCCCGCCCTGCTCGCGCGCCACGTCCACGAATGCCTTCACACGCTCCAGATGCTGCAGCGACGTGAGCGGCCCCATTTCTGTTTCGGAATCCAAAGGATTTCCGACACGAATCGAAGCGGCGAGCGCGACGAAGCGTTCGAGAAATTCATCGGCGATGCGCTCGTGCAGCACCAGACGCGACCCTGCAATACACGCCTGGCCCTGGTTGTGGAAAATCGCCCAGGCCGCGCCGTTGATGGCGGCGTCGAGATCGGCGTCGTCGAACACGATATTGGCGCCCTTGCCGCCCAGTTCGAGCTGCACGCGCTTCAGGTTTCCCTTCGATGCCTCCACGATGCGCCGCCCCGTAGCCGTCGAGCCGGTGAAGGCGATCTTGCCCACGCCCTCGTGTTCGGCAAGTCGCTGCCCGGCCGTATGGCCATAGCCCGGCACGATGTTGACGACGCCCGCGGGAAAGCCGACTTCCGCCATCAACTCGACAATGCGCAGCGTGGAAAGCGGCGTGATTTCCGAGGGCTTCAGCACGACCGTGTTGCCGGCCGCGAGGGCCGGACCCATCTTCCAGCTCGTGAACATGAGCGGAAAATTCCACGGCACGATCTGGCCCACCACGCCAATGGGCGCGCGCTGCACGTAGTTGAGAAAGCCCGTCTCGACAGGAATCAGCGAACCCTGGAGCTTGTCGGCCATGCCGCCGAAATAGCGGAAGCACGCCGCCGTGCGCGGAACATCGAGCGCGCGCGAATCGCGAATCGGGTGCCCCGTGTCGAGCGATTCCAGTTGCGCGAGCTCTTCGCCGTTCGCTTCGATGGCGTCGGCCAGACGCAGCAGCAGGCGGCCACGCTCGGCGGCGGGCATCGCGGCCCACTGGGGGAAAGCCCGCGTGGCGGCGGCCACGGCCAGATCGATATCGGCGGCGGTAGCGGCGGCGATCTTCGTGATCAGCGAGCCGTCGTGCGGATTGAGCACGTCGATGGTGCCGCCCTCGACAGCGTCAACGAAGCGGCCGTCGATGAACAATTGCGTTTGCATGAGTGAATCCTCGATTAATGCTTAGGCATACTGCGTAACTGCGAGACGCATTCAGAAGTCGACCGGATACGGCTTGAGATCGCCGCTCTCGTATCGCTTGGGCAAGTCCGCCGTCGCGTTTTCCCACACGAGCAGCATCGAGCGCTTGGTGGAATAGCCCTGATGACGGATATCGGCGGGCATCGCGCAGATATCACCCGCGCGCATGGTGATGCGGGCGCGCGGCGCGCCGGTGTTTTTGTCGCCGATGTCCCAGACGATTTCGTCGGAAAGCTGCAGGAACCATTCCACGCGGTCGTTGCCGTGGAAAACTGGCAGGATGTATTCCTCCGTGGTCGGGCAGAACAGGCTCTGGCCGCACACCGAAGTGACCGAGGGGTTCCACGTCACGTCCGAGCGCGAGAGGTACTTGAAGAGGTTGAACGCGTGCAGTTCGCCTTCGAAACCGGGTTCAACATGCACTTCGGGGTTGTCCTGAGGCACGTCGGCGAAGGCGCGATTCACCGGCAGGTCGTCGCGCAGCGGCGAGTCCCCTTCGAGCCCAGGCATGCGGCGCGTGGCGATGCGCGTGCGCTCGATCGCCGCGTCGTTTTCGCCGTGCTTGCGGCCGAATGCGGTGCCGGTTTCCTCGGGCGCGGCGAACGGGTCGAAGCCTTCGTTGGTCCAGTCGTGCAGGATCGCCTTGAAGGTCGCCATGATGGTGGGCGTTTCGAAGGTCTCGCTATAGTCCACGCCAGCGTCTTTCATGATGCCGTTGAACGAACCTGCGTACACGTCCACCTTGCCATAGTGATTGCGCGTGCCGAACACGTGATCGAAATTCACCCAGCCGTAGAAGAAGCCCCACGCCACGTCGCGCATCATCGCGCGCAGAAACGCGTCGGCGGGAATGGCGTGCGTGCGGGTCTGCCCCTTCGCGGGCCACACCACTTTCACGAAGTATTCGTCGCGCGTGAATTCGAACGCGCCGAGCGTGTAGCGGCGATAGCCGGTCACGGCGTCAGGCTCGCTCGCGCGTACGGTGTCGGCGGCAAAACCTGCGGAGTGGTCGAGGGTGTCGAGGGTGGCCATTTGGTGTCTCCAGTAGTCGAGTGATGGATTGGCGCGTGTTATCAGTGCAGGCAGATATCTGCCCACTTCTGCACGGACAGTTCACCGACTTTGGTCTGCACGAGCGCCACGCCCGCCTTCTGTGCGCTGAAGCGATATGCGCAGCCCGCCGGGAGCAGCGCCTGGTGCCCGCGGCGCAACACCACGTGGCCCATCTTGCGGCCAGCCGGTTGCTCGCCCGCGTCGACCGTGCCCGTACCGCTATTGAGCGGCGTATCGAGCTTGATGAAGTCGATGCGCACTTCGCCATCCATCAGGATCACGAACTCGTCGTGTGCGCAGACGAACCAGCGCGACTGGCCTTCCGTGCGCAGCACCTCGATCACGTATTCGAGGTTCTTGCCGACCACGACCTTTTCAAAGGGGGCCGAGCCTGCAGCGACTTCGAAGACGTTCGAGAAAACGTAGTGGCGGGCGTCGCCGCTCGTGATTTCGATCTCGCCCTTGCGGTACTGCTCGAGCGAACCGAAGACGGTGTGAAACGACGAATCGGTCATGGCTGTCTCCTGTTTTGGAAGGTGTCGTTGGAAACAACTTTAGGAGCGCTGCGCAGCGGCCACAACCGGCGGCCAGGCGACTACGGCATTCGCGTTTCGCAAATAATCGCGCGAGGCAAATCCAGCGACGCGCCGCAGGCGTTAGCGTACCCAGCCGCGCTCGATCAGCGGCACGTCCCACGCGGGCTCGGGGCCCAGATATTCGGCGAGAAACTCCACGAGCGCCTTCACTTTCAGGGCCTGGCGCTGCGTGGACGGATACACGGCGGCAAAGCTCAATGCCGTAAGGTGATAGTCGGTGAGGATCGGCACGAGCGAACCGTTCAGGAGCGACTCGCTGGCCACGAGCGTAGGCAGGCACACCACGCCGCCGCCCGTGAGCGCGTAGTCGCGCAGCAAATGCACGGAGTTCGAGCGAATCATGCCGGGCAATTCCATCTCCACGACTTCCTCGCCGCGTGTCATCGTCCAGCGATTGCGCGAGGGATAGCCCGAATAGAGCGCCGTGGTGTGCTGCAGCAATTCGCGTGGATGCTGCGGCGCGCCATGCTCCGCCACGTACGCGGGCGTGGCGCAAAAGAGCCGCCGCACCGAAAACAGCCGCCGCTCGATCAGCGAGTCGGAAATAGGCGGGAAGATCTGGAAGGCGACGTCGAAGCCCTCTTCGATCGGATCGACCACGCGGTCGTTGACGATCACATCGAGCTGAATGCCGGGATAGCGGCGGTTGAACTCGGCAAGCGGCGCGCCGAAATGGCCCAGCGCGAAGCCCGGCAATATCTGGATGCGCAGCCTGCCCGTTGGCGTGGCGCGCAGCTCGCGCATCTGGTCGGTCAGCTCGTTCACGCGCCCCACCACCTCGGCGCATTCACGATAAAACGCCTCCCCGACTTCGGAGAGGCGTACATGCCGCGTACTGCGATGAAAGAGCGGCGCGTTGACGAACTTCTCCAGTTGCTGGATGCGGTTCGTCACGACCGAACTGGTGACGCCGAGTTGCCGGGCCGCTTCCGCGAAACTGCTCGTTTCCGCGACGCGCACAAATGCCTCGATGCTCAGGAATCGATCCATGCTCCTCTCTTCTTTATGGGTTCGCGCCCTCCCAGTATAGGGCCCGCTTCCCGTCGCTCGCGCCGCTACGGCGCGGGCGGCATGGCAAGTGTGAGCGCTGCACGGCGCGCTACCCTTACTCGGCCTGCCCCGCCGCTGGCAATGGCGCGTCAGCGGCAACGGGCTCGCCGCGCCGCAGCTTCGCGGGCGCGGTTTCCTTCAGCAGGAGACTCACCAGCACACCGAGCAACACCGCGCCAATCGGCAGCCACAAAATATTCTGGATACCGAAATGCGCTGCAACGAACCCGGCAAGCGCGGGCGCCACGCCGCCGCCGAAGATTTCACCCGCGCCCACCACGAGGCCGATCGAGGTCGAAACCATGCCAATCGGCGCGGCTTCGGTGGCAACGGGTCCCGAGAGCAGCGAAACGAGGCCCAGCGTGAAGAAGGAAGCCGCGAACAGCACCACGAAGAGTTCGAGCGGCTGCGCGCCGAGACCACGAAACACGATCAGCATGACAGCGGTGCCCACGAAGCCCAGGATGCTCGCCATGCGCCGGCCCAGCAGATCCGAAAGCCCGGGCAAGCCGAACTGTCCGACGAAACCGCCAAAGCCGATTGCCGAGGCCACGATGCCCATGCGCTGTGTGTCGAGCGACAGATACTGCGTGAGGTAGAGCGGCAGCATGGCGCCGAGCACGAACACGCCCGTCATGGCACAGAAGAGCGCGACCATCGCCACGGGAATGTTGCGGCTGCGGATCACGTCGCGCCAGTGGCCGCGCTCGGCCTTTACCGCGTGCGCACTCGCGGCGGGCGACGGCGCGCCTTGCGGCTCGCGGATCACGCGGTACATCAGCAGGCCGAGGATGAGGCCCGGTACCGAGACAAGCGCGAACACCCAGCGCCAGCTCATCACGCCGAGCAGTTGCGTGGCGATGATCGGCGCAAGCGCGAGTCCGAACAGCGCGAAGCCGCTTTGCTGGAGCCCGAGATTGAAGCCGCGGCGCTTGGGGTGAGAAGCATCGGCCGTGGCGGCGAAGCTCGTTGGGCAAAACGAGCCTTCGGCCACGCCCATCAGCGCGCGCACGGCCAGCAGGCTCGCAAAGCCGCCTGCAATGCCGGAAAAGCCCGAAAGCAGCGAGAACGCGATGATCGCCGGAATCAGCACCTTGCGCCGCCCGACTTTGTCCGACAAACCGCCCATGACTGCCGCGAACACGCCCCACGAAAGGCCGAGTATGCCGATGCAGTTGCCGACATCCTGCGCATTGAGGTTGAGGTCTTTCATGATGGACGGGAACAGCGGCGCGATCAGCCAGCGGTCGAGGCCCACGAGGCCGAAGCCCAGCGCCAGCAGCGTCACGGCCTTCCATTCGTAGGCCGTATCCCATGTGTTCGGTTTCATCTCTGTCTCCTTGGGCCGGCCGGATGCCGCGCCACACGCTCATGTTCGAAAACGATGTGCGACGCGAGGGGTAACGCTGCGGGCTTGCAGGACGCCATCGACATCGACGCCGCCAAGATAGACGCAAGGAGGCCGTAATCAGTACCGGATAACGTCCGAATACGTCATTTGCGAATCGCGAACAATCGGGCGTGCGAGGGCGGCGGCCAAGGCAGCAGGGACGCTGCGAGGGGTGTGCGTAACGCATTGCGCCGCGGCGCGCCCACCCCAGGAGAAGTACGGGTAGACGCTCGCTTGCGCTCCGGGCGGTAGGCCGGCGCAGGCGCTCAATACATCGAGGACGTATCCGCGCTCACGCCTTGCGCAAGTGCTCGGTATGCATGTCGCTCAAGCGGCTCAGCAGGATGCCGTAACCCGTCAAATGGCCGAGATAAACGCTCGTGAACACGCCGGTTGCAGGCAGTGCTTCGACAAGCGCATGCAGTTCCTCGCGCGTCAGCGGCTCGACGAGCAGGCCCGGGCGTTCCACCCGAAGATCGGCCTGGGAAGCCAGTTGCCGGTGGACGTCCACGAGACGCGCCAGGCCGCGCCGGTACGCGTCTTTCCATTGCGCGTCCAGCGCCTCGTATTGCGCGTTGAACGTGTCGAGTGTTTCGAGGAAGCCGACGATCGAATCGAATAGCTCGTGGTAGCACGAGAACAGCGGCAGGCGATCGCGGTTGCGCTTCAAATGCGACGACACCCACGATTGCTCCAGGTCCGACTTGAGGAGATCGTGCGCCTGCTTCAGATTGCTGCTCGACACGCGCAGCGCGGCGGTCGCCGATTTCAGCTTCGCGCGGTCCAGTGTTTTCGTCGCGACTTCGCTCAGCAACGCTTCGGCCTGCGCGTTGCCGTCGTTGACGAGCGTATTCGCCCAGAAGCCGTGATCGGGCGGAAACGCGATCTGCTGGATGATAAAACCGAGCAGCATCCCAAGCACCACGCCGATCAAGCGCTGCTCCAGCAGCGGGATGTGCTCGCCGGTGTACAACACGAGCGTCATCGGCACGGTGACGCTCGTCATCTGGAACACCGAAGGCCGGATGCGTACGATCGTGAAGATCACGAGCGGCAGCAGGATCACCCCCAGCCACAAATGCGGCGCAGTCAGCCAGATCAGCAGCGTGCCGATCGGCATCGCCACGAGGTTCGACATCACGCGCTTGTAAAAGTACCCGCGCGCCGCCGAGATGGAACTGCCGAGCGCGAGCGTGAGCATGGCCGAACCCGAGAGCGCGACCGCCGCCTCGGGATATCCGCACGCGTACGGAACGCCGAAGCCGATCCACATGCCGAGCGTGAGC
Organism: Paraburkholderia acidiphila; assembly: GCF_009789655.1. Classification (GTDB taxonomy): domain Bacteria; phylum Pseudomonadota; class Gammaproteobacteria; order Burkholderiales; family Burkholderiaceae; genus Paraburkholderia; species Paraburkholderia acidiphila. Next base: position 148,649 of record NZ_CP046911.1, read on the forward strand.
TTCGTGTATTTCGCAAGTTCGGAGAGGGAAAAGCGGGCGAGCGCACGGCGAAACGGCGTGAGCGGTTTGTGGGCGTAGGAGATCGAAGCCATGGATGCCATCGGTCGTTTCAGGCGGAGCGCCAATGTTAACGCGATTGACGCGACTGTTCCGGCACTCAGTTCACCGCCGGCGAATTTCCGATTATTTTGCCGCCCGGATTTTCTTTCCGATTCGTCGGACCAAAGACCGGTACTTCGTGCGGATGCCCGCCGCAGAAGGCGCTGCGGGGCGCGATGCGCAAGCCCTGTTCCTTCCGAATTATTTCCCATTTCTTTCGAGTTTTTTTCATTTACCGTCATGTCCACCGGATGAAGTTCGCATGACGAACCCGCTTTGGCGAACGTCTCCGCATCCCTCAAGCACTGGGGTCTGCCCATGACGACAACAACGAAGGTCTCCATTTGCCTGCCGACGTACAACCGGCCTGAACTGCTCGTTCGCTGCATCGAGTCGTGCCTCATGCAAACGCATGCGAACATCGAGATCGTGATCGGCGACGACTCGAGCGACGATCGCACGGCGCACCTGGTCGCCTCGCGTTACGGCAACGACGCGCGCATTGCCTACCGGCGCAACGTGCCCGCGCTCGGCCAGGCGCCCAACGTGGCCAGCCTCTTCGAGCGCGCGAGCGGAGACAAGATCCTGCTGATCCACGACGACGACTACCTGCTCGTGCACTGCATCGAGAAGCTGCTTGCGCAGTGGGAGCGTTATCCGGATCTGGAAGTCGCGTTCGGCGATCAATACGAAACCGATCATGACGGGCGCATCATGCATGCTGCCAGCGAGCGCATGAACGCCGCGTATCACCGTACGGCCAGCGCGGCGGGACTGCAAAACCCGCCGGGCCGCGTGGGCATCGTGCAAATGTTCCCCAACAACGGCTGGCTCGCCAATGCGGCGCTCGTCAAGCGCATCGGCTACGACGACCGTTACGGCACCTGTTGCGACTATGTGTTCGGCACGCAGCTTTGTCTCGCGGCAAAGCGTGTGTGCTATGTGAACGAATACGTCTCGTGCTATCGCATCACCGATGTTTCGGTATCCCAGGCGACGCGCACGAGCATCAATGCCTCGTCGATTTCGGCGTGGCGCTTTCTCGACGGCCTCGCACTGCCGCCCGAGCTGGAACCGGCGCGCAAGCTCGCCATGCGCCGACTCGTGCCAATCGTGGTCTCGCTGCTCGCGCGCAATCGCGAGGCCCGCGCCGGGCTGCAACTCGCGCTCGGCAATCTCTACGCGTATCGCTTCGGCTTCAGCCCGCGCCTTTACTACCACCTGTTGATGATCTGGAAGGCCACGCGGCGGCCGGGCACGGAGTCCGTCGCTCTGCTGACCATCAAGGACGAACCAGGCGTGGATACTTCCCGAGCACGCATGCCGTAGCGCGCTTCACGTCGTGAACAGCGGCCGCAGGTCGGCGATGTTCGCTACGTGCTCCAGCGCGTTGATCCGCTCGATCAGTTGCGCGGTCTTTCGCTGGCCGAGCACCGGCTCCATGAGATCGCGCGCCTTCTCGTTCACCTGGGCGACGCTCAGCGGATTCTCTTTCGTGCCGGGCGGAAAGCGTGTGTAGTGGCTCACGGTGCGCCCGTCGGTCAATGTCACTTCGACAATGCCGCCGCGCGGCGCGGCCGGGTCGCTCAGCTTCGGGTCCGCCACGACGCTCACTTTCGCGCGCTGCGCCAGGATCTGCGGATCGCGCATGAGCGCTGCGTCGTGGCTGTCCGCGAACGACACCGCGCCCTTCACGAGCGCCAGCGCCACCATGTGCTGGCAGTTGACGTCGGGCATCGCACTGTCGCCGACAATCCCGATCGCGTCGGGCGGCACCTTCACCACTACCGTGCGCACGTTGTCCGGCGTGAGCTGATATTGCCGCCGCAGCGTGAGCAATGCGTCGAGGGGCGATTGAATCGGATAGCCCACCGAATACGTCTTGATCGCCGTTTCCGTGACGAAGAAGCGGCTGCCGAGCCGGTCGATCATCGCCTCTGGCTGCGGCTTCGCGGAAAGCGCGATGAAGAGATTGTGCGTGCCGTCGAGCACATCGGCCACGCCGGTCATGCCTGACTGCACCATGGTCGCCGCCATCACGCCATTGCGCGCGCCCATGCCCGCGAAATCGAACGCCTTTTCGATGTGGTCGCGGTCCTTCACCCAACTCCACAGCCCCGAGACCTGTTGCGCCGCGTAAGAGATCGCATAGCGGGTCTGGCGTTCGTCGAGCCGCGCGAGCGCAGCGGCCGCGCCGAGCGCGCCGAACGTCGAGGCCGTGCCTTCCGCGCTGCGGTGCGATGCGCGCACGAGGTCCGGGCCGAGCGCCATCAGGAGCCGGCACGCGGTGTCGTAGCCCAGCGCGACGGCGCGCACGAACGCCGCGCCCGATGCGCCCTGGCCTTCGCCTAGCGCGAGCGCGGCGGGCACCGTGGAGCAGCCGGGGTGCGCCTTCGTGACGGGCTCGAAGTCGTCGGTCTCGTCGGAATGCGCACACATGGCGTTGGCGAGCGCGGCGTTCACCGTGCTCGTGCGCAGGTCTGAACCCACGACCGATGCCTGCGGCGCGCCGCCGAGCGAGCGCACGTATTGCGTCGCCAGCATGCCGGGTCGCATGCGAGAACCCGAGACCATCGCGCCGAAGGTGTCGAGTATGTGGTTCTTGCACTCGATCAGCACGGCGTCGGGCAACGGCTTGTCGCGCGCGGCGACGATGTAGCGCGCGAGTTGCGCGGTGATGCCGGTGTCGTCTGGCGATGTCGAGGGCGATGCGTCGGCGGCAAGTGCGTGCTTAGCGTCGAGGACGGACAACACGCTGCACGCCGCGGCGCATTGAAGCAAGCGGCGGCGCGAGGACGAAGGCAATATTGGCATCTTTATCCGTTCGGAATCCGTATTTTCATCGGTCTGCCAGGTGCGGCTCACGCGGTAATCGCTCCCGCATCGAAACGGTATGCCATGAGCGCGGCCAATCCGCGCCGCCCGTCTATCGAAGCCGCTGCACTCGTGAAGCCGTGTTTCGCGAGCAGTGCCGCTTCGATCGCATCTGCGGCCGCCTTGCCGGTTTCCAACGCGCCCATGGCTTCGCCCGCGTTGCGCGCGAGGCCCGCGGCCTGCGTGGCGGCGATGCCGAGCGCGTGGCGCGTGCGCAGCGCGTCGAGCCCGAGAAGACGCGCCGCCGCGAGCGTCGCCCCCACGATTCCGAGCGTTGCTGCCACGTTCCAGCGCGCGCGAAACGCTTCGTCGTCCACGGCGGCCCCCAGCCGCGCCGAAGCGCGCGTGCCGGTCGCGACGGCGGCGGCGATGTCTTCTTCGGTGGCCTCGATCGACTCGCCCAGCGCAAGCGCTGCCGCAATGACGGGCGTGGCGGTCGAACCGGCATCCAGCGTGGCAAGCGCAGCGCCAAGCTGCCATGCGCGCAAGCGCGCATCGGTAGCCTGCCCGAGCATTTCGTTCAGCGGGCTGGCTTCGCGGGGCTGCGCGGCGCAGCGGCGCGCGTTGGTCACGGCACTGCGCGCGGCTTCGATTTCGCGCGCGCCAGGCTGCGCAGCGGCCAGCGCCACGAATGCGTCGGATACGGCGGAATGAGTGGCGGGGTTATGCATGAACCAGATCCTTGTTCGGCGTGCACAGGGCGAAAAACGCATCGAGATTCGTTGCGCGCTCCACGTTCTCGACGACAGTGGCGATACGATCCGCCGCACCTGCGCCAAGCCGCGGGTCGATCAGCGCGCGCACCTTGTCCAGCAGTTCGTCGTCAGTCAGGGGCCGCGCGAGACTGCCGCGCGCGTGTTCGACGTGATGCGCGGCAACGCTGCCGTCGCGAAGCCGCGCCTCGATGTACACCTCGTCGCGGTTCACAGCGGCGTCGGGCACGAGCGTTGTTTTCGCGCGCAGCACTTTCACGTCGTCGCGCGTCACGCGGCTGTCGTCGTACTGCGCGAGACCCACTTGACCGTCGCACAGCGCAGCGGCCACGCCATGAATTGCGCTGAACCGCGCCTGCAGGCCGTCATGAGGCTGCGGATTGCCCATCAGCTCGGGCACAAGCGGATGGCAACGCAGCACGATCGCGTCGACCGAAGCGGCATCCACAATGCGGCCCGCAATCGCGAGGCCCGCGTCGATGGCAGGATGGGCGACGATCCCGCACGGATACGGTTTGTAGGTGTTGAACAGCAGTTCCCAGCGTTCATCGAACTCGCCGTTCATGCGCTCGAAGTCCACTTTCGTCGAGAGCGATCGCGCATAGCCTCCCGGCGCTTCGAAAATATCCGCAGCCGCGTGCTGCCCGTGCTGGGCGAGCCGCGCGGCGTCGATGCCGTTGGCAGCCGCTTTGCCGGGATGAAACGGCTTGGTCATGGTGCCGAAGGCTTCGCGCTGCCCGATGAACATCGAGGCGGCAATCGATACGGCCTCCTTAAGTCCGGCTTCGTCGAGGCCGAGAAGGAGTGCCGCCGTGACCGCGCAGCCAATCACGCCGCACGTGCCCGTGATATGCCAGCCCCGGTCGTAGTGCTCGGGCGAGATGGCCACGCCCACTCGCAGTTGCGCCTCGCACCCCATCGCGAAAGCCGTGAGTGCCTGCGCGCCGGTGGGCCGCGTTTGCGGCGCGAGCGCAGTAAGCACCGCAAGCGTGGACGCCGCGGGATGGATCACGGTGGCGAGATGCGTATCGTCGAAATCGTCGAGATGACCGGCGAAGCCGTTCGCCAGCGCGGCGAAATGCACGTCGGTGCGCTCGGTGCGGCCCAGCACGCCCGCCTCGCCCGGAGCCCCCAGGTCGCTTGCAGCGGCGAGTATCGCACCCACGCCCGGATGCCTGCACGCGCCGATCGTTGTGCCAACAACATTGATGAACGAACGCTTCGCTTCCTTCAAGACGCCGGCGGGCAACGGACGCTGTGCCAGTGCGTACAAGCCCTGCGCGAACGCGGCGGCAATGGAACCACTCATTGCGACAACTCCTCAAGACGTACACCGTTGGTTTTCGGCCCCCACGCGCCAACCGCCACGACGATCACGACCATCGCCGATGAAATCAGCAGGAAGACGGCGGGCACGCCATAGTGCTTGAGCAGCGCCGCCACCCAGAAGCCGACGAAAATCGAACTCACGCGGCTCCAGCTGAAGACGAAGCCCACGGCGCGCGCACGAATACGCGTGGGATACAGCTCGGCCTGATAGGTATGGAAGATACCGATGAGCCAGTTGTTCGCGATCGTGACCGCGCTGCCGAAAAGCAGGATCGGCACGGGGTCGCGCACCTGGCCGAACATAACGCCCGCCACGGCCACGACGATGGCGCAGCCGACCAGTTGCCACTTGCGCTGGAAGCGCTCCGCGCACGCCATGGCGCCGATGGCGCCGAGCGGCGTCGTAATGGCGATCACCATGGTGTAGAGCAGCGAATGCGTGATCGTGATGCCCTTCGAATACAGCAGCACCGGCACCCACGCGCCGAAACCGTACACGCCGAAGGTCTGGCAGAAGTTGAAGAGCGAGAGCATCACCGTGCGCTTGAAGTAGCGGCCCTGCCACATCTCGATCCACGCGCCGCTTGCCTGCAGCGGGTTCGCGTCCGGGCCTTCGGGCGGTTCGGCGAGCGGCTTGCCGGTTTCGGCGACCACCTTGCGCTCGATCTCGTCGACGATCTGGCGCGCCTCGCTCACGCGTCCCTTGCTCTCCAGCCAGCGCGGCGACTCCGGCAAGCCGTGGCGAATGAACCAGATGAACACCGCGCCGGCCGCGCCGATGATCATCACCCAGCGCCAGCCTTCCATGCCGAGGAAGGTGCGCGGCACGAGCGCATAGGAAATCACGGCGACCACCGGCACCGAAGTGAGAATGACGAGAATGCTGAACGCCGTGTAGCGTCCGCGCGCATCGCGCGGGGTGAGCTCGGAGATATAAGTGTCGACAGTAATGAGCTGCATGCCGATACCCACGCCCGCCACGAAGCGCCAGGCGTCCATGCCCACCGGCGAATGCTGGAAGGCGGCGATGAAGCTCGCCACGGAGTACGTCAGCATGGCAAAGGTGAACACCACGCGCCGCCCGAAGCGGTCGGTAATGCCGCCCAGCGCCACCGTGCCGACGAACATGCCCGCGAAGAACGAACCGAGGAAGCTGGCGAAGCCGTTCACGTCGAAGAGGCCGGCGGTCGTGGCGCGGTACAGCCCGCTGTGGATCAAGCCCAGCGAGATATAGGCCGCCATGAACATCTCGTAGAACTCGAACCAACCGCCCACCGCGATGCGCGCGACAAGCCCGCGAAAATACCGCGTAGGCGGCAGCCGGTCGAGCCGCGCCGAGACGCTGGCCTCGACGTGCGTTGACCCGGCGATCTCAGTTCCCATGTACATGGCGTCTCCTTGCCTGACGGGCAGCCGATCGGACTTTGTTTTAGTGTCGACAGTAAGAACCAGTATATGGCGATATTTTGGATATCTACGAGATTTTCTCTTCTTAGTGTATACACTTAAGCATCCGACCGGTGTCTTCGAAGGCAGAACGGACACGGGATTTGTTACAATCGGCGGCGCTGCGCCCAGTCGCGGCGCCTCGGGGGAAAGCGCATGGATGAAGATGTCGGCGTCATGGCCGCCCCGGAAACGGGCGAGCCGTCGAGCGTGGCCGAGATCGTCGACTGGGTGGCGCGCGGCATTATCGAAGGCCGGCTGCGTCCCGGCGACGATCTGAATTCGGTCGATCTCGCCAGACGCTTCGGCGTGAGCCGCACGCCGGTGCGCGAGGCGCTGTTCGCGCTGACGCGCGAGGGGCTGGTCGACTGGTCGCCGCGCCGCCGCCCGCGCGTGGCGGCCATGCAACTGAAGGAAGTGCGCGAAATCTACGCGCTGCGCGCCCTGCTCTATGGTCAGGTGTCGCTCGCCATCGTCGAGCACGCCACGGACGAGGACATCGCAGCACTCTGGCGCGCGCATGGCAAGCTGGCCGAAGTCGCGGCCAAAGGCGACGTAGACGGCTACTTCTGGGCCAACGTCGCGTTTCGCGACGAGGAACTGCGCGTGAGCCGAAACGGCATCTTCAAGGAGGTGCTGGACTCCATGCGCATGCGCACGAACCGCCTGCGCCACCTGAGCACGTCGCTACCGGGGCGTTTGCAGCGTTCGTGCACCGACCACCAGCGGCTGTGCGAGGCCTACGCCGAGCGCGACGGCGTGCTGGCCGCCGCGCTGAACCGCTCGATCGTGATGGGCGCACTGCATGCGATCGAAGCCGCCTGGGACAGCCTGCGCTGAGCATGCACGCTCGCTGTGCCCCTTTTTATTGACGTCTGTCCCGCGCCGAACGGGGCCTGCCGCCCTACCCGCCAGGCTTGCCGAAAGGCCATGGATACAACATACTTGACGATTCGACCGAATTCCTTCCGCATTCTCGTTCTACCGGGTCCTTTCTCATCATGAGCACAATTCTTGAAAGCCTTCCGACCGGCCAAAAGGTCGGTATCGCCTTCTCCGGCGGCCTCGACACCAGCGCCGCGCTGCACTGGATGAAGCTCAAGGGCGCCGTGCCTTACGCCTATACGGCGAACCTGGGCCAGCCCGACGAAGACGACTACGATTCGATCCCGCGCCGCGCGACCGAATACGGCGCCGCCGGTGCCCGTTTGATCGACTGCCGCGCGCAGCTCGTGGCGGAGGGCATTGCCGCCCTGCAATGCGGCGCGTTCCACATCTCGACGGCGGGCGTCACGTACTTCAATACGACCCCGATCGGCCGCGCCGTGACCGGCACGATGCTCGTGGCCGCGATGAAGGAAGACGGCGTCAACATCTGGGGCGACGGCTCGACCTACAAGGGCAACGACATCGAGCGCTTCTACCGCTATGGCCTGCTCGTCAATCCGGACCTGAAGATCTACAAGCCGTGGCTCGACCAGCAGTTCATCGACGAACTGGGCGGCCGCTCGGAAATGTCCGAGTTCATGCGCCAGTCGGGCTTCGAGTACAAGATGTCGGCTGAGAAGGCCTACTCGACCGACTCGAACCTGCTCGGCGCCACGCACGAAGCGAAGGACCTCGAGAGCCTGGAAAGCGGCATCAAGATCGTGAACCCGATCATGGGCGTGGCGTTCTGGCGCGACGACGTCAAGATCGACCGCGAAGAAGTGACGATCCGCTTCGAGGAAGGCCAGCCGGTCGCGCTGAACGGCCAGACCTTCCCGAACGCCGTGGAACTGCTGCTCGAAGCGAACCGCATCGGCGGCCGTCATGGTCTGGGCATGAGCGACCAGATCGAGAACCGCATCATCGAGGCAAAGAGCCGCGGCATCTACGAAGCCCCGGGTCTGGCGCTGCTCTACATCGCGTATGAGCGCCTTGTGACGGGCATCCACAACGAAGACACCATCGAGCAGTATCGCGAGAACGGCCGCCGTCTGGGCCGCTTGCTGTACCAGGGCCGCTGGTTCGACCCGCAAGCCATCATGCTGCGCGAAACGGCCCAGCACTGGGTGGCACGCGCCATCACCGGCGAAGTGAAGATCGAACTGCGCCGTGGCAACGACTACTCGATCCTCAGCACGAAGTCGGACAATCTCACGTATCAGCCAGAGCGTCTGTCGATGGAGAAGGTGGCCTCGACGTTCTCGCCGCGCGACCGTATCGGCCAGCTCACGATGCGCAACCTCGACATCACGGATACGCGCGAGAAGCTGCGTGTGTACTCGAAGGTCGGTCTGCTCGCGCCGGGTGCGGCTTATACGCTGCCGCAGCTGAACGACGAGAAGAAGTAAGGCGTCGGAGGTTCTCGTGAAGAAAGGGAAGGCAATGCGCCTTCCCTTTTTTTATGGCGTTGCGGGGTTGTGGGTTTGCGCCTCGCCGTTGGAGTTACCCACAGATTTTGTTGGCAAGCCTGTGGAGAACACCTGGGACTAGAGCCTAACCCATTGATCGACCGACTGTTTTTTGCTGCGTGAACGCGGGAGGCAATGACGGGCTGTGGGGGCGAGCTCTCAATACGCCCACCGCCATATCAGCCGTCGAGCGTATTGAACACACTCACTGCACGGCAAGCTGCTTCATCTTCCCGTAGACGAATTGCCCGAAATACCACGACAAATCGGAGTGGTTGAGGATGTTGGCGTCGGAGAGGGCCCCCGCTTCGAGCTTCAGGCGGCGCAGCATGAGCTTGCCGGCCTGCGAGGCGATGTAGAGCCGCACCAGTTCCTTACGGGTCTTCTCGTCGGCCGATTCAAAGTGCTCGCGGCCTTGCTTGACCTCCTCGTTGCGCTGCGACCTCGCCTCTTCGTCGCGCGCCGCGATGCTCTGCTTGACCGCCGTGGTCGCGACCGTCCTGGCGGTCTCCTGAGCAGTCGCCGTGATGGCCAGTTCGCTCTGGATCGCCACCATCTTGCGCTCGGCCTCCGAGACCTGCCAGTTGTGGCTCAGCGCCTTCATCAGATAACCCGCAGGGCTCTTGGTCACCTTGCCCTGATTGAGCCGGAAACGCGTGTATTCGATGGCCTGCTGGATGCGCTCATCAGTCCAACTCATGCGATGTTCCGCAATCACGTCGAACTGCTTGTTGCTCAGGCCGAACTCCTCCTTGAGCGTAAGCAGCAGGTCGTGCGCATCGGGCTGCCGGGAGAGCAACGCGGCGACCGTGTCCTTGCGCTTCATCCGAAACCGGATCTTGTTGATTTTGCGCGAGGTTTCCGAATCGGCGCGGGTTTCGTAGCTCAGGTCGATGTCGGACAGTTCGTTGATCTGCCGCACCGCGGGGTCGAGATACTTTGGCCGGAAATGCTTGAACTCCGACGCACTCGTACCGAGTTTGCCCGGCCAGCGCCGCATGACGTCGAGCTCGATCCAGTCGGTCAGGCCAGCCGCCACGTAGGGCAGCACGTAGTCGTAGATCGCGCGGGCGTAGGTCTGCGAGAACGACGCCGTGATGCACAGGTTCAGCCAGTGATGCTTGTCGGGCCCAGTGATGTGGCGCAGCATGAGCGGCGGAATGCGGAACTGGATGCGCCCCTTGCCGATCTTGACGCTGCCCATCAACTGCTCGGAGATCCACTGGTCGTCTTCGTTGGGCGCGCGGTCGGGCGGCGTGTCGGTCACCTCGATCAGCACGCGCTGCGCTTCCTTGATGACGCTCTGCAAGTGGCGCACGTTACGGCTCTCATAGCGCATGAGCCACTTGAAGTAGTTCAGGTCGACGTCGTAGGTATCGCGCGGCGCGGGCTCCTGGGCGGCAATGAAATAGGCGGCGTCGATGAAACGGCGCGACGACAGCCCAAGCCCATTGATGGCGACGAACACATTGTTGCGCTGAAAGCCGATCTCGCGCGTACTCTCATTGATCGGCTGGCCGGACATCTCCTCAAAGAGACCCAGCGACATCTGCAGTGTTGTAGTCCTTCGCCCGCTCTCCTCCGACATACGCACGCTCTCCCCGTCGACATTGGCGGGCACTCTATCACTACGCAAACACAAGTCAACACAATAAACGTTACCTCAAACGGGCGCCCAATCTGGCTCGCGCACAAAAAACGTACCTGAGAGCACAAATTCCTCTACACCGACTGCACATAAAACGGAAACTCCTTGCACATAAAACAGTGCAGTGAGCACAGAGAACGGTGCTTTTGACGTGCAAGCCTTTGAAATCAAAGGAAACGCATGCGTACGTTAGTTGGTTGGTGGGTTTTTATCTTTAAGTAAACAAACAAACCGCGCTCAAAAAAGATGCTCTGCACGGATTTTGACGTGCTGCGTCTCTCAATGCGGTCGGGATATTCACCGTAGATTGGCCACAAAGCGCTATGTGGCGAGGCTTTCAGGCGCCGGGAACCTGAACGCGATCTACCTTTGGCTCTACGGATCGCACGGGAGGGTAACGATTTCTGTGCGGATCCGTGGATCTAAGGAAGTGGTTTATGTGCAGATTGTCTGGTGACGCGCCGAGACGGTGGTGAACCGGGTAAGCGTTATCGATGGGACGAGACTCAGGGCGACGATTCGACGGGAAAACCCGAAGGCAACGGATTTTGTGCACGCACGGAAGGTGCCGTCATAGCACCGTTTTTTGTGCAGACGTGGACGGTAGCGGGGGAGGTAACGTTTATTGTGCGGCTGATGCGTAGCGGTTCACTTGCTCGCCATGGGTGCGAGGTAACGGATTTTGTGTAGCTGTGGCGTGGGGGCGCTTAAGGAGGGAATTGGGCCGCCGGAATGTCTGGATTTGCGGCCGTGCGGGATGCAGAAGGGGAACGTGGTAACGGTTTTTGTGCAATGCGGGGTTGGGCATACCCGGCGAAGCCTTGGCCAGGGCTCGCACGGTAACGGTTATTGTGCAGTTGTGGCCGGCTAGATGGGGTAGCAGAAATCTGGAAGCACAAAAATCGTTGCCGGCCGTCTGCATCGGCGTACGTCGACAGACGAGGCGAGGGAATTGCACAAAAACCGTGACCGCCGCGGAGGATACAAAGCATGAAGTCAGTGCGGATCGCGATCCGAGACTGGATCTGCACAAAAACCTCCACCACGAATGTTGCGACGAAGCGCTCCGACCCCGCAAATTGCTCAAAAAATAGGCAGATCGGGAGAGGCAGGTCTATACGGGCGCTGGTGGCTTTGCCAGTTTGACTGATGCCTTGCCCTTGGAAATGCCTCGCGAGGGCAATACAGCCCGTTTTGAAGGGTCATTTTTTTTCATATCGCCCTCAATTAGTGTGTTTTCACACACTTTTCCTGTATTCTACGCTTTATCCAAATTCTGATAAAAAGCGTATTAATGGCGAAAACTATCGAATTGCCCTCGATTGATCGGCGTGTGGATCTTTCCGCGATCACCGAATTTGCCGAAGAGGCCGGCCGTCTATCTGAAGAGCTTCGGGAGATGATGCTGGCGCCGCGGCCGCGAAAGATGGCGCCCACCTTCACATCGGCTCAGGTAGCAGAGATGTGCGGCATTGACCGCATCAAATTGAACAACCTGCTTGCCACCCGCGAGGGTCTCCCGCAAGGCGTGGCACAAGGGTCCGGGCGAAGCCGGGTCTTCACGCTGCCGGAAGCGAGAACCTGGGTCCAGCAAGTTTCCGATATTTATCAGACGCCGCTCCATACTGGCGTACGCGACGCCGACGGCAAGGTCATACTCGTCGCCAATTTCAAGGGCGGCTCGACGAAAACGACCACGACCATGTGTCTCGCCCAAGGCCTCACCTTGCGCGGCCGCAAGGTCCTGCTGATCGACCTGGATCCGCAAGCGTCGCTAACGGAACTCTGTGGTCTGTATGCCGAAAAGGAAGTGACCGAGGATAGCACGGTCCTGCCGTTCATCTACGACCCGCATATGGAAGGCGGCCTGCTGAACTTCGTGCAGGAAACCTACTGGGACGGGCTCGACGTGATTCCTGCGCACCCCACGCTCTTTTCCGCAGAGTTCCATATTCCGGGTACCGTGATCAAGAACCCGGGATTCAAATTCTGGGACCTGTTGCGCCAAGGCGTGGAAGTGCTGCGCAAGCAATACGACTACATCATTCTGGATACGGCGCCGTCACTGTCCTATCTCACCATCAATGCGCTCATGGCAGCCGACGCGATGGTCATGCCGCTCGTGCCCGAGAGCCTGGATTTCATCAGTTCGGTGTCGTTCTGGAGCCTCTTCTCCGACCTTGCGCACACGATCATGGAGCGCGGTGACGAGAAGACGTACGACTTCGTCTCCGTCCTGCTTTCGAAGGTGGATTACGGCAAAACGTCGTCGGCTCCGGTCGTGCGCTCCTGGGTGCAACGGACCTACAAGGACTGGGTGAACGCGCTCGAAGTACCGGCCAGTTCCGCGATGAGCAACGGCGCACTCGCCATGGCCACCGTGTTCGACATCAGCAAGGGCGATCTCGCGGACAAGACGGTGGCGCGTGTGCGTCAGCCGCTGACGGATTACGTACAGTGGATCGACGATCTCTACGTAGAACAATGGAGGGCCGGCAAGTGAGTTCATTCCGCGACAAGATGGCGGCGAAGACCGCTGAGCTCGGCTCGTCTTCGGAGCGTCCCGCCGCCGAACGGCCGGCTGCCGTTGCGCCGGCGGAACCGCGCCGCAGCAGCGCGTTCAAGACCGGGCCGGGCATGCTCGGCGCGTTGGCGGTGGCGCAGCAGCGCATCCAGGAACTGGAGAATACGAGCGACAAGCTCATGCTTCCTGTGAACGCGATTCAGCCGAATCCGTGGCAGCCCCGCAAGATTTTCAGCGACGAGGGCCTTGCGTCGCTCGCCGAATCGATCCGCGAAGTCGGGCTTGTCGAGCCGATCGTCGTTCGCCGTGCGGAGAATAATGGTTACCAGCTGATCGCTGGCGAACGACGTCTGCGTGCGCACGCGCTGATTCAGGCGCAGGACATTCGTGCCTCCGTAATCGAATGTTCCGATCAAGACATGGCCGTGCTGGCACTGGTCGAAAACGTCGGGCGCGAAGACCTCACTGATTATGAGATTGGGCAATCGCTACGCCGCGCCGAGCGGGAGTTTCCGACCCGCAAGCGCATGGCCGAGGCGCTGGGCATGTCGCGCAAGGGCTTGTACCGCTTCCTGGCCTTTGAAAATCTGCCGGATTTCATTCGGCGCGATCTTGATTTGAATCCCCGACTGCTGGGCGGGTCCGCCGCCGATGAGGTCGTCTCGGCGATCAAGAAGTACGGCGTGGCGGGGCTTTCGGCGGCGCGTGAGTTGTGGCCAGCCGTCGTCGGTCGGACGCTGGACCAAGGTAAGCTGGCTGCCGCGATCGGCGCCCAAGCTGGCCGGAGTGAGACGACCGAAAGCGTATCCGAACGCAGCATCGAGAAGATCTTTTCGGGGAAAAGCCACGCCGGGAGCATTACCAAGGATACGAACAGCTTTACTGTGAAGCTCAAGACGGGCGTGCTGTCGGATGCTCAGGAGACGCAAATCCGGGAGTTGATTAGTCAGCTGTTCAACGTAAAGCCCGGCTGATCGGGTCTCGAGATGGTTGGTGTGGAGGAAAGCCCGCTTCGGCGGGCTTTTTTTTTTGTGGCTGGGATCGTGTGTCGAGTCGACACACCCGCGACGCGGTTGCGGCGCGAAGGTGCCGGCTGCGAAAACGCTTTGCGAAGGCGGTTTGCATGCGCGGCTATCAGGTCGAGGAACCATCGCCGAACAGCGACGTATCCGTCACTGAAACGCGACAATGTGCGTCGTGTGTCGACTCGACACACGATGGTGCGGAGGGCGTCTGGGACGCATCGTCCCGCTGGTAGTGTGCGTTGAGAAAGCAGCGCTTCTCGGCCGACATTTCGTGTGTCGACTCGACACACGACGGCCACGCTCGTTGAGAACCAAAGGATTTCGACTGCCGCGTGGAAGGGATGCTGCTCGCCGGTGACTAGAGGCGTTCGCCGTGCACGGAGGCCAGGAACTGCGGTGCTCGAATTCATTTGATCGAGGCACTGTGTCGAGTCGACACACGGTCGGGGGGCGATGTGCGATACGTGGTCTCGGGGGTGAAGACAAGGCTTTGTGTAATCGCAGCAGGCTGCGCTTGGTGCTGAGTGTGGGGTGCGTGCTCGATCGCAAACCGACTGACTGGCCGAGACTGTGTGTCGAGTCGACACACAGTGTTATCTCGGTGCGGTGGAAGCCTGAAGCAATTGTGATCCGAGACCGGCTACATGCCGTCGGTGTGTCGACTCGACACACCGAGACGCACATTGACTACTCCGGGTCCAACCGTGCCAGCCAGCACAATGGACATTAGCGAACTGATTGGCGCGTCGTATCTGGAGACCACTACCTCGCGCATGTAGATGCGCGCCGCCGCGCTCACCGCCCGTCCGTATTTGCCGCTCAAGTCGGCTCTCTGTGGCGCTTCATAAGGAGCGCTCGCGTATCGATGGAAAGCGACGACATTTGCGCGACTGGACTTGAGATCAAGCTGGTCCAAAAGACCGATGAATTCTATTTTGCGGGCGTACCGCAAAGAGCCTATACCACAGCCGATTGGCGCGTCCCCATTGCATCGCGCTACCCCTATGAGTTGCATACGCCGGGAGCCGCATGCCGTAGCGGGCTCGCATCGCTCAACGCTCAGGTTAGCCATCGAAGCGCAACGTGGGGGCATCCCTGTCGCCGGGAGATATTGCCTCCCAACATCGCCGAAGCCTTCTTACATATCCACGTCGATGGGCCCCATCGACGACTAGTTCCATTGAATTTCACGTTTCATGTCCGCACCAACGAGCCCAACTAATTGGCGTGCGGCGCCGTCCGCTTGCTCGCCTGATGCGTCCGACGGCAACAACCTTGCGCCATGCACAGACTCACACCCATTGCGCCTCGAGCGGAGCATCCCTCAAGGTGCCCGCGGGCAGAGTCGAAACAACGCCTCCCGGCAGTTCTCAAGTGACGCATACGTTGAGGGACAGCCGGCAGACCAGCGCGAGAGGTTAGGTAGCCTGCGTGTCAGAGGAGCGCTCGCGACTCGTCGTGCCCGAGCAGGGTGGAAGCGGTCAACACGGTAGCGGCCCACGGCACTCGGCCTTCGCGTTCCGGAACTCGAGGCTGTTCGGCTATTCGTTACGCTTCTGACAAGCGGGGCAAGGCGTCCCACTCATCAGCGAATAACTCGCTCTTGCTGCGTCACCGATATTCGCCACAAATGCAACTAACTGACAAAATCGCTTGGCACCGGATAGTAACCCAAATCGTCAATGCACAACCTCGCGCCAGAGCCTCAGCGAATCATAGTCGAGCAATGAAGTAGCGATCGGCGTGCCGGTCGTCAGGAAACACGCAGCGAGTGGAGCGAGTTCAGCGAGACCTCCACTGGAAGCGCCCAATTCCGTAGCCGAAGGCTGACCAATAATCGATTCCTGTGCCGACCCTGCTCCAGAAAGCGCTCGTTCCACCGTGAAACATTTCTCTCAAAACCGATGAATCGGTGAAGCCTTTATCCCGTGGGGCTTCCAAGCCTAAAACAAACCAAATTCTAGTACTTGTTTCACGAACATAACGGCTCTCCGACCCTGAAACATAGCCAAAATGGTCGTCGGTAAGCGAAACCCTACCTTATCAACGCGAATCGTATTTTTTAACACGTATTTTGTAGTTTTCGACGATATGTCTGCGCCAGATAAAAATAACCCCGTTCGCATGAAGCAACGTGCACGACACACCCCAACAGTTCCCACAGTCGACGACATAGTCGCGCACAACGCACGCCAACAGATGCACGGCGCCCCGGCGCACCACGCTTGCCAAAACGCACCTCAGCGCGTCGATTAAAATTGCCCCGCGTTGCCGAGCCACATTCAAGGGTTTCAATTGCCAGCGCGCACGATGCGCCACCCGCACGATAGAGCGGCAATCGCCCTTTCTCCATACAGCGCCCCCAAACACAATATAGAGGACACGTCGTGAAGTTCATCCACGCGGCAGACCTGCACCTCGACAGCCCGCTCCATGGTCTGAGCGCCTATCCCGATGCGCCGGCCGGTCAACTGCGCAATGCCACACGCGAGGCATTGCGCCTGCTTGTCGATCGCGCCATTGAAGAAGAGGTCGCGTTCGTCGTCATTGCCGGCGATCTCTACGACGGCGACTGGAAGGACCACAACACCGGCATTTTCTTCGGCCAGCAGATGGGACGCCTGCGCAAGGCCGGCATTCGCGTCTTCGCCCTGTGGGGCAATCACGACGCGGAAAGCGAAATGACCAGGAAACTCACGCTGCCCGACAACGTGGTGGTATTCAGTCATCGCAAACCCGAAACGCACGTGCTGGACGACATCAAGGTCGCGCTGCACGGCCAAAGCTTCAAGGACAAGGCCGTGGTCGAAAATCTCGCGCTCGGCTACCCGTCGCCGGTTTCCGGTTGCTACAACATCGGTGTGCTCCACACGGCGCTCGAAGGCTATTCCGCGCACGCGACCTACGCGCCATGCACGCGTGCCGAATTGCACGCGAAAGGCTACGACTACTGGGCGCTCGGCCACGTACACGAATTTCAGCAGTGGTCGGAACAATCGACCATCGTATTCCCCGGCAATCTCCAGGGGCGGCACATCCGCGAAACCGGGCGCCGCGGCGCCGTGCTCGTGAGTGTCGAGGGCGGTCGCACGGAGGTCGAGCGCCTCTACCTCGATGTGCTGCGCTGGGAATCCGTGCGCGTCGAAGCGAGCGACTGCGAAAGCGTTGCGGATCTCGCGCGCAAGATTGGCGTTGCGCTCGAAGCACTGCTATCCGTCGATGCCCATGTGCCGCGCGCGGTGCGCGTGACGGTGACGGGCAAGTCGCCCGCACATGGGCTGTTTTTCGGGCGCGCCACACAATTGCGCGCCGAGGTGCTCAACCAGATCGGCATTATCGGCAATGACAAGCTGTGGCTGGAAAAGGTCAAGCTCGAAACCAGCCCGGCCGATACGGCCGCCGCGCAAAACGAGCCCGTTGAAGCGCTCGAGGATCTCAAGCACATACTTGATGCCGCCACGCAAGATCCCGAATTCCTCGCGCTGCTCGAACGCGATTTGCGCGCGTTCGTTGGCAAGGTGCGAAGCGAAGTCAAAGAAGACGCCCCGCTACTCGAACTCGCCCGCGACGGCAAACTCGCGGCGCTGGTGGAGCAGGTCGGTCCCGCGCTGCTCGCGCGCCTTTCCACGGGAGAATGACCAGTGCGTCTCAAGCAACTCGATTTAATCAAATACGGCAAGTTCACCGACACGACGTTGCCGTTCCCCCACGCGGCGCACGATTTTCACGTCATTGTGGGACCGAACGAAGCGGGCAAGTCCACGGTGCGCACCGCCGTGTCGGAACTGTTGTTTGGCATGCGCCTGCAAACGCCGCTCGATTTTCTCCATGGCACGCCGGAACTGCGTCTTGGCGGCGTGCTGGAGAACGGCGCGGCCGAGCAGCGCTTTCATCGCGCGCGCGGACGCAACTCGCTGCGCACCCCGCAGGACGACAAACTGCCCGACGATTTCCTCGCCGCATTTCTCGACGGTGCGAGCAAGGAGTTCTTCGAGCAGATGTTCGGCCTCGATCATGCGCGGCTCGTTGAAGGTGGCCGCAGCATTCTCGACGCATCGGACAAGCTCGGCCAGGTGTTGTTCGAATCGGCGGCGGGTGTGGGCAGCCTCGGGCCCGTGCGCGAGGAACTGGAAAATCGCGCGGCCGAACTCTGGGCCCCGCGGCGCAGCGGCAGTGCGTATGCACAGGCGGAAACGTCGTTTGCCGAGGCAACGAGCGAACTGAAGGCGGCGCAGGTGCGCACGCGCGACTGGGTCGAGAAAAAGGACGCGCTTGAAGCGGTCGAGCAGACTATCGAGCGTTTGCGCGCCGAACAGCGCGGTCTCGAATCGCAGCGCTCGAAGCTCGAACGCGTACGCCGCCTCGCTCCCTATATAGAAGAGCTTTCGCTCAAGCAGAACGAGCTGGCCGCGTTGGGCGAAGTCGTCGATTTTCCGCCCACCGCTTATGCCGATCTGTTGAAGGCGCAAGCCGATATCGCCGCCGAGCGCAAAGTGCAGGAAGCGCGTCAGCTCGATCTCGCCGGCAAGCAAGCGTCATATGGCGCAATCGAGCCCGATCGTGCGGCACTGGAACTGGCCGCCGAAATCGACGCGCTCGACGCGCTGCGCGGCGAATGCGTCAATCATCCGCGCGAATTGCTGGTGCGTGAAACGGAAATTCGCAACCATCTCGACGCCGCATTCGCCGCCGCGGCCCAGCTTGGCTGGCCGGACGACGAAGCCGCATTGCGTGCCGCGCTGCCCGGTGCGCTGGCGTTGAAGACGGTGACGAACCTGCTGCGCGATCACGGACTGCGCGAGCAAGCGCTCACTACAGCGCGCGAGGCGCACGGCGAACAGACGCGCAAGTTCGCACAATTGCACGAGCAGCTTGCGCGCTTGCCCGCAGTGGACGTGCCGCATGCGTTGCGCGCCGCGCTCGACGATGCGCATGAATTCCGCAACAGCGTGGCGAAGGAAAGCGCGCTCGAACGCGAACTGGCGGATGCGCAACGCACGGTCGAAGAGAAGCGCCAACTGTTGGGCCAATGGAGCAAGCCGGTGCCAGCGCTGCGCGCGCTCGACCTGCCGTCGGCCGCGCGCCTCGCTGCGTTGCAAAAGGAAGAAAGCGAGTGCGTGAGCGCGGTGGCCGCGGCGCGAGAAGCGGCAGCGGCGGCGCAAGAGGACATCGAGCGCTGCGAATTGCAGGAGAAGCATTTCACGCAGGGCAACAAGGTCGTCACGACCGCGGAAGTGCAGGCGGCACGCCTGCGCCGCGATAGCGCGTGGGACGAGGTCAAGGACGCGCGCGTCAGTCTCGCGGACGGCGCTCCCACCGTGGACGACGCGATGCGTCTGGCCGACGAACTCGTCGACGCGCAACTCGGCACTTCGCAGGCGGCCGCCACGCTGCAGAATCTGCGTCAGCAAGTCGAAA
Source organism: Paraburkholderia acidiphila (assembly GCF_009789655.1). Taxonomy (GTDB): domain Bacteria; phylum Pseudomonadota; class Gammaproteobacteria; order Burkholderiales; family Burkholderiaceae; genus Paraburkholderia; species Paraburkholderia acidiphila. The sequence goes on from NZ_CP046911.1 coordinate 168,121, forward strand.
CCGCGCGCGCGAATACACAGCGCAAGCTTGCGGCGTTAGGCGAACGCGAGCGCGAACTCGAAGCCTTTCGCCTTGGCTGGTCGCAGATTGCGAATGACGCGCAATTGCCCGGCCTGCCGCTTGCCGATATGGGCGCGTGGCTGGCGAATCGCGAAGCCGCGCTCAATGCACAGAGCGAAAGCGACCGCCGCGCGAGCGAGCTCGATGCGCGCCGAGCGGCGCGCATCGCGGCGCATGCGGCACTGCTCGAATCGTTGCGCCCGGTGGCGAAGTCAAACGAAGGCGACACGCTGACGACATTGATCGGCGTGGCTGAAACAGTCGTGCAGTCGGCGCAAAAGAGCGCCGTGCAGCGCGAAGGTCTGGAGGCGCAGCTTCGCGACGCTGAACGCGCGAATGAATCCGCGCAATCCAGATTGACGATTGAGCAGGATGCCTACGCAAAGTGGCGGACGCAATGGCACGACGCGCTCGCGCAAGCGAATCTCGGCACGCGCGCCGCGACGCTCGCGGCGGCGGAAAGCGCCGTCGAACTCGCCAATGCCATTTCGGTTGCTTTTTCGGATGCCGAAGTACCCCGCAACCGCATTCGCGCGATCCGCGCGCAATTAGAATCGCTGGAGGCCGACGCGCGACGCCTTGCCCAGGCGCTCGCACCCGAATGGCCCGCGCCGGGCGATGGCATCGACGTCGCGCGCCAACTCGCGGCGCGACTCGCCACCGCGCGCGAAACGGCAAAAACCCTCGCCCAGGCCGACGCCGACGTGCAACTCGCCCGCACGCGTGTCGCCGATGCCGTCGCGGCGGTGGCGGGCGCACAGGCGCGCGTCGAGCCCATCCTGAAGCTCGCGGGCGTGAACGACATCGACGAGGCGTTGCCGCTCGCCGAGCGCTCCGATGCTCGCCGTGTGTTGTCGAATGCGATTTCGGCAGCGCGGGACAAGCTCGTGCGCGAAGGCGACGGGCTTGCGCAGGAAACCATCGCCGGAGAAATCGCGGAGCAGCCCATTACCGAGGTGCCCGCGCGGCTCGCAACCGTAAACCAGCAACGCGATGCGGTCGAGCGCGCGTTGAGCGACTGCCTGCAGCAACAGGTGAGTGCGCGGCAAGCCTTCGACGCGATCAACGGCCAGGCCAATGCCGCGCTCGCAGAGGCAAAGCGCCAGGAAGCCCTGAGCACCATGGGTGAAGCCGCGGAGCAATATCTCGAAGCCGTGACCGCGAGCCGCCTGCTCAAATGGGCAACGGATCGTTATCGCGATCAGAAGCAGGGGCCAATGCTGCGTCGCGCGGGGGAGATATTCAACGGACTCACACTCGGTGAATTCGCGCGGCTCGTCGTGGATAACGAACGCAATCCGCCCGCGTTGCATGCGCGTCGCAGCAACGGCAAAACCGTGGAAGTGACTGGAATGAGCGAAGGCACGCGCGACCAGCTTTTTCTCGCATTGCGCATCGCCGCACTCGAATTGCAGCTGGCGAGCAAGGCAGCCTTGCCCTTCGTTGCCGACGACCTGTTCATCAATTTCGACGACGAACGCGCAAAGGCCGGGTTCTCGGCATTGCGGAATCTATCCGCGAAAACTCAGGTGTTGTTTCTCACGCACCACGATCACCTCTTGCCGTTGATTCGCGAGATATTTGGCGCGCAGGTCAATGTTGTCGAATTGCAGCGCGCACCTGTCGCCGCGTAGCGGCGCGAAAGTTGCGTAATGAAAATTCATGGGGACTTTGTTTGCGAAACAATCAATAGTCTGATCAGGAAACATGTTTTTCACTACAAAATATTCGTCTAAAATTGCCAGCATGCGTGATTTGACTTCATAATCACGCTGTCTTTCGCGACGCCCCGGCCGACAAGATTGCAATTCGATCGGCCAGTGATGCTTGAAGGGTGTCCGCAAAAAACCGTGAATAAGGAGGCGTGAATGGTCACCCTGGATGCAATTCAATCGAAGATCGCAAAGCTGCAAAAGCAGGCCGAATCGATCGTGGAAAAACAAACGTCGCTCGGTCTCACGAAAATTCGCGATCTGATGGCCAGGCACGGCTTGAGCGTGGCCGACATCGAACGTTTCATCGGCAAGAAGCGTGGCCGCAAACCCGGCAAAGGCGCGACAGCCGCCAACGTCGCTAAAGCCGCAGGACCGAAGCGCACCGTTGCGGCCAAATACGCCGATCCGAAAACGGGCGCGACGTGGACCGGCCGTGGCCGCGCACCGGTATGGATTCGCGACGTGAAAGACCGTTCGAAATTCCTGATCGATGGCGCCGCGGCAAAACCGGCCGCCAAAGCCGTCCGGAAACCGCGTGCCAATGCGGCAGCGGTGAAAAAGACCGTCGCGAAGCGCGCCAAGGCAGCAACCGCGAGGAAAGCTGCTCAGAAAGCCGCATAAGCGAGAATCGCTTTACGAACCGGTGGCCGCTCCGGCGTTTCGACGCCCGCGGCCATTTTCACATGAGCGGCGCGAAGCAACGCGCGCCTATTGCCCTTTTTGTCACCGATGGCCGGCCTTTCTTTTTCCTCGGGCCTTCTCGCGCCCCATCTGCAGTCGCTCGACATGCTGCAACTGCTCGGCATTGTCATTGCGCTCGTGCTGGGCGGCATGGTGAAGGGCGTGACCGGCATTGGCGTGCCGCTCGTGGCCATGCCTATCGTTACGCATTTCTTGCCGGTCAAGGAAGCGGTGCTGCTGCTGTCCATGCCGATCATTCTCGGCAATATTCCGCAGGCGCTGGAGGGGGGCGAAATGCTGCCTACCTTGCGCAATATCGCGGCGCCGTTAATTGGCACCGTGATCGGCAATGTGATTGGGGTGTCGGTGCTGATCGCGCTCGAGCCGCATCACGCCCAGGCGGCTTCGGGCGTGGCGTTGATCGTGGCGGCGGTGCTTCTGCTCGTTTCGCCGCGTTTCAAACTCGCGCCCGCGCTTGCGAGGCCAGTGGGTTTCGCGCTCGGCTTCGGGGCGGCGCTCATGGAAAGCATCGCCGCCGTGCCGGGGCCCTTGCTCGCCATGTATCTGATCGCATCGGGCGCCACGGGCCGTGCGTTCACGAAGCAAATCGCGATCATTCTCGTCGTTTCGGTCATCACGCTCATCACGACGTTCAGCCACGGCGGGCACGCCAACCTCGTCGATCTCGCGATATCGGCGGCGGCCAGCGTGCCCGCCATCGCGGGCATGCTGCTGATTCGACCGCTGCGCGACAACCTGCATCCACTGGCGTTTCGCGTGGTCGTGCTCGTGTGCGTGCTGGCCGCGGCCGTGCAAATGATCGTCAAATCACACGTGCTGTTTTGACGATCGCGCCAATTAATGGCTGATCGCTTCGAGCGAGAGCCCGCGCGTGACCGGCCCAAGCAGAATCATCACGATACCCACGAGCATCGAAGCGCCGATGAACACCGCTACGCCTGGCACACCGTAATGATGGAGCAGGATGCCGATGGCGAGCCCCGCGAACGCGGCGGCAATGCGGCTCCACGAATACACGAAGCCAACGGCGCGCGCGCGGATACGCGTAGGGTAAAGCTCGGCCTGATAGCCATGATAGGCGTACGACATCACGTTCGAAGCGAGCGTGAAGAGCACACCCAGCACGATCAGGACCGCCGGCTGCGTGGCTTGCGCGAATAACGTAATCACGACCGCCATGATCAGCAGGCCGCCGACGATCTGCGTCTTGCGCTCGAGTTTGTCCGCGAACCACACGCCGATCAGCGGTCCGAACGGATTGGCGATGGCGATCACGAAGGCGTACGCTAGACTTTGCGTGATGTGCACGCCTCGGGCGATCAGCAGCGTCGGCACCCAGGCGGCAAAGCCGTAAAAGCCGATCACCTGCGCCATATTGAAAATCGACAGAATGACCGTGCGCCGCAAATACGGCGCGCGCAGCACTTCGCCGAGCGAACCGCGTCCGGCCTTTTCCAGCGCGATCGGCCCGAGCGGCGGCAAAGCGGTGCCCGTTTCGGCGCTTACGCGGCGCTCGATGTCGGCCACGATCCGTTCGGCTTCGTCCTCGCGGCCATTACGCGCGAGCCAGCGCGGGCTTTCGGGAATGCTCCGGCGCAGGAACCACACCACCACCGCGCCGACCGAGCCGATCAGGATCACCACGCGCCAGTAGTCGAGACCAATCGGATGGGAGTCCTTGAGGATATAAGCGAGAAACGCGACCACGGGCACCACGCTGAACGTGATGAACTGGTTGACGGCATAGGCACGGCCGCGCTCGCCGCCCGGGATCAGCTCGGAAATGTACGTGTCGATGGTCACGAGTTCGATGCCAATGCCGATACCGGCAATGAAGCGCCAGATATTGAGTGCCTCGCCGGTCGTCTGGAACGCCATGATGGCCGTGCACACGATGTACCAGATCAGCGACCACGTGAAGATGATGCGCCGCCCGAAGCGGTCGGCCACCTGTCCGAACGCGAGCGCACCGACCCACAGCCCGGCGAAAGTCGAGAACACGAAAGTGCCGAAGCCTGCCACCTTGAGCGGACCGAGCGCCGAAAAGAAGCCGAGCGACTCCGGCGTGAACAGACCCGAATGCACCATGCCGGGCGCGACATAGCCCGTGAAGAAGAGGTCGTAAAACTCGAATACGCCGCCGAGCGACAGCAGAATCACGATCGTCCAGACTGTCCGCGATGGCGGCAGCCGGTCGAAGCGGGCGGCAATTTCCGCCGATTTTTCAATGGACATCCCGATTCCTCATTACATTTTGAAAGCGTGTGGGGGCCAAAATGTGCCTGCATCGATGGAATTGCATGGGTTGCGCGCGACGTATGCGAATGCCGATACAGGCCATAGCACGCACTTTATTGATGCCGCGACGTGGAAGCACCTGGTTGAAACCCAAATGCGTTGCGCTTGTGGCAATGATGTTTCAGGCAATGTCACTGATAACAACGCGGCAAGCCACAGTTCAGGCGATGCTCGCGCCTGCGTGGCTCACGCGGTTGCGGCCGGCGTGTTTGGCGGCATATAACGCGGCATCGGCGGCTTCGATGAGCGCATTAGGGGACGACGCAACGATCGCGTCTCGGGTGGCGCAGCCCGCGCTCAGCGTAACGAGGCCGCCCGCGGCGGGAGAGGGAATGCCGAGTTGCTCGACGGCGGCGCGAGCGCGTTCGGCAAGCGCCGCGGCTTCATCCGCGCCGGTATCGGGCAGGACCAGCGCGAATTCTTCGCCGCCATAGCGCGCGACGAAGCCGCCCGGCTCGCGTCGTGTGTTCGCAAGCGTGCCTGCGAGCGCGCCCGCTACGGCGCCGAGGCAGGCGTCGCCGTGCAGATGGCCGAAGGCGTCGTTGTAGTGCTTGAAGTGATCGACGTCGAGCATCACGAGTGAGAGCGGCTGGCCGCTGCGCGCGGCGCGCTCGAACGCCTGGCGGAACTGCTCGTCGAAATAGCTGCGGTTGTAGACGCGCGTGAGCGCATCGCGCGCGGAAGCGCGAATGAGCGTGGCGTGTTCTTCGGCGAGCTGGCGATAGAGCGCTGTCACTTCCCACACCAGCACGCATACGAGCACGCCCGGCGCGAACATGCTGAACACGCGCGCGACGTACCAGCCCACCGTGAAGCGCTCGATGCTGAGCGTATTGAGCGCGGCGTCGACGAGCGAGGCGAGCAACGCGACCACGATCCACAAATCGAGCACGAGGCGCAGCCGGCCTTTGAGCAACACGATCGCAATGGCGACCAGGTTGAGCGCGCAGATCGCGAGGCCGGCGAGATTGTTCACGATGGCCGACGCTGGCGCGGCGCTCCCAACGTCATTAAACGGCGATGCGAGATCGACGTGCGTGACGAGCACGCCCAACAGGGCGGCGACCGCCGCAGGCGCCGCGATCAGCAGCCAGCCGCGGGCATCGAGACGTTCGCGGGCGAACGGCGGGGCGGGCAGGCGCTTGCGCACCAGTTCGGCCACGATGACGAGCGCGGGAAAGCCCGCGTGCCAGAACACCCACATCCACGCGGCGCTATGCGGGAGCGCGCCGAGCAGGCCCGTGCGTGCGAACACGCCAGGAAACATCAGCAACTGCAGCGCGACGGTAATGGCCGTGAACGCATAAGCGCCCCCCAGCGCGGCGAGCATGGCCACGCGCGTAGCCGCGAAACGCGCGCCCAGCAGGAAAGCCGCGATGCTCGACGTGGTGAACACCGTGAGCGCGCACATCGGCATGAACGGGGCGATACCGGGCAGGGCGTCGCGCGCACGCGGCGCCGCGAGCGCGAGCGTGAGGAGAATCGCCAATGCGCATACGCTGGCGAAGAGCGCCTGCCTGCGTGTTGCCGGTCCGATCAGCAAGCCGTCCATGTGATGACTTTCGGGTTGATGCGCAGCTCGATAATGGCGATCGTGGCGTGGCAGCGTGAGTCGCTGTTCGCGGTGCGGAAAGCAGACTAATTTGACTGAAGCTATTGTGCTCCGATTCGGCTAAATATGGGGCATGGATGCGCGAGCCCAGTTATATTGAGTTTCGGTTTTGAGCGCGCTACATTGGGCGCGCGAAATTCATGTTCGCGCGATCGGTGGTCGTATCGTGCCGGACCATTTCGTGTAATTTGTATGTAAGGATTGCTGATGATGCATCGCGTATCGCGCGACCACCGCGAAGGAGAGGGCTGGCTCGGCGGTCGTACGGGCGAGACGAGGCTTGGCTGGTCCGCGTTGGGTCTGGCTGTCGTGTTCGCCGTGCTGGCTTTCGTTCCCGCATTGCCGCTCGATGCGCGCATGTGCGCCGTGATGTCGAGCGCGTGCTTCAATCTCTTCGTCGTCATCTTCGGCACGCGGCTGTTGGGGGCGCGCGCGCCGTCCGGCGAGCCGGTCTCGAAGACTTCGCTGCGTCTCTTGCGCCTCGCGTTCCAGCGCAATTCGGAGGCCGCCGACATGCGCGGCCTGCTGCAGTCGCTTCCGTGGCAAGGGTGGGTCGCGCCGTTTGCGGCGCTCGTTTCGCTTGCGTTCGCCATCTATGCGTGGACTTCTGCCGCGTTTGCGCCGTCGGCTTCACAGCGCGAATCCGCACCTTTTCTCGTAGCGGGCGCCGCCGCGCTCGTCATCGCTTTTGCTGCGCTGGTGGCCGAGCGCTTTCATGCGCAGCGCGGCGCGCAAGCGCGCGAATCCGCCGCGCTCGCGGGGCTGTTGCGCGTGGTGCTCGTCGCGGCGTTGAGCATGGCGGCAACGGTTGCGGCGCTGGCGTATTCTGGCGAGCCGCTCACGTGGCTCGTGCGTATCGTCGCCGTGCTGACGGGCGCGATTGCCGTCGAACTCGGCCTGCGCGCGCTGCTCGCGGCGTTGGCAAAGCCCGGCAAGGATCGCTTTCTGCATAGCACCATTGCGGGCCTGCTGAGCATTCGGGGGCGTCCGCTCGCCGCATTCAATACGCAAATGCGCATGCGCTACGGCATCGACCTGCGGCAGAACTGGGCGCTCCAAAGCTTCGTCCGCTTGCTGCCGGGTGCGCTCGTGGCCATGGTGGTGGCGGGCTGGCTGCTCGGCGGCGTGACGATACTCGGCCCCGATCAGCGCGCCGTATACGAGCGCTTTGGCGCGCCCGTCGCCGTGTGGCAGCCCGGGCTGCATGCGGGCCTGCCCTGGCCCTTCGGCCGCGCGCGCGTGATCGATAACGGCGCAGTCCATCAACTGATCGTCTCGGGCAGCGCGAACGACAGCAGCCGCTCCGCGCCCGTCGTTTCCGCGGATGGCGACACGCCCGCGCAATTGAATCGCCTGTGGGACGTGGCGCATCCGTGGGAGACGACCCAGGTGATCGCGGGCACGAGCGGCGCGCAGCAGGCGTTCCAGATCGTGAGCGCGGACGTGCGGCTCGATTATCGCGTCGGACTCACCGATGCGGCGGCGCGCGCCTCGCTCTATCGCGCAGTCGATATGGACGAGACGGTGCGCTCGATCGCGAACCGCGAGGTCGTGCGTTACCTCGCGTCGCGCACGTTGCCGTCGTTGCTCGACACGCCGCAAACGGCCATGGCCGGCGCGTTGCGCGGCGCCGTGCAGCACGAGCTTGACCGGCTCGCGAGCGGCATCGAGGTCGTGGCCGTGGTAATCGAGAGCGTGCATCCGCCCGCGGGCGCAGCCGCCGCGTATCACGGCGTGCAGGCCGCGCAAATCCGCGCGCAGGCCAGCGTGGTACAGGCGCACGGCTTCGCGGCGGCGGCGCTCGGGCAAGCGCAGCAGCAGGCGATCGAGACCATCGCGCAGGGCAGCGCGAACGCGGCGGACACGCTGGCCGCCGCGCGCGCCCAGCAGATCGGCTTCGACGCCGACGTGATCGCGCAGCAAGTCGGCGGCCCGGCATTCGGCTTCGAGTATTACTTGCACAGCCTGCAAAAAGGGCTGAAGAACGCGAGCGTGACAGTGATCGACGACCGGCTCGCGAGCGGCAGCCGCGCGACGATCGACCTGCGCACGTTGAGCCCGGCCACCGCGTCGGGCATGAAAAAGGCGTGGTAACCCAGTACCCCAAATATCGAGCAAGGTGATTCGAACGTGAGCTTTTTGCATACGCACGGCGATGCGCATTCTCATCATCATCATGACCACGGCGCAGCGCCCGTGAATCCGCGGCGTTTTGCGTTGCGCGTGGCGTTCGCGCTGTTCTGCGTGATCGTCGCGCTCATCGTGGCGAGCGTCGTGCAGGTGCGTGAGGGCGAAGCGACCGTCGTCACGCGCTTCGGCGACCCGGTGCGCGTGCTGCTGCGGCCAGGTCTCGCGTGGCGCTTGCCCGCGCCCATCGAAGCCGCGGTGCCGGTGGATCTGCGGCTGCACACGACCTCGAGCGGCTTGCAGGACGTCGGCACGCGCGACGGCTTGCGCATCATCGTGCAGGCCTACGTCGCCTGGCGCGTGCCCGCCAACGCCAGTGACATTGGCCGCTTCGTGCGCGCGGTGCGCAACGAACCCGACGAGGCCGCACGCCAGATTCGTTCGCTCGTCGGCTCGGCGTTGCAGACCACGTCCGCGGGCTTCGATCTGGCGTCGCTCGTGAATACCGATCCCTCGCAGGTCCGTATCGGCGCGTTCGAAGAGGCGCTGCGCCGCCAGGTCGATGCGCAGGTTTATGCGGCCTATGGCGTGCACGTCGTGCAGGTGGGGCTCGAGCGCCTCACGCTGCCCGCCGTGACGCTGGCGGCGACTGTCGATCGCATGCGCGCCGAGCGCGAGACCGTGGCCGCGCAACGCACGGCCGAGGGCCTGCGCGAAGCGGCGCAGATCCGCTCGGACGCCGATCGCGACGCACGCGTGCTGATCGCCGACGCCAACGTGAAAGCCGCCGATATCGAGGCGCAATCGCGCAAGGACGCGGCGGCCATCTACGGCAAGAGCTACGCCGCCGATCCGCAGCTCTATACGATGCTGCGCTCGCTCGACACGCTCGGCACGGTCGTCAACAGCAACACGAACCTGATCCTGCGCACCGATGCCGCGCCATTCCGTGCGCTGGTGCAGGGGCCGCCGGGGCTCGGCACGGCCACGGTTCCATCGGGCGCAGTCGTTGCGCCCGCAACCAACGCCCATTCGCGCGGGCGCACGCCATGAGCACGAGCGACAACTTTCCGGCGCTCGGGCCAGGCGCGCAGGCGGTGCGCCTGTCGTTCTGGTTCATTGCGGCGCTTGCCGTGCTCGCAGCGCTTGCCTGGGCCACCTCGAACGTGCGCCGCATTCCGGCGGACAGCAGCGCTGTCGTGATGCGCTTTGGCGCCTACGTGCGCAGCCAGGGCGCGGGGCTGCTTGTCGCATTGCCGCGGCCGTTCGAAACGGTGCTGCTCGTGCCCGGCAGCGAGCGTGTGCTCGAACGGCGCATCGTCTCGCTCACGCGCGCTCCGGGTGCGCCCGCGCAACTGGGCGACGCGAGCGACGCGCTCGCGGGTTCCGGCTACGTGCTCACGGGCGACAACGGCGTCGTGCAGGTGAGCGCGACACTGTTCTACCGTGTGAGCGACCCTTACGCCTATGCGTTGCAACTCGAGCATCTCGACGCCGCGCTCGAGCGCATCGTTTCCGCCGCAGTCGCGCAGACCGCCGCGCAACGCGATCTCGATTCGATCCTCGTCGCGCGCCCGGAAATGGTGGCCGCCGATCAGCAAATGGCCGCGCGCCGCGAGCAATTGCGCGGCGATCTCGCGCGCGCGGTCCAGCGCCAGCTCGATGCGCTGACTGCCGCGCATGCCGGGCTCGGCATCGAGGTCTCGCGCATGGATCTGCAAGCATCGTTTCCTGCATCGGCGGTGGATGCGTTCAACGCGGTGCTGACTTCGCTGCAGAGCGCCGAGCGCGATGTCGCGCAGGCGCGCACGCTCGCGGAAAAAACGCGCCAGCACGCGCAGCAAAGCGCCGACCGTATCGTGCAGGACGCGCAAGCCAGCGCAGCGGAGCGCGTGGCGACAGCGCAGTCGGAAACCTCGACGATCGCGCAGCTCGAAGCGGCGCTCGGTGCGAATCACGACCCGGGGCTGCTTGCGCGCGCCTATCGCGACCGCGTCCAGGCGGTGCTCGCGCACGCCGCGCGCGTGACGACGCTCGACCCCAACGACGCGTCGAGTCTCGTGCTGCCGGGGCGCGCGCCATGACCACGCCGATTGAAACGCCGACGAGTCGTCGCGCACGCGCCAGCGCGCACGAAGCGCGAGCCACGCACGCGCATGGCCACGCACACGACGGTCACGGGGGCCACGCTGGCCAACCGGTCGCGTCGCTCGTCATGTCGGACGCCGAGCGCCGTACCATTACGCGCCACACGCTGATGGCGCTTTTCGCGGGCGCGCTGTTGCTGCTCTCGCTCGCCTGGCCCTATCTGGCACCCGGCAACGCGACGCTGCCGCAAGTGCTGGCGGCGGCGGCTTCGATCGTGGTCGCGCCGCCCGTGTTCGCGGGCGCGTGGCGCAGTCTCAAGACGCCGAGCCTGCACGGCGTGACCGACCGCCTCATCGCGCTCGCCATGCTAGGCGCGTGGGCCGTGGGCGACATGACGACGGCTGCGCTTTTGCCCATCGTGATGACCTTCGGCCACGCGCTCGAAGAGCGCAGCGTGCTCGGCTCGCAGGAGGCGATACGCGCGCTTGGCCGGCTGACTGCGGGCGACGTGCGGCGCGTGAACGCGGCGGGCGTGATCGAGACCGTGCCCTATGACGCCTTGCGCCCTGGCGACGTCGTCGACGTGCTGCCGGGCTCGCGTGTGCCCGCTGATGGCATCGTGCGGCACGGCCGCTCGGCCATCGACAACGGCCCGATCACGGGCGAATCGCTGCCGCACGACGCGGGCGAGGGCGCGCGCGTGTTCGGCGGCGCGATGAATCTGGACGGCCCCTTGCGCGTGGAGATCACGCACGTCGGCGAGGCCTCGACGCTGGGCAAGGTCGTCGAGTTGATGCAGCGCGCCGAGGCCGCGAAGCCGCCCATCACGCAGGCGCTCGAACGCTATATGGACGCCTACCTCGCGCTCGTGCTGCTGATCGCGGCGATCGTGTGGTTCGTGAGCGCGAACGCCTCCGCCATGCTGGCTGTGATCGTTGCCGCGTGCCCATGCGCGCTCGTTCTCGCGGCGCCTTCCACGGCTATCGCGGGCATTGCGGCGGGGGCGCGGCGCGGCATCTTGTTCAGGAATGCTGCATTTATCGACGCACTCGCCGAAATCGATACGCTCGTGATCGACAAGACGGGCACGCTCACGCACGGCGAGTTGCGCGTGACGACGCTCGCGCCGCAGCCGGGCGTGGATGAAGCCAGCACGCTCGCGCTGGCCGTGCAGCTTGCCCAGGTCAGCGCGCATCCTGTGTGCCGCGCGCTCTTGCGCTACGGCGCGGCGGGAACGGCGCGAACCGAGCCGCCCCCGCATGCGCGCGAACTGCGCGGGCTCGGCGTGCTCGCGACGATGCCCGAGGGCGAGGCCGTGCTGGGCCGCCATGACCTGCTCGAACAATACGTGAGCGTGCTGCCGCCTACGCCTGCGGATCTGGACGGGCCGTGCGTGGGCCTCGCGCTGAACGGCCGCCTGCTTGCGTGGTTCGGTTTTGCCGACACGGTGCGCGCGGAAGCCCGCGAAGCGCTGGACGGGCTGCGCGCGCTCGGCATCGAGCGCACGACGCTGCTCACGGGCGACCGCGAGCGCGTGGCGCGCCGCGTGGCTGCCGAGGTGGGCATCGACACCGTGGTGGCCCATGCGCTGCCGCACGACAAGCTCGACTACGTGCTGGGCGAGATCGGCGCGGGACATCGCCCGATGGTGGTCGGCGACGGCCTGAACGACGTGCTCGCCATCAAGGCTGGCGCGACGAGCGTGGCGATGGGCGAGCGCGGCATCGATATCGCCGTGGCTGCCGCCGATATCGTGCTGCTCGCCGACGACCTGCGCCGCGTACCGGACAGCGTGCGCCTCGGGCGGCGCTGCCGGCGCATCGCAACGGCGAATGCGGCGATCGGGCTCGCGTGGACGGTGGCCGTCATCACGCTTGCGGCGCTCGGGGTGTTGAGCGCCGTGGCGAGCGCGGTGCTGCACAACGTGGGGACGTTCGTGGTGATCGCCAATGCGGGGCGCTTGCTGCGCGACGAGTGACGAATGACGGGAACGATTGCCGCGCTACTGCGGCACCGCCGTCAGCGTGCGCAACTGTTCCAGCAGCTTCACAGCCGGACCAGGCAGAATGCCGTGCCGCCGGCGAAACGCGGTGAGCGTGCGTCGGCCCTCTACGCCAGGCATATCGAGCGTATCGAACACCCCTGCCTTGCTCTCCGTGAGGTACATCGTCGAGGCCATCCAGCTCAGGAACCCCGAGCGCGCCACGAGACTCTTGAGCGCCGTGATCGAGCGCGTTTGCACCACCACGTTCGGCAGGCCGAGCCCCTGCGCCGCGAAAGCCTGCTCCATGTGCTCGAACGGCGCCGTGCCGCGCGGCGGAATCGCCCATTGCTCGTTCAAGGTGTCCGCAAGCGTAAGGTCGGGCTTCGCGCGTAACGGATGATCGTGCGCCGCCACCACATAGCTGCAATCCTCCCAGCGGCAATCGCCAATGGCCACGATCTCGTCGGTATCGGGCACGGCCATGCTGAGCGCGAGATCGATCTCGCGTTTGACGAGGGCGTCGGCGAGCCGGTCCCACACGCCTTCGAGAATCTCCACGCGCAGCCCCGGCCACCAGCGCAGCACGCCGCTCACCGCAAGCGGCAGCACGAGGCTCGCAATGCTGCCCACCGCGCCCACGCGGATCGTGCCGCGCGCGAGGCCGCGCATGGCGTCGATTTCCTCGCGCGCCTGCTCCGCTTCGCGCTGTAGCAGGATCGCGTGCGGCAGCAGCGCCTCACCCACGGCGGTGAGATGCATGCCGCGCGAATGACGCTCGAAGAGCGGTGCGCCCACTTGTTCCTCGAGGCGGCGGATCGCGCGCGAAAGCGCGGGCTGGGTGACGTGCAGCACTTCCGCCGCGCGCCCGAGGCTGCCGGCGGAGACGATGGTGGCGAACGCGTGGAGTTGCTGTAGGTTGTAAGTCATGCCCAAAGGTAATGCCTTTTGGTGCAATCGGCAATTTTCGGTTACCCGTAGCGTCGCGATAATGGTCCTCCATTGAACGACGCGCTTTTTCGACAGGAGGCCTTCGATGACTGGCAGCGCGCCTCAGCAACATCCCGCCGGCAACGCATGGACCGTGCGCGACGCGGTCATCGACTTCGCGCGCCGCGTGGGCATGACCTCGATCTTCGCGAACCCCGGCTCGACCGAACTGCCCATGTTCCGCGACTTCCCCGCCGACTTCCGCTACGTGCTCGGTCTTCAGGAGGCGGTCGTCGTCGGCATGGCCGACGGCTATGCGCAGGCTACCGGCAACGCGGCGCTCGTGAACCTGCACTCGGCCGCGGGCGTGGGCAACGCCATGGGCAATATCTTCACGGCGTACCGCAACCGCACGCCGCTCGTCGTCACGGCGGGCCAGCAGGCGCGCTCGATCCTGCCCTTCGACCCGTTTCTCGCCGCGACCCAGGCCACGGAGTTGCCTAAGCCCTATGTGAAGTGGAGCATCGAGCCCGCGCGCGCGCAGGACGTGCCGCTCGCCATCGCGCGCGCTTATGCGATCGCCATGCAGGAGCCGCGCGGCCCGGTGTTCGTCTCGATTCCGGTGGACGACTGGGACCAGCCGGCCGAACGCGTGCCCGAGCGCGCGCTCGCCCACACCACGCGGCCCGAGCCCGCGATGCTCGCGAACATCGGCGCGGCGCTCGACGCGTGTGCGCGCCCTGTGTTCGTGGTGGGCGGCGCCGTGGATCGCGCAGGCGCCGCGTACGACGTGGTGCGGCTCGCGGAGCGTCATCGCGCGCGCGTGTTCGTCGCGCCGATGACGGGCCGTTGCAGCTTTCCGGAAACGCATCCGCTGTTCGCGGGTTTCCTGCCTGCCATGCGCGAGCGCATCGTCGAGCGGCTCGGCGGGCACGATCTCGTGTTCGCGATCGGCGCGCCGGCCTTCACTTATCACGTCGAGGGTCATGGGCCGCATGTGCCGGCAGGCGCGACGCTCTGCCAACTCATCGACGACCCGGGCACCGCCGCGTGGACGCCCGAGGGCATGGCCGCCGTGGGCAATGTGCGCTTGGGCGTGCTGGATCTGCTGGAGCGGCCAACGCCGGCCCAGGAGCGCGCCATGCCCGAGCGGCGTGCCGTGCCGCCGCCCGCAACGCTGCCCACTGCGCCGGGAGAGCGCATGTCGGTCGCTTACGCGCTGCAAACGCTCGCCGAAGTGCGCGACGCGGGCACGACTGTCGTGGAAGAAGCGCCCAGCTCGCGCCCGGTGATGCAGACGTATCTGCCGTTCGAGCGCCCCGGCACGTTTTTCACGATGGACAGCGGCGGTCTCGGCTACGGCATGCCCGCAGCCGTGGGCGTCGCGCTCGCGAAGCCGGGCGAGCGCGTGATCGCGCTGATCGGCGACGGCTCCAGCATGTACTCGATCCAGGCGATCTGGAGCGCGGTGCAGCTGGCCTTGCCGATTACGTTCGTTATCCTGAACAACACGCGCTACGCTGCCTTGCAGGATTTCGCGCCGGTGTTCGGCTTCGCGCCGACCGACCCCGTGCAGGGCACCGACCTGCCGGGGCTCGATTTCGTCACGCTGGCCGCGGGCATGGGATGCCCCGGCGCGCGCGTGAGCGAGGCAGGGCGGTTACGCGATACGCTTGCCGCTGCGCTGGCCGGGCAGGGCCCGATGCTGGTCGAGACGCTCGTCGCCTGAATGGTGTGCGCGCAACCAGAACGAAGTCACGAAAAACAAGGAGAAAGGAGATGCAGACCGTATCGATGCTGATCGAGGGCGAAGCTGTGCAGGCCCGGAATGGTGCGACGTTCGAGCGCCGCAATCCGCTCGACGGCACGGTGGCGAGCCGCGCGCCCGCGGCCACGGTGGAAGACGCCGTTGCGGCAGTCGATGCCGCCGCAGCCGCCTTCCCGGTGTGGTCGGCGATGGGCCCGAGCGAGCGGCGCGCGCTGCTCACGAAGGCCGCACATGCGCTCGAAGCAAAGGCCGAAGCCTTCGCCGCCGCGATGGCTGCGGAAACCGGCGCATCGGGCATCTGGGCCGGCTTCAATGTGCATCTCGCTGCGGCGGGCCTCATCGAGGCCGCCGCGCTGACCACGCAAATTGGCGGCGAGCTGATTCCCTCCGACGTGCCCGGCAGCCTCGCCATGGGCGTGCGCCAGCCGGCCGGCGTCGTGCTCGGCCTCGCGCCGTGGAATGCGCCCGTGATACTCGCGGTACGCGCCATCGCGCTGCCGCTGGCGTGCGGCAATCCCGTCGTGCTCAAGGGCTCGGAGATCTGCCCGGCCACGCATGGCCTCATCATCGCGGCGATGCAGGAAGCGGGTCTGCCGCGCGGCACCGTCAACTTCGTGACGAACGCGCCCGCCGACGCGGCACGCGTGGTCGAAGCCATGATCGCGCACCCGAAAGTGCGCCGCGTGAACTTCACGGGTTCCACGCGCGTGGGCCGCATCATTGCCGAAACCTGCGCGCGCCATTTGAAGCCCTCGGTGCTCGAGCTGGGCGGCAAGGCGCCGCTCGTCGTGCTCGACGACGCCGATATCGAAGCGGCGGCGCACGCGGCCACGTTCGGCGCATTCGTGAACTCCGGACAGATCTGCATGTCGACGGAGCGCATCATCGTCGACGAAAGCATTGCCGACGCCTTCGTCGCGCGTCTAGGCGAGCGCGCACGCGCGCTGCCGCTTGGCGATCCGCGCAAAGGCCCGGTGGTGCTCGGCTCGGTCGTGGACATGAGCACGGTTGAGCGCTGCAACGCGCTGATCGACGACGCGCTCGCCAAGGGCGCCACGCTCGTATGCGGCGGCAAAGCCGAAAGCACGCTCATGGCCGCCACGCTGCTCGACCATGTCACGCCCGAGATGCGCATCTATCACGACGAGTCGTTCGGCCCCGTGAAGGGCATTGTGCGCGTGCGTGGCGAAGACGCCGCGATCGCCTGCGCGAATGACAACCCGTACGGCCTTTCGTCAGCGGTATTCAGCCGTGATACGGCGCGCGCGTGGGGCGTCGCGCAGCGCATCGAGTCGGGCATCTGCCATATCAACGGGCCGACCGTGCACGACGAAGCGCAAATGCCGTTCGGCGGCGTGAAGGACAGCGGCTTCGGGCGCTTCGGCGGCAAGGCGGGTATTGCCGAATTCACCGAGCTGCGCTGGATCACGATGCAGACCGCGCCGCGGCATTATCCGTTCTGAGGTCTACGCCATGCATATCGCCATACTCGGGGCAGGCGCGATGGGTTCGCTCTTCGGCGGGTTGCTCGCCGTTGCGGGCTATCGCGTGACGCTGCTCGACGTCGACGACGCCCATCTGAACGCGATCAATCAGGATGGCTTACGGATCGCCACCGACGCGGGCGAGCGCATCGTCACGAATCTCGAAGCGATGCGCCCCGAGATGGCGACAGCGGCCGCCGATTTGCTGATCGTCTTCACCAAGACGCTGCATACGCAGGCGGCGCTCGGCGCGGCGCGCGCCGCGCTGGGTCCGCAAACCGCGTTGCTTTCGTTGCAGAACGGCTTGGGCAACGCCGAGCGACTCGCGCAGTTCGCGGACCCGACTCGCGTGATGATAGGCGTGACGACCTGGCCCGCCGACAAGGACGGCCCCGGCCGTGTGAGTTCGCACGGCGCGGGCGTGATCCGCCTGATGAGCGCGGACGGCGCGCGCTCGCCGATGCTTGCACGCGCAGTCGAAGCGCTCAACGACGCGGGCCTTGCCTGCACGGCGGACGCCGATGTGTGGGCCGCGATCTGGGAGAAGGTCGCGTTCAACGCGGCGCTCAATAGCCTGTGCGCAGTGACGGGCTGCACCGTTGGCGAACTCACGAACGTCGCGGACGGCGAAGCGCTCGCGCTGAAGATCGTGGCGGAAACGGCTGCCGTGGCGCGTGCGCACGGTGTGGCCGTGGACGAGGCGCACGTGGCCGGGAACGTGCGGCATGCGCTCGCGCATCACCGCGCGCATCGACCTTCGATGCTTCAGGACGTGCTCGCCGGGCGCAAGACCGAGATCGAGGCCATCAATGGCGCGGTGGTGGAGGCCGCACGCTACCGCGCCATCGCGGTGCCACATACGGAAACGCTGCTGCAACTCGTGCGTCTCGTCGATGCCAGGGACGCCAGATGAAGTAGGCAGAAAACGTCGTAACTCGATGACAAACCCATGACCGCGCGCGCACAGTGCGGCAAAGGAGACGCTTCATGACATACGCCACGCCCGCACCCGCCTCGGGAGCGACGCCACACGAGTGCGCCGCCATCGCTGGCGGCACCGTCGATATCGGCCGCGCGCTCGACGAAGGCCCCTACGCCGCGCTGCAGAAAATCGCGGTCGTGCTGGCGGCGTTGTCGATCGTCGTCGACGGATTCGACAGTCAGTTGATCGGCTTTGCGATTCCGGTACTCATCAAGGAGTGGGGCATCACGCGCAATGCGTTCGCGCCCGTCGTGGCCGCGGGGCTGATCGGCATGGGCTTCGGCAGCGCGTTTGCCGGTCTGTTTGCGGATCGTTTCGGACGGCGCTGGGCTGTGGTGGGCAGCGTGCTCGTGTTCGGCACGGCCACTTGTTTGATCGGCCTCGCGCCGAACGTCGCGACCATTGCCGCGCTGCGCTTTATCGCGGGCCTTGGCATCGGCGGCGCACTGCCGAGTTCGACGACGATGACGGCAGAATTCACGCCCGCGCGCCTTCGCACGTTCGCGGTGACGGCGACGATCGTGTGCGTGCCGCTCGGGGGCATGGTGGCGGGTATCTTTGCGGCGCAAGTCCTGCCGGTGTACGGCTGGCGCGGCCTCTTCCTCGCGGGCGGCGTGCTGCCGCTCGTTCTCGCGCTCGTGCTGCTCGTGGCGCTGCCCGAGTCGCCGCGCTTTCTTGCGCGCCGGCCGCGGCGCTGGCCCGAGCTCGTGCGCTTGCTGGGCCGCATGGGGCGTCAGGTCGCGCCGGACGCGGTGTTTACCGACATGCGCGAGCAAAGCGCCGAAAAGCACGTGGGCTTCACGGCGCTCTTTCGCGACGGCCGCGCGCGCGACACCTTGGCCATCTGGGGCGCGTTCTTCATGTGCCTGCTCGCCGTATACAGCGCGTTCAGCTGGCTGCCTGCCATGCTGACGAGCGAAGGGCTGAGCGTATCGCTCGCCGGCTACGGACTGAGTGCGTACAACCTGGGCGGCGTGATCGGCGCGCTGCTGTGCGCGCTCGCCATTGCGCGCTTCGGTTCGCGCGGTCCGCTGCTGTTCTGTTGCGCGGGCGGCGCGGCGAGCGCCTGGGTCATGCTGAGCGTGGGCGCGACCCAGCACACCGGTTTGCTCATTGCGGGCCTCGGCCTGCACGGTCTCTTCGTGAACGCAGTGCAATCCACGATGTATGCGCTTTGCGCCTACGTGTACCCAACGAGCGTGCGCGCGACCGGCACGGCATCCGCGCTCGCGTTCGGCCGCGTGGGCGCGATCCTCAGCGCCTTTGCCGGTGCCGCGGTGATTACCGCGGGCGGCGCGGCGGGCTATCTGACGATGCTCGGCGCGGCGATGGCCGTAGTGCTGGTCGCGCTTGCCGTGGTGGGCCGCCATATCCCGAAGCGCGCGGGACAGCGCCGGGTTTGACGACATCAAGCGGACTCAATGCGACGCAACGTACGTCGCCCCGGCAAATGGCGCCGGAATGGCGAAGCTCGCGCGCATGCGCCTGGCTTCGGCCGCCGGCGTCAAACCAAAAAGCCGCTTGAATTCCCGGCTGAACTGCGACGGGCTCGTGTAGCCCACAGCGTGGCCCGCCGCCTCCGCGCTCAGGTCCTGGCGAACCATCAGCAAGCGAGCTTGATGCAGGCGCGTGGATTTCACGTACTGCATGGGCGAGACCTGGGTGATCGCCTTGAAGTGGCTGTGAAAACTCGGCACGCTCATGCCGGCTTCCTCGGCCAGTTGCGTGACGTCGAGCGCTCGCGCATAGCCGGCATGGATGAGGCGCAACGATTTGCCTATACGGCCGAACTGGCCTTTCATCGCCAGCGCCTCGCGCATGGCGCTCCCCTGTGCGCCGGTGAGCACGCGGAAATACAGCTCGCGCAGCAAGCCCGGGCCCAGCACGGCGGCTTCGAGTGGCCGATGCATCGCCTCGAGCAAGCGCAACACGGACCTCTGCATCGTGTCGTCCATCGGCGTCGACATCATGCTCTGCGGCGCCTGCACGTGTTCCTTTGCGCCTTCACGATCGATCTGTGCCGCCAATTCGGCGGCGAGCGCGAAATCCAGGTGAAGGTACAGCGCGAGCAGCGGGTGCTCGGCCGTTGCTTCGGTCTCCATACTGAATGGAACGGGCACGGACACGGCGAGGTAATGATGCTCGTCGTAGAGATAGAGCTGGTCGCCGAAATAGCCTCGCTTGCGTCCCTGACAAACGATCACGATGCCGGGGTCGTAGAGCACCGGCGTGCGCGAGAGCGGCCGGTTCGAGCGCAGAATGCGCACGCCCGGCAACGCCGTAAGGTTGTAGCCCTCGTCGGGCGCCAGCGCGTGAAGCAACGCGATGATGCGCTTCTGGCTTCGTGACGAGAGTCCGGAATGGTCGAACGAGTCACGCTTCGTGTTCATAGTTTTAGGCAAGAAAATTACCGGAATCGAGCTGAATCAGCTGCTCCGTTCAGACTAGTATGGACTTTTCAGACACTGTTCGGGAGAACCTTCCATGGCATCCACCAAAATTCTGCTCATTACGGGCGTGAGCAGCGGCTTCGGCCGCGCGCTGGCACAGGAAGCGCTGGCGGCGGGGCACACCGTCGTCGGTACGGTGAGGAGCGAGCAGGCGAAGCGCGATTTCGAATCGCTTTCGGCGCCTCGCGCATTGGCGCGCGTGCTTGACGTGACGGCCTTCGATGCCATCGACGGCGTCGTGGCGGAGATCGAGGCGAGCGTCGGCCCCGTGGACGTTCTGGTCAACAACGCCGGCTACGGGCACGAAGGCGTCATGGAGGAGTCGCCGTTGGCGGAAATGCGCCGGCAGTTCGACGTGAATGTGTTCGGCGCGGTCGCCATGATGAAGGCGGTTCTGCCGTTCATGCGCGAGCGCGGGCGCGGCCACATTCTGAATATCACGTCGATGGGCGGCTATATCACCATGCCAGGCATCAGCTACTACTGCGGGAGCAAATTCGCGCTGGAGGGCATTTCCGAAGCGCTCGGCAAAGAGGTCGAGCCGCTCGGCATTGCGGTAACGGCCGTCGCGCCTGGCTCGTTTCGCACCGACTGGGCCGGACGCTCGATGACGCGAACGCCGCGCTCGATCGCGGCTTACGACGCGATCTTCGACCCGGTTCGCCAGGCGCGCGAGGAAAAAAGCGGCAAGCAGCTTGGGGACCCGCGGAAAGCGGCGCGCGCGATGCTTGCGGCCATCGACGCGGAGCATCCTCCGAGGCATCTTCTGCTCGGCAGCGATGCACTGGGGCTCGTGAGGGCGAAACTGACGGCGCTGGAAGATGAAATTCGCGCCTGGGAGAGCGTGACGGTTTCGACCGACGGTTGACGGCCGATGGTTGAAGAGGGCGGGCCCGCCCGGAAGCGGCAGGCCCGCGTAAGCGATCAGAGGCCGCTAACCGTCTTGACCGTCACCCACTGGCCGTTCTTCACCTGATACACGGTGGACGAACCGTTCTTCAGCGAGCCATTCGCGTTGAACTCGATATGGCCGGTGATGCCGTCGAAGCTGATGCTTTGCAGCTTCGGGCGATAGTCGTCGGGCTTCGTCGAATTGGCCGCCTGCATCGCCTTGATCGCGGCCCACGCCGCGTCGTAGCCGAACGGCGCGTACGAGAGCACGTCCGCGCCATACTTCTGCTTGAAGCGGTCGGCGAACTTCGCGCCGACCGGCGTGCTGTCGAGCGGACGGCCGTATTCCCACGCCATGGCGCCTTCGGACACGTCTCCCGCGAGCTTGACGAAGTCCACATCCTTCACGCCGCCGCCGCCCACGTACTGCGCCTTGATGCCGAGCTGCGCCATCTGCTTCATGATGCCGGCCGCCTGCGGATTGAGGGCACCGACGAAAATCAGATCGGGGTTCTTGCTCTTGATGTTCGTGAGCTGCGTCTTGAAGTCCGTCGCCTGGTTCGTCGTGTACTCGCGATCGACGATATCGCCGCCGTGCGCTTTCACGGCCTTCACGAATTCGTCCGCTTCGCCCTGGCCGAAGGCCGTGCGGTCGTCGATCACGGCGATGCGCTTGGCCTTGGTCGTCGTGACCGCATAGGCGCCCGCGGTGCCCGCGTTCTGCGCGTCGCTCGAAATCACCATGAAGATGTTCTTGAAGCCGCGGCCGCTGATGACCGGGTTCGTGGCGGCGGGATCGATATCGGGCAGGCCCGCCTTTTCGTACAGCTCGGAAGCGGGAATGGTCGTGCCCGAGTTGAAGTGGCCGACCACGACCGAAACGCCTTCGTCCACGAGCTTCTGCGCCACTTGCACGCCCACGCGCGGGTCGGCCTGGTCGTCTTCGGCGACGAGCTCGAACGAGACGGGCTGGCCGTTGATTTTGACGCCTTGCGCCTTGGCGTCGTCGAGGGCCATTTTCACGCCGTTTTCCAGGTCTTTGCCGTAACTGGCGTTCGGCCCGGTGAGCGGCGCGGCAAAGCCGATTTTAACGACGGTATCCGCACGCGAAGCGAGCGGTGCAACAGCGAGAAGTGCTCCAACGGCAACTGCGATAGGGGTAAGAGTCTTCGCAAAACGCATGTTATTTCCTTTTTCGGCAAGCATGGGTTCACTGCTGTGGCGTGCATACCGGCCGGGCGCCCCCGCTTTTCGCGCCTGGCGCGGTCGGGGCTGGGGCCGGTTCACGACTCTCTTGTTCGCGTCGACTACGTGTTGGGCTCCTCCAGAAAGGCGTGGTATCGATCGAACCGCTCCGCACGAGAGGCGCGGGAGCGAAACGCTGAAAGCGACTATAGGAAGCCAATATCGCTTCGTCTTGACCATTCGCGACGGTTTCCATGCGCATTTCTGCACAGCCGGCTAAATCGAGGCAATCAGGACAAGTACGCCTGCCGGCGCGAAATAAGGCGTAATAGAAATGTAATCGACATGCGCGCCGGGTCCGGTAGAGTCCCGCCATCACGCGCAATGCAGCACATCAATGACATCACGCCTGTCACGACGAGCATTCATCAAACTGACGATCGCGCTCGGCACGACCGCCGCCACGCTCGAAACTAGCCCCGCCGCCTTTGCGAGCGCCCCGCCTTGCCGGCTCACGCCCGAGCAGGAAGTCGGCCCTTATTGGATCGATGGCGATCTGGTGCGGCGAGACGTCCGGGAGGGCAGGCCGGGCGTGCCGTTGACGCTCGACATCGTGCTCACCGACGCGAGAACGTGCGCGCCGCTCGTGGGCGCCGCGGTCGACATATGGCAATGTGACGCAATGGGCGCTTACTCGGGCTATACGAAAACGGCGCTCCCGCCTCCACCCGATTTCGATCCGAAGGCGCCTGGGCGCCCACCCGAGCGATGGCACGGTGGTCCGCCACCCCCGCCGCGGCCCACTGATCACCAGACCTTTCTGCGCGGCATTCAGCACACCGATCACGCAGGCATCGTCACGTTCCAGACCATCGTGCCGGGCAACTATCCCGGGCGCACCAACCACATTCATTTCAAGGTCCGCACGGCAAGCGCGTCGCATGCTTCGCATGTCGGTCAGGTATTCTTTCCCGAGCCGTTGATGGTGACGTTGATGCAACGCGATCCATATCGCCAGCACGCGATCGAGCGCACCACGCAGGGCGAAGACCCGGTTTTCGTCAATCAATCCGGCGCGGCGATGATCGCGAGCGCGAGCCCATTTGCCGCCGAAGGGCACGTCAATGGATTGCGTGCACGCGTGAACGCCGTGGTCGATCCCGAGGCGCAGCCTCAAGCGGTCGAACCGTTCCCGGGGCCGCCGCCGGGTTGAGTGCCTGCGCGCGGTCATCCCGCAACGACGCTTTCGAATACCGTCCGGTACCGGCGCGCGAGTGCGGATGCGGTTTCGCGTAATGTTTCGCCGTCGCTCTCCAGCGCATTGGCGAGCGCATCGGCTAGATTCCCCAACTGCACAACGCCGGGGAGACCCGGTGCTTCCCATGTCCGCACATAAGCCGCATGCTTGCCGCCGTCGATAGAATGATCAGGACGACTGATATTGATGCGGGGAAGGGCATAAGCCATCGCGACGATACGGCCGTGCAGGCTGCTGCCGCAATAAATCCGGCTGCCAGCAATCAACGCGCCAATGTCCCAGACATTCAGCGAAGCGAACACGCGAACGCGAGCCGCGCACAGTCGAGCGGCGAGCCGCTCGTACACTTGCAGGTCGTCGTGCCAGGGAGCGGCGCCCGCGCGAAACAGCACGATACCCATGCCGTGCGCCCGCGCCGCGAGTGCGAGCTGGGCGGCTAGTGTATCGAGCGTTGCATCGTCGCCGAAGTCGGCGCTGAATTGCACGGCTGCATAACCGCCGGGGAACGCATGCCGGACTTCGCGCAGTGCGAGGCTGGCGGCGTGCCGATGGATCGACGTGCCGAACAGGACGGCCGTCATCGTGGCGGGGTCCGGTATCAGGTGCGTTTCGATGCCGTGGTTCGCGAGCAGCGCCGCGGTTTGACGGTCGCGCACGCTCACCGTATCGGCGGATTGCAGCGCAGCGAGCACGTCGGCGCGCAACTGCGCGTTGCTCGCGTCGAGTTCGACGCCCCCTATTGCGTTGAACGCGAGATGCTTCACGCGCACGCCGCGCAACGCGGACTTTGAGAGCACATAGGGCGCGAGTGACGCCACGCGAACATGACGTTGCGCCCACTCGCGAGCGTCGCGCAGCCATTCGCGTTCGGCGCAAATGAGCGCCGGAACGCGTTGCGACGGCGCCAGCATGACAGCGGCTTCCCACGCATTACAGGTCAGTAATTCGCCGCCTGCGTGAATCACGTTCACGGCGCGGCCGCGCGAGAATGCGGCGATATGCGCAAGCGCGACGGTGGCTGGGCCGCCATCGCCATGCGGATCGCGCGCGGCGAGCCCGGCGAACAGCCGTTCGCGGCGGGGCAGCATGCGCGCGACGACCTGCGCGATCAGCAGATCGCCGAAGTTGTGCCGGTCGAACGCGCCGAAGATTACCGTGGGCGTGGCAGCCATGGGGGCCCCAGTTCGTGCTTCTGTCCAATATGCGCCAGTCCCGTGCTTGTCCAAGCTTATATGGCGCCACAGCATAAAGCCGTGTGAAAGGTAGTCGCGGCGTACCGCTCACCCTACCCGCATAAGCAAGCCTTAAGCATTCCCGGGAGACACTGTCGGCCTTGCCGACGTGTTACCCATCGTATGAGAACGGTCTACTCCGAACTGAAGAGCGCGCGCCTGCGCCCTACGTCCAGCCGCGTGGCCGTGCTGAAGGTGTTTCATGATGCGCCGCACGAGCATCTGACCGCCGACCAGGTCTTTCGCCGCATCGCGAAAGACGTGGAGCAATGCAGCCTTGCGAGCGTGTATCGCGCGCTTGCCCAACTGATGGAATCGTCCCTGCTCGACAGCACGTGGGTTGGGGAAACGCGCGTGGTGTACGAGCTTGGGCGCGGCGTGCCGCACGCGCATCTCGTGTGCGAGAGCTGCAAGAACGTGGTCGACATCGACGAGCCCACGCTGCGGGAGCAGCACACCGCCATCGCGGCGGCGAAAGGCTTTCGTTATACGCATTCGAGCCTCGTCGTTTTCGGGCTTTGCGCACAGTGCGCCGCGGCTTCGTCGTGAGCTGATGCGCCATCGGCGCACGGTTCAAAGCGTGGCGACGATCTTTCCGGACTACGGGGTCGACTCCCGATAGCGGTGTGCCCCGACGATTCGCTCGAAGGAAAATGTCCGCGCTATTGCGGGCCTCGGTGCGCTCGCTCGCGCCGTCCAGAATAAACGCTTTGGCGCGACCCAATCAATCAGGATTGCGAATTAACGCGTGAGCGAGGTAGCCGCGTGCGTCAGCCGCGCGAGGTGATCCGCCCACTGCGTCGAGGGCGACTCGCGCCGCTTGGCGCGTTCCCGCCTGTATCCACGCGAAATAACGTTCGCAAACAAGCTGCGGTTTTCGGCCGATTTTTCTGTCCAGCTTGAAAATCATTCAAAAACCGGACCTATTATCAAACGGCACGGCGTTCAGCAAAATGGTTGCACTTCCACAGCGGTTCCACCGTTTTCCGGAGACAACCATGCGGCCTCTCATCCTCGTGGCACTCCAGTACATGATACGCAGTACGGATTAAATCGATCCAACGGATTCGACCATCACGCATTCAAGGAGTCGCACATGAACACGCAAACTGCTTTCTCGACGGTCTTTCGCGCTTCTGTCGCCACGCTTTCCGCTGCCGCCGCCTTGCTCGGCAATGCGTTGCCAGCCGCTGCGGCGACCAACGACAACCTGGTGCAGCCACGACAACTCATCGTCGACAAGAGCCTGCCGAAGCATCAGGCGCAACAGCAAATTCGCGCCGCACGACTCTACGACACGTTCTGGAGCACCGGAGACGAAGCCCAGGCCCGCGAAGCGCTCGACGCCGGCTTCACGGACCGCACGCTGCCCGCCGGCCGCCCGCAAGGCGTGGCCGGGCCGCTCGCGGCTTCGAAGGTGTTCCACGGCGCGGTGCCCGACGTGCACGCCGACGTCGAGCAGATGATCGTGACGGGTGACCGCGTGGTGACCCATCTGCACTTCACGGGCCATTTCACGGGCACGTTCAACGGCGTGCAGGGTAAGGGCCAGCCGGTGGATTTCATCGCCACGGACATCTACCGCATCCGCGACGGCAAGATCACCGACAACTGGCACCTCGAAGACAATCTCACGTTCCTGCAGCAATTGGGCGTGGTGGCCAAATAAGCGCGCGGTGTGCCTGCAAGCGCTCGCTTCGCGGGCCTTGCAGGCATATCGCGCTAACATCGCTTTCACCTTCATCGCAACGCGTGGCCATGGACAATCTCGGAGACATTCGCCTGTTCGTCGAAGCGGCCAGCCAGGGCAGCCTTTCGGCCGCCGGCAGAAAGCTTGGCCTCTCGCCCGCCGCGGCGAGCGCGAGGCTCGTGAAGCTCGAAGGCGTGCTCCATACGCAATTGTTCGAGCGCTCCACGCGCACGCTGCGCCTGACCGACGAAGGCCGTATGTACCTCGCGCATTGCCAGCACGCGCTGCAAACGCTCGAAGACGCACGCGCGGCACTGCAAGCCGGGCGCGCTTCGGTGAGCGGCGCGCTGCGCGTGTCCGCCACGTCCGACTTCGGGCGCGCCGTGCTGCGCCACTGGCTCGACGAATTCAACGAACTGCATCCGCAGGTCACGCTCACGCTCGTGCTCTCCGACTCGCTCTCGCACCTGCTGCAAGACGATATCGATCTCGCGATACGCTTCGGCGTGCCCGCCGATAGTTCGATGGTCGCGAGACGCATGGCCGACAATCGCCGCGCGCTGTGCGCGTCGCCCGACTACATCGCGGCCCATGGCTTGCCGAGCCACCCCGACGAATTACGCGAGCACCACTTCATCCTGCTTGCCTCGATGGCGGGCGTGGCGAACAGCTGGCGCTTCACGCGCGGCGAAGAAACCGCGCTCTTTTCGGCGCCTATCGAGCGCTCGCGCCAAACCAACGACGGCTCGCTTGCGCGAGAGTGGGCGATCGAAGGGCGCGGTGTGGTGATGAAGTCGATCTGGGACATTGGCGCGGATCTGCAGGCGGGCCGGCTCAAGCTGCTCTTGCCGGAGTGGCGCAGCCCGGACGTGCCCGTGAACGCGCTCTTTCAACGCACGCCCTATATGGCGCCGCGCGTGCGCACACTGCTCGATTTTCTCGCGCAGCGCTTCGCCGAGGCTTCCGAAGGGTTGGCGGCGTTTTTGCGCTAGACGCCCGTTTCTGTTTCGCCATTGCTCACGCGCAAGCAGCTTGAGCGCAGCGCCTCGCCATACCGGCTAACATGACAGTCCGCCTGCAGTCTCGCAGTGACTCGCAACGACCTGCGCGGCGAAATAACCGGAATACAGGAGCGACACACAATGCTTTTCCGCAAGACGATGTTGACGGTAGCCGTATTTAGCGCCGTGCTGGCCAGTGCCAGCGCGAATGCCCAGATCGCGGGCGCGCAGCCCTTGAGCGTGTCGGTCGAGCAGTCGCAGGCGCTGCTCGAAGGCTGGAGCGTGAAGAAGAGCGTGCTCGGCAAGCCCGTTTATAACGACGACAACGTGAAAATCGGCACCGTGCGCGACCTGATCGTCGCGCCGGACGGCTCGGTTTCCGCGGCCATCCTCGCGGCGGGTGGTTTCCTCGGCGTCGGTTCGCACGACGTGGCCGTGCCCATCGCATCGCTCGACGTGCGCCAAGGCAACCTCTATCTGCCCGGCGCAACGAAGGAAGCCCTGAAGGCCACGCCCGCGTTCCAGTACGCGAAGGTCGAAACGCCGCCGAAGCCGAAGAAGGCCGAGAAGCAGCAGTAAGCCGCAGCCACTCTATGCCGCCGGGCCATGCGAACACCTGGTGGGCGCATGGCCCGACGGCTTTTGCGCGATGTTTTTTTGACTGAAGCGACGGGTAGGGCCGGCTGCGCACGCACCGCGCACACAGCCGGCTCAGCAACCACACTTCCAGTCGGGCTGCTGCAAAGCCATGCCGTGCAGGCCGCGATACTCGGCGACAGGCGGCGAAGACCAGCCTTCCAGCAGCGCGGGCGCCAGCCGATAAATCTCGATGCCGAGCGGCCGGCAGACTTCCAGCGGATCGCGGGCGTCCGGTCCCCACATCGGCAGCGAAAGGTCGCCACCCGGGCAGGTCGAAAGCGCGCACAACAGGTCGATCTCGGCGAAAAACTCGAGGTAGTCGCCCTTCTTCGCCGGGCAGGCCTTCATGAAGTATTTGTCTTCCAGATTCAGGCCGGTGCACTGGAACACGTTGAGCACATCGTGCACGTCGTATTCTGTGAGCCCATAGGGCGCGATGGCACGCGTGAGATTCGAGTGGCAGTGAAAATGGAAGTCCTCGCCGGTCAGCATGCGGTTCACGTAGGGATCGCAGCGCGTGCCGAGCAGGTCGTGAACGCGGCCGCCATGCTCGTCCACTCCGTAGCCGGCGAGGCTGTCGTCCGTAATGGTAACGAGCGGGCGCAGGAAGGGCAGCGTGGACCACAGCCGGTCGAAGGTGCTCACGTGCGCCTGCTGGAGCTGGCGCGTGCGCGAAGCCCACATGCGTTCGCGCGGATCGTGCCGGTTCCAGATATTGAGGTCGGCCACCTGCGGGCCTTCGATCGTCACGATGCGGAATACGTGTCCGGCGGGGACGCTCCAGGCCTGGCCCGAGCGTATCGGCACGACAATGGATTCGATCAGTTCGCGCTGACCTTGCTCTTCGGCGATGCGGCGGTAAAAGGGCTTGTTCACGTCGAGCGCGGAGCCCTTGGTCGACTGGTAGGCGGCGGGATAGTTCAGCATTGCCTCGTACTCCTGTATGAACGACCTGCGTTTCCACCTTCGAGTATAGAACCGCGGCCCATTTCGCCGAGCCTCGCAGCGGCCCGCGTGCCCGGCGGCTTCGTGTACAGTTCGCTTACTTCATGACGGCGGCGCCGGCTTTCGAGGCGAGCGCAGCCTAACAAGACGCGACGGTACATGATCAGACTGGAAGACCTCGTCATCTTTATCAGCGCGGCGGACAACGGGAGCCTCTCGGCCGCCGCGCGTCAGCTCGATCTCACGCCCGCCGTGGCGAGCGCGGGCCTCAAGCGCCTCGAAACCGAACTCGGCACGCGTCTGCTGGCACGTTCCACGCGCAGCCTGCGCCTCACACCGGACGGCGAGCGCTACCTCGAGTACGCGCGCGGCGTCATGGAGCAGGTGGAGGCGGGCCAGAACGCCGTCGCGCATGGGCGCAAGATGATCGGCGGCACTGTTTCGCTGTCGATTCCTTCCGACCTCGGGCGCAACGTGCTCGCACCGTGGCTCGACGACTTCCAGACGCAGCATCCCGCGGTGTCGTTTCAGGTGCACATTGGCGACAGCGTGACCGATATGTTCCGCTCGCCGGTGGCCGTGGCGGTTCGCTACGGCGTGCCCGAAGATTCCTCTCTCGTCGCGTTGCCGCTCGCGCCCGAAAACCGGCGCGTGCTGTGCGCCGCGCCAGGCTATTTCGCGCGTCACGGCAAACCCGCGACGCCCGCCGATCTTTCGCGCCACAACTGTCTGCGCTTCGCGCTGAGCGACACGCTGCACGACCGCTGGACCTTTTATCGCGGCGACGATGCCAGCGTCGTGACCGTCCACGGCAACCGCAGCAGCGACGACGGCGAACTCGTGCGCCGCTGGGCCGTGGCGGGGCACGGTCTTGCGTACAAGTCGCGTCTGGATGTGCTCGCCGATATCAAGGCGGGGCGCCTCGACACCGCGCTGGACGCGTATCAAGGCGAAGGCGCTCCGCTGCATCTCGTGTGCGCCCACCGCACGATGCTCTCGCCAACCGTCAACGCACTGCGCGATGTGCTGCGCGATCGCATTGCAACGTTTCTCGCCTGACGTGTGATTGCGCAGCAAGTGCGCTGGCTGGCCTGATCGCCATCGCACGGGCCTGCGTTCGTCTTTCCCCCGCTCCGGCCGCCCGCTCCCGCTCGCGATTTTCAAAGCAGCTTTGAAGCTGAATTCGCCGTTTGCCGCTATGCGCGCAAGGCGCACGGGCCGATGATTCGTATCAACACGAACGGCACGGAGGCCTGGATGATCGTCGCAATAGGCCGCTTTTACCTGCGAGCAGACAATATTTCGCATTTCGAGGCGGCCTGGCTGCGCGTATGCCCGTTGTTCACGAACAAGCCGGGCTATCGCGGTCATCGCCTCGGTCCGCAGTGCGAAGACGAAGGCTGCTACGTGCTGGAAGTGGAATGGGACAGCCTCGACGCGCAGAGCGCGTTCATGATGCACGGCGATTTTCAGACCTTCCTGCACGCGTTGTGGCCGTACTTTTCGGCGGACCCCGACCTCTATCACTTCGAGCCGCTCGCCCAACCGAGCCGGTTTCCCGCAATTTGACTGCCTGGAGGTATTCACGATGAAAGCGATTGGTTACTACCGCAATCTTCCCATCAGCGACCCCGAATCGTTGATCGATCTCGAACTGCCCGATCCGCAGCCGGGTCCGCGCGATCTGCTCGTCGAAGTGCACGCGGTGTCGGTCAACCCGGTGGATGTGAAGGTGCGTGCGGGCATGGCGCCCGAAAACGGCGAGGCGAAAGTGATCGGCTGGGACGCGAGCGGCATCGTGCGCGCCGTCGGCCGCGACGTGACGCTCTTCAAGCCGGGCGATCGCGTGTGGTACGCGGGTTCGCTGCTGCGCCCGGGCACCAACAGCGAACTGCACGTGGTGGACGAGCGCATCGTGGGCAGCATGCCGCAGAGCCTGAATTTCGCCGAGGCGGCCGCGTTGCCGCTTACCTCCATCACGGCGTGGGAACTGCTGTTCGATCGCCTCAAGGTGGCCGAGGGCACGGCGCCGTCCGGCGAGTCGCTGCTCGTGATCGGCGCGGCGGGCGGCGTGGGTTCGGTGCTCGTGCAATTGGCGCGCAAGCTCACGGGCCTGACCGTCATCGGTACGGCGTCGCGGCCGGAAACGTCGAAGTGGGTGAGCGAGTTGGGTGCGCATCACGTCATCGATCATACGAAGCCGCTTTCGCAGGAGCTCAAGCGTATCGGCCTGGAAGGCGTGGACTACATTGCGAGCCTGAACCAGACCGATCGTCACTTCGACGAGATCGTTGCTTCGATCAACCCGCAGGGGCATCTCGCGCTGATCGACGACCCGGAGCTGTTCGACTTCCGCAAGCTCAAGAGGAAGAGCGTGGCGCTGCATTGGGAGTTCATGTTCACGCGCTCGATGTTCGGCACGAAAGATCAGATTCGCCAGCACCAATTGCTGAACCGCGTGGCTTCGCTGATCGACGAAGGCGTGTTGCGCACGACGCTCAACGAGAGCTTTGGGACCATCAACGCGGCGAACCTGCGCCGGGCGCACGAACTCGTGGAAACGAACCGTTCGCGTGGCAAGCTCGTGCTGGAGGGGTTCTAAACGACGGACTGCCAAGGGAAACACCACGAACATCGCTATGCCGTTCGACCCCATGCGCACCGTGCCTGCGGATGGGGTCGAGCGACTTTGCGAGCGCCGTAGGTCACTCGAACGCACAATCAGCCGTGCTCACGAGTTTGACGAACGGGCCGCTCAACGTGCGGTTGTGATGCTCGATAATCGACGCGGCGCGCAACACGGGCGTATCCATGGTCGTGTGGGCGTCCGCGACGAGCAGCGCCTTGAAGCCCAGGTCGCCGGCGGCGCGGCAGGTCGAGTCGACGCAATACTCCGTCTGCATGCCCGCGATGACAAGCTCGCTCACGTTCGCGCCCGCGAGCCGCTGCGCGAGACCGGTGCCGCTAAAGCAGCTGGGGCGACGCTTCTCGAACACGTTGTCGATGGCGGGGTCGATGGCGAGCGCAGGCAGCAAGTGCGTGAGCGGACTGTCCGGCTCGATGGGCGAGCCAGGCGGCCCGACGTGGCGCGCCGCGAAAATCGGCGCGCGCGACTCGCGGGCTTTAGCGATCAACTGCACGATATTGGCGAGCACACGCTGCCCGTCGAATGGTGCATGGGGGCCGTTGAACAGGCCTTCCTGCATATCGATGACGAGCAGGGCGCGAGCGAGGCTGGGCATGGTGGTTCTCCGGTAGTTGCGTTGTCGTTGCGCCCGCAACGTCCGGAGAAACGACAAGGCCCCGTCCATTGCTGGCGGGGCCTTGTGATCGATACGAAATCTACTGTGCGCGCACCGAACTCACGACCCGCCGGAAGCGGTCGTGGTCGTCGTCGTGGTGGACAGGTGCGCGTTCATGAGGACGATCATGCAGGAGGCGGCGTGATGCGTCAATCGTTGTTGCGCGCGTTAGCGTGCAGTCTCGGGGCGCTGCCAATGCGCGTTGGCTTGCTTGTCCGTAATGCGGACCTTGGCCAGCAGCGGCTTGTAGCCCCGCAGGACGATCTCGCTGATCGCGAGCCGTTCCGAGCGGAAGATGTTGTCGGCGAATTTGCTGCCGTCCGCGAACTCCAGGGCGTAGCCATCGATGGGCCCCCATTGGCCCCTCGGCAACGGTTCGATATACACGTCCATAATGCGTCTCCATTGAATAACCAGCGAATAAGAAGCGTCGTTCGTTTCAGTCTATCGCAGTGAAAGACGACTTCCCTGCCGCGTTGTTGCGCTGCGATTTCCTTGTCGTTCAATGGGTTACGCGATGTCTTTCACGATAAGAGAAGGTGTCCTTCCATGTGCAATTGCCGGCTTGCATCCGGGACGGCGCAATTTGCACACACCGGGCGCGCATTGCACGATATGAAAGCGCGAGGGGCATTCACTCCGGCTCGCGCGGCGCCTCCAGGCGCAGATCGATCTCGTCCATGCCTTTGTTCAGCTGATTCAGGAAATGCACGAGCGAAACCTTGTCGTCGAAGCGAAAGCTCGCGAGCGCCTGGCGATAGAACTCGTAGATCTTCGGCTGCAGGCTCTCCCAGAACACTTTGCCTTGCTCCGTGAGCACGACCTTTTTCGCGCGCCTGTCCACCGTGTCGGCTACGCGCAGCACGTGCTCGTCGCGCTCCAGACGCTTGAGCACGCCGTCCAGACTCTGGCGGCTCACCACGAGATAGTCGGCCAGCTCGGAAAACGACATGCCCTGCGCCACCTGCGGGCGCGACAGCGCGCCGAGCACCGACCACTGCACGGTCGTGATGCCGAGCGCCTTG
Source organism: Paraburkholderia acidiphila (assembly GCF_009789655.1). Lineage (GTDB taxonomy): Bacteria > Pseudomonadota > Gammaproteobacteria > Burkholderiales > Burkholderiaceae > Paraburkholderia > Paraburkholderia acidiphila. The sequence continues at coordinate 201,486 of NZ_CP046911.1, forward strand.
CTCGTTTGCCGGTCCAGCGTGTTGCCCGCCTGGAACAACCGGAAGAACAACCGGTTATGAATCGACGAGACGGATTGATCGTACGAAGGGTCGTTCTGGGTCATGGGCGCCTTTCGGTCCCCGCGCGAGTGCGCAGGTAATGAGACAAATACCTGATACGAAAATAGTGAAGGGAAGCGGGCGCGCCGTCCATTTGGACAATACTCCTCCTCTTGGCTTCAATATATATCATGATGTTGACGTAACTAGGGGGCTCGCCTAGAGTGGGAGAACGACGCACGAGAATATCAAGAGACACCCCCCATGGCGAACTACGACCGGCTTTTGACCCCGCTTCGCGTTGGCGCGACGCAGCTCCCCAACCGCATGGTGATGGGCGCGATGCACACGCGGCTGGAAACGCTCGACCGTCCGCACGAGCGCCTCGCAGCGTTCTATGCGGCGCGCGCAGCCGGGGAGATCGGCCTGATCCTGAGCGGCGGTTTCGCGCCGAACCCTGAAGGCGTGATGGAGCCGGGCGGTCCGCTCTTCAATCGCGTGGAGCAACTCGACGAACATCGCGCCGTGACTCGCGCCGTTCATGAGGCCGGGGGAAAGATCGTGCTGCAGATCCTGCACGCGGGCCGTTACGCAAAAGTGCCCGAGTGTGTGGGGCCCTCGGCCGCCAAGGCCAGAATCAACGCGTACGCGCCGCGCGCGCTCGGCACTGAGGAAGTGCGCGCCACGATTGCCGATTTTGCCCGCACGGCGGCGCTGGCGGTTCAGGCCGGCTACGACGGCGTGGAGATCATGGGCTCGGAAGGCTACCTCATCAACGAGTTCACGGCTGCGCTCACCAACTCGCGCGACGACGAATTCGGCGGCAGCTTCGCAGGCCGCATCCGCTTTGCGCTCGATATCGTGCGCGCCGTGCGCGTGGCAATGGGCCGTGAGCCCATGCTGATCTACCGCATCTCTTCCATCGACCTCGTGGAAGGCGGCATGAACGGCGTCGAGATTGCAGCCTTCGCGAAGGAAATCGAAGCGGCCGGCGCGGATCTCATCAATACGGGCGTGGGTTGGCACGAATCGGCTGTGCCGACCATCGCCGCGTGCGTGCCGCGCGCGGCCTGGCGCGACGCGATTCGCGGCGTCAAAGAGGCGGTGTCGATTCCGGTGATGGCGTCGAACCGCATCAACATGCCCGAGGTTGCGGAGGAACTGATCGCCTCCGGCGTGGCCGATCTCGTTTCGATGGCCCGCCCGCTGCTCGCCGACCCGGACTTCGCGAAGAAGACACGGCTTGGCGTGGCGGATGAAATCAACACCTGCATCGGCTGCAATCAGGCGTGCCTCGACCGCATTTTCACGGACCGCACGGCCACGTGCCTCGTCAATCCGCGCGCCGGGCGCGAGATCGAATTCGCGGCAGGCAAGGCCCTGCAGCCCAAACGCATGGCGGTCGTCGGCGGCGGACCTGCTGGTATGGCGTTCGCGATCAACGCGGCTGAACGCGGCCATCAGGTGACGTTGTTTGAAGCCCATGCGCGGCTGGGCGGACAGTTGAATCTCGCGAAGGTCGTACCCGGCAAAGCCGAGTTTCACGAGATGCTGCGTTATTTCGAGGTGCGGTTAAAGCGCCTTGGCGTGACGCTGCGGCTAGGGCAGCCGGCAACGGCCGAAGGGCTCGCAAGCGAGGCGTTCGACGAGATCGTCATCGCCACGGGCGTCATGCCGCGCGTGCCCGATATCGTGGGTGTCGATCACCCGAAGGCGGTGTCGTATATCGACGTGCTCACGGGTAAAGCTGAAGTGGGCGCGCGCGTAGCGATCATCGGCGCGGGCGGCATAGGCTTCGACGTGGCCGAGTATCTGCTGGGCGACGCGCAGGAATCGCTGGACCGTGGGGTGTTTTTTCGCGCATGGGGCGTCGATCCTGCGAATGCGGATGCGGGTGGCCTGACGCGGATCGACTCGCATGGCGCACCGCGCCGCAGCGTCCATATGTTCCAGCGCAAGTCGGAGCCGCTTGGCAAGGGGCTCGGCAAATCGACGGGATGGATCCTGAAGGCACGCCTGCGCAAGGCGAACGTGATGATGACCTCGGGCGTGACGTACGACGTGATCGACGACGAAGGCCTGCACTACCGCGTGGACGGCAAGCCGCAGGTGCTCGCCGTGGATCATGTCGTGCTGTGCGCGGGGCAGCATTCGAACCGCACGCTCTACGATGAACTCGTCGCGCGCGGCGCGAAGCCGAAGGTGATAGGCGGTGCCGATGTCGCCGCCGAACTGGACGCGCTGCGCGCCATCGATCAGGCCACGCGCCTCGCGATGACGCTGTGACGTTGCACGACTTCGACGCGTAAAATACGAACGATTCGTGCAATCGGAAACGTATTCTGCATGCTCCATCGAATACTCATTAGCGCTTGTTTGCTCGGCAGCCCGGTCCGTTACAACGGCTCGGCAAAAACCGTTGCGCATGCACGGATCGAGCAGTGGCAGCGTGAGGGGCGCATCGTGCCGGTTTGCCCTGAGGTGGCTGGCGGATTCGGCGTGCCGAGGCCGCCTGCGGAGATCGCGGATGCCGCGTCGGGCGCCGCCGTGCTGGCGGGGGCCGCACGCGTGATCGACGTGCGCGGCGAGGACGTTACCGCGCAGTTCGTGGATGGCGCGCACGTGGCGCTAGCACTCGCACTTGCGCACGACTGCCGCTTCGCGTTGCTCGTAGACGGCAGTCCTTCATGCGGCAGCCGTGCCATTTACGACGGCAGCTTTGCGGGCCGCAAGCACGCGGGCGCGGGTGTGACGACGGCGTTGCTGCGCCAGCATGGCATCGAGGTTTTCGCGGAAACGGAAATCGATGCGCTTCACGCGCGGCTCATGCAAGCCAGCGCGTAACTCAACGCTCACGCGTTCTCGCCGCTACCGGCTTCCTTCACGATCCATTGACTGAACGCCCGCATGGCGGGCGTCGCCGTTTTCCCCTTCTGCGAGGTAAGCCAGTAACTGCCCGCCTGCACCTCGATATCGAAGGGCCGCACGAGCCTGCCCGCCGCGAGATCGCGCTCGAACATCGAAACCGGAGCGAGCGCGATGCCCGCGCCCTGCATGGCCGCTTCCACCATGAGCCGCGACGAATCGAACACGGGTCCGCGCACCGGGCGCGGCGCGAGGCCGGCGGCTGCGAACCAGAGCGCCCAGTCGTCGGCGCGATACGAGCGCAGCAGCTTTTCGTTGGCGAGATCGGCGGGCCGATGCAGGCGTTGCGCGATATCGGGCGTGCAGAGCGCGGCGAGCGGCGCGTCGAACAGCTTCGCGGCGCGCGAACCCGGCCAGGTGCCGTCGCCGAACCGGATCGCGAAATCGAGCCCTTCGCCCGCGAGATCGACGAGATTATTGTTCGTCATGATGCGCAGCTCGACGAACGGATGCGCGTCGTGAAACGACTTCAGGCGCGGCATCAACCATCCCACCGTGAAGGTTCCCACGGCGCCGACGGTCAGCACCTCGTGAAAGTGTCCGCCCTCGAACTGCCGCAACACGGCTTCGATGCGGTCGAACGCATCCGTGAGCACGGGGCGCAGCGCGAGACCTTCGTCGGTGATCGCCAGACCGCGCGGCAGGCGCTTGAAGAGCGTTGCGCCCAGCCGCTCCTCTAGCATGCGCACCTGCTGGCTCACGGCCGCCTGGGTGACGTTCAGCTCGCTCGCCGCGCGCGTGAAGCTTAAGTGCCGCGCCGACGATTCGAAGGCGCGCAAGGCATTGAGGGGCAGATACGGTCGCATGATCGAGCCATAAGTTTTTCTGGGGCATGGCGCAATTTATCATCGTTTGTCGCTTCATGGAGAACGCGCGATAGTGGCGGCTCTTCACGGAGAAGCCATGATCACACGACGTAGATTCACGATGACGGTAGTAGGCGGCGCGATAGCTGGTGTTGCATCTCAGGCGTTCGGGGCGACGGCGGCAAGCGCGGCGAAGCCCGCACAAACGGGCGCGCTGGAGAAGCCGCTCGCCGCCATCGAGGCACAGGTGGGCGGGCGGCTCGGCGTCGCGATGCTCGATACGGCGAGCGGTCATGTGGGTGGCTGGCGCCTGCACGAGCGCTTCCCGATGTGCAGCACGTTCAAGGTGTTGCTCGCATCGGCCGTGTTGACGCGCAAGGATCATGGCAAGGAAGACCTCGCGCGCAAGGTCGTGTATACGCATGCGCAGGTCGTGTCGTATTCGCCGGTGAGCGGCCCGCGCGCGGGCGGCGAGGGCATGACGGTCGCGGAGCTGTGCGAAGCCGCGCTGACGCGCAGCGACAACACGGCGGCGAACCTGCTGCTGGAGAGCATTGGCGGGCCGCCGGCGATTACGGCCTTCGCGCGCAGCCTGGGCGACCCGGTCACGCGCCTCGACCGCAACGAGACCACGCTCAACGAAGCGATACCGGGCGACCCACGCGATACGACCATGCCCGCCGCGATGGTCGCGAACCTGCGCGAATTGCTGCTGGGCGAGCGCCTTTCTTCGGCTTCGCGCGAGCAGCTCATTGCGTGGCTCGTGGCGAACAAGACGGGCGACGCGCGCTTACGCGCTGGCTTGCCGAAGGACTGGCGCCTGGGCGACAAGACCGGCACGGGCGACCGCGGCACGGCCAATGATGTGGCCATCATCTGGCCCACCGGGCGCGCGCCTGTCCTCGTCACGACGTATCTCACGGGCGCCACGCGCGCGAGTTCGGCACAGCGCGATGCGGCGATCGCGCAGGTCGGAGTATTGCTGGCGCATCGTTACGCTAATTGATACGGCATCCTAATCGTATGAGAAAAGGCCGATCGTTCGGTCCTCGCGTGCTTTCCTTACGCGTTGTTATATTTGCAACATTGACTTAATTTTTCGGCGTCGTGGTCGTCAATACGAATGACCTCTCACTACGGCACTACGGCGTCCCCCATGTCATTCCTTACCAGAATCAAAATCGGCCCGCGTCTCGGCGCGGGCTTTGCCATTGTGTTGCTCCTGCTCGGCGCGGTGGGCGGGATTGGGCTCCTTCAGGCATCGCGCATATTCGACGGCACGCAGGAAATCGGTGCGAACTGGCTGCCTAGCGTCGAGACGCTCGGCATTCTGCGCAATCAAGCACAGGACGTGCGCCGCACGTCGCTGCGCATGCTGATCTCCAACGACGCCAGCGAAAAGGGCGCGCTGCACGACCAGCACGCCCAGATGATCAGCCAGTTCGGCACGACCTTCGACGGCTATTCGAAGCTGGTCTCGTCGGCCGAAGAGCGCCGCGTGGCCGATTCGATCAGCACCGCGTGGTCGCAGTATCTGGACGACGACAAGAAGATCGACGCGCTCGTGATGTCCACTGACGGCGGAACGCCCGATGCCCGTGCAGCAGTGTCGAGCGCATCGGCGAAGTCGTTCCAGAACTTGATGGACCTCATCAACCAGGATGTGACCCTCAATCACAACGGCTCGACCGCCGAAGTCGCCAAGGCGAAGGATGCCTACCACAGTGCGTTCGCCTGGACCATCGCGCTGATCGTGCTTGCCATTGGCTTCGGCGCGACGATTGCGCTCTTCATTACGCGTTCGATTACGGGCCCGATTGCTCGTGCCGTGGATGTGGCCGAAACGGTGGCGCGTGGCGACCTGACCGCGCGCATCGAAGTGGAAGGCAGCGACGAGGCGGCCCAGTTGCTCGGCGCGCTGCGTCACATGAACGAGCGGCTCGTCGACCTGGTGGGCCGTGTGCGCACCGGCAGCGAAGGCATTGCGACGGCTTCCGCGCAGATCGCGGCGGGCAACACCGACCTGAGCCAGCGCACCGAAGAGCAGGCCGCTTCGCTCGAAGAAACGGCGGCGAGCATGGAAGAGCTTACGGCCACGGTCAAGCAGAACGCCGACAACGCGACCCAGGGCAACACGCTGGCGGGCCAGGCCTCGCAAACGGCCACGCGTGGCGGCGAAGTGGTGGGCCGCGTGGTCGACACGATGCGCGACATCGCGAACAGCTCCGAACAGGTCGCGCAAATCATCTCGGTGATCGAAGGCATTGCGTTCCAGACCAACATCCTCGCGCTCAACGCGGCCGTGGAAGCGGCGCGGGCCGGCGAACAGGGCCGTGGCTTCGCGGTCGTGGCGGGCGAGGTGCGTACGCTCGCGCAGCGCAGCGCGACGGCGGCGCGCGAAATCAAGGAACTCATCAGCGTGTCGGTCGAGCGCGTGAACAACGGCACGGCGCTCGTGGACGACGCGGGCCGCACCATGGGCGAGATCGTGCAATCGGTCAAGCGCGTTGCCGACCTCATGAACGAGATTTCGGCCGCATCGGGCGAGCAGCGCACCGGCATCGAGCAGGTCAACCAGGCTGTCACGCAGATGGACGAGGTTACGCAGCAGAATGCGGCGCTCGTCGAGGAAGCGTCGGCGGCGGCGCAGTCGATGTCCTCGCAGGCCGCGGCGTTGCGCGAACTGGTTTCGGTGTTCAACATCGGCTCGGCGGGGCGTGCGGCAACGTCGAGCATCGCGCCGATGGCGAAGGTCGTTGCGGGCGCAACGGTCAAGCGTCCTGCAGCGTCGAAGCCGGCGCCTGCGCGTGCTTCGGCTGCGCCCGCTCCGAAGGCGGATCGCCGCGAGCCGGCAACGGCCACGTCCGACGACGACTGGCAGACCTTCTGATGTAGCGCGCTAAAGCGCAGGAGTTCAAACGCCCCGGTTTGCAGCATAACCGGGGCGTTTGCATTTTTGCGCGGCTAACGGCGCATCAAAACACGCCGAGCGTGGACTTCGGCTCCAGAAACGCTTCGATCCCGAACGTGCCGTACTCGCGCCCGATTCCCGATTGCTTGAAGCCGCCGAACGGCGCGGCAGGTTCATGCGTGAGCGTGTTGACGAGCACGCGGCCGGCTTCGATCTGCGCAGCCACGCGGCGCGCGCGCTCGATATCGGGCGAAAGCACGTAGGCTTGCAGGCCATACGGCGTATCGTTGGCGATCTCGATGGCGTGTTCGGTGTCACGATACGCGATGATCGACAGCACAGGCCCGAAAATCTCTTCGCGCGCGATGGTCATGTCGTTCGTCACGCCGCTGAACACCGTGGGGCGCACGAACCAGCCCGAGTCGATGCCGTCGGGACGCCCCGCGCCGCCCGCAATGAGGCGCGCGCCTTCGTCGATTCCGATGCCGATATACCGCTGCACGCGCTCCCATTGCTTCTGGCTCACCATCGGGCCAACGCTCGTGTGCGTGTCGCGCGGATCGCCCGCCTGAATCTGCGCCACGGCTTTCTCTACACTGGCTTCGAACTCGACGAGCCGCGACTGCGGCACCAGAATGCGCGTGCCCGCAATGCACGCCTGCCCGCTGTTCATGAAGCCGGCCTGCAGCGCGAGCGGCACGGCTTCGTCGAAATTCGCGTCGTCCAGCACGACGACAGGCGACTTGCCGCCCAGTTCGAGCGTCACGCGCTTGAGCGTTTCGGCCGCCGTGCGCAGGATCGTCTTGCCGACCGCGGTCGAGCCCGTGAACGAGATCTTGGCGACGTCGGGATGCTCGGCAATGCGCGCGCCCACGATGTCGCCACGGCCCGTGACGATGTTGAAGAGGCCCGCGGGCAGGCCCGCCGAATGCAGCGCCTCCGCCACGATGCGCGTCTGGATCGCGCTCATCTCGCTCGGCTTGATGACGGCCGTGCAGCCCGTGGCGAGCGCTGCCGCGAGCTTGCCGCAGATGAAGCCCGCGTCGCTGTTCCAGGGCGTAATCAGCCCGGCGACGCCCAGCGGCTGCATGGTGACCTCTGCCGTGCCCGCGCGCCGCGTGAATGCGTAGTTTTCCAGCGTCTTCGCGGCGTCGCTCAGCACGCTGGAGGCGTGCTGAGCCATCCAGCGGCCGCGCGAGACCGGCGCGCCGTACTCTTCCACGATCGCGTCGAAGAGCGCGTCTTCGCGCGCGACGACGGCCTCGTGCAGCGCCATGAGCATCTCGATGCGCTGTGCCTTCGTAGCGCGCGAAAACGCCGGGAACGCGCGTTTCGCGGCGGCGATGGCCGCGTCCGCATCCGCCGCGTCGGCCAGACGCACGCGGCCAATCACGGCCTCGGTCGCGGGGTTGAAGAGGTCGAAGTACTCCTCGCCGTGCGGCGTGACGAACGCGCCGTCGATATAGATCTTGTCGATAATCTGCATGGCTGCTCCAGAAAACGTGGGTCGATGAGGGCAAGATAGACGCCTGGCATTGCGTTGACTAGCCGTACAATGGCGCATGACCTGTTGAGCGATTTGGGACAATGAAAACATCGGGCCTGGTGGAACTCGAAGCCGTGCTGGCCGTGGCGCGCCATCGCAGCTTTCGTGCGGCGGCGGACGAACTGAGCGTGTCGACCTCGGCGCTCAGCCACGCGGTGGCGGCGCTCGAAGCACGCATCGGCGTGCGGCTCTTCAACCGCACCACGCGCAGCGTGGCGTTGACCGAAGCCGGCGCGCAGTTCGTGGGCAGCGTCGCGCCCGCGTTGTCCACGATCCGCGAGGCGCTCGACCAGGCGGGCAGCTTTCGCGACACGCCCTCGGGCACGTTGCGCATCAATGCTTCGGTGGGTGCGGCGAAACAGGTCATGCCCGTTTTGCTCGCCTACCTGAAGCGTTATCCGGAGATGAAACTCGACCTCGTCACGGAAGGGCGGCTCATCGACATCGTGGTCGAAGGCTACGACGCTGGCATACGTCTCGCGGAAATCGTGCCACAGGACATGATCGCTGTGCCTTTCGGCGACCGTCAGCGTTTCGCTGTGGTTGGCAGTCCGGAATACTTTGCAAAGCATAAACCGCCGCGCACGCCCGCCGATCTCAAGTCGCACCGCTGCATACGCAGCCGCATGCCCAGCGGGCAAATCTACCAATGGGAGTTCGAGCGGCGCGGTCAGGCAGTACGCGTGGACGTGGAGGGCGCGCTGACGCTCGACGAGCCGGGTCTCATGCTCGCGGCCGCGCGCGACGGACTCGGACTCACGTATTTGACCGAATGGAACGTGAACGCGGACCTCGAAGCGGGCACGCTCGTGCGCGTGCTGGAGGACTGGACACCGCCGCTCGACGGACTCTGCCTTTATTACCCCGGGCGGCGGCACGCGCCGGCGGGATTACGCGCGCTGATCGAGACGATCCGTGAATACGCAGACACCGTGCGCGAGCGCTCGCCGGTAAAGAGCCGGCGCGGACCAACTGCTAGGCACTGAGCGTGGCGTACGCGATCAGTGTTGGGCGTTCGCACTCAGAATTCGCCAAGGCAAAGTGACGCATGTCGCGCGATCACATTGTGACGACCGCTGCCGATATCGGCGGCGCGTATCAAGAAGCGAGAATTCAGCAATCTGCATGGCCCGGGTTGCGCAGAAGTGAGCGCATGGCTGAGAGTCAATTTGCAAATTTGAGAGTCTCAAGTAGTTGGATGACCTGTGGTAGTACTGCCTCGTTTAGGTGTTCCAGATAACCCACCGAACGAGCAACGCCACAGACCGCTCGTTGACGATACGGTATGCAGAAAGCGAAAACCCGACTACGTTGTTCCTCGTCGCCGTCGATATCGTCTTGTGTTACGCCGCCCCCGCTCCATCCACTTCCCTGCAACGGATGAAAGGTCGTATGCTGCCCCGCTTCACCTATGACCTTTGGGGAGTTGTCTAAGGCCCAACCATTTGCAGTCGTCTTGATACCTCCAAGATCTGAAAGCGTTTGGGCGCTCGCCGAATTCTCACAGCTAAACTGAATCCACGTCTCGAAAGGGTGCCGTGCCTTTGAGTTAATTATCGAGATATAGCTGGCCGAATGGGGCATGCTTTCATTGTCAACGGAGACCCGTCCGTTATAGCGATCACTTAGATTAAAGTTGCATCCATCAAGGGATATCTGGTGCTCAACTACGGACTGACCATATGCATGGCTAGTAAAGACGCTGGTTGCAAGCGCCAAAAGCCAAATATTCATCGTATATTCCTCTGCTGATAACCGGGAAGTCTGCTCCAGACTCAACCTATTTACAATCATAGAAGGATATGCCCCCAGCAATCCCTACCCGTCGGCGTGTCGGGCATGGGATTGCCAAGCTGCGTGTGGCCGAAGTAAGCATTGAAATCGTCCGGCAACATAAATATTTCGAAGTGCAAATGGGTTCGCCCTTCGTAGCGTCCCAGATAGCCCAATATGTCTTTGCGCCGTACCTTTTGCCCATCACCCTTTACCGCTGGCGTAACCTTGCCCTTCGGCGCATCTCCAGTCGGCATGTGCAGGAAATCGGGTAGCCCCTTCGCGTCGTATCCGAATGTGTGGTACTCAGCTAGCGGCAGCAAGTGCATGTAGAGCGAGTAGAACGTGAGTGTGCGCTTATCGCCCGTCTCGACCATGTGTCTGAGCAGGATAAAGCCCACATTGCTGTCGTCAGGCGCTACCGCGTGCTGGCAGACCCGGTAGGCCACGACTTCGCCGTCGGCGATCGCATAGACCGCGCCGTGCATCTCGGGCGCGAGATGAATGCCGCAGTGCCGGCGCCGGTCAAACGCGATCGGATAGATACCGTGAAAGAGCTCAAACTCGTCAACGGCATCCATCATAGGGTCCGGTTTTGCAGGGTCGAGCTTCGAAGGATCCAACTGCGGCAGAAAAGGCGGGCTGATTATCATGGCAAGGTCGCGTTCCTGTTAGACGGGTGCGGAGTACCCAAAATGACGCTAGCGTGAACGGGGAAGCGGAAGCAACAGGGCTTCCTTTCGATTCTTGTCAACAATTGTCAGGTGCGCGCCAACATTGATTTTCATCACTCTCCAGGCGCATGGGCCTGGAAGAGCCGTTTGGCGGCAATGCCAGACGTCTTTCCAACGGATGGCAAGCTTGCTGTGTTCGACGTTGGACTTCGTGCCCACCGCATGCCGTGAAGATCCCCACCAACTGGCGCAACGGCGGATGTTCAGTTGCACGAAGGGCGTACCTGCGAACGCATTTCCCACGGCGCTAGTGGACGAGGACCTGGAGGCGCTCGCCCATATGTAGGCCATTGATTGCTGACGCCGTTACATGCGGTAGCCGTTCCGCTCTTACGCCGCAATTACATCGTCGTTGCATTTCCCCGACAGACAATAAGTCTATCTCTTGAAATAAGAATAATTCCCATTATCATCTCGACTCTTTCGCTGATCGGGGCCGGATGGCAGCGTGCCCCGTAAAGCGCCGGTTGAACGCAAAGAAGAAGGGAAAGCATGGCTTCGGGGCAGCGCGCATCGCGCACGAAACAATGGCGCAGGGTTTGCGCACACGCGATCATTCACTCCACGCTCGCGGCGGGCATGGCAGGCTTCGCGCACGCAGCCGACGCTGACGCAGACACGGCAAGCGCAACGGCAAACCCGACCGCGGCGACCGACACCGCTACCCAGCTCGCGCCCGTCAAGATCACGAGCGGCAAGACCCAGGGCTACGCGCCGCAAACCGTCGAGACGGGGCAATACCGCGGCATGGACGCGCTCGATGTGCCGGCCACCGTGAACGTCGTCACGCGCTCGGTCATGGACGCCCAGGGCGACACCGGCCTCTACGACGCGTTGCGTAACGTCGCAGGCGTGACGCGCCAGCAGCTCAACGGACTCGCGTACGACAACCTCTCGGTGCGGGGCATCCCGCTCGACAACCGTTCGAGCTTCTATCTCGACGGCCTGCTGCCCATCGACAACAACATCTGGATGCCGATGGAGAACAAGGAGCGCGTGGAAGTGCTCAAGGGGGCGTCCGCGCTGTACTACGGCTTTGGCGCGCCGGCGGGCATCGTCAACATGGTGATGAAGCGCGCGGGCAGCGACCCTGTCACGAGCATTTCGGTGCTCGGCGACTCGAACGGCTCGATCGGCGCCGCCGCCGACATTGCGCGCCGCTTCGGCCCGAGCGACCAGTTCGGCATACGCGTGAACGCAATGGACGAGCACGTCGAAACGCCGATTGACGGCGATCGCGGCTACCGCAAGTTCGTGAGCGCCGCGCTCGACTGGCGCGTGAACGACAAGCTCAAGCTGCAATATGACCTCGAGCACATCGAAACGAGCATTGTCGAGCAGGCAGGCATCGCGCCGCTTGCCGCCGTGAACGGCAAGATCACGCTGCCCGCCATGCCCGACCCCTCGAGGCTGCTCGTGCCGAACGACCGGCCGACCAAGGCGAGCGCGACATCGCAGCTCGTGCGCGCCGACTATGCATTCAACGGCCACTGGAGCGCGATGCTCTCGCTTGGCCAGTCGATCACGCGGCGCGACCGCTGGGCCTGGGTGTTTCAGAAGTACAACGTCGCGACCGGCGCGGGCACGTTGCAAGGCAGTCAGCAGTACGGGCAGATGTACGAGAACAAGAACGTGCGCCTCGAACTCACCGGTGATTTCAGGACGGGGCCATTCACGCATACGGTCACCACCGGCGTCGTGCAGAACTGGCTGTTTCAGCCGGACTTCACGACGTACACGTACACGGCGGCGCAGAACCTCTACGATCCCATCGACATCACGACGCTCAAGCAAAGCGGCAGCGCGCGGCAGTTTTACGCGCAGCACGTGCGCAACAGCGGCGTCTATCTGTTCGACCAGATCGACATCACACCGCGTTTGCAGGTCGTGGCCGGCGTGCGCCGCTCCGAGTACATGACCTCGCAGGCCGGCACACCCAACTCCGACATCAACCACACGTCGCCCTCTGGCAGCATTACCTATCGCATCACGCCGCAGACGAGCGTCTACGCGAGCTACGTCGAGGCGCTCGAATCGGCGGGCAGCGCGCCGGCCACGGCTGTCAACGCGAACCAGATCCTGCCCGCGGCGGTGAGCCGGCAGGAGGAAGTGGGCGTGCGTACGCGTCTGGCCGGCAACACGCTCGTGTCGCTTGCGCTTTTCAACCTCAAGCAGGCCAGCGCGGAAACGAACGCCGACAACGTCTATGTGATGGATGGCAACGCGCGCTATCGCGGCGTGGAGTTTTCGGTGCAGGGGGATGTGACGAAGGATGTCTCGCTCACCGCATCGGCCGTTTATCTCGACGCGAAGCAGATCGATTCTTCCGACCCGACGCTCGTTGGCAAGACGCCGGAGAATACGCCGCACGTCACCGCGAGCCTGTTCGCTGAATATCGCGTGCCGGTGCTTGCGGGTCTTTCGGTGAACGGCGGCATCTATTATGTGGGGCCGCGCCAGGTGAACAACGCGAATCAGGCCCAGATTGGCGGCTATACGCTCCTGACTGCGGGCGTGCGCTACGCGACGCGCGTGTACGGCAAACGCGTTTCGCTGCAGGCGAATCTGGAGAATGCGGCCAACCGGCGCTACTGGAGTGCGGCGGGGTCAAATCAGCTGGGCGTGGGGCTCGGACGCACGCTGGAATTGACTTCCACGCTGGAGTTTTAAGCGTTGGCGCAGCGCTTTAAAAATTCTTCGCGCGGGGTCTTCAAAAATGCGCGACGAGTCGATACAATGGCGACCCTTCGAGCCCACGAGGCGAGAAGGAAAGGGATCTAAAGTCCCGCGTTGTATTGGAATGCCGACGTGGTGAAATTGGTAGACACGCTATCTTGAGGGGGTAGTGGCGAAAGCTGTGCGAGTTCGAGTCTCGCCGTCGGCACCAGAAATTGCATTCGCGCGCTTGCGCTGCGAATAAGGCGAGAGAGCCGGCTGACAAGCCGGCTTTTTGCTTTGGTGCGGAAATGATCAGGATTCCAATGTAGTTGACCGCGAGCCGGTTTAGGAAAATGCGCAGCGCCTCGCATTGTGTTCCTCGGAGTGCTTGCGAGGTTGCACGGGCGGCGTATATAATCGCCGCTCTTCGAGCCGGTCCGTTAGCGGACAGCGCTCGAATCTGCGTCATCCCACTGGCGCGGAAGCCGTTCTGCATGGGGGTATAGCTCAGCTGGGAGAGCGCTTGCATGGCATGCAAGAGGTCAGCGGTTCGATCCCGCTTACCTCCACCAACAGAACGCGTGGCCTTCAGTGACATTCGAGTCGCGTTTCGGGCACACGGCTTCATCGTCCCGATTCACCTCCCCCGCGTTGCACTGAAATTCAGGCATCCTTCGCAAAGGATCGCATTCGCGCGCCTGCCGTCATAGCGGCAACGCATGCGTCGAAAGAATCTCCTTGAGCACCATGAAGCTGCGGACCTGCCGCACGCCCGGCAAGTACAACAACTGCTCCGCATGCAACTGGTTGAAGCTTTCGTTATCGCGCGTGCGCACCAGCATGAAGTAGTCGAATTCGCCGGTCACGACGTGGCATTCCACACAGCCTGAAACCTTCTGCGCCGCTTTCTCGAATGCGGCGAACGCTTCGGGCGTCGAGCGGTCGAGCACGAAGCCGATCACGACGAGCATGCCCGCGCCGAGCGCCTTCGGATCGAGCAACGCGACGATCCCGCGAATCAGCCCCAACTCCTTGAGCCGTTCCACACGCCGCAGGCACGCGGGCGCACTGAGCTTCACCCTGGCCGCGAGGCTGACGTTCGAAATCGATGCGTCCTCCTGCAGATGCCTGAGGATCGCGCGATCGACGCGATCGAGAGCTGGCGGGCCATTGGGCGTAGCGGAGGATTGTCTGGTTAATTTCATTGCGTCCTTCAATTGTCTTGCAAACGAAAAGTGTCCGAAAGTCGGGGAGATTGCTTTAAACGTAGGTCGTCGATATTTTTTTAGCAAGCTCATTTCGCGGCAAGACGCCTAACATTTCTTCATCGGATGGCCCACGCGATGGCCTGTTCCGAGCGTTGACCCCGTTGTGCATGAGCCGACCCTTCCGGAGATATTCGATGAACCTCCAGCGCTTCCCCCGCTATCCACTGACGTTCGGACCCACTCCCATCCAGCCGCTCAAACGCTTGAGCCAGCATCTCGGCGGCAAGGTGGAGCTCTACGCGAAGCGCGAGGACTGCAATAGCGGGCTCGCCTTCGGCGGCAACAAGACGCGCAAACTCGAATACCTGATTCCCGACGCGCTCGCGCAAGGTTGCGACACACTGGTCTCGATTGGCGGCATCCAGTCGAACCAGACGCGCCAGGTTGCAGCCGTCGCCGCGCATCTCGGCATGAAGTGTGTGCTGGTCCAGGAGAACTGGGTCAACTATTCCGACGCCGTCTACGACCGGGTGGGCAATATCCAGATGTCGCGCATGATGGGCGCGGACGTGCGGCTCGTGCCGGACGGCTTCGACATCGGCATTCGGCCGAGCTGGGAGGAAGCGCTCGAGAGCGTGCGCTCGGCGGGCGGCAAGCCGTATGCGATTCCGGCGGGCTGCTCGGAGCATCCGCTCGGCGGACTCGGTTTCGTGGGCTTTGCGGAGGAAGTGCGGGCGCAGGAGGCGCAACTGGGCTTCAAGTTCGATTACGTCGTCGTGTGTTCGGTGACGGGCAGCACGCAGGCGGGCATGGTGGTCGGCTTCGCCGTGGACGGCCGCGCGGATCGCGTGATCGGCATCGACGCTTCGGCCACGCCGGAGAAGACCCATGCGCAAATCACGCGCATTGCGCGTCATACGGCCGGGCTCGTCGATCTCAACCGCGATATCGGCGCAAAAGACGTGATTCTCGACACGCGCTACGCCGGCCCGGAATACGGTTTGCCGAACGAAGGGACGCTGGAGGCGATCCGCTTGTGCGCGCGGCTGGAGGGCGTGCTCACCGATCCCGTGTACGAGGGCAAGTCGATGCACGGCATGATCGACAAGGTGCGCCGCGGCGAATTCGAGCCGGGGTCGAAGGTGCTGTATGCGCATCTGGGCGGCGTGCCGGCTTTGAGCGCGTATAGCTTTATCTTCCGCGACGGCTGACGCCGCGTGGCGGGCGCCACGGTTTTTGACTTTGATCACGGCGCGCCGGGCCAATCGCAACGACAATAGGTGCCCTACACGTCGTGGGAGCGCCGGCCCTCTTGCCTCTCCTGCGAACTCCGCGCCGGGCTTTTTAGCCCGGCGTTTTTTTTGCGGGGAGGGGCCTCGCCGCCGGGTGTCGCGCACGCGGAGGCGCCGGCCGACATCGGCCGCCCATTGCTTCATCAACGCGCGAAGCTGATCGGCATGCCGCCGTCCGGATGCGCAACGGTGCCCATCGGAATGTTGTAGATCGCGCTCAGCATATCGGCTCGCATCAACTCGGCGGACGGGCCATGGGTGAGCAGGCTGCCGCCCTTGAGTGCGATGAGTTCGTCACAGAAGCGGCCCGCCATGTTGATGTCGTGCAGCACCACGACGACGCCAATGCCGCGCTCCTCGCTCAGCCGCCGCACCAGCGCCAGCACCTCGATCTGGTGCGCGATGTCGAGCGCGGAGATCGGTTCGTCGAGCAGCAGGCAATCGCTGTCCTGCGCGATCAGCATGGCAAGCCACGCGCGCTGGCGCTCGCCGCCCGAAAGGCTGTCCACGGCGCGATCGGCGAATCGCACCACGTCGGTCTGCTCCATCGCTTCGAGCACTTTCTGTGCATCGGTGCGCGAAAAGCGGCCGAGCGCGCCGTGCCACGGGTACCGTCCGAGCGAGACCAGTTCGCGAACAGTCATGCCGTCCGCGGCGGGCAGTTGCTGCGGCAGATAAGCGACCTTGCGCGCGAACGCACGGCTTTCCCACTGCGCGAGCGGCTGGCCCGCAAACGTGAGCGTGCCCGCGACGGGCTGCTGCTGACGCGCGAGCAGTTTGACGAGCGTCGATTTGCCCGAGCCGTTGTGGCCGATCAGACCATACATGCGGTGCTTCGCGAGCGTAAGCGACAAGGGCTTGAGCAGCGTGCGGCCCCCCGCGTCGAACGAGACGTTTTCCAGGGTGAAAAGCGCCTGCGCGTCGCACAGCGCCGTGTCGTGCGAAAGCTTCATGGGCGAACTCGTCGGCAAAGGCGTCGGAAAATTCATTGGCAATATTCGACTGCGATTGTTGGCTTGCATGACTAATCAATGTGCGGCGAGCCTTCCGTCCGTGTCTTTGCCGGCAGCCGTATAACGCGTGCGCAAATCCGCCCCCGCGCCGGTTTCCACCAGCTGACCATAGTCGAGCTTGATATAGCGATCGGCGAGATGGAAATATCGGTCGTCGTGCGTGATGACCAGCACGGTTTTTCCCCTCGCCCTCAATTCGGGCAACAGCTTGCGATAAAACACGTCCTTGAAGAGCGGATCCTGATCGGCGGCCCATTCGTCGAACAGATAGAACGGCCGGTCCTCCAGATACGCCACCAGCAGCGCGAGGCGCTTGCGCTGCCCTTGCGAAAGGTCGAGCGTGGAGAACGCGCCGTCCACGATGCTGACCTTGTGATCGAGTTGCAGATGCACGAGCAGGTCTTGCGCCGTCTGATCGAGCCCGTCAACACGGATGCCAAGCAGGCTGTCGAACAGGAAAAAGTCGCTGAACACCACCGAAAACAGCTGTCGATAACTGTCGCGGTCGGCGTCGCTCACGCTCGCGCCGTTGAGCACGATGCGTCCGCTCTCGGGCACGTAGAGCCCCACGATCATCTTCGCGAGCGTGGTCTTGCCGCTGCCGTTGCCACCGATCAGATAGACCAGTTCGCCCGGTTTGAACGCGAGGTTGACCGGCCCGAGCGTGAACACATCATTCTCTTTTTCGCGGAAGTAGCGGTGTGTGACGCCTTCGAGCACGATGCTTTCGAAGGTGCCCTTCACCGGCGCATCGAGTCCGGTTTCGAGTGGCAGTTCGGCGTTCACCGCCTCGATACGCTCCAGCGCCACACGCGCGGTGCCGATGTTCGGAATCGCCGAGAGCAGCGACTCTATCGGCATGATCATGTAGAGGAACACCATCGCATAACCCGACATCACGTGCGTATTCACGGGGAAAATCCGCGCGACCACGAACAGCGTGATGCCGATGAAGGCAAACAGGATGAAGCTGCCCCAGCTCGCCGCCGCCGCGTAGAGCACGTAGCCGCGCGTGCGCTGCACGCGCACGGCCTCGACGTTGGTGAAAAGCGTGTCGTCGATGAAAGCGGCGCGGCGCGGACGATGCAGCTTGAGTTCCTTGGCGCCGTCGAACAGCGCGCGGAAGTGGCGCACCAGCTCGTCCTCGCGCTGGCGCGACGCACGCAGGTGAAAGAGCGCGCGGCCGTTGGCGATGCGAAAGCCCGCCGCACCGATGCCGATCGTCACGATCGCCACCAGCAGAATCTGCCACGACAGCACGCTCAGATAGACGAGACAGCCGGCGATGACCGCGCTTTGCATGGCGAGCGCGGGCATGCGCACGAATAGCATCACGATCGCGTCGAGATCCTGCGTGAGGACGGCGAGCGCGCGCGCCGCGCCCTGTTGCTCGAGATGGCGAAACGAGGCGTCGCCGAGGCGCCGGATCGTCTGCATGCGCAGGCTTGCCTTGGCGCGCTGACCGAGGCTCATGAAGAGCGTTTGCGACAGCGTGCGCGTGGCGAGCACGACCACGCCGAGCACGACGAACTGCCAGCCGAGGTGCGCGAGTTGCGCCACGGAGGCCGACAGCGCCTGGTTGATGAGCGCGACGAGGCCCGCATTGCCAAAGCCGCTGATGAGACTGGTGGCGAGCGCAACGAACAAGGTCGAGCGTGAATGGCGCGCAAGCTTCAAGAGCAAAGACATGAAATTCCCTGAGACGGTGCGTCAGGAACCGGACCGGTCTTGCGCCGGGTGCCGGAACATTGTGAGGATCAGATAGAGTCCGCCGAGCAGCGTGGCCATCACGCCAGCCGGCATTTCCTGCGGGAACAACACCCAGCGGCCGAGCCAGTCCGAAGCGATCATCAGCGTCGCGCCGAACATGGCGCCGAGGTACAGCAAAGGGATGGGGCGGCGAATGCCGAGTGTGCGCGCCATGTGTGGCGCCATCAGGCCGATGAATGAGAGCGGTCCGATCACGAGCGTCGCGACGGCACTCAATAACGCGCTCAGCATCAGGAGGCCGAAACGCGCTCCGGCAATACGTACGCCGAGCCCCACCGAAACCGCATCGCCGAGCGGCAGGATTGCCAGCCAGCGGCGGCACAGCGGCACGGCCGCGAGCGCGAGCAGCGCGCACGCGGCCACCAGCGCGGCCATCCACGGCCCGACGTTGTAAGTCGAGCCCGCCAGCAGGTTGTAGAGGATGATCACACGCGGATCGCCGCTCGAAATGGCGATCACGGAGACGGCCTGGAACGCCGCGCTCAGCGTCATGCCCGCGAGAATCAGCGTGTCGGGCGCAAACGACGAGGCGCGCGAGATCAGCATGAGCGCGCACAGCGTGAGCATCGAACCGGCCGCGCACCACAGGAGGAAGGTCGGCAGCCCCGGATGCGCGGTGAGAAAGAGCGCACCCGTCAAGCCGAGCGCACCGCCCGCCGAAATGCCGAGCAAGTCGGGACTCGCCATCGGATTGCCGGTCATGCGCTGCACGATGCCGCCCGAGAGCGCGAGCAGCACGCCCACGCCGGCCGCCGCCGCGACATGCGGCAAGCGCAGAAACAGCAGCGCCGCAGCTTCGTGTGCATGGCTCAGATGCCAGCCCGCGAGACCGCGTCCGAGCGTGAGCGAGAGCACGGCCGCGCACGTCAACGCCAGCGCGCTCGCGAACGCGACGCGGCGCAGGCCGCGCGGCGAGAGCGGGGCGCGAGGCTGTGCGAGCGTTTGCGCGAGATCCGGGCGGCCGCGCAGGCGGCGCAGCATCGCCAGCAACAGCGGTGCGCCGATCAGCGTGGTGATCGCGCCGGTAGGGATCGCCATGCCGAAGCGTGCCGCGTAGAGTTGCGCGAGTTGATCGGCGAGCCATAGCAGCGCCGCGCCGATCAGCGGCGACCACACTACACGCTCGCGCAGGCGGCGCGCGCCCGAGAGCCGCGCGACGGCGGGCGCCGCAAGCCCGACGAAGCCGATCACGCCCACGGCGCTCACCACGAAAGCGGCGATCAACAGCGTGAGCCCGAGCGTGATGCCGCGTGTGGCGCGCAGCGAGACGCCGAGGCTCGACGCCACTGTGTCGCCGAGATCGAACACGGCCATCGGCCGCAACAACAGCAGCAGGAGCAGCGCGCACGGTGCGAAGCGCGCCGCGAGCGCAAGCGCCACGCGCCAGTCGTGCTGCGCGAACGAGCCGCCGCCCCACACCAGCAGGCCGCTCAGCAGATCGTAATGCGAGATCGCCAGCGCCAGACAGAAGGCGCCGCCGCAAAGATTCACGATCATGCCGGCGAGTATCAGTGCAAGCGGCGACATGCCGCGCTGCGCTGCCACCGCGAATACGGCGGCGAGTGCCGCCGCCGCGCCCGCGAGCGCGACCGCATCGCGGCCACCCGCCAGCAGGGAAGGCGCGTAGACGGTGGCCAGCGCGAGCGCGAGCCACGCGCCCGAGAAGACACCGAGCGTCATCGGTTCGGCAAGCGGGTTGCGCAAGACCTGCTGCGTCGCGACGCCCGCGAGGCCGAGCGCGGCGCCGCATAGCAGTGTGACGGCGACGCGCGGAAAATCGCTGTAGTGCGCCAGCAGTTGCGTGACGTCGGTGCTCTCGGGTGCAACGAGCGCTTGCCACCAGAGCGCGGGCGAGAGCCGGGCTTCAAGGCGCAGCGCGAACAGTAGCGCCGCGAGCGCGAACAGCGCGCAAACGGGCCATAGCGGCGTGCGGCGCAGCGGCACGAAGGGCGTAGTCACAGCGCCTCTCATGTTGCCTCCGGTGCGTGAGCGGCAGATCGCGCAGAAGGCAAGGCAGCAAGCGCATCGACGAGCGCATGCGCGAAGTACGCCGCGCTCAGAATGCCCCCCTCGGGCGGCACCTCGGCCATGCCGGAAATACGGCCCGTACGCACGAACGGCATGGCCTGCCAGACGCGGCTCGTTTGCATCATCGTCGCGGTCATGGCGGGCAGCGGCTTCACGTACACGAGCGTCGCGCGCGAATCGGCGTCGAGCGCATCGAAGCCGATCATGGCCGCAGCCGCCGCGCCGCCCCACGCGTTGCGCAAGCCCAGTTGCGCGAGCAACTCGCCGAACAGGCTATGCGTGCCGAACACGCGCAGACGCGATTCATCGACAAAGCGAGCCATGTAGATGGGCGCGCCGCCTGCGCTCGCATATTCGGGCAGCGCATCGAGCCGCGCGCGCGCCTGTGCAATCGCGTGCCGTGATTGCGCCACGGCGGCTTCGCCTTGCGCCTCGCGGCCGAAGAGATGCGCGAGGCGCAGCGTCTCCTCGCACGCGCCCGAATACGGCGTCGGGCTCGCGCGGAACTGGCCGAGCGTGACGGTAGGCGCGAGGCGTTCGAGCGCGCCGCGCATCGACGCATGCGCGGGCGTGATGACAATGAGATCGGGCTTGAGCGCGAGCATCAGTTCCATGTTGGGCTGAAACATCAAACCCAGATCGACCACGGAATCAGGCAGCGGACATGCCGTGAAAGTGCGCCGGAAACCCGGCGTGTTCGCCATGCCCACAGGCACCACGCCGAGCGCGAGCGTCAGCTCGGCCAGGCCCCAGTCGAGCACGATCACGCGGCGCGGCACAGCGGCCCGCGCGCGCGCGCCGCGGCTCACAGCGTTCAGACAAACGCCGCCCCACAGCGCGGCGAGCAAGGTCCTGCGTTTCATTGCGTCGGATCGGAAAGAAGGAAGGGCTGCATTACCACTGGTACTTCGCGCCCGCCGTGAGCAGACGCCCCTGCCCCCAGTAGCAGTAGTTCGCGCCCGTACACGAGGCGAAATACTTGCGGTCGAGCAGGTTCGATACGTTCAGCCACGTGGTCCAGCCCTGCAGGCTCGAGAAGCGGCGGCCGATGTCGTAGCGCAGCGAGAGGTCCACGAGCGTCGCCGACGAGGTCATGAACGAGTTCGCCGTATCGCCATACGAGCCGCCGATATAGCGCACGCCGCCGCCGAACAGCACGCCCGCGAGCGGGCCGGCGGAGACCGTGTAGTCGGCCCACAGCGAAGCTGTGTTGCGCGGAATGCCCACCGGCACCTTGTCGAGCGCCGTGTTGCTTTTCGTGTTGAGCAGGTTCGTATAGGTGTAGCTGGCAATCAGTTGCAGATTGTTCGACAGGCTCGCGTGGCCTTCCACTTCGAAGCCCTGCGAGCGCACCTGGCCCGTCAGCACGCTGGCGCCGCTATGCAGCGGGTCGCTCGTCTGCACGTTGTTCTGGGTGATATGGAACGCCGACACCGTGACGAAGCTGTTATAGCCCTTCGGCTGCAGCTTCACGCCCACTTCGTACTGCTCGGCCGTGAGCGGCGCGAACGCCTCGCCGCTGTACGTGGTGCCGACCTGCGGCTGGAACGAGCGCGAATAGCTGAAGTACGGCGCCACGCCGCTGTCGAACTGATACACGCCACCCGCGCGCCACGTGAAGGCGCGGTTGAACTGCGTGGTCGTCGCGCCCGTCTTGTACGAGGTCACATCTTCGTTGGCCCAGTCCTCGCGGATGCCGAGCAGGAACGACCACTTGCCGATGTCCAGCTGATCCTGTGCATACGCGCCGAGCTGTTTGATCGACGTGGCGTTCGACGTCGCGAACATGAAGTTCGGGTAGGGAATCGTCTGACCGTAGATCGGATTGCTTTCCTGCAGACCCGGCGTGGAAGTCAGATTGCCATAGAAGTAATGGTCGAACTGCATGTTCTGATAATCGAGGCCGACCGTGACGTTCTGCTTGACCGGCCCCGTATTGAACTTCGCGTTCAGCTGATTATCGACCGTGTGCGAATTGACGCTGCCGTAGTTCAGATACGCCGTGCGCGCGAGCGTATCGGTGCCGGCCTTGAAGCCGTCGTTGCCCACGTACTGGATCGTCTGCGTGTTGCGCAGGAAGCGATAGCTCTGCTTGAACGACCACACGTCGTCGATGCGGTGCTCCAGTTGATAGCCGATCGACGCCTGGGTCTTGCGGAAGCTGTCCCACGTCGGCTCGCCCGGATTGAGGCTGCGGCTTTGCCACGTGTACGGCACCGAGTTGTAGATGCCCGCTTCCGGGTCCGCCTGATAGTTCGCGAAGACGGTAAATGTCGTGTCCTTCGTCGGGCGGAACTGGATGGTCGGCGCAATCGAGAAGCGCTGCTGGTTCACGTAGTCGGTCTGCGTGCCCGTGTTGAAGCCGTCGGCGGTCAGGCGGTAGAGCACGGTGCCGTCCTTGTCGACCGGGCCGCTGAAATCGAAGAAACCCTGCACGCGGCCATAGCTGCCCGTTTCGAGGCCGACTTCGTGATACGGCGTGTCGGTCGGCATTTTGCTCACGAGATTGATCGTGCCGCCGGGCGAGCCCTGGCCGTACAACACCGAAGCCGGACCGTGCAGCAGTTCGATGCGCTCGAACATGTACGGATCGAAGCTCGTGACGTTGAAGCCGAAGCCGCCGTTCGGGCCCGGCGTGCGCAGTCCGTTCCAGAATTCGTCCACGAGGAAGCCGCGTGCGTAGAGGTATTCGAGCGAATCGGTATTCGTGCCGCGCTGCTCGGGGTTGATGCCCGAGGTGTAGCGCAGCGCCTGCGCCACGCTTTGCGCGCCCTGCACGTCCATCTGGTCGCGCGTGACGACCGAAATGGCCTGCGGCACCTTGATGATCGGCGTGTCGGTCTTGGTGCCGGCCTCGCTGCGCTTCGCGACATAGCCCACCACGGGGCCGGTGGCCGTCTCGCTGTTACGCGTGCCCTGCACGACCACGGCCGGTAGTTGCTGGCCCGGCTGTGCCGCGGCGTCCGATGCCGCCACGGGCGCCGCCGCCGTTTGCGCACTGGCGATCTTCGCAATCGCGAGGGCCACGACCGCCGTGATCGTGCGCACCTTGATCCGCCTCGCCTTGCCCGCCTCGTTTGCCCCGTTGTTCGACGACTCTGCGATCCATCCCCGATTCATCCCACACGTCCTGTTCAAAATTTAAGATTTTCCGTTTACGAATGCGAATCATTACTATTGTTATTCGTAAATTGTCAGCCGGAGGATAGAATACGGTCGGAGCTGCGCCGACGTCCTGTCAATTCGCTACGCAAAACCATCGAAATTTGACGGTTTTGCCGCATTTCCACCCAAGACTCACAAATGACCGATATCTGGCAACGCATCACCGGCACGCAGCGGCGAATCCTCAAGCGCCCCGTCATCGCCAAACGGTACGATTTCGAGGCCGGCGACAGCGAGAGCTGGCACTCGCACACGCAACCGCAGTTCGTCTACACGACGCGCGGCGTGTTGCGCGTCATCACGCCCGACGGCGCCTGGACGCTCGGGCCGTACCGCGGCTTGTGGATCGCGCCGCTCGTGGCGCACGAGCTGCAGGCGGTGAGCCCGGTGGAGATGCACACGGTCTATTTCGAAGTCGACGTCGCGCCACGCGAAGAACCGCGCTGCCACGTGCTGATGATTTCGACGCTGCTGCACGCGCTGGTGGGTGCGCTCGTGCTCGATCAGCACAACGGCCATCCCGAGCGCCGTTCCGGCTTGATCGATCCGCTGCTGCTTCAGGAGATGCGCGAGGCGCAACTGGCGTCGGAAGGGCTGCTGCCGCTGCCGAAGGATCGCCGCCTGCAACAGATTTGCGGCCAGTTGATGGACGCGCCCGCTGACAACACGCCGCTCAACGACTGGGGCGTGCGCGTGGGCGCGAGTGAAAGCACGCTGGAGCGCGCGTTCAAGGACGAAACCGGCCTTACCTTCGGCCAATGGCGCCAGCGCTTGCGGCTCGTGGAATCGATCTCGCGGCTTGCGAAGGGCATGGCGGTTTCGACTATCGCGACCGAACTCGGCTATCGCAACGCCAGCGCCTTCATCACGATGTTCCGGCGCGCGATGGGGGAAACGCCTCAACGTTTCCTGCGCAACCGCAGCGGGGCGGAGCAGGGTGCCGCGCAGCAGGCGAATAGCTGAACGCGCGGCGGATACGACTGAACCGGGCGGCGGCACAAGCAAGGCGCGCGCGGTTCCGCGCTCGCTGGTTTGAACCCGCGAGTCGCCATCCCATCGTCACGCCGTTAGCGCCGCCTCAGTCCTGCGCTCAAATGCCCGCCCTTCGCCGTCGAACAGATGGCAATGCCCCGGCTTCGCGCCGAGCTTTTGCGCATTGCCCTTCGCGTGCCGGTCGAGCGGTGGAATCCGCGCGATCAGGCCGTCCGGCGCAACGCTCGACTCCGCATACAGATACGCGGCATCGCCAAGCGACTCGACCGTCATCGTGCGCGCCTCGACACCGTCCTCGGTGGTGCTCGCATGCAGGTGCTCGGCACGAATGCCGACCGTCACCTTGTCGCCCGGCTTCGCCGCGCCCGCCTCGACCGACACGCGCTGGGTCTCGCCCGTCTCGTAACGCACGGTGACGCCGCTGTCCGAGAGAGCCTGCACGGTGCCTTCCAGAAAATTCATCTTCGGCGAGCCAATGAAGCCGGCAACGAAGCGGTTCGCCGGCGCGTGATACAGCGTCGTCGGACTGCCGACCTGCTCCAGGTTGCCCGCCGACAGCACGACGATCTTGTCGGCCAGCGTCATCGCCTCGACCTGGTCGTGCGTCACGTAGATCATCGTGGTCTTTAGTTCGTCGTGCAGACGAGCGAATTCGAGGCGCATCTTCACGCGCAGCGCGGCGTCGAGATTCGAAAGCGGTTCGTCGAACAGGAACACCTTCGGCTTGCGCGTGATCGCGCGGCCGATCGCGACGCGCTGGCGCTGGCCGCCGGACAGCTGCTTCGGCTTGCGATCGAGCAGATGGTCGATGTGCAGGATCTTCGCCGCATGGCGCACGGCCGAGTCGATTTCCGGCTTCTTCGCGCCGGAGATTTTCAGGCCGAACGCCATGTTGTCGTAAAGCGTCATGTGCGGATACAGCGCGTACGACTGGAACACCATCGCGATACCGCGCTTCGCGGGCGGCACGTCGTTCATGAGGGCGCCGTCGATGGTCAGCTCGCCGCCGCTGATATCCTCGAGACCGGCGATCATCCGCATCAAGGTCGATTTACCGCAGCCGCTCGGGCCCACGAACACGACGAACTCGCCGTCCGCGATGTCGAGACTCAGGTTGCCGATGACTTCGTGGTGATCGTATTGCTTCCTGACGTTGTGCAGTTGTACGCGTCCCATGTCGCCTCATTCCCCTCGATAGTTCAACCAGACCTTCATCGGTCCGCTTTCGCGGTTGTGCCACGCGAAATAAGGAATCGCGATCAGGGTGGCATCGTCGCGCTGCGTGGTATCGGCGGCCTGGGTCAGCGGCCGGTAAAGCGCGCCCGTCCAGCGCGGTTCGATTGCGCGTTTGTCTGCGGGACCCTTGAGCACGACCACGCCCCCGAGTTGCGCTTCCCGCCATTGCGCTTCGAGCGATTGCGGGTCGACGTATAGCTCGTCGAGATCGACTCCCGGCATGTCGGCGCGTTCGACGCAGTACAGCAGCGGCCCGCGACTCAACGCAATGCGGCCGCGATTGTCGGGCACCTTCGGGTGACTTTGCCACGCACGCAGGGCCATGGGCAGCGTCAGGCGGATCACGTCGCCGGGTTGCCACAGGCGCTGGATCGCGATGTAGCCGTGCTCGTTCGCGATGGCGTCGATCGTCTGGCCGTTGACGCTTAGCCCGATCGACGGATTCCGCGGCGTGGGGACTGCTGCGCCGTCGCGAGCCGTTACGAAACCGGCCGCGCCGTCGACCCACGCCGGCACGCGCAACTTCAGCGAGAATTCACCTTGCGTATCGACGGCGATTTCGATGGCGCCGTCCCACGGATACCGCGTGCGCTGACGCAGTTCCACCGTGCGCCCGTTGAAGTCGATCCGCGCGTCGCTCTCCATATACAGGTGCACGTAGATCGAGTCGGCATCGGTCCCATAGACGTAGCCGGGCAGCGACGCAATCGTGCGCGCGACGTTTGGCGGACAGCACGCACAGTAGTACCAGGGTTGCCGGCGATGCCCGCCGTCGTTCTCCAGCGGATTCACGTAGTAATACGCGTCGCCATCGAGCGACCAGCCCGGCAGCATGCCGTTGTACAGCGTCCACTCGAACAGGTCGGCATAGCGTGCGTCGCCCGTTGCGGCCAGCATGCGGTGGCACCACATCATGCTGCCGATCGCCGCGCAGGTCTCGGTATAGGCCTGGGCGTTCGGCAACTCGAAGTCCGCGCCGATCGACTCGCCGTCGTGCCGCGCGCCAACACCGCCGGTGATATACATGCGCTGCGCGACCAGCCGGTCCCACAGCGTTTCGAGCCGCGGCAGCAGGCCGGCTTCGCCGGTCTCGAGGTGGAGATCGGTGACGCCGCACGACATGTACAGCGCGCGCACCGCGTGCCCGGCCAGGGCTTCCATTTGCTCGAACGGCACGTCGTCCTGGAAATACGCGTCGCCGAACCGGCCGCCCGCGAGCAGGCCGTGACCGCGCGCCTTGATGAAGAAACGCGCCAGCGCGAGGTACTGGTCGTTCCCTGTCTCGCGCGCGAGTTCGATGAGCGCCATTTCGATTTCTTCATGCCCGTCGATGGCCTCGATCTTGCCGTCCGTCTCGGGGCCGAAGCGATCGCACAGCAGATTGGCGAAACGGATCGCCACGTTCAGCAAGCGGCGCTTTCCGGTTGCCCGGTGGTGCGCCACCGCCGCCTGAATCAGATGGCCCGCGCAATACATCTCGTGCAGGTCGCGCAGGTTGCTCCAGCGTTCCGACTTGCGCTCCAGGCTGAAATAGCTGTCGATATAGCCGTCGTCGTCCTGCGCGCGTTCGATCAGCGCGATGCCTTCGTCGATGCGCTTTTCAAGCAGCGCGTTCGGTCCGCGCGCCACCACCCACGACGCGGCTTCGAGCCACTTGTAGAGGTCGGAGTCGTTGAAGAAGATACCTTCGAACGGACCCTCGTAGTCGCCGGACACGCGGCGGAAATTGTTTAGCCGTCCGGTGCTTTCAAGGAGGTCCCACTGGCTCGGCAACGTCTTTTCGATGTTGGTTGCAAACCGCCGCCCCCAGAAGTCGCCGAGCAGGTCGACCGCGGTGACGGCAACCGGTTTGATGCGCGCGTAGCGCGTGGAGGCGGAATCGACGACTACGGGCTGTCGCAGGGTTCGGGTGTCGTTCATGATGTATGGGAAAGGTTATGCCTTGACCGCGCCAGCAATCAGACCGTTGATATAAAAGCGCTGCAGCAGCAGGAAGAGAAGCGCGCACGGCAGGATCGAAATCGTGATGCCGGCCTGCATGAGTCCCCAGTCGATTGCCCCGAGCTGTCCGCTTTGCGCGTTCAGGAGCATGACCGGAAGGGTGTAGTGCCTCGCGTCGCCGAGCAGGATCAGCGCGGCCAGCAGTTCGTTCCAGGAACCGAAGAAAGCGAACAGCCCTGCCGTCACGAGCCCCGGCAGCACGAGCGGCAACATGATCATGCGCAGCGACTGAAGCGAACTGCATCCGTCGATGAGCGAAGCGTCTTCGATTTCGAGCGGAACCGAGTCGAACGAGTTGCGCATCATGAACACGGCAAACGGCAACTGGAACGTTGTGTAGACGAGCGCGAGCCCGAACAGCGTGCCTTGTAGATGCAACCAGCGCAGCAACACGAAGAGCGGGTTGAGGATCGACTGGAACGGAATCATCAGCGTCGCGAGGATCACGACGAAGATGACGTTGCGCCCGCGGAAGCGGAATCGCGAGAACCCGTAGCCGCCGAGCGTCGAGAGCACGAGCGTCATGGCCACCGTCATCAGCGCCACAGAGGCGCTGTTGCCGAGATAACGCCAGATCCCTTCACCGTAGGCCGCGAGGTTCTGGTAGTTCTCGAACGACAGACGCGATGGAATCCAGCGTGGCGGCGACGCGCTCGCATCGGCGGGCGAATAGAACGAAGTCAGCGCGGACCAGGCGATCGGGAACAGAAAGGGCAGCGTCAGCACACCGCAAATCATGTAGTAAAGCGCTACCGAAAGCCGCGCCTTCAGCCGGTGTGCGTGGCCCGCATAGTCCTTCATGGCGGGCACGCTGGATGTCATCGGATTCGGCGGCATGGGAACGAAGCCGGTCTCGGCGGAACGTAGCTTGTTACTCATCGTCGTCTCGCAGAAGAATCATCTGGATCACGCTGAGCGCGAGCAACACGATCAGCAGCACCACCGACATGGCCGCGCCGTAGCCGAGCTTGAAATACGTGAACGACGCGCGATAGATCCAGTGGACCACGGTGATCGTGCTGTTCATCGGGCCGCCTCGCGTCATCACGTAGAACTGCTCGAACGCGAGATAGGAACCGATGACCGCCATGATCAGCGCGAGCGCGAAGGTGCGCCGCATCATCGGCAGCGTGATGTAGCGCTGTTGCGCCCACCACCGCGCGCCGTCGATGCGCGCGGCCTCGTACAGGTCGCGCGGAATGGCCTGCATGCCGACCAGCAGGATCACCATGGTGAAGCCGCAGGCCTTCCACACCACCATGATGATCAGCGAGGCAAGCGCGGAGTGGGTATCGCCGAGCCACTGGACCGGCTCGGTCACGATACCCAGTTGCATGAGGATCGCACTGAAGATGCCGACTTGATCGTTGAACAGCCACACCCAGAGCAGGCTCGCCGTTGTCATGCCGATAACGACTGGCAGAAAGAACGCAGTCCTGAAGATGCCGGCGAAGCGGCTTGCCTGATTCACGAGCAACGCCAGCAGGAACGCCACCACGAAGATCGCGGGCGTCACGAGCAGCGTGTACTCGGTCGTAAACCACAGCGCGCCCCAGAACGATGCGTCGTGCAGCAGCTCCAGATAGTTGCGCAGTCCCGCAAACGAAGGGACGCCCATCAGCGGCCAGCGATAGAACGACATGCCGATCGTCATCGCCAGCGGCAGCAGGAAAAACACCACCGTGAAGGCGAGGCAGGGCAGCACGAACCAGTACCCCGCGCCGCGCCGGCCGGTGCCTCCACGTTGCTTGCGAGCATTGGCGCGCGGCGCGAAACGGCTGCCGCCGGGCGGGGCTTCGTTCAGAACGTCCATCGTCGTCGCGCCTCCTGTTGGGCGTGGTTGGGCGTTACTGCGCGTTCAGGATCTCGGTGAACCGTGCCTGCGCAGTCGTGACGGCCGCATTGACGCCCTTGCCGAAGACCGCCTCCTGAATCATGGCGAGCCAGGGGCCATTGGGATCGTTGATCAGCTGATTGAACTTCGTGCTGTACGGCGTGCGGCCTTTGCTCATCGCCGTGGCGGCCAGCAGATAGCGGCTGTCGAGCTTGCTATAAGCGTTGTCGGCGAGGTCGACACGCACGGGAATACTGCCGTTCTTCGCAAATTGATCGACCTGCACCTGCTCGCCAAGGCTCCACTTGATGAATTCGAGCGCGTCCTGCTTGTGCTGCGAGCCCACCGGGACCGCGATCGAGTCGCCGCCGGCGAAGCTCGCCCAGCCGCCATTCTGTCCGGGCAGATAGGCGAGCCCGAAGTCGATCTCAGGATGTGTTTTCTTCAGGATTCCGATTGAAAATGCGCCGGACCCGACCATGCCGATCTTGCCGGTGAGGAACGCGTTGATGAAGTTCGCGCCGCTGTCGGTTTTCGCACTCGCCGGAATATCGCCCGCTTCCCACATGCGGCGATACATGGCGAGCGTGCCTTCGAGCGCGGGGTTGGTCAGCGTCGCGGTCTTGCCGTCCGCCGAGAGCAGGTCGCCGCCAGACGCCCACACATAGGGCGTCATCGTAAAGATGTTGCAGCCGCCGCACGCGCCGGAGAAATAGAAACCCTTGATGCCGTTGCCGAGCGCGGTGATCTTTTTGGCGTCGGCTTCCAGTTCGGCCCACGTCTTCGGCGGCTGATCGGGATTCAGGCCCGCGCGCTTGAAGAGGCTTTTGTTATACAGCAGCATCGAACTTTCCGCGCTGAAAGGCAGCGCGTACTGTTTGCCATGGTAATTCCCGAGCCGCAGATGCGACGGACTGAGGCTCTGGTAGAAGGGCAGCTTTTTAGCCTGGTCGGTGATGTCGGTCAGTTGACCCGCGCGTGCAAACTCGGGCACGAAAATCAGGTCGATGGCGATCACATCGGGCGCGGCGCCTCCAGCCGACGCCGTGCCGAACTTGGTGACGAAGTCGTCATTCGGAATGACGGTCAGATTGACCTTGGTCGGATGACTTTGATTCCATGTCGCGACGAGCGGTGTGACGAACGCCGCGTCCGACGCGCGCACCCAGAAGGAAATACCGTCATCGGCCTGTGCGTGGGTCGCGGCGAACAATGCCACGCATGCCAGGCGTCCAAGCCACCGCTTGCATCGATTCATGGATGTCTCCTCTTGTCATCGACACGCGCCTTGCGATGTTTTCCACGCCGTCATGCTGGCATCGCCGCCTGGTACGTGCCGCCACACTTTGGGAAATGGGCTTTTTTCTACCTTGGTGCGTTGCAGCGGCCCTGTCCTGCTTGCCGCGAACGCCCGGTGCGCAGAGATTGACACGCTCCGTTTGTGCTCGCAAGATGAAGAATCCGCAGTAAAACAGGACAATTCCGACTTTTCTGCCCATGACCGATTCCTTACTCCGCCTGACCTGGTTGCCGCCTCTCGAAGCGAGTAATGGCGGTCTGTTCGTCTCGCGCGGCGTGGGCGTGCACCCGTCGCGAAGAATCCAGTCTTACGAGCTGATCTATGTCCGGCAGGGCTGTTTGAACCTTCACGAGGACGGCAAGCCATTCGAGGTGAATGCGGGGGAAACGTTGGTGCTTTGGCCTGGCCGCTTGCACGGCGGCACGTCGCCGTTCGCCCCCGACCTCAAGTTTTACTGGGTGCATTTCACGCTGCCTGAAACGCCGCTTTCCGGTTCGGCGTCGCGTGAGTGGCTGGAGATTCCCCAGCATGCGCGAGTCGAGCGGCCCGATCATTTATCGGGCATGTTCCAGCGTCTCTTGAACGACCAGCAGATCTATGGCGTTCAAGCCGTGCCGGACAGCCTCGCGATCCTGCAGATGCTGTGGGAGTTGAAGCGCTCGCGCGTCGCGGCCACGGCTGCCGACGGGGCGCCGCAGCAGCTGGCGGCAAGCGCCGACCGTTGGATTCGCACGCATTTTCATGAGGCGATCAGCGCTTCGTCGATTGCGGCGCACCTCGGCTGCAACGCGGACTATCTAGGACGAGTGTATCGCGCCGTCTACGGCCGTACGTTGACCGACGCCGTCCACGAACGCCGCATGCTGCACGCCGCCATTGTGCTTGCCGAGGACCGGTTGACGATCGCGCAGGTCGCCTACGAATGCGGATTCGAAGACAGCGGCTATTTCCGCAGGCTGTTCAAGAAGAGCAAAGGCATGACGCCGAATGCATTCCGGCGGCTGCATTTGCGTGTTCATGTCAATACGGCCTGATCCGTTTTAGCCGTTCTGTTCGGACACCTGCCCGGTGTCAGCATCGGTTGCGCGCGCAACGTTGTGCGAAACGGCTTCGTTCCTGACTGGCGCTGTTGTCGTGCCCGTTTCCGTGTGAGCTGGCGGCCCATCCATGTCGTCGCCGAGCAAGGGGCGCTCGGGGTGCACGAACAGCCATAGCAGCGCACCGCAAGCGGCCGCCGCGCCGATCACGATCATGCCGCTTCCCCAGCTATGCGTGACCTTGACCACCAGCGCCAAAGTCATCGGACCGGCGACGTTCGACAGGGCACCCCACACGTTCGTCCAGCCCGACATGACGCCGGCGAACGCCCGCCCGAGATCCTGCGTGGCGGACCACACGACTACCTGCACGAATCCCACCGCGGCAAAGGACAGGCACAGCAAGCCGATCACCATGGTAATCGAATCGGCTCGCGCGGCCGCCGCCAACGCAAGCGCGCTCACGACGAATCCGCTCATCGCAACGGGCGTGCGTGCCCGATAGATCGAGCCGGTCTTTCTGAGCAGCCAGTCGCTGAACGCCCCCGCGGCGAACACCGCCACGAACACGGCCACCCACGGCAGCGATGCGTACAGGCCCATCGCCTTGAGCGAAAGCCCGCGCGCCCGCATGAGGTAGGTTGGCAGCCACGTCGTGTAGAAACTCTGGATCAGCACCAGCAGGAAGTACTGGACACCGAAGATCCAGAAGCGCCACTGCCGCAGGCAGCGCCTGAGCGCTCCCCTGGCTGCGGTGCGCTCGGGCGGCTGGCCGGCTGCGAGGTACTCGGCCTCTGCCTTCGTGATGAGCGGATGCGCCGCCGGCGTGTCGCGGTAGCCGAACCACCAGACCGCGCCGAGCAGCAGCCCCAGTGCGCCGAATCCATAGAAAACGGCGTGCCATCCGAACCGCGCAATGGTCCATGCCGTAAGCGGCGCCGAAACGATCGGGCCAAGATAGAGCCCCGCGAGCAGCAGGGCATTGCCTTTCGCGCGCTCGCTGGCCGGAACCCAGCGCTTGAGTGCGACGACACTGCTCGACCAGTCCGCCGATTGCGCCCCGCCCAGCACGAGGCGGCAGCCGAACAGCCACGCGAACGAGGCGCCCAGGGGCGTGGCGATCATCATGAGCGACCAGAGCGTGCTCGTGCCGAACAGCACCTTGCGCGACCCGAAGCGTTCGGCCGCGCGGCCGGCCGGTATCTGCCCGATTGCATAGGCCCAGAAGTAGACCGTGAGTATCATCGACATCTCGACGATCGACAGACCCAGTTCATTCTGGATCGTCGGGGCCGCGACAGCCATGGCTGTGCGGTCGAGCGTCATCACGAACGTGAGCGGCGCAACGAGCAATGCGACGATCTTCCAGCGGAGATGGTTCACGTTGTGCAACATCGTTCAACTCCCTGGGGCTGCGGTACGTGGCTTGCGTGTGTCGCCGGACGGCAAGCCTTGCGCAGGCAATTGCGTGAATCGTTCGGAAACCTGATGAATTACGCCTCGCGGCCGCACTGATCGCGATCCGCAGCTTCGAACCCCTGAGGGTCGCGCTCGGCCCACTCCCGGGCCCAGACCTGCAGCGGCTGCAAGGCGGCCCGGAGTTTCCTGCCTTCGGCCGTCATCTGATAACCGCCTTCTCCATGCTCGACAAGCCCCGACGCTCTCAATTCCGCGAGCCGCGTGTTGAGCAGGCGGGCATTGGTGTCGCAGGCCTCCTGAAGCGCGCGAAACGTCAACGCCTCGCCGCGCAGCTCCCACAGAATCCGCAGTGCGGTCCGCCGCCCGAGCAGATCCAGCACGACCATGATCGGCCGTCCGGTTGTCGAGCCGCGAACGGGCTGTCCTGGTCGTGGAATTTTCATGCTTTACTTTTTAAAGCATCGAATACGGGCTGTCAACCGGCGAGCGCGGGCGCAAGCGATGCGCGCATGCCGCTACGCACGATGCGAAAAGCGCTGCCCGAGTTCGCGCAACCACGCGAGAAAGGTATGGATGGCCGGATCCTCGAGACGCGCTTCGCGCACATAGCTGCAGTAGCGCCATGCGGGCAGGGCGGGGCCGTCGAAGGGAAACACGAGGCGGCCCTCTTTGACATCGAGCGCGACGAGTGCGGTCGGGCCCATTGCGATACCCAGGCCGTCAATGGCGGCTTGCAGGGTCAAATAGAAGTGATCCAGTTGCTGCGAATGGCGAGGCGCAAGCCCAGGATTGCCGCTTGCCGCAAGCCACTCCGCCCAAAGACCGGGATACGTCGCCGTGTGAAGCAGGGTGTGGTGCGCGAGATCCGCGACCTCGTGTATCGGCTGCGCTTCCAGCACCTTGGGCGCGCAAACCGGCAGCCGGACTTCCGACAAGAACTCCGTGACCGCATACCCGGCCGACTTTTGCTGGCTGCCGCGAATCGCCACGTCGCATTCGTCGCCGAGTTTTTCGATCGGCTCATCCGAAGTGGTCAGCCGCACCTCCACCGCCGGATGGGTCAGCTGGAAACCGGACAGCTGCGGCAACAGCCAGCGCAACGCGAAAGTCGTGGGCGCATTGACCCTCACGATCTGCGCCCGCGTGGCCCGAAGCTGCTCACTGGTCGCGAGCGCAATGCGATCCAGTGCCGCCGATACCTCGGCCAGGTAAGCGCGCCCCGACGCTGTCAATACGACCCTTCGGCCCCGGCGCTCGAACAGGTCGATCCCAAGCCAGTCCTCCAGCTGCCGTACTTGCCGGCTAACGGCCCCGTGCGTGACGTAAAGCTCCTCGGCTGCCGCCGAAAAACTCTCCGCGCGAGCGGCGGCTTCGAATACGCGCAGCGCGTTCAACGGCGGCAGACGACGCGACATGATCCAATCCTATGTGATTTTTCCTGACAAGTTCCGTGAGTTTACATCGCTTTTCGCGGCGCCATCGTAGCCCTATATTGAGCCCCTTGGCAGCAGTTCCGGTTCTGGATCTGTTCGATTTACTCACCAGGGGAAATATCGCATGTCGAATGTCGTCGTGGTCGGCGCGCAGTGGGGCGACGAGGGGAAGGGCCGGATCGTGGATTGGCTGGCGGAGAAGGCGGACATCGTCGTTCGGTACAACGGCGGGCACAACGCCGGCCACACGCTGGTGGTGGACGGCCAAACCTACAAGCTCGCGCTGCTCCCGAGCGGCGTGGTGCGCGGCAAGCTCGGCCTGATCGGCAACGGCGTTGCGCTCGATCCCGAGGCGCTGTTCGCGGAGATCGACCGGATGGCCGCGTTGGGCGTGCGCGTGACGCCTGACGTGCTGCAAATCGCCGAAACGGCGACGCTGGTCCTGCCCGTGCATCGCGCAATCGACGCCGCCCAGGAGCGGATGCGCGCGAAGCCGCTTGGCACCACGCTGCGCGGCATCGGCCCGGCCTATGAAGACAAGGTTGGCCGCCGCGGCCTGCGCGTGTGCGACCTTGCCGAACCGGAACTGCTGGCCCAGAAGCTCGGCGTCTTGCTCGAACACCATAACGCGTGGCTTCGCGGTTCGGGCCAGGACCCGTTCCCGCTCGAGCCGATGTTGAGCAACCTGCTTGCCATGGCGCCGCGCATCCTGCCGTTCGTGGGCCGTGTCTGGGAACAGCTCGACCACGCGCATGCGTCGGGCAAACGCGTGGTATTCGAAGGCTCGCAAGCGGTCATGCTGGACGTGGATTGGGGCAGCTACCCGTACGTCACATCGTCGAGCACCATCGCGGCCGGCGCGGCCAGCGGCGCCGGCATTGCCCCGTCGCACCTCGGGCGGGTGCTGGGCGTCAGCAAGGTCTATGCAACGCGGGTTGGCGAAGGCCCGTTCACGTCGGAAGTGGACGGCGCGCTCGGCGACGAACTGAGGCAGCGCGGCGGCGAGTACGGCGTCAACACCGGCCGCCCGCGCCGCTGCGGCTGGCTCGACACCGTGCAGCTGCGTCAGAGCTGCAAGGTCGCGGGCATCAACCAGCTGGCGCTGACCAAGCTCGACGTGCTCGATGGCTTCGAGTCGGTGCAGCTCTGTGTGGGTTATCTGCTCGATGGCGCGCGCATCGACTACATGCCGTCCACGAATGCCGAGCAGCAGCGCCTTCAGCCGGTGCTCAGGCGTTTCGACGGCTGGGTCGGGTCGACCCGGGGCGTGCGCTCGTATGGCGAGCTGCCCCCGCAGGCAGCGGCGCTGATCGACGCGATCCGGAGCGAAGTCGGCGTGCCCGTGGCGATGGTCACCACCGGCCCTGAGCGCGACGACGCCATTGTTCTGCAACCGCCGTTCGCCTAACCCGCGTTGCCCAACCTTGAACGGATCTCGGCGGCGCTGAGGTCGCGCTGATGGGTGGCGATCTGCCAGGTGTTTCCCCACGGATCTCTGACCATCGCGCGCCTGTCGCCGTAGGGCAGATCGGTTGGAGGCTCGAGCGAGATCGCATGTGCCGCCATCGCGCGCTGGTACGTCGAGTCGGTATCCTCGACGTAGACATACAGGAATGCCGGCATGGGATCGCGCAGGCCGTCCGATCCGCTGACCATCACGACGGAATCGCCGATCCTGATTTCGGCGGGCAGCCCGTGACGCCATTCGCCCTGCGCCTGAAACACCGTCTTGATGAACGCGACAAGGTTTTCCGCGCCCCGCACGACGATTCGCGGCGTGACGGTGTGCCATCCATTGGGTTGGAAACTGGCCATGTTGCGCTGCCTCGCAAGAGATTCGCCAGCGCATTGTGCGCCGGGTTGGCGCTAGGCGCGTTTGCGCAGCGGCTCGAGCAAGCCCTTCAGGCCGTTGTGATCGAGCTCGTGCATCAGCGCGAGCAGCCGGCCGATCTCGCCAGGCGGAAACCCTTCGCGGGCGAACCAGTTGAGGTAATGCCCGGGCAGGTCGGCAATGAGCCGGCCTTTGTATTTGCCGAAGGGCATGGCGAGGGTGACGAGGCGTTCGAGGTCTGGGGCTTGCATGGCCGTATTGTGCACGGTCTGGCGCTGCCGCGCCGACGAAGGACCGAAACAGCCGCCGAATCACGCTCCGGCTCGGGAAGCCTGGATTTCGATCTCTTGCCTACCGGCTGGCGGACAAGGACGACAAAACGATGACCCATAGCGCAAGGAGGATTGCCATCGGAAGTAGTCGCTTCTTCTGGGCTTCCCATTCGCGTAGCCTGGCACGCGCATCACATCGAGTCACGCCCTTCAGGGCAAACGGTTCGCTTCCGATCGCTTTCTTCATTGCCCGGATGTGCACGCACAAACTCGCGAGGCAGATCAGCGCATAAGTTCCGATTGCGCCGACGATGCAAGCGAAATCGACTAGCTTCATTTCCGGTCCTGCGTGGACTCGATTGCAGCCGGCCGTTTCGGCAGAAACACGGCGACGATGCCAAGCAAGGGTAGCCACGCGCAAAGGCTGTAAACCGTCGGGATACCGAAGTGATCCGCCAGCCAACCCAGCGTGGCGGCACCGATCCCGCCCAGGCCGAACGCGAAGCCGAAAAACAAGCCGGATACCATCCCGACGCGCCCCGGCATCAGTTCCTGCGCGTAGACGAGAATGGCCGAAAACGCCGACGAGACGATCAGGCCGATCAGCACGATCAACACTGTCGTCACCGCGAGATTGGCGTGAGGCAGCGCGATCGTAAAAGGCGCGGCGCCGAGGATCGAAAACCAGATCACGGCCTTTCTGCCGAGCCGGTCGCCGAGCGGGCCGCCAATCAGGGTCCCCACGGCCACCGCGCCGAGAAACAGGAACAGATGCAATTGCGCTGCACGCACGCTAATTCCAAACTTCTCCGTTAAATAGAAGGTCAGGTAGTTGCTGATGCTGACTGTGTAGAAGTACTTGGAAAACATCAGCACCATCAGGATGCCGACAACCGGCGCCACCGCACGCGAGTCGAGCGCGGGAACCTCGACGGCCGCTTTGCGGCGCCTGCTTTGCGCGAGCTGGTCTTCATACCACCCGCTCACATGCCACAGCAAAATCATCGCCAGCAGGGCGGCGGCCGTGAACCATGCAAGGCTGCCCTGGCCGTTGGGGACGACGATCAACGCTGCGAGCAGCGGACCGATCGCGCTTCCGGCATTGCCGCCCACCTGGAAAATGGATTGGGCAAGCCCGTGACGACCACCGGAGGCCATCCGCGCCACGCGCGATGTTTCCGGATGAAATACGGACGAGCCGACGCCCACCAGCATCGCCGCGCCGATCAAGGCGAGAAACCTCTGTGCCCTCGACAGCGCGAACACGCCGCAGAAACTGAACACCATCGCGAGCGGCAGCGAATAGGGTTGCGGCTTGCGATCCGTGAAGCGCCCGATCAGCGGTTGGAGAAGGCTGGCCGTGACCTGGTAAGCCAGCGTGACAAAGCCGATCTGCCAGTAAGACAGATGCAGCCCGGCCTTGAAGATCGGATAGACGGCGATCATCAACGATTGAAGCATGTCGTTGAGCAAGTGCGATGCGCTTGTGACGCCGAGTATCCCGAAGGCCGTCTGGCTTCGATTCCGGCTTGCCGGTCTCGATCTATCCGTGCTTTGAACTGGAGTGGGCGCGATCTTCATGGAGTGAGAGAAGGTGAAGTTGGCAGCCCAGTTTAGGGATACACTGATCGCCTGTCTCACGCGTAATTCCTTCCCATCGTCGCGAAACGGACATGCCTCGCCACGCTTCCACTCAGCGCGATCACCATCGCGACACGGTCCCCGTGAGCAGCCGGGCGGTCGATTTCCCGCCTGGCCACATACGCCCGTTGCACCATCATGCGGCCGCACAACTGATTTACGCGGCCGCTGGCGTCATGGTGGTCAGCAGCGCAGCGGGCCAATGGGTCGTGCCGCCGACCCAGGCCATCTGGATGCCGGCCTACACCGCGCATACGGTACGCATGGTGAATGCCGTGGCGATGCGAACGCTCTACATCCAGCCGGACGCGGCAAGCGGTTTGCCAGAGCGTTGCCATACGGTTGCGATCTCCGATCTCCTGCGGCAGCTGATTCTGAGCGCCATGGACATCACGGGCGATTACACAGCCGATTCACGCGACGGGAGACTAATGGGATTGCTGCTCGATGAGCTGAACTTCCTGCCAGTGCTCCCCCTGCATCTCCCGCTTCCCACCCATCCGTATCTCGTCGAGATTTGCCAAC
This sequence comes from Paraburkholderia acidiphila, assembly GCF_009789655.1. Classification (GTDB taxonomy): domain Bacteria; phylum Pseudomonadota; class Gammaproteobacteria; order Burkholderiales; family Burkholderiaceae; genus Paraburkholderia; species Paraburkholderia acidiphila. Next base: position 240,876 of record NZ_CP046911.1, read on the forward strand.
GGATACTCGATGCGCCGGACGACAAGCGAACGCTGCGTGACTGGGCGCAGGTGGTCGGCGTCAACCCAAAGACTGTGCAGCGCACCTTCGCCCAGCAAGTGAGCATGACGTTCGGGCAGTGGCGGCAGCAGGCGCGTCTGCTGATGGCGTTGGAGCGGCTCGCGACCGGGCAGAACGTTCTGGACGTCGCACTCAGTATGGGATACGACAGCCCTAGCGCATTCACCTCCATGTTCAGGAAGCAGCTTGGGGTGGTGCCAAGCGAGTATTTCCGGATCGGCGAATAACCCTGTCGTTCGGCGCCCCTAGCCGGGCGCCCCTAGCCGGGCGCCCCTGGCCGGGCGCCCCTAGCCACTCCTGGTCGGCCCGCGGCGCTTCGCTTTGCGCAGCGTCGTGACGTCTGCGGCTTGCAGGGCAGGCGCTTTGACTTCCCCCGAGCGCAGCCGGGACAGCACGCGCTTCGCGTTGGCGGTGCAATCCATGTCTGCCGGTTTCGCTTCGATTTCAGCCAGAAGCGCGACGAGATGCGCCTTGCTCTGCGCGAGCCGCATTTCCAGTGCCTCGATATCCTGCACCTTGCCGCGCAGCGTTTCGACGAGCGAGCCGGGCTTCCACTGTGTCAGATCGGGCGGCAGCAACATGCGAATCTCGTCCAGACTGAAACCGGCTTGCTGTGCCGTCGCAATCAGATCGAGCACCAGCACGGCTTGAGGCGTATACGTCCGATAGCCGTTCGGCTCGCGCTCGGCCTTCAGCAAGCCGAGACCTTCGTAGAAGCGAATGCGCGAAGCCGCCAGGCCCGTGCGCTGCGCAAGTTCACCTATTTTCATGTTTCCGGCACTCCCCGGTCAGACCGAACCTGACCGTCAACTTAGCGCTTTGCCCGAGCCGCTTCAACCGTGTTCGCACGTCATATCTGCTCGAGACGCAATCCTGCATGACGAGTCAGACGCTCGATGAAGCGGCCGTCGAATACCGTGGCCGGCGTCCAGAATCAGCCGGGGCGCCCGGCCTCGGCGCCGTTCTCGACGAGGTCCCGCGCGAGACTGATCGCTCTGAAATCCGCACCTCCCTGTTCGCTCTCACGCACGATCGAAGACCTTTAGCGCCCTTCTCCATGTTCAACCGGGCGCGCGCTGGCACACGGCGCGACAGCCGGCACTCTAAGGTTAAACTCAACTTGAAGGTCAAGCGTCCAGACACCGATCGTTCGGGCCGCCCTTGTTCACCGCGCAGAAGGGATTGACATTAAAGTCGACTTCAACCTTAAAGTCGAACCACGATCCAACGAGGTGAACCCATGAACGTGTTCGACAAACTGGCATTGCCCAACGGCGCCGTGATCCGGAACCGCATCGCCAAAGCCGCCATGGAAGAAAACATGGCGGACGCAGACCGCGCCCCGTCCGGGCAGCTGATGCGTCTCTATGAGGCGTGGGCGCAAGGCGGTGCCGGGCTGCTCATTACGGGCAACGTGATGGTCGACAGCCGCGCCATGACAGGACCAGGCGGGGTCGTGCTCGAAGATGACAAGCACCTCGAAGCATTCAGACGTTGGGCGCAGATCGGCCGCTCGAAGGGCGCGCAATTCTGGCTGCAAATCAATCATCCGGGCCGGCAGATGCGGGCCAATCTTGGCCAGCAGACGTGGGCGCCTTCCGCAGTCCCTTTGGCACTGGGCAAGATGTCAAAGTACTTCAATACGCCCCAGGCGATGACGGACGAAATGATTGACGAGGTGATCCAGCGCTTTGCCCGCACCGCGCGTCTGGGCGAACTCGCGGGCTTCACGGGCGTCGAGATTCACGCGGCCCACGGCTATCTGCTAAGCCAGTTTCTTTCCCCGCTCACCAACCGGAGAACGGATCAATGGGGCGGTTCGCTCGAGAATCGCGCGCGTCTGTTGCTGGAGATCGTCAAAGCCGTTCGTGCGGTCGTTTCCCCGCGATTTGCCGTGGCCGTCAAACTGAACTCCGCCGATTTCCAGCGCGGTGGTTTCAGCGCCGATGATGCCCGGCACGTCGTGAAGTTACTCAACGATAGGGCGGTCGATCTGGTGGAATTATCCGGTGGAAGCTATGAGGCCCCGGCCATGCAAGGCGATGCTCGCGACGGCCGCACCCTGGCCCGCGAAGCGTATTTCGTGGAATTTGCCCGCGATATCCGGACGATCGCGAAGATGCCCGTGATGGTCACGGGAGGCATCCGCCGCCGGGCCGTTGCCGAACAGGTTATCGCGAGCGGGGTGGACATGGTCGGTATCGGGACCGCGCTGGCGATCGATCCGGGTCTGCCGCGCGACTGGCGTGCGGGCAAAGACAACGCGCCGGCGCTTTCTCCGATCACGTGGAAGAACAAACCGCTGGCGTCGTTGGCCAACATGGCCGCCGTCAAGTTTCAGTTGCGCAGATTGAGCCGGGGAAAGAGGCCCAATCCAAAAGTTTCGCCGTTGCGCGCGCTGATCCTGCAACAGCTGGCGGACGTGGCGCGCACCCGCGAATACCGGCGCTGGATCATGCAGCGTGCGAACGCCAGCGTCGGGTAGCAGCGCCTATACGCCAACCCGAGCGTCGTCTGCCTGGCGAACTGAAGCGCCGCCTGCGCCGTAGCTCACGGCATCCCGTTTGCGCAATGCACCGCAAACCCGCGGCGTTCAGCGAGCCGCTCGAAATACGCGGAAACGGCGGGCAAATGGGGATGCTCGAACGGCGTGCCGAACCAGCGGTTCACCGACAACCCAACGGGAATATCCGCAAGCGAGAATCGCGTGCCGGCGACGAACGCGCCGGTTTCCTGCAGCCGCGCGTCGAGAATACGCATATGGCGGGTCCAGTTCTCGATCGAATGGGCGATTTCGCTCGTCGCCTGGTGAGCGCGCGACGCTCTGACGAGACCGAGAAATGCATAGCTCCACGAACGGTTCAGATCGGTCGCCTGCCAGTCCATCCATTGATCGACGCGCGCACGCATCACAGCATCGGCAGGATAGAGATGCGCGCCGCCATACCGCGACGCCAGATAGCGGATGATGGTGTTCGACTCCCACAGAACGAAATCGCCGTCCTTGATGACCGGCACGAGCGCATTGGGATTCAGGGCGAGGAATTCCGGCGTCTGTGTCGAGCGAAAGCCCGCGCCCCAGTCCTCCCGTTCGAAGGGAAGGTTCAATTCGACGCAGGTCCAGAGCACCTTGCGAACGTTGATGGACGAAGCTTTGCCAAGGATGTTGAGCATATCGGGGGACCAGGAGAGGAAACCGCGCGGGGCCACGATACGTCACGCACCGCGCCGCCGCCATGTACAGTTGCCCGAACACGCGCCGCTGCAGTTCCCGGCAACGCTTGCAATCGGCACGCAACCGGTGCATGGTTCAACGACCTGCCCGGCTCGAACAGGAGACTAGACGATGTCGCTCGCGCTATATGGACACCCGTTTTCCTCGTACACGCAGAAAGTGCTCGTCGCGCTGTACGAGAACGACACGCCCTTCGAATTTCGCGGCATCGGTCCGGATTCGCCCGAACATACGATGCAGTGGCTGCAACGTTGGCCGCTACGCAAGTTTCCGGTGCTCGTGGACGGCGAGCGCAACGTTGCGGAAACAAGCATCATCATCGAATACCTGCAGCTCGAACATCCCGGGCCAGTGCGGTTGCTGCCCGCCGATCCCATGGCCGCGCTCGACGTGCGCTTTCTCGACCGCTTCTTCGACCTGCATGTGATGACGCCCGTGCAGCGCGCTGTGGACGGCGCGTTGACCGGCGACCCGGCAAGACGCGAAGAAGGCCGGGCCTTCGCGGCCGAAAAGCTCGAACTCGCCTATGCGTGGCTCGAAGGCCAGCTCGCGGGCAAAACCTGGGCGGCGGGCGAGGACTACACGATGGCGGATTGCGCCGCGTCGTCGTCGCTTTTCTACGCGGACTGGACCCATCGCATCGCCCCGGCGTATTCCGTGCTGCGCGCCTATCGCGAACGGCTGCTCGCGCGGCCTTCGTTCGTGCGCGCCGTGAACGAGGCGCGGCCATACCGTCCGCTCTTTCCGCTCGGTGCGCCAGATCGTGACTGATGTTTCTCGGTAAGGATTCCGAAGTAGTACGAAACGCACAAAGCAGAGAGGCGCGTGTGTGGCCACACCAGCACCTCAGGCGCTTTCGCGCTCCTTGAGCCGTTTGCGATGCGCGGCAACTTTCGCGCGATTGCCGCAGATCGCCATGCTGCACCAGCGGCGCGCATGGCCGCGCGTGTGATCGGCGAAGAGCAGCGTGCATTTCGGCCCTTCGCAGGCTTTTACATGCGTGAAGTCTTGCTCGCACACCAGTTTCGCGAGCGCTTCGGCAATCGGCATCAAGAGCGATTCCGGCGATTTCCAGCGCCGGTTCACGCGGTACTCGAACGCCGCCGGGCCTTCGCTGCCGGCCTCAACAACTTCGCCGTAACGGTCGTCGCGCGCGAGCAGGGCGTTCAGCGGCGCGAGTTCGCTCAGATCGGCGCTGGCGAGCGGCCGGCCCTTTCTTTCCCGCACGAAGCCGCGGAACCATTCGCGCAGGGCGCGCGCCTCGCCGGCGACCGCGTCGAGCTCGGCCGCCGTGAACTGCGTGCGCATGGCGGCGAGCGCCGATGCGGGCGCCATGCCCGCCTGTTCCAGCCACGACAGCAAACCTTCACCGTCGGCGATCCAGTCGATGGGCACGTCCACCGGTGTCGCCACTGAGTTCAGGAAGTCGAGCCCCGGCGCGTCGGCCACGAATATCGCAGGTATTGGGCGGTAGTCCATTCTCTTGCCGCAAGAGGCTAAACAGGGTGCGTTCAGTGTAACCGTCAAAATCGTTCTTGACAAGTTACATAGTCAATCAGTAACCTCTAAAGCATAAACATAACGGTTACATCGGGCGACGGTACAGATCGGGCGATGCCACAGCAGCCGGCGCCACTTTTCTCCAAGGAGCAGGGCATGTCTCACGGCAATACGAGTGTGGTGCTGGCGCACGGCGCATGGGCGGACGGGTCGAGCTGGAGCAGGGTGATCGAGCGGCTGAGCCGTCAGGGCATCGATGCCGTGGCGGCCCCGCTTCCGCTCACATCGCTGGGCGACGATGCGGCGGCGCTCGAGCGCGCGCTCGAACGGGTCGACGGGCCGGTCGTGCTGGCTGGTCACGCTTATGCGGGGGCGGTGATCGGCGCCACTCGCGCCGCGAACGTCGCGGCGCTGGTGTACGTGGCCGCGCTTGCGCCTGACGAGGGCGAGACCGTGGCCGACGTGTTCTATCGCGGCAAGACGCACCCGCAGGCGCCGCAACTCGCGCCCGACCGCCACGGCTGGATCTGGCTGCCGCACGAGGCATTCGCCAATGCATTCGCGCAGCACGCCACGCGGCAGGAGGCGGCGGCGCTCGCGGCGATCCAGCGTCCCATTGCGGCGGCGTGCATCGGCGAAGCGGTGGCGCGGCCGCTGTGGAAAGACCGGCCGGCCTGGTTTCTCGTCGCCGGCGAGGACCGCATGATCGATCCCGATACGCAACGCTTCATGGCAAGCCGGATGAACGCCCAGCTCCGCGCACATGAGGTTGACCACACGCCGGGCGTCACGGCGCCCGACGCCGTCGCCGAAGTTATCGCCGAAGCCGTTCGGTCCGTTTCTTCGCGCTAACCCGCGCGATTGTCCGTTCCACTCTGGAGGCACCCATGACCGCCACTACCTACCATCGCGCCGATGTCGACGGCTTCAACGTGTTCTACCGGGAAGCGGGGCGCGCCGGCGCACCGAAGCTCCTGCTGCTGCACGGCTTTCCGAGCGCCGGCCACATGTTCCGCGACCTCATTCCGAAGCTCGCGGAGCGCTTTCATATCGTCGCGCCGGACCTGCCGGGCTTCGGTCAATCGGACTTGCCGGATCGAGACCAGTTTTCGTACACGTTCGAGAACATCGCAAACGTCATTGCGCGCTTTACCGAGCGCATCGGCTTCGACCGGTTCGCGATATACGTGTTCGACTACGGCGCGCCCACGGGCTTTCGGCTGGCGCTCGCGCATCCTGAGCGCATCACAGCGATCGTTTCGCAAAACGGCAATGCCTACGAGGAAGGCCTGAGCGACGGCTGGAATCCGATTCGCGCTTACTGGCAGGACCCGTCGTCCACGCATCGCGACGCGCTGCGCGCGCTGCTCACGCGCGAAGCGACGGTCTGGCAATACACGCAGGGCGTGCCCGACGCTTCGGCGTTATCGCCCGACGGCTATTCGCTCGACGACTACTATATGAATCGCCCAGGCGCGCACGACATCCAGCTCGACCTGTTCCGCGATTACCGGAACAACGTGGCGCTCTACCCGGCGTTTCAGCAGTACTTCCGCACGCACCAGCCGCCGTTTCTCGCGGTGTGGGGCAAGAATGATCCGTTCTTCCTGCCCGCGGGCGCAGAGGCATTCAAGCGCGATTTGCCGCAAGCGGTGGTGCGCTTGTTCGACACGGGACACTTCGCGCTGGAAACGCACGCCGATGAAATCGCCAAGGCGATCACGCAGTTTCTCGAATAATGATTGGCAATACTGATCGAATGAGGAGTGAGAAAGATGGTCAGCAAAGTCGCAATCGTAACGGGTGCAAGTCAGGGCATTGGCCGATCGACGGCCGTGAGGCTGGCGCGTGACTTCGACGCTGTCGCCGTGGTGGCGCGCAACCGCGAGTCGCTCGAGCAGACCGCCGCACAGGTGAGGGAGGCAGGCGCCGAGGCGCTCGTGATCGACATCGATCTGTCGCGTAGCGAAGCCGCGCGGCACGTGGTGCAGCAAACACTCGCGGCGTTCGGGCGCATCGACGCGTTGCTCAACATTGCGGGCGCGGTGCCGCAGATCGATCTGTTCGAAATGACCGACGAGCAATGGGAGGGCGGCCTCGCGCTCAAACTGCACGGTGCGCGACGTTTGACGATCGAAGCGTGGCCGGCGCTAAAGGCCAGCTCGGGCGCGGTCGTGCTGATGTCGGGCAATTCGGCTGTGTTCCCGAAGGCGCCTTATGCGGCGGTCGGCACGATCAACGCGGCGATCGTCGCGCTCGCGAAGGCGTTTTCGGATCGCGGCGTCGCGGACGGCGTGCAGGTCAACAGCGTGCTGCCCGGCCCCGTGATGACGGGGCGCCGCCAGTCGTATCTGGAGCACTGGGCGCCGCTGCACGACATGAGCGTGGAGGAAGCCACGGCGAAATTCCCCGCCGAAGCGGGCATCGCGCGCTACGGCACGCCCGAGGAGATCGCCGAACTGATGGCGTTCATCGTGTCGCCGGGCGCGCACTGGATGACGGGCACGACGCTCCGGATGGACGGCGGCGAAGTCAAGTCGATCTGAGCGCCGGAGGCGCGCCAGAGCCTGCTCTGGCGCGCCTCGTCGTACGAGATGGATGCGCGAACAGACGGTAGCATGAATCCCGACGATAGCCGCACGGGTATTTCCGACCTCGCATCGCCCGAGGATCGCATCGCCATTCTCGAAGACCTCGAAGCGTTCCACCGCGAACGTATCCTGCATGGCTCGCTTGAACTGCTCCGCATCCTTGGCGAGCTTCGCTGTGAAAGCACCCCGGACAAATCCGCCGAGGACCTGCGCGCCGTCATTGACAACGCGTGCGCGGAGCTTTCCGGGCTCGCGCACCAGTTCACGATAGGCAATCTCGTGACCGAAGAAACACGACTCGCGCCGGCGCGCTGGCCGTTCCCCGCGTCGCCGTCGCGGGTGCCGTCATGAGCGCGGCGCTGTTCGCCGGGTGTGTCCTGTGGGGCGCGACGTCCACGCTTGCCGTGCTGTTCATGCGCGGCGCGAGCCGGTAAGCCGGCCTAACACGTAACGGCATCCCGAAAAATCGGTGCATCGTTGAATTTTCCTTGTTTGACAAAAACGTCGGGAATTTCAGACGCCATCGGGATTCGCTAATTGACGCGTCGATGAAGTAATTCCTTAATCGTTGCTTCTCAGAAATTGCGAGTCCGGCGAGAAGCGGTAAGTCCGGCGGCTTCGCCTCGTTCCTTTTAACGAATCGGGATGCGTATGGATGCTGTGACGAAACGTTTTACGGATACCTTGCTTCACCCGAGCGCGCGCCTGAGCCAGCGCCTGAGTATCTGGATCGGGGGGCTCGAAATTCCGCTCGACGTCGTCAAGTTCAAGGCGAAGGCGGGCTTCTGCCAGGACTATTTCGTTGACGTCACGGTAACGTCGCCGGAACTGGCCATCGACGGCAAGCTCTGCGTGGGCAAACGCGCGGGGTTGCAGATCGACGAGCGCGCGGCGGTTCCCTCGGCGAGCTATGCCGATTCCGTTGACCGTGAGGCGGCAACCTTCAACGGCGTCGTTACGCGCTGGAAGCGCGTGAGCGTGAGTCGTGATGAGGGCACCTACCGCCTGCGCATCGAGCCGCGCTTCGCGGCCCTGCTCAAACGGATCGTCAAATCCGACACGTTCAAGGACGTCACCCTCCAGGAGCTGATCACGCAGGCCGTGATCGACCGGAAGAATTTCGATGCCTTCGACGTGGAGTTCCAGATTGAGGGACTCGACCAGAAGATGGAACAGGTTGTCATGTACGAGGAGTCGCTTTACAACCTGATTGCACGTCATTGCCGCCGCAAGGGCGTTTTCTGGTTTTACAAACAGGGCCGCTCCAAGGACGGGCGGCTTGATACCATTGTTTTCGCAAACAACCCGCGTGCGTATGTCCGCTCGATCGACGTCCCCCTGCTTACCGGCGCGGGCCTGAACAGCAACTGGCAGGAAGCGGCGCAGAAGGTCAACGAGCACCGCAGGCTGGTTGCCGCGACGGTCGAGGTGTGGGAGCGCAACTATCGCACGCCGGACGACCCGCTACGGGCGAGCGCGGAGGTCTCCACGGAAGCGGGGGACCGCTCGGTATTCGGCCAGATCAGTCGCAGCGCGGAGTTCCACCTCACGCAGGAGCAGGGCGAGACGTACGTACAGACGCGGCGCGACGAACTGGTCGCGCGGCAGGCGACGCTCTCCGGTACCACTGACGCGAAGGGCGTCGCGCCGGGCGTCGTCATGAAGCTGACGAACACGAAGCTCGCGAGCGCGGAATACGGCTTCGTGATTACGTCGATGGTCATGAAGGGCAGCCGCACGAAACCGGCGTTCACCCGCTTCAAGGCGATGCCCGCGCACCTCGCGTACCGACCTCGATTTGTTTACGAAAAGCACTGGCGATTTCTGAATGGTCCGGTCGTCGGGGTCGTCACAACGTTTGATTCGGCACCCTACGCATGCCTTGACGAATACGGGCGTTATCCGGTTCTGCCGAAGTTTCTGCAAGGCTCGGGCAATACCGACCGGCAACTGCTCAAGCTGCGCCTGCTACGTCCGTCCTCGTCTTATCTGGGTGGCTTCCACTCGCCGCTGCTTCCGACGACCGAGGTCCTGCTCGAAGCGGCCCACAACGACGTCGACCGTATCCATATCTCGGGTGCCCTGCACGACTATTCGCACCCGGACATCGTCCACGGCGCGCAGGCGATGTTTAGCTACGCAATCTGGCGCTCGCCGCTGCGCGGCTCGGAGATCGTATTCAACGATCTTCAGGGCAAGGAAAGCGCGCGAATCGCGACGGTCTACAACCAGACGGCGATGAATCAGGGCTACCTGCTCGACAGCAGGAAGCTCAAGCGCGGCGAGGGCTACGAAATCACGACCCAGGGATGGGGCACGACACGCGCGGCGAAAGGGCTGTTCTTCTCGGCGGACGCGGCGGCGGGAGCCGATACGCCTCACCTCGAAATGCCTGCCGCCGTTGCGCAACTCAAGGCGGCACTACAGCGCGTGACGGATCTCGCGGCGGCGACGACGCAGGCCGGGGCCGATCCTGCGGACCGCGCGACGCAGGCGGCGCTCCTCGACGGACTGAACCAGCTTCGCGATGCGGGGCTGCTCGCGAGCGCACCGGGTGGCATGGCGTTCGTGACGCCGAAATCGACCCAGCACTCGGCGGGCGAGAGCGTAATCGTCACCGCAGGCCAGAACATGGACGCGAGTATCGCGAAGCGGCTGCGCATGGTAGCGGGCGAACTGATCTCGCTGTGCGCGCACAAGCTCGGGCTGAGTTTTGTCGCGGCGAAGGGGAAGGTCCTGCTGGCGGCGCTGACGGACGGGATGGATCTGTTCGCGCAGAAGCAGTTGCGCGTCGCGAGCGAAAGCGCTGACGTCGAAGTATCGGCGAAGTCGAAGATCACGTTGAACTGTGGGGGCGCTTCTGTCGTCCTGGAGAACGGCAACATCACGTTCCATTGTCCGGGCGCATACACCATCAAGGCCGCCTCGTTTACCTTCGTCGGACCCGATAACGTACCGACGACGTTGCCTGTCCTGCCCCAGAGCGATCTCAAGCTCGACGACCTGTACTCCCATACGCACTAGACCGCCATGATTATCAGCCCTCCCTTTCTGCCGGCCTCGGGCCTGACTTCGAGCGATGCCTCGAAGCCCGATCCCATGATGGACGCCGTCGACAAGTTCGAACTTGCGCACGGCGTCTATCCGGTCGCGTTCGACCGGCGCTGGCATTGTGGCGTCCATCTGGCACCCGACACGCACGGCGCGGTTTACGCCATCGCCGACGGCGAGGTCGTCGCCTATCGGGTCTGCCAGCACGCGATCGATTCCGACAACAGCAACGCGGGCTTCGTCCTCCTCAAGCACTCGACCGAAACGGGTGATGGTCGCAAGCTGACGTTCTATTCGCTCTATATGCACCTGGCATCGCTCGCTGAGTGCTACGCGATGGGATACGACCGGACGGGGCTGGCGGAGTTCCTTTGCAAGCCGTCCGGCCCGGACACCAAAGGGCAGGTTACGCCAGCGGCGTCGGGTGGCGGCCACAAGGTGCGGCGCAAGGATATCCTCGGTTATCTCGGGCGTTATCAGGGCATTGTGTACATGCACTGCGAAGTCTTTATGCTGCCGGGCGACTTCGATACGTACTTTGGTCATACGCAGCTCGGCAATCCGGCGCCGGATACGCCGACGACGACGGACTGCTGGGGGCATACGTACTATACGATCCCCGCCGGGCAACAGTTCTTCGCATTGCCGCCGGGAACGGATGCACACCACAAGTTGTACGGCATCAAGTTCGAGACGGGGCAGACAGCTACGAATACCCTGCCGCTCGACGTCGAGACGTACTTCAGCAAGGGGGCGAAGTACACCAATGTGTGGAGCGTTGCGACGGATGGCTCGCGCTCGCTGCTGACGGCACAGCCGGTCAAGGAAAAGGACTACGAATACGATCTTTATCATCGCGCGACGGCGCTCTATGGCACCTGCCCAAGCGACGGGTACGAGATGCTGCGTTTCGGGCGAATTCTCTCGACGCCTGCGACGCTCGCCGTGGAACAACTTCATGGGCAGGTCGCTCGCCCGTAAGGGCGACGCGGCGCTCTGCGCGCAGCACGGCCCGACGGTTGTCGGCGAGGGTTACGAGAAGTTCCCCGACCGCGACGGCAAGTGGGTCGCCATGCACCACCAGCGATGCGCGTGCGGTTGCCGGCTGATCTCGTCGCTTCAGAACGTCAATATCGCGTAATGCCGGTTGATCTCTCACCAGCGGGCCGCCCGAGCGCCTACCCGCGCCGTCCCCGGTTCTGGCCGTGGTGGTGCTGCATCTGGCTCGCCTGCAACATAGTCGGCGTCGCCATTGCCATGCTGGTCTGGCCGAAGGGACAACCGGCGAGCGGGGGATCGTTCTGGTTCTGGTTCGTTGGCGTTCCGAACGGTGCGTTCGTCGTGTTGTTTGGCATCGAGCGCATCGGCTACGAGGGCCTGTGGTATCGGGCGCACTGGCGTAACCATCACCGGAGCCGGTGGCTGTCGCAGCGCCTGCGTACCGCGCAGCGTGCGCTCCAGGTGCTTGGCGTCGGCTACTGCCTGCCGCTTGGCGGAGAACCGCCTGACGGACAGATGCTCGCCAGCGCGATGGCAGCCGGGAAACGCCTGCCCGTTGCACAGATGCCGCGTACCGGGATGGACCGTATCTCTCATGCGCGCTTTGAGGAGGCGGACTGGACGGTCGAGGAGCCTGCTCCGGCGGGTCCTAAGTATTGCGAAGAAACCGTCGACGAGCACCAGACACAGAAGCGCGTTTCGCTGCTGACGCTCAAGGTTGCCGGGGCGCTCAAGCGGATGGAGGCGAACCTGCGTGCCCTGACGTGCTACGAGCGGGTCTGGTGGCCGCAGATTCGCGTACTGAGTGCCCCGGGCCGTGAGCAGGCGGAGGTCGCGCGGGTCGTCGAAGCGCTGCGCATCGCGGGCCTGCCATCGCTCGCGGTACAGGCGGTACAAGCGTCAGATGGCCTGCTGGTGGCCGACGCGTGGCTCGACGCGAAGGAGCCCCGTCCGCTGCTCGTCGTGGCGACCGCATGGCACGAGAGCGGACCACCTGAAGGCAGCACCGAGGGATGCGTCGCCGTACTGCTCTCGGCGGGGTACTTCAAGCTGCCGGAACCGGTCAGGGTCGCGGCGCTCCTGCACCGGCCCGTCCAGGGCCTGGCTGGCGGGGCCGCATATGGCTTTGCCAATGCCGCGTTATGGGGCAAGGCGGCCTATGCCTCGCTCGTACGCGCGTGGATTACCCGGCCTGTCGATGGATGCGACAAGGCGCTCTATGCCGCCCATATGGACGCCATTTCGAAAGACGAGGCGCAGTGCAGGCCCGACCGCATTGTTGGCGACTTCGGCGACGGCAACGGCTGGCTGTCCGTCGCAGCGGCCATCGAATCGGGCGAGGCAGACGGCCCGCAACTGATCGTCGACAGCATGCAGTCTGCAGTCCTGCACGTAACGCCCAATACAACCGATAACCATCAGATTTCCGATGACAGACCCCAGGCTTAACCTGCTCTCAACTGAGCATGTAGCACCGGCGGCAGAATCCGGCCCGTCCAGCCGCCTCGCGATATGGGGGCTGCCGGTCGTCGCCCTGGCGATAGCCTTGCTCGCGATCGGCTTCGTATCGCTGCACGGCGATATGTTCGGTATGACGTCCAGCGAGTCGCGACTGTGGGCGATCGTCGCCATCCTCTCGACCTTCGCGGTCGTCGTAGTTGTTCACCTTGTCCTGTTTGCTACGGGCACCTACGCATTCGCCGGGCGGCTGTTTCGCCGCGAGGCAGGCGATACCGTCAAGGCCGAAAAGCCCCTCAAGCGGGACGCACGGCTGCAACGCATGGCCGAGGAACTGCGCGTCGCGCACGGCTGGTTCTGGCGCAGGCGCCTGCGCTGGCTGCTGGTACACGGTACCGACGAGCGGGTCGAGCAGGTCGCGCCCGGACTCAGGCAGGCGGGCGTCCTGCACGTCGGCGAGATCATCCTCGTCCATGCGGCACCGGACGGCATCGAGCCGGCGAAGTGGCTTGGCCAGATCCGGCGGTTGTGTGGCCGTTTTCCGGTTGATGGCATGGTTCACGTTGCGCGCGCAGATGAAGCCGATACGGAACTGCCGCGCACGCTCTCAATGCTTGGCACGGCGCTTGGCTGGGCGGCACCCGTGACGTTCCTGCATCCGGTCGAGGCGCACGGCAGTCAGCCGGAGCGGTTCGACGCCGTCGGTGCCTTCATGCCGAACGAGACGCGCAGGCAGGCGCAGGCCGCCGCCGCGAGACTGCCGGAACTGCTGAACGAGGTCGAGCACAGGTCAGCAGACGCGGGCGTGCACCTCTGTACCCGGCATAGCGGGGTGACCTGGCTGATGGAGGTCTCGAAGTACATCGGTGACCACACCGAACGCATTGCCACGAGCCTGCGTACGCTGGCGTCGTCGAACTGGCTGCGCGCGCCGCTGGCGGGCGTCATGTTCGCGCCGGTCTTTCCGGGGCCGACTGTCGTACCGGTGCCGGTCGTCGAGGGCGGCGACGGCACGCCCGCCGAGGCCGCCGAAGTGCAGTCGGCGCAGACCATGACGGTGACGCGTACCCAGCCGGCCGCCCTGGTTCCGGTATGGCAGGAGATCGCGGCGGGCTCGCCCGGATATCGCGGCCGCCGCACCGGTTTTTACTGGCCCAATGCGCTCGCGCTGGCCGGTATTGCCTGCGCCGTGGCCTGGATCGTCGCGCTGATGATCTCGGGCCTCGGCAATCACGCGCTCATCCGCGAGGCCGAAACAACTGCCGCCGCGGCGCTGGCGTCGGCACCCGGTACCCCGCAGGCAATGCGTACGCAGCTCGCCCTCCAGCAGCAGATCGAGACGCTCGAATACCGGCGTGCGCACGGCGCACCGTGGTATCTGCGTGCGGGCCTCTCGCGCAACGACGAGCTGCTTGATGCGCTCTGGCAACCATACCGTACCGTCGCCGTGCGCAACCTGCGCGAGCCTGCCGTACGGGCGCTGGAGGGGCAGCTCGGGCAGCTCTCGCAGGTTCGCGCCGACGAGCAGCAAAGCCATGACGCACAGCAGCTCGCCTATAGCCGTCTCAAGGCGTACCTGATGCTCGCGACGCCCGCGCGTACCGACTCGCCGTTCCTCAAGTCGCAACTGCTGGCCGTCTGGCCCGCGCCCGCCATGCGCCCGGGCGAATGGCTCGATACCTCGCAGCGGCTCGCGGGCTTCTGGTCCGATCACCTCAAGGCGCATCCCGAATGGCGGATCAGCGCATCGATGCCGCTCGTGACGCAGATGCGCTCGACGCTGGTGAACCAGATCGGGCTCGCAGCGAGCGACGACGTTCTCTATCAGCGTGCCCTCGACGAGGCGCGCGGCAAGTACGCCGACGTATCGCTTGCGACGCTGCTCGCGGGTGCCGATTCCCACGGTCTTTTCACGACGACGCAGACCGTACCGGGCATCTTCACGCGTGCGGCCTGGGAGGGCGTGATAGAGAAGGCGATCGATGATGCTGCGAAAGACCAGCACGTCGAGGGGGACTGGGTGCTGACCGGCGAACAGCCGACCGCCCAGGTGAGCGCCTCGGTCGTCGAAGGGGCGGTGGGCGCGGCACGTAGCGCGCTCGATGCAAAGCGCGAGACCGACGACCTCCGGGAGCGGTTGCGCACGCGTTACTTCACGGACTATACGGCGGCCTGGGCGACCATGCTCAACAGCTTCCAGTTGATCCCGGCGACCAGCTTTTCCGGCGTCATTGACCAGCTTACGCGTCTGACCGATGCGCAGACCTCGCCCTTGCTCGCGGTCATGAAGTCGGTGCAGTACCAGGGGGAGGCGGGCCGTCCTTCGCAGGCGCTCACCGATACGCTGGTGCGCAAGGCGCAAGGGTTACTCGGCGGGAGCGACAGCGATGCGATGCAGACACCGGTAGTCAATCCGCTCGACCGCTCGTTCGGGCCGCTGCTGGCGCTGATGGGCGACGCGAACCCGGCGGCGACCGGCAACAAGACTGGCGACGGCAAGACGGCGAATGCCGCCGCGTTCAACGGCGTCAGCCTCTCGCGCGTCCTCACGGCGGATACGACGGTGCGCCTCAAGCTCCAGCAGATCCAGTCGAGTCCCGATGCGCAGTCGATGGCGCGCGCGCTTGCGCAGGCGGTATTTCAGGGCAAGCTCTCAGACCTCACGCAGGCGCGCGATGACGCAGCGCTGACCGCCGCGAGTCTGGGCGCGCAGTGGTCGGGCTTCGGGCAGACGATGTTCGTGCAGCCGCTCGACGCGGCCTGGCAGGCCGTCCTTCAGCCTGCCGCCGCGAGCCTGAACGACGCGTGGCGTGCTGCCGTGGCGGCACCCTTCGCCTCGACGTTCGCCTCGCGGTACCCGTTCGCGCCGACGGCGGCGAACGCCTCCCTTGCCGATCTGGGCCGGTACGTGCGGCCCGATACGGGGCTGGTCAACCGCTTCGTCGAGGTCGAGCTTTCCGGCGTGCTCAAGCGCCAGGGCGACCAGTGGGTACCGAACGAACTCGCGCCGCAGTCGCTTCAGTTCGATCCGAAGTTCCTCGCCATGCTGCGGCTGCTCGGTCCGCTGGGCGCGCGCCTCTATGCGCAGGGCGAGGCGGGGTATCACTTCGAGATCACGCCGCAGCCTACGCCGGACGTCACGCGTACGGAGCTGACGGTAGACGGGCAGCAGATCGTCTATTTCAACCAGCGGGAGACCTGGACGCCGCTTGTGTGGCCCGGTAACGGCCTGAACGGCCACGCCTCGCTGACCTGGCAATCGCTCGATGCGGGTACGCGCATCGCGTCCGATGCGAGCGGCGACTGGGCGTTTCTGCGGATTCTCGAAAGAGCGCAGATTAAACCACTGGACGATTCGCGCTTCGAACTGGTCTGGAATGGCGTGGCGGCCAGCGGCGACACGAAGGCCGCCTCGGCGACGGCGGTTAGCGAGACACCTTTGCCGTTGCGCTACCTGCTGCGCGTCCAGGCGGGCGCGGGTCCGCTTGACCTGCTCAAGCTGCGCGGCTTCCAGATGCCCGAGCGCATCTTCGTAACGGGACGCGCCGGGGTGATCTCCGGTCTGCCCTCCCTGCCACCCCTGCCACCCGAGATGCAACCATGACCGCACCGTGGAAACACAACCCGGCTGAACACGAGAATCCGTTTCTGAGGTATTTCGACGGGGAGATGCGCTATCTGCGCGAGGCTGGCCGGGAGTTCGCTCGCGACCATCCCGACGCCGCGCGGCGTCTCGGCATGCAGTACGGTCAGGAGGACGACCAGGTCCGGGCGGTCTACGAAGGATTCGCGTTGCTCATGGCGCGGCTGCGCATGAAGCTCGACGATGGCATGCCGGAGATTACCGACCCGCTGCTCGACAACCTCTACGAGTACGCGGCGCGGGCGATTCCCTCGCTGTCGATCATCGAATGCACGCCCCTGAACCGCACAGTCCAGGCCGCAGCGCAGATACCGGCGGGGGCCGTAGTACGTTCAGCGCCCATCGGTCCCGAGAGCGTACAGTGCCCGTACCGGACGACGCAATCCGTCGAACTGCTGCCGCTTTCGGTGGAGGATGCGGTACTCGCCGTTCGCGCGGACGGGCGTACGGTCATCCGCCTCAGCTTCGGCCTCTGGCTCGGGGAGCAGCGCGAGCGCGTCGACCTCTCGCGCATCCGCCTGTACCTGCATGGCGACCGGGCCGCCGCTGCCGCGCTGTACGCGGCACTGACCCGCCAGGTGGCCGCGATCAGCCTGCGTCTGCCGTCGGTACGCGATGGCGCATTACAGCCGCAGCCCGACGTGCGCTTCGAGGCGTCGGGTTTCGGCCCGTCGACACGGCTCTGGCCGGTGACGGACGCGAAGCGCGACGAGGAACTCGACCGCGAGCAGACGCTGCTGGAATACTTCGCCTTTCCGCAGAAGTTCCACTTTGTCGACCTGTGTGGCTTCGATGCTGCGACGCTGCCGCCCGGCGAAGCGCAGATGACGTTCGAGATCGAACTTGAAGGGCGTATGCCCGGCGATCATCCGATCAGTCGCGACAGCTTCCGTCTTTTCTGTACGCCCGTGATCAACCTGTTTGAGGTCGACGCGCTGCCGCTGCGCCCCACCGGCTGGCACGACCAGGAACATCGCGTTCGGGTGCAGCCTGGTGTCGCCGGTCATGTCGAGCCGTACGACATCGTCTCGGTGATCGCGACGAACCCGGAGGACAGTGCGCAGCATGCCTACCAGCCGTTCAGGAGCTTCCAGCATCGCGGCTGGCTCACGCGCTACGACAGGCCGGAGCGGTACTACCACACCTCGACGCACTTCGGCGTGAACGGGCGCGAACTATGGGTCATGCTGGAGGGCCAGCTCTGGTCGGGCACGCACCGCGACGCGCAGGACGATGAGGACCGCCCCCCGCCCGACGGCTACCTGACGGTGCGCGCGCTCGCGAATAACGGGCGCCTGCCGGCCATGGCGCTGACCGAAGCGACGATTACCGAGACCGTCTCGGGCTTCACTGGCATCGCGTCGGTGCGCAACCTGACGGCGCCGACGCCGCCGGCCTATCCGCCGCGCTATTACCCGGGATATGACTGGCGTGTGCTCGGCCAGTTTACGGCGGGCGGCGCGAACGAGATCAACCGGATCTCGGTGGAGGGCGAAGAGGCGCTGCAGGAAACGCTGGAACTCTACGACTGGAAGCCGGACGACGGGGCGACGCGCCGCATCGAGGCAGTCCGGTGGGTGCGGCTGTCCGCGAAAAACGTCCTTCAGCGGGCCTACATGCACCGCGAGGTTTGCGTACACGTCGACCTCGACCCCACTGCCTTCGAGGGACCTGGCGACGCCGTACTCTTTGGCGACGTGCTCAACCACTTTATAGGCCGTTACGCGTGCTTTCACCATTCGATGCGGCTGATCCTGTGCATAGACGGAAAGGAGACGGTCTATCCGGCCATCGAGTTCGAGGGAGCGCCTTTCTGATGCAAAACGCGATTGTGAAGGGCGCGCTCCTGATCGGCCTCGCGCTGGTCCTCCCGGCGTGCGGCGTGTTGCAGTCGGTCAAGGACGGCACGGTGGCGGCGACGCAGGCCGTGTTCGTGTCGAAGGTGAAGCAGATGAACCTCACCATCGTCGCGCGTGGGGCGCTCAATCCGGACACGCGCGGAGCGTCGCTGCCGGTCGTGCTGCGCATTGTCCAGTTAAAGGACGACCGGCCCTTTGCGACGGCGACCTACGCGCAACTGCTAGGCGGCAGCGACACGCTGAAGGCGGCGACGCTCTGGAGCCGGGACGTCACGCTCGGGCCGGGGCAGACGCTAAAGGTGTCGGAGCCCATCGGCGACGAGGCGAACTTCGTGGGCGTGGCGGCGTTCTTTCGCGACACGTCCGACGCGGAATGGTCCGTACTGGTCCCGAAATCTCAGTGGAAAGAAACTGACCCGGTCAGGCTCGTCGCGGCGGACCGCAATCTCGTTCTCGATACGGAACAGAAAAAATGAGGAATCCGTACCTGATGCGGGCGCAGGGAAGCAGATGAACCGACCGTTGACAATCGAGCAGATGCAGGCGCTCGCCACGGCGCGAGGAGGTCGGTGCCTCTCGACGCACTACGTCAACTCAACGACGGCGCTCGAATGGGAATGCGCCTAGGGGCAGCGCTGGACCGCGATACCGTCCAACGTGATACGGGGTTCGTGGTGCCGGGCGTGCGCGGTGCAGAAGCGACGCCTCCCGCTGGACGATATCCAGCGGCTGGTCGCGAAGCGCGGTGGCCGGTGCCTGTCAACCAGCTATGCCAACACCAATACGCCGCTACTGTTCGAGTGCGCAGCGGGCCATCGCTGGCATACCACCTATGCCTGCATCCGGGACGGGAGCTGGTGCTGGGCGTGTTATCGCGAACGCATGCGCGACACCATTGAGGCGATGCGGGCGCTTGCGGCCAGTCATGGAGGCGAGTGCCTCTCGCAGACGTACGAAAACCAGACCCAGCCGTTACGCTGGCGCTGCGCAAACGGACACGAGTGGGAGTCGCGCGCCGATGTCCGCCGCGCTTTGCCGTGCTCTGCGATGCGCGGGCTGGTGCGCGTTATTCGTTGCGCTGTGGCTGGCGGTGGCGGCCAAGGGCTGGGCGCTTGGGCTCGTCTGGTATAGCGGGTGCACGAGCCTCGCCGCGGCGATCGTGTACGGACTCCTGATTGTTTATGCGCGGCGGACTTCAGTGCGGTAGGAGAAGGGTATGACCGCATTTGCAAACATGCCGGTATCCACGCTTTATTTAAGTTGCGGTTACAGAGCGCCGGCCTTCTTCGTACCGGTTTGAGTGTCTTGCGCCGACAACGGAACCAATTTCACGCGCGGGTCGCTCCGGAGCAAGCGACTAATATAGGAACACCGATTACCCGGTGCGTGAAGGAGTTGCAAACATGAAAAAGCTTGCGCTTATGTTGCTTCCTGTTCCGCTTTCCATGCTGGCGCCGGTGGCACAAGCGCAAAGCAGCGTCACCTTGTATGGCGTGATCGACGAAGCCTTCCAGTTCGTCCACAACGCCGACGCCGACGGAAACAACCTGTATCGGATGCAAGGCGGCAATCTGCAAGGGTCCCGCTGGGGATTGAAGGGAGCGGAAGACCTGGGCGGCGGCCTGAAAGCGATCTTCCAGCTGGAAAGCGGATTCGACATCAATAGCGGTGTTTCGGAACAGGGCGGCCGCCTGTTCGGACGCCAGGCGTTCGTGGGCTTGACGCACCAGCAGTACGGCACGATCACACTGGGCCGTCAGTACGACCCGGTCGTCGACATGGTCCAGCCGCTTACCGCAGACAATTACTGGGGCAGCACCTTCACCACGCCGGGCGACGTCGACAACAACGACAACAGCTCTCGTACGAACAATGCGATCAAATATCTGTCGCCGCAATTCGCGGGCTTCCAGATCGAAGGCATGTATGCGTTTGGCGGCGTCGCGGGCGCGACGGGTTCGCAGCAGACCTGGTCGGCGGCAGCCAGCTATGTGACCGGCCCGTTCAGCATCGCGGCGGGCTACGTTCGCATGTATAACGCCAACTCCACGATTCCGCGCCTGAACTGGACCAGCAGTTCGGACGGCACGTTCGATGGCGGTTTCCAGAACCTCGCCTACGAAACCGCCAAGTGGGTCGGCATTGGTTCCGTTGCCCTGCAGTACGTGGCCGGACCCTTTACGTTCGGCGGCCGGTATAGCAACGCGCAGTACAAGGCAGACGCTCAATCGCTGTTCCCATCCAACCAGCGCTACAACGTTGCAGCTGGTTTCGTGAACTATGCGCTCACGCCGGCGTCTCTCATCGGCGTTGGCTATACGTGGACGCACAGCGCGGGCGACACCTCGGCGACCTATAACCAGGTCTCGCTGGGCGGCGACTACAACCTCTCCAAGCGCACCGACGTCTACCTTGTCGGCGCGTGGCAGCACGCCAACGGCACGCAGCGCGTTCCGACCGCAACGGGCTCCATCCTGACCACCGCGGTGGCTTCCGTCGCGGACTATGGGCTTAATGGCAGCTCGAGTTCGCAGATCATGGTGAGCCTCGGCATTCGTCACAAGTTCTGATCCCACGCAGCATCGCTTCTGCGCCCGCCGCACCGCATGGCCACTCAGGCCGTGCGCCGGCGGGCGCGTCATTGCGCCTTCGCGCCACCATCGCGCCACGCCGGGTGGCGGTAGGACCATGGTCTGATTGTCTTCGCCGTAGCGCTCCCACATCATTGAACGGACCACTGCGCCGCTCGCACGGTGTGATGTTTGCCCTCTGAATCCGGGCGTCGTGCCGACAGCACGGCTGTCGCTTCCCAACCTCCCGCCGATAGCAGCAGGCGTGATCGGCGCGCTCTCGCACGCGCCCAAGGAGTTGATATGGATGCCTATATAAATCGCCGGACCGGCGCCCTGTGCGCGGCCGTGCTGCTGTTGGCGAGTGCCGCCCAGGCAACGCCTATCGCTTATCCCGCGAAGGGGCAGAGCGCACAGCAACAGCATGCGGACGAATCGTCGTGCTACTCGTGGGCGAAGAGCAACACGGGCATCGACCCAAAACAGGCTGCCGCGACACCGCCGCCGCCTTCGGGCCCGGCGGTGGGCGGCGGCCAACGTGTTCAGGGCGCGGCGCGCGGCGCGGCGGGCGGCGCAGTGATCGGCGCGATAACCGGTGATGCGGGTCGAGGCGCGGCAGTGGGCGCTGCGGCCGGAACGATGGTGGGCGGCGCGCGCGCGCGCCAGGACCGGCGTGCGCAGCAGGCCAATGCGCAGCAACAGCAGCAGGGCACGATCGACACGTTCAATCGCGCGTGGGCGGCGTGCATGCAAGGGCGCGGCTATACGGTGCAGTAGCGCGCGCGATGGTGAGGTCCATGAGGCGGCGTAAGACCAAGGTCCGATTTGTCCGATGCGACGGGTCTGAGACCATGTCACTGAACGATGAGCCACGCTTGGCAACGCTGTGCGAACAACGTCTCATTCTGGCGTGACGTTCGATCCGCATGCGTGAGTGCTGTGTCCGGGCTGTAAAAACCTAATGGAGGACAACGATGAAGCGACGGATTTTTGTGCTTACGACAGCGGCCGCGGCTGGGTTGGCCGTTGTGGGTTGCAGCACGACCACGAGCAGTGGGACGAGCGGCGCGACCGACGCGGCAAAACGCCAGGAAATCGATGCATCCGTGGACGGTACGATGTCGCGCCTGTTCTCGACGGTCCCGGGCTCGCAAGAACTGGTCTCCAAGGCGCAAGGCGTGCTGGTGTTTCCTTCGGTCGGGAAGGCGGCGTTCATTATCGGCGGCGCGTATGGCCAGGGTGCGTTGCGCGTAGGCGGATCGACGGTCGGGTACTACAGTACGGCGGCTGCTTCGTTCGGCTTGCAGGCCGGGGTGCAGTCCACCGCTGTGATCTTTCTGTTCATGACGCAGGACTCGCTCGACAAGTTCCGTAACTCGAAGGGCTGGTCGGTGGGCGGCGACGTTGCGGTTACGCTCGTCAAGGTCGGCGCGAATGGTCAGATCGACACGAGAACCGCAACGGCGCCCGTGCAGGCCATCGTGATGACCAACTCGGGCATCATGGCCGACGCGTCGGTAGCCGGCACGAAGGTGACGAAGCTCGATCTGTAACAGGAGGTCGCGATGCCGTACCTCAAGTGGGTTGTTTCAGCAGCCATCGTCGCCGCGGCGCAGCTTGCCGCGGCCCAGGGGCAGACCACCGCCAACGTGACGCACGAGCCGGGAAAGGCAACCGTCACCGGCATGCACAAGGTGACGGCGACCATCACGAAGATCGATGCCGACACGCGCACGGTCACGCTCAAGGCTCACGACGGCAAGCTGGTCGAAGCGGAGCTGGGGCCGGAAGTCAGAAACTTCGCTCAGCTAAAGGTCGGCGATATCGTGACTGTCACTTATAAGGAATCCCTTACGCTGAGTCTGAAGAAGGGAGGCGGCGAGGAGACCTCGATACAGGAAACGCCGCAGGCCGAGCGCGCGGCTGCCGGCGAAAAGCCCGGCGGCATGGTCGGGCGTCAGGTGAAGGTGACGGCGAATGTCGTGTCGGTCGATGCGAAAGCGAAAACGGTCACCTTGATGGGACCCGAAGGCGGGACGATGGACCTGCGAGTCGACGATCCCCAACAGCTCGCGAACGTACAGGTCGGCGATCAGGTCGAGGCTGTGTATACGGAAGCGTTCGCCGTATCCGTCAAGCCTGCACAGCACAAGTAGTCGCACATGGGGCAGCCGCTTGCGCGCGGGATGCCGGTCGGCGCGTACGGCGGCGCGGGTCTGGCTGTCTCCATCGGTAACCGAACGCACAGTCTTATGAACAACGTGACACGATCCGTGGCCGTCGTCGACGACGAGGAGTCGGTCGGGCGAGCCATCCAGCGCCTGTTGAAGTCGGTCGGCATCGACTCCGACGTGTACACCAGCGGCGAGGCATTTCTCGCCGCGCTGGCGGCGGCTGCCCCTCACGCGCCGACGTGCGTGATCGTCGATATCCAGATGCCAGGCATCAACGGTATCGAGGTGCAGCGCCGGCTGGGCGGCACCGGCATTCAGTGCATCGTCATTACGGCGCACGACGATGCGCGCGTGCGCGAGCAGGCGCAGGCAGCCGGCGCGGTTGCGTACCTGCGCAAGCCGTTCGACGACTCCGCGCTCATCGGCGCGGTCCATGCCGTGCTTGGCGTGCCGCCGCCCGGCTGACGCCCCGCATGCCGAACCGGTACAGCGACGATGCAGCGATCACGCCACGACCAGGCCACGGCCGGATTCAGGGAGGCCCCGCAATGAAGCGCGCCGAGCTTCTTGTTTGCCACGACTGCGATCTCATGCAGCGCGGCGCGCCTTGTCCGCCGCGCGGCACGCTGCGCTGCCTGCGCTGCAACGCCGAACTGGAGCGTGATCTTCCGGAAAGCCTCGGGCGCTCGCTCGCGTTTGCGTTGGGCGCGTTGGTGCTGTTCGTCATTTCCAACCTGTATCCGATCGTCGGGCTCGCGGTGAACGGCAATCTCGTGCTCACGACACTGTGGCATTCGGTCGAGATCCTTTATCTCGACGGCATGTGGCCCATCGCGGCGCTGGTGTTCGCCACGACGATCCTCATGCCGGGCATGCAGGTTGCCTGTTTGCTCGCCCTGCTCGTGCCGCTTGCGCTCAACCGCGCGCCCTGGCGCGCGCCGCTGCTGTTTCGCGTGCTGTACACCGCGCGGCCCTGGGGCATGACCGAGGTGCTGATACTCGGCCTGCTGGTCGCGCTCGTGAAGTTGTCCCATATCGCCACGGTCGTGACGGGCGTGGCGTTGTGGTCGTTTGGCGCGTTGATGCTGGTGCTCGCGGGCGCGAGCGCGGCGTTCGACGCGCGTCAGTTCTGGGCGCGTGTGGCGCGCGCGTCGCGGCCGGGCAACGTAGCCAACGCGCCCAATGCTGCCAATGCTGCCAATGCCGCCAGTGCGCCCAACGTGAGAACGCACTTCGCGTCTGGCGACGAGGCCGGTGCGCGAGGCGGCCGTGCCGCAGGCGCGCTCACGGGCGCGGCGTGCGGCATCGCGCGCTGCCACGCGTGCGGGATGCTCGCGCGCATGCCGGCGGCCGCGCATGCCGCAACGTGCCCGCGCTGCGGCAGCGCATTGCATATGCGCAAGGTCGCGAGCCTCTCGCGCACGTGGGCGCTGCTGGTCGCGGCGATGGTGCTGTATGTGCCTGCGAACGTGCTGCCCGTGATGGACACGAGTTCGCTGTTCGGCACGCAGAAGGACACGATCATGAGCGGCGTGGTGTACCTGTGGGTGTCGGGCTCCTGGCCGCTCGCGCTGCTCGTGTTCATCGCCAGCGTTGCGGTGCCCATGCTGAAGATTCTCGGGCTTTCGTACCTGGCGTGGTCCACGCAACGCAGCTGGACCTGGCTGCCCGAGCAGCGCACCCGCATTTACCGGTTGATCGAACTGGTCGGCCGCTGGTCGATGCTCGACATCTACGTCATTACGATGCTCGTGGCGCTCGTGCAGTTCAACGCCCTCGCCACGATCAAGGCGGGGCCCGCCGCGATCGCTTTCGGCGCGGTCGTGATCCTCACGATGTTCGCCGCGAACATGTTCGATCCGCGTCTGATCTGGGACGCTGTGGAGCGCGAAAATGGCAGCGCCGGGTAACGACAACTCCTTGCCGGATCTGCCCGAGGCGAAGCCGGTGCAGGGCTCGCGCTGGCGCATGCAGATCGTGTGGCTCGTGCCGATCGTCGCGGTGCTGATCGGCGGCTGGCTCGCCGTCAAGGCGATCATCGAGGAAGGGCCGACCATCACGATCAGCTTCAAGACCGGCGACGGCCTCGAAGCCGGCAAAACCAAGATCAAGTACAAGGACGTCGATATCGGCGTGGTGAAGTCGGTCACGCTCTCGCCCGATCACAAGCGCGTGATCGCGACGGGCGAACTCGTGAAAGACGCCACGAGCATGCTCGTCGACAACACGCGCTTCTGGGTCGTGCGCCCGCGCATTTCGGGCGGCACCGTTTCGGGCCTGGGCACGCTGCTGTCGGGCTCCTTCGTCGGCATGGACGAAGGCAACTCCACCAAAACACGCCACGACTTCGTGGGACTCGAAGTGCCGCCTGTGATCCCGAGCGACATTCCGGGGCGCGAATTCGTACTGCACAGCACGAACATGGGCTCGCTCGATGTGGGCTCGCCGGTGTTCTTCCGGCGTCTTCAGGTCGGGCAGATCGCGTCCTATGAAATGGACCCGAACGGCCGGGGCGTGACGCTGCGCGTGTTCGTGAACGCGCCCTACGACCGGTTCGTGCGCAGCGACACGCGTTTCTGGCACGCGAGCGGACTCGACGTGTCGCTGAGCCCCGACGGCGTGCAGATCAACACGCAGTCGGTGGTGTCGCTGCTCATTGGCGGCGTGGCGTTCGAGTCGCCCGATGCCGCCGCCGGCGGCGAGTCGCCCGAGGCCGACAGCGACTCGAAGTTCGAACTCTACGCCACGCACGCCGATTCGTTGAAGGAGCACGACAGTATTGTCGATACTTACGTCGTGACCTTCTACGATTCGGTGCGCGGACTGACCGTGGGCGCGCCGGTCGATTTCCGCGGCGTCGTGATCGGCGAAGTCACACGCATCTACACGCGCTTCGACCCGGTAAAGAAGCAATTCAGTATTCCTGTCGAAATCAACCTGTATCCGGAGCGCTTCACGTCGCGCTATCAGGATGGGCGGCCGGCCGGACGGCTCACTGCGCAGCCGCGGCAGCTTGCCGAGTTCCTGATCGCCAACGGCTTCCGGTTCCAGCTGCGCTCGGGTAATCCGCTCACCGGGCAGCTTTACGTCGCCTTCGATGTTTTCCCGGACACGCCGAAGGCCAAAATCGACTGGTCGAGAACGCCGCCCGAGCTGCCGAGCGTGCCGCGCACGCTGCAGTCGCTGCAGGATTCGCTCACGCGGCTGCTTGCGAAGCTCAACGGCATTCCGTTCGACGCGATCGGCGCGAACGCCGAGCGCACGCTGCGAAACGCGAACGAGGTGATGGCGAAACTGGGCACCGACGTCGTGCCGCAGGCGCACGACACGCTCTCGGCCGCGCAGTCCACGCTCAACTCGGCCACCGACGCCTTGCAGCCCGACTCGCAACTCCAGCAGAACACGAGCGACGCCATGCGCGAACTCGCCCGCACCGCCGCCTCCGTGCGCATGCTCACGGACTATCTGGAGCGCCATCCCGAGGCCGTGGTGCAGGGCAAACCAGGAGGCAAGCAGTGAACCGCCGCAACGTGACCTTGCATACCGTTCTCGCCGCTGCGCTGGTGTGCCTCGCCGGATGCTCCTCGCCGTCGCCCACCTTCTATGCGCTGCGCGCCGACGACGGGAGCGCCGCGACCTCCACCGCCGCGCCCGCCGTACCGACCGGCGCGGTTGCGCTCGATGTCGTGGTCGGTCCCGTGACCGTGCCCGACATGGTGGACCGGCCGCAAATCGTCACGCGCAATGCGGACAACACGATCGAGATGAACGAGTTCGCGCGCTGGGCCGCGCCGCTCAAGCTCGACATCGGGCGCGTCGTCGCCGCGGACCTCGCGCAGCGGCTCGGCGCGGCGCGCGTTTCCACGGTCGATGTGGGCGCGACCACGCCGCCGGCCTGGCGCGTGCGCGTGGATATCACGCGCATCGACAGCGTGCTGGGAGATTCGGTGACGATCGACGCGCAATGGGTCGTGAAGCCGCCTGGCCACGCGGCGCTGACGCTCGGGCACACGGTGGCGCACGAGCAGGTGAAGAGCCAGGATTACGGCGCGCTCGTCGACGCGCATGACCGCGCACTCGCCGCCATCAGCGCCGACATAGCCGCGGCGATTCGCGCGGACCACC
The DNA here is from genome assembly GCF_009789655.1 of Paraburkholderia acidiphila. GTDB lineage: Bacteria > Pseudomonadota > Gammaproteobacteria > Burkholderiales > Burkholderiaceae > Paraburkholderia > Paraburkholderia acidiphila. The sequence continues at coordinate 268,141 of NZ_CP046911.1, forward strand.
CAACAGTTGGCAGTGCGACGGATTGAGCACGCCACCACGCGGGGTCCCATGAAGACGTTGCGTTGTGCGTGGCTGGCGCTGACCACGGCGCTGGCGTTGTCGGCGGCCCACGATGCGTCGGGCAGCGTGCCGGACAACGAGGACGCGCCAGCGGGACTCTTCGCGGTGCTCGACTACGTTGTCGCGCCGGCCGGGCAAGCGTCCACGGTTGCCTTGAGCGAAGCGGGTGTCGAGCAGGAGACGATCAAGGCGCGCATCGTCGAAGCGTGGTTCTACCGGTTGCGGGCGGATCCGGCCGTTGCGCTCGCCGTGCCCGGCGGCGTGGCGGGTCTCGAAGCGCGGCTGCGCGACGACGCGGCGCGCGAGCGCCTGATCCGCGGCGGCATTGCGCGCCTGACGCCGCCAGACCGCCTGGCGTACTTCACGCTGCTCGCTAAGTACATGGGGCGCGTGGCGCGCGGCAATTGCCAGGGGATCGCGAATGTGCAGGACATAGCCGATCGCATTTCGATCGGCAGCATGAGCGATGCCGACACCGCCGAATACTTCTCGTTGCTCTACCGCGTGGTGATCCGGTCGCTGCTTGCTGCGCCGCTCACGCTGCCCGCGCCCGCGGCGTACGAGCGGGCGTTGCAGCATCTGGACGACGCGGTCAACGCGGCGCTGGCGGGCGATCCGCTGGCCGTGGCGCGGCTCGAACGCGTGACGAACGGTGCGCCCGACGCCACGATGGCCGACATCTGCTGGGCGAGCGCCGTGCTCATGCGTTCGACGGCTGCGATGAGCGGACCCGATCGCGACGCGTTGCTCCTCTATATGCTCGGCGTAGGCGCGCCGGTGCAAACCCCTGCGCGCGATGCCGCGCACGCGCCTTGATCGGACCGGCGCTACGCATCAGGGCGAAGCCTTCGACCAGCCCGGGCCCGGATCGAACGACGTCATCGCTTCGGCTTTCGCCGCGCCGTTGGGGCCGAGATCGCGCTCGTAGACCTGGCCGTCGTGGCTCACCATGAACGTCTTGATGCCCGTGTCGCCATAGTGCACCGGCCATGCGACGACGCCGAAGCCGCCGAACAGCCTGCCGTGGACCATGTAGCTATACGTGCCGCCTGGCGCATGCGGCCCCTGTGAGGTCAGCAGCTTGTAGTGATAGCCGTAGTAGCCGGCGTTTTCGGCGTTGCGCGCCCCGGCCGTGGCGAACGCGACGCCTAGCGGACTTGGCGGCTGGTCGGCGCCGGTCGGCCAGTACAGGCCGTCCTGCTTGCCCGGCGAACTCGCGAGCTTGCTGGCGTAGACCAGCATGTCGCCGCCGTCGTGATACGTCTGCGCGTATTCGCGTTGCGCGTCGTAGATCGCGAGCATCGTCTGCATCACGGCAAGCTCGTTGCGGCCAATGCGGCGCACGCGCATTTCCTCGACGCCGGCTTGCGTGTCGAAGTGCCAGCCGTGAGCGGTTTTGACGAGTGGAATCGGAAAGGTCCACCCGTCGTCGCCAACGGCGATGGCCGCATGATTTGCATCGGTATCCTGAATGGTGTGAGAGACCTTCCATTCACTGAGGAATTTGTCGCGGACCTCGGCGCCAACTGGCGGTATGAGCTGGCGGAAATCCGCACCAAAGAGCGTGCGCAATTCCGCCTCGTCGTTGCCCGCCACAGCGTCGCCGAACGCCGTCATCGCGGCGTCGGGCGTGGGGAAGGTGCTTTGCCCGGCGGCCGCGCAAGGCCGTGGCGCGGACGCGAGGAGTACGATGGCGATAGCCGCTGCGACTGCCGCAGATGCCGCCGGGCGGAGAATCTCATGTCTGTTCATGGCTGTTCCCCTTAGCGTCTGCCGCCGCCGCCGCGTCCGCCGCCACCACCGCCGCGCATGCCGCCGCCGCCACTTGGGCGATTGAACCCCGAGGATTGCACGCTGGAGCGGCCACGGCTCGCGTCGCGCTGCGTGGCGCCGCCGCTGCCTACGCCCTGGAAGGCGCTGTCACGTCCGCCGCCTCCGTAGCCTCTGCCACCGCCGCCACCGCCACCATACCCGCCGCCGCCTGCACCGGTGCTCACGCGATTGCCTGCGCCGGCATTGTTGCCCACGCCCGCGCGATTGCCGCCCGCATTGCCGCCAGGACCGTTATTGCCGAGGTTGCCGCGATTGCCCGCGCCCCCGTTGTCGGCGATGTTGGCGCGGTTGCCGACGCTCGCGTTGTTGCCCGCGCCGCCGCGATTGCCGCGGTCGCCGCGATTGCCCTGATTTGCTTGATTCCCGCGGTTTCCGTTGCCGAGACCCTGTCCTCCTGCACCGCCGCCCCCGCGGTTGCCCGCACGATCGGCTACGTTGGCGCCACCCTGGCCATTCTGGCCGTTGCGCCCGCGATAGTCGCGGCGCCCGTCGGCGCCCCCCACGTTGTTGCCGAATTTCTCGCGCGTGGCGTTGTCACGGTATGCAACGCCCTGGCGATGGCTCGAATCATGCTTCCACTTGCCTCCCTGGACCTTCGTGCTGTCGAAGTTGCGATTGACGTTGCGCGCCTTGTCGACGTTGATGTTGACGTCGCCACCGCCCCAGTTGCAGTTGCCGAAGATCGCGCCCGCCGCGGCAATGCCAACGCCCCATGCGAAGCCGGTCATCAGCGCGGCGCCGGGGTAGTAAGCCGGATACGGCGCCCAGGCATACGGCGGGTAAGCCGGGTAGCTCCACGCGCCGTAGACGACCGTGGGGTTGTACGCGGGCACGTAGACGACCTGTGGGTTGGCGGGTTCGATCTTTACGACGGTCTGGCCGCCCTGCGCGGGCGGCTGTTCGACCACGACGTTTTGCTGTTCATTGCTCTTCAGGTTGCCCGAGTCCTTCGCGCGAGCGCGCAGGCGCTGCACGGCGTCGAGCACATCTTTTTCCTGGGCGAGGAACGCGTCACCGAGCTTCTGGGTCCAGTCGAGCTTGTCGCTCATCGGTTCGAGCACCTGCGGGAACGCAACGAGCGATTTCACGCTCGTGTCCCACGACTGGTCCTGCACGGCCTTCACGGCGTCGTCGCCCTTCACCTTCGGGTGCTCCTTGACCCAGCGCGCCGCGTGGACGATTTCCAGCGGGTAGGTGGAAGCCATCAGCACCTGTGCCAGCACCGAATCGGGGTAGAGCGCGATCGGCGCGACGAGCGCTTCCAGCTCCTCGGGTTTGTAGGGGGCGGGCTGCGGCGCGTCTTGCGCGCGCACCGCCTGAGCGCCTGCGAAGAGCAACACCAGCAACGCGAACACGAGCAGGCACACCGTGTACAGGCGTTGTTTGATGCATGAAGTCATGGCGGATCCTTCCATTCGTTTGCTCAACCGGAGTACGGGACGGATAGCGACAACGAGATGGGGCGTGCGCGAGCGCTCCCGTTCTTTTTCGAGTGCGGCGAGGCGGGGAAGCCCACGCGTATAGTCTGGTAAGCCACGTTGTGCTGGCAATCGGACCAGAGTCCTATTGACACCGCAACGGCTGCGCAACGATGCTATCCATTGGTCGAGACAGGCAGCGTGGATACCTGGAGATCCAAAATGAAGATGCGTCTTGCTGCGCGGTGTGCGATGGCGCTCCTGCTTTGCGCGCCCGTTTTCATGTCTGATGTATATGCGCAAGCGGGAACGATGGGTACGAGGCAGATGCGGGACGTGCAGCGCAAAGCGGAGCAGAAGGCTCGCTCGAACCAGTCTACGCAGCAGACTCAGCAGAATACGCAGCAGCATCATGCGGCCAGCGCAACGAAGCCGGCTTCGGCGCCTTGATCGACAACGGCATCAAACGTGCCGCGCGTGAAAAGTGTGACGGATCCCGCTGCCCGGCAAGAGCGATTTCAGTTTGAAATAATGGTCGCGGTTATTTCATCGGCGATAAAATTTTATAATTAACAATAGACAAAATAACATACCTATTCATATTGAATAAATATCAATGCCGATCACGAGAGTCATTGTTGAATTCCGGAAAATGTTCGCAAATATTCCCTGTAAATAGTCAGTGTATATCAGCCATCGCAAGCGCATTCAAGCCAAGGAGGGCTTGAGGGGCGGCGTATGTGGAATAAATTATCGAAAACAATTGCACCGGGGATCAATCATCGGCAATTTCTTTCATATAATAAACGCGCGGTGAAAGCGTACAGCCACGCGGTTCCGCAACGATGATCCCATCCACTCATTTTCTTCAATGACTGACTCATTCTCCGCAGCTGCCGGAGCGTCTTCAAAAATCAAAAGCAGGCAGAAGTCAGTATTGGGGTGCTACCTCGCCCCGCAAACGGCCGGAATTCTGGTGCTCGTCAAATCCGCCCCGCCTGGCGCTGAAGCGTTTGAAGCGATTGACCCGTTCGAAACGTTTCTCGCGCCGCAGCGGGGCAGCGTAGTCGGAGGACACCGTGATCAGGGCAGACATGGGGAACGAAAAACTAAAACTGAGCAGATCGAGAGCCGAGCATGCAGCGGCCAGCTTGCTGGCGTGGCTCGGTAGAGTCAAGCCACGCAGTCTGCCGAACGGGCGGGCATTGGCCGCGCCCAAAGCCGGCCACATGCCGGCGCAGGCCGCGCAAGCCATCGCGCAAAGCGTGCACAGCGTTCTCGAAGTCGTGCCCGCGGCGGCGCTGGTGATCGACGAAACGGGCAGCGTGGCCTGGGCGAACGGCATGGCCACCCGCGTGCTCGGCTACGCCTTGGGCGAATTGATCGGCATGCGTATAGAAAACGTGCTCGTGGCCTGGCGAAGAGATGCGCGCCCCGTATCGTTCGCCGCACTGCAGAGCGCAGAAGGACTGCCGCACAGCGTGACGCGTGTGGCGATCGCGCGGGCGAAGAGCGGCGCCGATATCGATGTTCACGTGAGCGCTTCGGCGTCGCTCGCCGCCGGACCGGCGGCGCGCATGGTGGTCGTCATCGAACCGGAACGTCGTGACACGGCGCTCGCGGAGCCGGGCAGCGAACCACGCCGGTTGCGCCGGGAACGGGCGTCCGAAGTGGGCGACATGGCCGCCGCGCTCGCGCACGAAGTCGACCAGCCGCTCACGGCCATTCTCAGCAACGCGCAGGCGGCGCAGCGGTTTCTCGCCCAGACCCCGCCGGCGTTGAGCGACCTGCGGGAACTGCTTGGCGAGGTCGTGTCCGATAGCACGCGTGCGCACGCGATCATCCGCAAGATGCGCCAGTCCGCGCGGTGCGAATTGCCCGAAATGTGCCCTGTCGATGTGGGCAGCCTCGTGCGCGACGTGGTTCGCCTGCTGCGCCGTGAGACGGAAAGCTGTGGCGCGGCAGTGGGCGCGCGCATCGAAGAGGGCCTCCCGCAAGTGCATGGCGATGCGGTTCAACTGCAGCAGGTGCTCGTCAATCTGCTGTTGAACGCGTTCGACGCGGTACACGACTGCCGGCCCGAAGACCGCAGGGTGTGCATCGTCGCGACGGCCAGCGAGGATCGCGGCAAGGTGCGCCTCGCGATCCGCGATCATGGGCCGGGTGTCGATGCCGAGCGGCTCGTCACGCTGTTCAAGCCGTTCATGACGTCCAAGCCGCAAGGGCTGGGCCTCGGCCTTTCCATCAGCCGCACCATCGTCATGGCGCACGGCGGCCAGCTATGGGCCGAGCGCAACGCCGATCACGGGTTGACCTTCCAAATCGAACTTCCTGCTCAGGGCGCGTACGTGCAGACGAATGCGCGTTTTTCACCATGAACTCGCCAACTCCCATCGTGTTCGTCGTGGACGACGACGAACACGTTCGCAACGCGCTATGCCGCTTGCTGCGATCCGGCGGCTACACGGCGGAGGCCTACGGCAGTGCGAGCGCCTTCCTGTCCGGCGCGGATCTGACGAGCGCGCCGGCGTGCCTGCTGCTCGATCTCCAGTTGCCCGACTTGAGCGGCATTGAATTGCAGCAGCGGCTCGAGGGCAAGGTGCCGATCGTGTTCGTTTCGGCCCACGGCGACATGGGCACGGCGGTCCAGGCGATGAAGGCGGGCGCATCGGATTTCCTGACGAAGCCGATCGATGCGAGCGTGCTGTTCGAAGCCACGTCGCGCGCGCTCGAGCGCGGCTGCCATCTGTTCGAACAACGCGAGCAGCGCGCCGAGATCCAGCGCCGCGTTGAAAAGCTGACGCCGCGCGAGCGCGAGGTCATGGCGCTCGTGGTGATCGGCCGGCCGAACAAGCTCGTGGCGGACGAACTGGGCGCGGCGGAAAAAACCATCAAGATTCACCGGGCCCGCGTCATGGAGAAGATGAAAGCGAACTCGCTCGCCGATCTGGTGCGGCTCATGACCACGTTCGATGCCGACGAGCCGCATCCGCTTCGGAATACGGGCTGAGGGGGCAAAGGACCTAAGGCGCAGGGCACGCGCCCCAAAGTCCCGTCACTTCAAATGGCTATTGCGCCAGTCGCGCGGCGTCATGCCAAAGCGCGCGCTGAACCAGTTCGTGAACGAGCCCTGCTGCGCGTAGCCGAGCAGGTCGGAAACGCGCCCGACGGGGTAGCGCGGGTTGCTCATGTAGCGCACCGCAAGCTCGCCCCGCACTTCCTCCACCAGCCGCGTGAAGCTTGTATTGGCCGCTCCGAGCTGGCGCTGCATGGTGCGCACGCTCAGGTGCAGATGCGCGGCCACCCCTTCGACGCTGGCCTGTTCGAGCGGCAGCAGCAGGTAGATCGCCTTGCGCACCTCGAGCGCGGTGGAATCGACGCCCGTCACGTTGAGCGAATCGGCGAGACTCTCCGCGTAACGCACCAGTTCCGGGTCGGCGGCGGGGTTCGGGTAGTCGAGGTCGGCGGCCGCGCATACGAAGCCATTGAAGTCGCTGCCGAATTCCAGCGGACAGCCGAAAAAACGCCGGTGATACGCGACACTGGGCGGCGCCCGATGAACGAAGTGCACCGCGCGCGGTTTCCAGTGGTCGCCGAGCAGCGCGCTGGAGTGGCGTGCGAGCACACCCACCGCGAGTTCGATGGCCTGGTACGTCGGCGTGCCGGGATCGACCACCAGTTCCTCGCGGATCGTGACGGTCGAGCCCGTGTCTTCGACATACACCGCGAGCGCCTCGTTGAGCAGATGCCGGTACTCGGCGGTGGCGAGCAGCACCTCGCGCAGCGTACGCTTGTGCGCGAGCAGGATGTTGACCACACCGCTGCCGAACTTGTGGCGCGTTTCGGCCATTTGCAGCGCGAACGTCGGGCACGCCGCTTTTTCCGCCGAACGCTCCAGCAAGCGGCACGCGGCCGCGGCGGGAATGCGGTGGTCCGGGTTCGCGAGCGCAGCGGTGTCCACGCCCGCCTCGTGCGCAAGCTCGACCGGGTTCAGCCCCACGCGCTTCGCCACGTCGAAATAGCCGCTCAGCGAGACCGAGCTCAGGGTCGTTTCCATTGTCGTGTCTCCTCGATGCCGCGCCTTCTCAGCCCGTAGAACATGGGCTTGCGCTTATATCGGTGTTAACGCTTGGTGGCGCGAAAAGCTAAAACGATGGCGCGCGATCAGAAAAGTGTAACGCAGGATTGCCGTATCGTGCATCTCAACGGATCAGCCAGTCCCGAGCGGTATTTCGGGTTCATGGCCACGTTGTCAAACGTTGAAATACGGTCCCTCATATTGGAGAACACGATGCAATTCCTCGACGATTCGCTGCACCCTGAGAACCAGGACAAGGTTGTGATTACCACTGCGCCGTATGGCCCGGAATGGATGCCCGAAGACTTCCCGGAAGACATTCCGGTGACGATGGAAGAGCAGATCCAGAAGGCGGTGGACTGCTACAACGCGGGCGCAACGGTGCTGCACCTGCACGTGCGCGAACTCGACGGCAAGGGTTCCAAGCGTCTGTCGAAGTTCAACGAGTTGATCGCGGGCGTGCGCGCCGCGGTGCCGGACATGATCATCCAGGTGGGCGGCTCGATCTCGTTCGCGCCGGAAGACGACGGCCAGGCTGCCAAGTGGCTTTCGGACGACACGCGCCACATGCTGGCCGACCTCGAACCGAAGCCGGACCAGGTGACCGTGGCGATCAACACCACGCAGATGAACATCATGGAGCTGCTCTACCCGGAATACCTGGAGGGCACGTCGCTGGCGCACCCGGCACTGATGGCCGCGTATAGCGAAATGACGGTGCCGGCGGGCCCGGCATGGGTGGAGGAGCATCTGCGCCGTCTGCAGGCTTCGGGCATCCAGCCGCACTTCCAGCTCACAGGCATGCACGCGCTCGAAACGCTCGATCGCCTCGTGCGCAAGGGCGCGTACAAGGGGCCGCTGAACCTCACGTGGATCGGTATCGGCGGCGGCTTCGACGGCCCGAACCCGTTCAACTTCTTCAACTTCGTGCACCGTGCGCCCGATGGCTGCACGCTCACGGCGGAATCGTTGCTGAAGAACGTGCTGCCGTTCAACATGATGGCGATGGCCATGGGCCTGCACCCGCGCTGCGGCATTGAAGATACGATCATCGACCAGCACGGCAACCGCATGACCTCTGTGCAGCAGATCGAGCAGTGCGTGCGCGTGGCGCGCGAGCTGGGCCGCGAAATCGCCACGGGCAAGGAAGCGCGCGAGATCTACCGCATCGGCGTGCAGTACGACAGCGTCGACGAAACGCTCGCGGCCAACGGCATGGCGCCGAACCGCGTGGCCGGCGTGAAGAATCTGCCGCTGCGCGCGGCGTAATGGCAGTGGGCCCGGCGCGCATGCGTGCTTGTGCCGGGCCTTGAAACGGGTGTTTGGCGCTTGCTTGGTGCCTGCCGTAGACCTGAGAGAACAACGGAACCCGACGAAGAGCGGGACACCTAGGAGACAACCCATGCTCACGCATGCCGAGCCCACCGCGGGCGAATTGACGACGACCGAGACGAGCGTGCCCGCTTTCGCGTGGGTGGTGTTCGCGTTGACGGTCGGGCTGCTGCTTTCGGACTACATGTCGCGCCAGGTCCTGAATGCAGTGTTCCCGCTGCTCAAGACCACATGGAATCTTTCGGATACGCGACTCGGCTCGCTGAGCAGCGTGGTCGCGCTGATGGTGGGCGTGCTCACGTTTCCGCTTTCGGTGCTCGCCGACCGCTGGGGCCGCGTGAAGAGCATCGTTCTGATGGCGGCGCTGTGGAGCGTCGCCACGCTGGGCTGCGCGCTCTCGACGAACTACGGCGAAATGCTGCTCGCACGCGCCTTCGTGGGCATCGGCGAAGCGGCTTACGGCAGCGTCGGGATTGCCGTTGTCCTGAGTATTTTCCCGGTGCGGCTGCGCTCTACCATCACGGGCGCCTTCATGGCGGGCGGCGCGTTCGGCTCGGTGCTCGGCATGGCGCTGGGCGGCGCAGTCGCCGCGCAGCACGGCTGGCGCGCGGCATTCGGCGCGATGGCGGCGATGGGTATCGTGCTGGTGGTGATCTATCGCATCGTCGTCACCGAAAAGCGTATTGCCCGCTTGCAGCCGGCAAGCGTGAGCCGCGAGGCAAAGGGCCTTGGGATGCGCATGAGTCTGCGCGCGCTGCTCAAGGGCCTCTTTTCCACGCGCTCCGTGGTGTGTGCGTATGTGGGAAGCGGCGTGCATCTGCTCGTGCCTGCGGCCGTGTGGAGCTGGCTGCCGAGCTTTTTGAACCGCTATTACGGCATGGCGACCGGCAAAGCGGCCGCAACCGCCGCGCTGTTCGTGCTGGTGACGGGCGTTGGAATGGTGGTCTGCGGCAACCTCGCGGATCGCTTCAGCAAGGACAACGGCGCGCGCAAATGGAGCATCGCCATCGCGTATTGCCTGATCTGTTTCGCGCTGCTCACGGTCGGCTTGCGCATGCCGGCTGGCCCGGCGCAGCTGGTTCTGATCGGCGCGGCCATGTTCTTCTGCGCAGGCGCAGCGGGCCCCTCGGGCGCGATGGTGGCGAACCTCACGCCGCCCTCGATCCACGCTTCGGCGTTCGCCACGCTCACGCTGGCGAACAACCTGCTCGGTCTTGCGCCCGCCGCGGTGCTCACGGGCATGGCCGCCGACCACATCGGCCTGCTCGGCGCTCTGCAGCTCGTGCCGTTTGCGCCGCTCGTGGCGGCTGGTGTTTTCCTGATCGGCAAGCGCAACTACGCCGTCGATCTGGATCGTGTGAACGCACTGCGCGAAGAAGCCGGTGGTCACGCACAACGATGAATCTGATTTTGCAGTCTGAGTCAGCTTGACCGAGTTTGACTCGACGCGTTTGAGTAAAGGATAGGAGATTGAACATGGCGAAAGCAGTGCGCTTCCACGAAACCGGCGGTCCCGAAGTCTTGCGCTATGAGAGCGTTGAAGTGGGCGACCCCGGCCCCGGACAGGTCCGTCTGCGCCATGAGGCAGTCGGCCTGAATTTCGCCGATACCTACTTCCGCTCCGGCCTGTACCCCGTTCCGCTGCCTGCTGGCATGGGCGTGGAAGCCGCGGGCGTGGTCGAGGCCGTGGGCCCCGACGTGACCAACGTCGCGGTGGGCGACCGCGTGACCTATACCGGCTTCATCAACACGCTCGGCGCGTACAGCACGGAGCGCCTGATCCCGGCGGCGCCGCTCATCAAGCTGCCCGACGCGATCGCGTGCGAAACGGCGGCCGGCATGACCATGCGGGGCCTCACGTCGTCGTACCTGATGCGCCGCATTCACGACTTCAAGGCCGGCGACACGATCCTGCTGCACGCAGCGGCGGGCGGGGTCGGCCTGATCGTCTCGCAGTGGGCGAAGCTGCTGGGCCTCACGGTGATCGGCACGGTGTCGAACGAGGCGAAAGGCGAAGTGGCGCGCGCACACGGTTGCGACCACATCATTTATTACGGCCGCGAAGATGTCGCGAAACGCGTGCGCGAACTGACGAACGGCGTGGGCGTGAACGTCGTGTTCGACAGCGTGGGCAAGGATACCTTCGAAGCGTCGCTCGACTCGCTCAAGCGTCGCGGCCTGATGGTTTGCGTCGGCACGGCTTCGGGCCCGATTCCGCCGTTCAATCCGCAGATCCTCGCGATGAAGGGCTCGCTGTATCTCACGCGCCCGGCGCTGGCGGACTATATCGCCGACCCCGCGGAAAAGAACGAGCTGGCTGCGGAGCTGTTCGGGCACGTTGCGGCGGGCCGCATCAAGATCGAACTGAACCAGCGTTACGCGCTGGAAGACGCGGTGCAGGCGCACCGCGACCTCGAAGCGCGCAAGACGACGGGGTCGTCGGTCTTCGTCATCTGAGGAGCGCAGCATGAAAGTCGAACAACTGACCTACGCCATTGGCGCGGAACTGACCGGGGTGAATCTTGCCGATGCCGTTCACGACGACGGGCTCTTTGCCGAGGTTCGCGCGGCGCTGCTCAAACACCGCGTGCTGTTCCTGCGCGACCAGAACATCACGCGCACCGAGCACGTGGCGTTTGCCCGCCGCTTCGGCGAGCTGGAGGACCATCCGGTTGCGGGCAGCGACCCTGACCATCCGGGCCTCGTGCGCATCTACAAGAACCCGGACCAGCCCAACGACCGTTATGAAAATGCCTGGCACGCCGACGCCACCTGGCGCGAAGCGCCGCAGTTCGGCGCGGTGCTGCGCTGCGTGGAGTGCCCTCCGGTGGGAGGCGACACGATGTGGGCGAACATGGTGCTCGCCTACGAGAAACTGCCGCAACACGTGAAGGCGCAGATCGACGGCCTGTACGCGCGCCATAGCATCGAGGCGAGCTTCGGTGCGGCCATGCCGATCGAAAAGCGCCATGCACTCAAGGCGCAGTTTCCCGACGCGGAACACCCGGTGGTGCGCACGCATCCGGAAACCGGCGAGAAGGTGCTGTTCGTGAGCGCGTTCACGACGCACATCACGAACTATCACACGCCCGAGCGCGTGCGCTTCGGTCAGGACGCCAACCCGGGCGCGGCCGACCTGCTGCGCTACCTCGTGAGTCAGGCCTATATTCCGGAGTACCAGGTACGTTGGCGCTGGAAGCCGAACAGCATCGCGATCTGGGACAACCGCAGCACCCAGCACTATGCCGTGATGGACTATCCGCCCTGCCACCGCAAGATGGAACGCGCCGGCATTATTGGCGACAAGCCGTACTGAAGCGCGCGGGAGACCCAATCAAATGAAGCTGGAAACCACACCGACCATTTTGATGGTCCCGGGGTTGCGCGACCATGTGGCGGAGCACTGGCAAACGCTGCTGGAAAGCAAGCTGCCCAACGCTGCATCGGTGCCGCCGCTCGAGCACGACAAACTGAGCTGTGCTGCGCGCGTGGCCGCGCTCGATGCGGCGCTCGCGAAGATCGACGGTCCCGTCATTCTCGTGGCGCACAGTGCGGGCGTGATGATCACCGTGCACTGGGCGCAGCAACACAGCCGCAAGATTCATGGCGCGCTGCTCGCCGCGCCGGCAGACCTCGAAACGCCGCTGCCGCCGGGTTATCCGGCGTTCGAAACGCTCGTCGAGCACGGCTGGAACCCGATTCCGCGCAAGCGGCTGCCGTTCCCGAGCATCGTGGGCGCGAGCCGCAACGATCCGCTCGCGCGCTTCGAGCGCGTGGAGGCCATGGCGAAGGATTGGGGCAGCAGCCTCGTGGACCTGGGTGAAGTCGGCCATCTGAATCCCGCAGCGGGATTTGGCGAATGGCCCATGGCCGAGATGTTGATCCATGAACTTGTCTGATCAAAAGTGGGCGGCGCAGGCGAGTCGCGACGCGGGTGAACCGGCTGCGTTGACGATCGAAGCGTTCTTCGATTTCATCTGCCCGTGGTGCCTGATCGGCAAGCGCAATCTGGATGCGGCGCTCGCGCGTTTCGTGAGTTCGCGGCCCGATGTGCGCGTCCGCGTGCAGTGGCGCTCGCACCAGTTGCTGCCGTGGACGCCGCTCGAAGGCCTGCCGTATCAGGCGTTCTATCGCGACCGTCTCGGCAGCGACGAAGCGGTGGCCGCACGGCGCGCGCAGGTGCAGCGCGCGGGGCGCGATGCGGATGTCGAGTTCGCGTTCGAGCGCATCGAGGTGCTGCCGAACACGGCCGCCGCGCACGATCTCGTGACGTTTGCTGCCAGCCGCGGCACGCGCGAACAGAGCGCGGCGCTGATCGACCGCGTGCTCAAGGCCTACTTCATGGAAGGCCAGAACATCGGCGACTACGCGGTGCTCGAACGCCTGGGACTTGAAGCCGGCCTCGAACGCGAGAGCCTCGAGGCGCACCTCGTTGCCTCGAAACGCCTCGCGGACCCGACCGGGCAGCGCGTGCATTACGCCGACCCGCAGGTGAACGGCGTGCCGTATTTCGTGTTCAACAAGGGCTATTCGCTCTCTGGCGTGTATTCGCCGGTGGCGATGGCCGGTGCGATGGCGCTGGCGGTTGCAAACTGAGGCGAGTCGAGGGGAAGGAAATGACACGTGAAGTGCCGGTCGGCTCGGCCGACGAACTTGCGCCGGGCCAGCGCAAGCTGGTTTTCGTCGATGGCCGCAGCATCGTGCTGTTCAATATCGAAGGGCAGATGCACGCGGTCGACAATTCGTGCCCCCACAACGGCGCTTCGCTCGCGAGCGGTCCGCTCGAAGGGTGCATGCTGCGCTGCCCGGCGCACGGGCTGCGCTTCGACGTGCGCAGCGGCTGTATGCCGGGCGCGGGTGGGCTGACGCTCACGACGTTTCCGGTGCGCGCAGTGGAAGGAAAGTTGCTGCTGAGTGTCGAGGCAACGCCGGCTTCCAGCCAGGCCTAGCCGCGCGGTACCGCATTCAAGCATCGCACACGAATCAAAGTTACTTAGGATAGCAAACCATGAAAGGCCTGATGATGGAGCAGCCGCTCCTGGTCGCTTCACTGCTCAAGCATGCCGAGCGCCATCACGGCGCGCGCGAAATCGTCTCGCGTCGCGTGGAAGGCGATATTCACCGCTACCGCTATCAGGATCTCGCGCAGCGCGCGCGCCGCATGGCGAATGCGCTGTCGAGCCTCGTCATCGCACCGGGCGACCGCGTCGCCACGCTGGCCTGGAACGGCTACCGGCACATGGAGCTGTACTTCGCGGTTTCGGGTTCGGGGGCTGTGCTGCATACGCTGAATCCGCGCCTGCATGCGGATCAGCTCGTCTACATCATCGAGCATGCGCAGGATCGCATCATCTTCTTCGATCTCACGTTCTTGCCGCTCGTCGAAAGCGTCGCGGCGCGCGTAACGAGCCCGATGTTTTTTGTCGCCATGACCGATCGCGCCCATATGCCGCGCAGCCATAGTCTTGGTTCGCGACTGCTCTGCTACGAGGACCTGATCGACAATCACAAGGCCGATTTCGAATGGCCGCTGCTCGACGAAAACAGTGCCTCGTCGCTCTGCTATACGTCGGGCACGACCGGCAACCCGAAAGGCGTGCTCTACAGCCACCGCTCGACGCTGCTGCACACCTATGCGGCGGCGCTGCCCGACGCGTTGAACTGCTCGGCGCGCGACACGATCCTGCCGGTGGTGCCGATGTTCCATGTCAATGCATGGGGCCTGCCGTACATCGCCTGCATGACGGGCGCGAAGCTCGTATTTCCGGGCCCGGCGCTCGATGGCAAGTCGCTGTATCAACTGATCGAGGAAGAGCAGGTCACGGTTTCGGCAGGCGTGCCGACTGTCTGGCAAGGCCTCCTTGCACACGTGGAATCGGTGGACGGTTCGTTCTCGTCCATGCGCCGCACGATCATCGGCGGCGCGCCGTGCCCGACCGCGATGACCCGGGCGTTCCAGAAGCGCCATCACGTCGACGTGCTGCATGCGTGGGGCATGACGGAGCTGAGCCCGGTGGGCACGGTTTGCAGCTTCAAGGCGCATCAGAGCGAACTGGCCGAGGATGAGCGCTACGCGCTTCAGGCGAAGCAGGGGCGCTCGGTGTTCGGCATCGACATGAAGATCGTCGACGCCGCGGGCGAGGAACTGCCCTGGGACGGCAACGCCGCAGGCGACTTGCAGGTGCGCGGCCACTGGGTGGCGGGGGAATACTTTGGCGGCGACTACGCCTCGCCGCTGCAGGACGGCTGGTTCCCGACCGGCGACGTGGCGAAGATCGATGCGGACGGTTTCATGCAGATCGTGGATCGCAGCAAGGACGTCATCAAGTCGGGCGGCGAGTGGATCAGCTCCGCCGACATCGAAAACGTCGCGAGCCTGCACCCCGAGGTCGCGACAGCGGTGTGCATTGCGGCGCGCCACCCGAAGTGGGACGAGCGGCCGCTCTTGCTGATCGTGAAGAAGCCGGGCAGCGCGCTCGAAGCAGACGACCTGCTGATGTTCTTCGATGGCCGCGTGGCGAAGTGGTGGAAGCCCGACGCTGTGCTGTTCATCGACGCGGTGCCGATTGGCGCGACGGGCAAGGTGCTCAAGAACCAGTTGCGCGATCAATACGGCGGCCACTACTTGCAAGCGGGTTAAAAGCGGGTTGAGTCCCCTGGTCACAGAGTTTCAGTCAGGTATTACCCTTCAGGCAACTACAAAAGGCGCCGGGACCACCCGGCGGCCACACACGGAGATCGGCAATGAAATTGAAGTTCGGCAGCCTCGCAGCGTTGGCCCTGTTCGCCAGCGCGGCGCATGCGCAATCGTCAGTCACGCTTTACGGAGTCGTGGACTCTGGGTTGCTTTACCAGAGCACGTCGGCGCAGCATGCCTTCGCGCCTAAAACGGTGGGCGGCAAACTGTTCAACGGCAACGCGGGCTCTATTTTTGCGCTCAAGGACGGCGGCATCTATTCGAGCATCTTCGGTATGAAGGGCACGGAAGACCTTGGTGGCGGATACGCGGCCAACTTCAAGCTCCAGGGATCGTTCAACAGCTCTACCGGGCAGACGGGATTGAACAGTTCAGCCACTGCGGCCGCGATGTTCAACCAGGTCACCACCATTGGCGTGTCGGGCCCGTTCGGCAAGATCGACTTCGGCCGCCAGTTTGCGCCGATGGCCTACGCGATGGCCGAAACGGACGTGCGCAACGCGCAGTACTTCGGGAGCACGCTGACTGCCTGGCTGACCATGAACACGATGTCGGGCTGGGCGGGAAACAACACGAACGCCCAGATTGGCGCGCTCTATGACGACAATGCGATCGTCTACAATTCGCCGTCGTTTTACGGTCTTTCTACTGCGCTCGAGTACGCGCCCGGCGGCGTGGCAGGGCAAATCCAGGGCGGTACGCGCGAGTCGGCCATCCTCAAGTATTCGGGCTTTGGCCTGAACGCCGATGCGGTCTACTACAACGGTCACGATGCGAACCCGTACGCGTACTCGAACCCGCCGACTGCCGCTCCGGCAACCGGCCTGAACAACAACCGCTTCGTCTATTTCGGCGCGAAATACACGTGGCACGGTTTCTCGGTCTCCGGCTCGTTCGCCAACGGTCGCAATCCGGCCAACACGAATGGGGTGCCCAAGCCCTATGCTGTCTCGGGTGATTTCGACATGTGGACGGGCGGTCTTGGCTATCGCTTCTCGCCGGCGCTCGAAGTCACCTCGGGCATCTATTACCTGAAGGACAACCGCAACAACGCAAACCAGTCGAACGCCTACGTCATCGGCGCCGACTACAGCCTCACGAGGCGCACACAGGTTTATGCCCAGGCCGGTTATGTGTCCAACCGCGGCCAGATGAACCAGGAGCTCATATACGGGACGCCCGTCGCCCCGGGTCGCAACACCACGGCCGTCAACTTCGGTCTGCGTCATACGTTCTAAGTCGCATCGGGTCGGATAAGAATATTTCACGGAGCAGCAGTAAACACTGGAGTATGGAATGAACACACTTACCAAGGCCCTCAGTCTTGCACTCGTCGCGCTGCTCGCCACGGCGTCCCTGAACGCGTCGGCCCAAACTGATGCCAGCGCGGCCAGCGCTATGGCCTCCGCGGCCAATAGCACTACAGCACCCGCGACACCCAGCAACACCCAGCTGCGGCGCGCGGTGTACAAGGCGCTCGCGAAGCACAAGGAAATTCACGGCGGCAGTATCGGCGTCACCGCCAAAAATGGGGCTGTTACGCTCAATGGCACGGTCACGGATGCCGCGCAGGTGGATAGAGCGGCCGAGATCGCCAGGGGCGTGCCCGGCGTGGCCTCGGTGACAAACAAGCTGACGGTTCAGAAACCTTTAGGCGGCATGTGAGCCGCCACAAGAGGCGCGGAGTGCGGTGAGGCCGGGAGTCCTCCTGGCCGCACCGGGCTTCGCCCAGCAGCACGGAGGTTGACTCCAGTCGGCCTCTTGCTGTTACTCCGGACTGCTAATAACAGTCCGGAGCGTCGATCGGACTCGTGTGCAGGCGCGAGTCTGGCGGCGTGAGTTCGACGTTAGAGTCGGAGCGTTTTATCGCCGTTTCGCGGGTGCGGAACGGCGATTTTTTTATGCAGTGACCGCCCGCACGACCATTACCACGCCCACCGCAATCGCAGCCGCCCCGATCCCCCGCGCGACTCTTGCGCCACCCGGCATCCATCTTTCCGCGGCAATGGCCGCCGCGACCAGCGCCATCGCGGGCCGGTCCATCACGCCCGCTGCGAGCAGCGCCGCCATCAGATTCCCGCAGCAGCACAGGCAGTGCCGACCGAGCCTCAAGCCGTGACGCAGCGCCGCCTGAGCATCGAGCCGCGCGTGCCCGCACGCCGGCGAATACCCGCAGCACGCAAGCCAGCGCGCTTTCCACGCGGAGAACTGCAACGCGCCCGCGATCGCGACGACACCCCCCGCCACGGCCGGCGCGGTATGCGCCAGCGCAGGCGACGCGACGGCCAGCGCGGTGAGTTGCGCGCCCGCCGCGAATACGAGCACTCCGACGGCGAGCCACACAAAGAAGTACCCCACCCCAGCCATCGCGGTCATCCCACCCGCACGCGCCGTGCGTTGATCGCCCATCGCCTCGAAATACCGCCACAAAGCCGGCGCGAGCGCGGGCAACATCATCGCGACCATCATCACATTCCACATGCCGGCAAACGATACTGCGGCGTCGAACCACGTGCGCCCGCACATGGGCGCCCACAGCGCGGACATCGTCCAGCCGCCGGGCATGGGCGTGCCGCCCATCGCCTCCATCGAAGCGCACCAGACGAATGTCACCGCCGCGCTCGCCGCGAATAGCAGCGACGCAACGCCAAAGAAAATCGCACGCGGAGCCAGACCGCCGTGCCGCCGTACCGTCATGCCGACGTTATCCATGATGCGCCTCAGCTTCGCGTGTACTCGTCGTGCCGGTGCCACCAGATGCCGGTCTCGTTGCGTCCCTTCGGCGCGCGGTCGAGCCACTGGTACATGCCCCATACGCCATCCAGGCCGCGCGCATAGGTCGAATACGTGTGATAGACCACGCCGTCTTCCAGCACGAATGCGCTGAGGCCCGGACGGTCGCGCGTGTAGGTCGCCGCGTCGGTGCCGCAACTCGCCGCGAACTCGGCAACGGGCGCGGGCGGCGGATTCATGTCCATCGCGTGGCCGCTGCGCGCGTAGTTGTATTCGATGTCGCCCGCGCGCTGCTGTGCCGTGGTGAACGACACGTTGAAATCGAAGTTGAAGTCGTTGCCGCTCGACGAGGCCCACGGGAAATCCCATCCCATGCGCTCGCGGTAAGCCAGCAATTTGGGCAGCGGCGCGCGCGACACGGCCATGAGCCGAACGTCGTGATTCGCAAGATGCACGGCGATGCCGTCGAAGCCATCGGCAATCGACGAGCACGACGGGCAGCCGGCCGCGTAGTCCGGCCCGAACATGAAGTGATAAACGAGCAGTTGCGAGCGCCCCTTGAAGAGATCGGCGAGTGTCGCGCCGCCATCCTCGGTTTCGAATCGATACGTCTTGTCGACACGCACCCACGGTAGCGCCTGGCGCTGCTGGGCCAGCGCGTCCGCGCGCCGTGTGTGCTCCTTTTCGGCCGCGAGCAGTTCGATACGTGCCGCAAGCCAGTCTTCGCGCGTTCCTGTGGTATGGGTTGCCATTGCCTGGTCCTCCTATGGATTCACTGGGGCGACGGCGTGCCGTGCGCACCGCCGCGTCGTTCGATCGATGATTCGTTTGATCGCCGTGTTAGATTAGGCGCGGACCGAGGAGCCAGGGGAGTGACAAGTGTGGCGGGATTCGCATGACCATGGATTCGCTGATTACGGCTGCGGCACACGCGCTCGCGGCCGGTGATCCGCTCGGCGCGCTGAACCGGGTCGCCTTGCGCGACGATGCGCCCGCGCTCGCGCTGCGCGGCATCGCCATGGCGCAGCTCGGCGACTTTGCCCGCGCGAAAACGCTGCTGCGCAGCGCGGCGCGCGGCTTCGGCGCGCGCGAGGCCGTGGCGCAAGCGCGCTGCGTGGTCGCTGAGGCCGAGATCGCGCTCGCTTCGCGTGATCTCGGCTGGCCGACCGATACGCTCGCTGCGGCGCGGCAAACGCTCGAGACCCATGGCGACCGCCTCAACGCCGCGCACGCGCGCTACCTGGAAATCCGCCGCTTGCTGCTAATCGGGCGCCTCGACGAGGCTGGCGGCATGCTCGCGCAAGCCGATCCCGCGCCGCTGCCGCCCGCCTTGCGCGCGGCGCACGAGCTGATTGCCGCGGGCATTGCGATGCGGCGCATTCAAACGCAGGCCGCGCGGCGCTCGCTTGCCGAGGCTGCACGCGCCGCGCGCGAGGCGGGCATCGCCGCGCTGAGCGCCGAGATCGAGAGCGCCGCGCGGCTGTTGACCTCGCCGGCCGCGCGTCTCATTGCGCGCGGCGAGGAGCGGGTGCTGTTGCTGGAAGACGTCGAGGCGCTGCTCGCCTCAAAGGCGCTCGTCGTGGACGCGTGCCGCTACGTCGCGCGCGAGGGCGCGACGATCGTCGAGCTCGCGAGGCGGCCCGTGCTGTTCGTGCTCGCCCGCGCGCTCGCCGAGGCGTGGCCCGCCGACGTGCCGCGCGACGTGCTGATCGCTCGTGCCTTTCGCACGAAACACGCCGACGAAACGCACCGCGCGCGGCTGCGCGTGGAAATCGGCCGCTTGCGCACGCTGTTGCGCGACGTGGCCGAGATCGGCTCGACGCAGCAAGGCTTTGCGCTCGCGCCGCGCAACGCGAGCGAAGTGGTGGTGCTGGCGCGGCCCGTGGAAGAAAAGCACGCAGCGGTGCTGGCTTTTCTTGCCGACGGCGAGTCATGGTCGAGTTCGGCGCTGGCGCTCGCGCTCGGCGCGAGCCAGCGCACCGTGCAACGCGCGCTCGATTCGCTCGCCACGGCGGACAAGGTGCAGTCGTTCGGCTATGGCCGCGCGCGCCGCTGGACCACACCGCCTGTTCCCGGATTCGCGACGACCTTGTTACTCCCCGCGCCGCTGCCCGGCGATTAGGATGAGTGCCTGTCCCTTGATCCCAGGAGAAAAGCATGAAACGTTCGACCGCCGAAATCGTCCGCGAGTACGGTCCTTTTCCCGGCATCGACAAAGTAGGTGGGGTCACCTACGACGGCAAGCAGGTGTGGTTCGCCGTGGGCGAGCGCATTGCCTCGCTCGACCCGGAGAGCGGCCAGACGCAGCGCGCGATCGACGTCGCGGCGCACGCGGGCACGGCCTTCGACGGGCGGCATCTGTTCCAGATCTCCGAGGACCGCATCCACAAGATCGACCCCGAAACGGGCCGCGTGCTCGCCACGATTCCCGCGCCCGGAGGCGGCGGCGATTCGGGGCTCGCATGGGCGGACGGCACGCTCTGGGTCGGGGTGTATCGCGAGCGCAAGATCCATCAGATCGATCCGCAGACGGGCGCGATTTTGCGCACGCTCGAATCGAGCCGCTTCGTCACGGGCGTGACGTGGGTGGACGGCGAGCTGTGGCACGGCACCTGGGAGGGCGACGAAAGCGACTTGCGGCATATCGATCCGGGCACCGGCGAAGTGCTGGAACAACTCGACATGCCGCCCGGAACCGCTGTTTCGGGGCTGGAGTCCGATGGCCGCGAGCAGTTCTTTTGCGGCGGCGGCAACAGCGGGAAGATTCGTGCGGTGCGGCGGCCCAGGCGTGAAGGCGAGGCGAGCGGGCCGAAGAACTGAGCGCACCCGCTCGCACGCAACGCATCAGGGCGTGCTCAGAACGTATAAGTGACCTTGCCGAACGCCGTGCGCCCGAGCGTGTTGTACCCATAGGCGGTCACATACTGCCGGTTGAACACGTTCGCGAGCGTGGCCGAAAGCGCGAGATGCGCATTGACCTTGTACGACGCGCGCAGGCTCACCGTCGTCCACGAAGGCAGGTAGATCGTGTTGAGCTGGTCGTCGAACGTCGAGCCGTTATACAGCAGCGAGACGCCGGTGCTGAGCGCGTGCAGCTGGAACTCGTCCCACGTGTGATCCACGTTCAGGCTTACCGTTTGGCGCGGACGGCGATTGAGCCAGGTCTGGTCGGTCACGTCCTGCGGATTCAGTATCCCCACCGTGAGGCTCACCGGCGTGTAGTTGCCAAGCGTGCCCTTGTACGAGAGATCGATGCCCTGAATATGCGCGCGGCCCACGTTCACCGGCAGGAAGGTTTGCGAGTTGTACGTGATGAGGTCGTGCACGCGCGTGTCGTACACCGCTGCCGTGAAGGTGCCGATCGAAGTGACTGCATCGAGTGCGGCCTCGACCGAGTCGCTGCGCTCGGGCAGCAGGTTGGGGTTCGAGTAGCCCGGATAGTACAGGTCGTTGAAGGTGGGCAAACGGAACGCATTGCCATATGAAACGCGTGCCGTGTAGACCGGCGTGATTGCCCACGAGAGCGCGACATTGCCCGTATTGACCGATTCCCCCTGCACGATCTCGTGCCGCCCCGCGAGGAACAGCGTGACGGGCCCGAGCGTCGTCGATTGATGCATCGACACGGCGGAATCGTTGCGCGCGGGCAGGCCGCCCGGCACATCCACAGGCAGGAACGCCAGTTCGCGCGTGTAGTCGTAGGCGAGCTTGGTCTCGCCGTCGAGCGGCATGCCGAAGAGCGTGTGGCCCCTTTCCTGATGCGTGAGCGACGTGGAGGTGGAAAAGCGCGTCGAGTCGATCTCGTCGGTCGGGATCGTCGGGTCGTTCGAATAGAGGAGCTGACGGTCCGTCGCGTAGCCCACCGACTGATCGAACTGCGTGGTCGGCGTGATGTCGAGGTGGAACGCGAGCCCGGTCGTGAGCTGGTTGTCGCGCTGGCGGTCGTTGCCTCCCGCGTTGTCGTACGACAGATCGGAGCGGTGGTAAAGCGCGAAGGTCGAGATCGACCAGTTGTCGTGCGCGTAGCCGAGGCGCGCGTCAAGGTTCTGCGCGTGGTACGGGTTGCGGCCGTCTTCGTGGCCGTAGGCCCAGGGCTGCGTTGCGTCGATGCCGGCCGTGTTGTAGTCGTGCAGGCCCAGCGAATACGTGAGACCGCTCAACGCGGAAAGCGGCCCGGCCGAGCCGATCGTGCCCGAGGTGCGCACCTGCGTGTCGAAGGTCTTGTTCGAGCCGCCGCCGAACGATACGGTGGTCTGGTTCGGCTGGTTCGACGCATGGCGCGTGAAGAGCTGCACGACGCCGCCCACGGCGTCCGCGCCGAACGAGGCGGCTGCGGGGCCCGAGATCACCTCCACGCGGTCGAACGAAGCGGTCGCGAGATCGCCCCATTCGGCCGTGCCGGTGGTCACGGAGCCCACGCGTATGCCGTCGATGAACACGGCCACCTGGTCAGCGGACGACCCACGGATGCTCACGCCCGTGTACGACCCCGGCCCGCCGGTCTGCGAGACGGTGACGCCGGGCAGCGTGGCGAGCGCCTGCGCAATGCTCGGGTCGGCGGGGGAGACGCGGTCGAGGTCTTCGCGCGTGAGCACCTGGGTGGTCGCGTAGCGCTGGTCGAACGATTGCGGCAGATGCTGCGTGTCGCCCACGACGAGGATATTGGGCAACGTGGTGTCGTCGCTGGCTTGCTGCTGTGCCTGGGCGGGCGATGCGTCGGCGGCATGCGCGGCTTGCCACGCGCAGGCGAGCGCGGCGGAAGTCAAAACGAAATGACGAAACTTCATGATGCGGTGGCTGGAAACAGCGCTTGTATAGGGCTGTCCTTGCAACGGGCGCCCGCCGCATGGGCGGTGCTTGCGCATTGGGGATCCGCGCCCGCTGCGGCTGCTGGACTCGGCTGATGGCAGGTCTCCTGGCTCGCGGGTCGACGTCCGTTGCCGGCCTTCCCGGTTTCCCAGTGGCCCTTTGTGGCATGGACTCGCCGCTGACAGTTGCGGGGGCAGCCGCAGTCTTGCACTGCGTTCCCTTTTGATCCCGTCGCCGAGAACCATCAGCGCGCAAGGGTAATGGCGGCGCATTCAGTGCGTCAACCTTTGCGGGGTGCGGTGTGGCGAAAACGCCCGCTTTGGTCTGCCCCCTGGGCGCCCGATCGCCTCGATTGCCTCAGGCGCCTACTTTGATCACGACCTTGCCGAACGGTCCGCGCGCCAGATGCTCGAATGCCTGCACGGCTTCGTCGAACGCGTAGACGCGGTCGACGACAGGCTGGATGCGGTGTTTGTCGAGGAACGGATTCATCCGTTCGAACGACGCGCGCGGCGCAACGGCGATACCGCGGATCGTGGTTTGCCGGAATATCAGCGGCATGAGGTCGAGGGCCGCGGTCTGGCCCGTGAGAAAGCCCACCTGCGCCACCACGCCGGCCACGCGCGTGGCCGCGATCGATTGATTCAGCCCGTTGCCGCCGGCCACATCGATGGTGATGTCCACGCCGCGGCCTTCGGTGAGTTCGAGCACCTTGCTCGCCCACTCGGGATGCGTGCGGTAGTTGATGCCCGCGCTCGCGCCGAGCGCCTGCACTTTGGCAAGATTCGCGTCGCTGCTCGAGGTTGCGATCACGCGGGCGCCGTGCGCGGCGGCGATCTGCGCGGCGAAGATCGACACGCCGCCCGTGCCCTGCACGAGCACGCTCTGCCCCGCCTGCAAGCGGCCCACATCCATGAGCGCATACCAGGCCGTGAGCGCGGCGATCGGCAAGGTCGAAGCCGCTTCGTCGCTCATCATGGCCGGCGCGCGCACCGCGCTTTCCTCGTGAATGATCATGTACTCGGCGAGGCCGCCCGGCAGCGGCATGCCAAGGCAGTAGTCCGGCTCGTTCGGGCCGGGCGCGCCGTCCAGCCAGCGCGAATAGAGCGTGGAATTCACGCGCTCGCCCACGGCGAAGCGGCTCACGTTCGGGCCCACCGCCACGACCGTGCCCACCGCGTCGGAAACGGGGATCAGCGGCTTGGGAACACGGTGCGGTTCGTAAATGCCGTCGATGATCGCCTTGTCGCGGTAGTTCAACGACACTGCGCCCACCTTGACCAGCAATTCGCCTTCCTTCGGCGTTTGCGTGGGCACCTCGCCTTGTTGCAAGTTATGCAGACCGAAGTCCTTCAGGAGCCATGCTTTCATCGTCGTTTCCTCTGTATTTGACGTGGCATGGCACGAGCGCCATGCGTCGAACGCAGTCTAATTCGGTCCGCTGGGTCGAGTTAGTGGCTAGAATTCCATTCATTCGATCCTCATATTCCAGAATGAAGCCATGGAAGATCGCTTTGCGGGTATTCGTGAATTTGTCGCCGCCGTGGATGGCGGCAGCCTCACCGCCGCCGCGGATACGCTCGGCGTTACCGGCTCGGCCGTGGGCAAGAGCATTTCGCGCCTCGAAGCGCGCCTTGGCGTGCAACTGCTGCACCGGACCACGCGGCGGCTGGACCTGACCACGGAGGGCGAAGCGTATCTGGCGAGCTGCCGCCGCATTCTCGACGAGCTGGACGAAACCGAGACGCTGCTCACCACGGGCCGCAGGCAGCCCATCGGCCGCTTGCGGGTCGATCTGCCCACGACATTCGGGCGGCGGCACATCGTGCCGGCGTTGCTGAAACTCGCGCAACGTCACGCGCGTCTGGACCTTTCGATCACGTTGCGTGACCGCGCGGTCGACATGGTGAGCGAAGGCATCGACCTCGCCGTGCGCATTGGCATGCTGGAGGACTACCCCGATCTCATCGCGCGCAAGCTCGGCGAGCAGCGACTCGTGATTTGCGCGGCGCCGGCTTATCTGAAACGGCGCGGCACGCCTGCCGCGCGTGCGGATCTCGCGAAGCACGATTGCCTGATCGGCTGGCAGCGCGGCAGCCGGCCGGAGTGGCTCTTGAGCAACGTTGCAGGCGAGGCGCAGTACTACGAGATTCCCCCGCGCCATGCATTGACCGATGGCGATGCGCTGCTGTGCGCGTGTCTTACCGGGTGCGGTCTCGCGCAGTTGCCTGGGTGGCTCGCGAGAGAGGCGCTTGCCGAGGGCTCGCTGATCGAAGTGCTGCCTGAATTTGCGACCACGATGCCGATCCACGCCATCTGGCAAAAGACGCGGCATTTGCAGCCGAAGGTGAAGGTCGCGGTCGATGCGCTTGCGAGCCTCGCGAAATCGCAGGCCTCGGTGTTCAGCGCTTGACGAGTGGCCCCGAGCCGTTGCGATTCACCATTCAATTACGGCCGCGTCGCCTCGAGATACCCGACCCGTACCGGCGGCACGAACCACGCGAGACACAGGCCGGCGAGCGCGGCGAGCGCGGCGACGACAAGGCCCATGTGGATCGATTCCACGAGCGCGCCGCGCGCCGAGCTCATCATCGCGTCGCCGGCGTGACCGGCGCTCACGAGGCGGCTGATCAGCGCGGCCTGGTCGGCGCGGTCCACGAGCAGTTCTGGACTCGCAAACGACTTGAACCACTGCGTTGCCTGATACGAGTCCAGCGAACGATTCACGCCCATGGTGTAGAGATGCCCGAGCAGCGCGCCGGTCATCGCCGTGCCCAGCATGCCGCCGAAGGTGCGCAGAGATTGCAGCATCGCCGTGGCGGCGCCGAGATGGTCACGCGAGACGATCTGCTGCGAGCAAACAGTGAGGCTCGTACCCACGAGGCCCAGTCCCAGGCCGCTCGCGCCCATGCACGCCATCCACACGAGATGCGGCTCGTTGCCTCGCAGCACGACCACCGCGAGGCTCGCGAAGGCGGACAGTGCGAAGCCGACATAGAGAATCGCGTTGGCGCGCCGGATGCGCGTGACCACGCGGTTGTTCACGAAACTGCCCACCGTCGTGCCGAGCAGGAGCGGCGTGATCAGCATGCCCGAGGCGCGCGGCGACATCGCGTAGCCGCCCTGAAATAGCAGCGGCACGTAGAAAACGAGCGAGAACAACGCGAACCCGCCGAGCACCGACATCGCAAAGAGCGGACCGAGCTTGCGATCGAGCAGCATGTCCACGGGGATGATCGGATAGCCCATGCGCTTTTCCCAGAAGAAAAGCGTGAGCGAAAAGACCAGCACGATTGTGGCCAGCACGATGGTCGTGGTGGTCCATCCTTGCTTCGGCCACAGCTCGATCAACAACTGCAGCGCGCCGAACGTGACAGCGACGACGCAAGCGCCGAGCCAGTCGAGACGCAGCCGCGCCCCCTCGCGCGCATGGTGCAGATGCGGCAGGAACGCGTGCACGAAGAAGAGCGCGACGAGACCCACCGGCACGTTGACGAAGAACACGAGCCGCCAGCTGCCGTGCTGCGTCAGCATGCCCCCGAGCGTGGGCCCGACCATGTTCGCAATGCCAAACGCGGAGGTGACGAACACCAGCCAGCGCAGGCGTAACCTCGGATCGGGGAACAGGTCGGCGACGGTCGCGAATACTGTGCCCATCATGATGCCGCCGCCAATACCTTGCAGGCCGCGCGCAAGCACGAGAAACAGCATGTTGTTCGCCACCCCGCAAAGCACCGATGCGAGGGTGAAGAGCAGAATGGCGGCGAGCATGAACGGCTTGCGGCCGAACAGATCGCCCAGACGCCCGAAGATCGGAATGGTGATGACGGAGGCCAGCATGTAGGCCGTCGCCACCCATGCATAGAGTTCGAAGCCCTTGAGCTCCGCAACGATGCGCGGCAACGCGGTGCCGACAATGGTCTGATCGAGTGCGATCAGCATCGACACCGACGCGACGCCGAGCATCGCCAATACCGACTCGCGAAACGGCAGCAGTTGCCGTCCTTGATCCTGAAGCTCGATGCCGGCGGCCATGGAGCGCTCCTTGCCGCCGTGAAGCGGCTAATCTGCAGTGCGGTGCCCGGCAACATGCGAGTCGGTCGGGCCGCCGCGCGCAACCTTCATGCGACGAGCATTGATGGTACGCCCGCCTGTGCGAACTTGACGGTACGAACACGAGATCGAGGCAGTTATTCCACTCGGCTCGTCAGGGCCCGGAAGCAGCAAAGCGTTTGACAACGTTTCGCCGCTCGTCAATGCGCAAGCGATTGGGGTCCGCATGGAGTAAATCGGCTATTGGGCTGTTTGCCATCACGTCGAATGCGATTCGACCGATACGGAGGGGACGTCATGAACGCTGCAATACGACTCGTTTTACGAGCAATGGTGTGCGGTGCGGCCGTGCTTTCCCTGGCCGGGCTGTGCGCCGCGCCGTCGAGCGACGCGGGGCCGTCCCGCAACAGCGAAGAAGGCTTGTTTCTTTCCGAAAACGACGCGGCCATGACGAAGATGATGGCCGGCATGGCGGCGAGGCCCACGGGCGATATCGACCGCGATTTCGTCGCAACGATGATTCCGCACCACCAGGGCGCGATCGACATGGCCATGGCGGAACTGCGGCATGGACACAACGAACAGCTGCGCAGGATTGCTCAGGAGATCGTGGTCGAGCAACAGCAGGAGATCGTCGCCATGCGCCTTGCGGTGCATGACGCGCTCGCCGCGCCGGCGCCGATGTCCCACTGACCCACTCGCGTCACGACGCAGGAGACAACGTCATGAACACCCACCTCATCCTTGGCGCGGGCATGATTGCCGCATGGCTGGCTGCCTCGACGCTCGCCGAAGCGGGGCAGGTCCCAGGCTCCCTCACGGCTGCCGATATTCCGGTCAGTCATCGCGACCGCGTCTATTCGTCTGATCAGTTTTCGAACACCGTTTCGGTCATCGATCCCGCCGCCAATCGTTTGATCGGCGTGATCCGGCTCGGGGAGCCGACGCCGGCCAACTTCAGCCCGCTGTATCACGGTCAGTTGCTCGTGCACGGAATGGGCTTTTCTCCCGATCACCGCACACTCGCCATTGTTTCCATCGGCTCGAATTCGGTGACGTTTATCGATACGCAAACCAATTCGGTCAAGCACGTGACCTATGTGGGCCGCTCTCCGCACGAGGCCTTTTTCACGCCGGACGGCAATGAGGTGTGGGTGACCGTGCGCGGCGAGAATTACGTCGATGTGCTCGACGCAAAGACCTTCGAAGAGAAGACGCGCATTGTCGTGCCAGCCGGGCCGGGCATGCAGATCTTCTCGCCGGATGGAAAGTACGGGTATATCTGTTCGTCCTTCAACCCGGAAACCGACGTTGTTTCGGTCGCCGA
Source organism: Paraburkholderia acidiphila (assembly GCF_009789655.1). GTDB lineage: Bacteria > Pseudomonadota > Gammaproteobacteria > Burkholderiales > Burkholderiaceae > Paraburkholderia > Paraburkholderia acidiphila. Next base: position 296,481 of record NZ_CP046911.1, read on the forward strand.
TCACCAGATCGTGGCGAAGGTCACGCAGGCGAGCCCGTTCTGCCCGAACATTGCGGCCACGCCGGATGGCCGGCAGGTCTGGTTCACGCTCAAGGACGTGGGCAAGACTCAGGTGTTCGACGCGCGGCCGCCGTTTGCACTGCTAAAAACGCTCGATACGGGGCCGATCACCAATCATGTGAACATCGTGCAGAATGCCCACGGCATGTTTGCGTACGTCACGGTGGGCGGCCTGAACCAGATCAAGGTGTTTCGTACCGACGACTTTTCGCAGGTGGCGACCATCGCCGTCGGCAGCCTGCCGCACGGCATCTGGCCGTCCGGCGACGGCACGCGTGTCTACGTGGGCCTCGAAAACGGCGATGCGATGACGGCTATCGACACGCTGACCAACAAGGTCATCGCCACGGTGCCGGTCGGCCAGGCGCCCCAAGCCGTGGCCTATGTGCCCGACGCCGTGCCGCAAGGCGATGGCATGGCCAACACGCAGCCGCTCGGCGCGGCGGGCGAGGCGGCGCACGTGACGCTGGTTCCGGTGGGTGGCGCGCCAGCCGGGCAGGGCAGTGCGCCCACTTCAGTGGCGTTGTTCGATCAGGGCTTGCTGCAGGTCCTGCAGGCGGCCGTTACCGGGTTGCAGGCGGGGCAGACGTATTTTCTCGGTCTTTCCGACCACGCCGACGGCAGTGGCCGCATTGACGTGCTCGCGAGTTTCAAGACCAATCCGGCCGGCTCGGCAATCGTCAATACGCTGGGACAGATCCGGCAAGTCGTCGCGCCTGGCACGCCAGCCACACCGGGTGTCGCCGACCACCGCCGATACCTCGTGATTGCGCCCAGCGTGGGCGGCGCGCCTGGACCCGCAGTGCAGGTGCAGGCCCTGTGAGGTCATTTCGAATTCCTGAATAAAAGGTGGCGCAGACTGTCTGTTTGCCCACGTAAGCCGCCGCCTGACGCTTGACGCCTGCTTCTGCGGGAAGCTAACTGACGTTGATCGACACCCGAAAAACGAGGTGAAGGAATGTCAGCTTGCCGCAATCTGGCTAACAGCCGACTTGCCGTCCTGTTCCTGATGCTTGTGGTGCACTGCGCCGCCAGTGCCGCTGGCGCGCGCGCGGCGCCAACCGCGCCCACCGCGGCCACCGCGCCCACCGCGCCAATCGCTTCGCCGCGCTTCGAGCCGAGCGAGCTTTCGACCGACTGCATTGACCGGGAGTATCGCGGGAAGAACGCCAAACTCGGACTCGACTACACCGACCTGATCAACAATTGCGGCGCCTCGGTCGTCATCACGTGGCAGTCGTTCAACAACGGCGCGCCGCAAACCCAGGGCGGGGGGATGGGGCAATCGACATGCCTGCCGCCGGGCGGTTCCATCACCACGGCATCGCACGAGAGACTCGGTATGGCGAGCGAGAACCTGCCTGTCAGCGTCGTGACTTGCCAGTGATGGTGGTGGCGCTGGCTTAGGCCGATATGGCTTTGACGCTTCGCGAGGCCTCTTCAATGCGTTGACACTTGACCCTTTCCAGCCATTGCAGTGACTTCTCGACGACGTCGGCCGGCACCTTGTCGAACGTCGTGTTGCGGATCAAGGTCTCGCTCGCTGCAATGTCGTTGAACTCGCCCAGCATCTTTTGCGCGGACGTCAGCGCTTTGAGGGTGCGTTCGTGCTCGCCCTTGATTACCGGCTGAAAAAACTCGAGCAGATAGCGCAGCTTTTTACCGGCCTTGCGCACGTCATGGAGACTCTCTTCGTGGCCCGCCTCGCTTTGCACGGCGCGCCGGCTGCGCTTTCGAAGCGTGCGCTGCGCCATCCGGACTCGCTTCCTGGCGAACGCGCTGATCGGAAGATCACTGCAACACGAGTGCAGCGTGATTTGTGCGCGATACAGGGCGTCGGCCAGAAAAGCCTCGACGGCGTCGCTGTCGATCATCGCCTGGCTATGCGCCACCGCCTGTGCGCGTTTCTCACGCGCGGCGCTCACGAGCGGTTCGATGGAGGCGTCCGACTTCTGCGCGGTTCTCAGGAGCTCGCCTGCGATGTCCCAGTCGCGCGTTCCACCTGCCACGGCAGCCAGCCGCTTGAATTCGTCGCTGGCTTGCGCGGTGGTTTCCTCGCCGAGCCAGGGGGAGTACGCCCAATACAAGGCACGAAGTTTTCTGAACGCCACACGAAGCTGATGAAAGGCTTCGGGGTCGGCTTCTGTCGCCAGGGCTTTCGCTCTTTGCACCGCTTCGTTGACCACGGGCATGGCCAATGACGAAAAGGTGCTGGCAATCGAGTTCTTGCTGGTGAGTGATGCAGCGGAGCGCCGCCGATCGGTTTTGAAGAGAGTGCGCGGCCGTGGTAACGGCCAGTCACCGTCCATATCCATTGCAGCCTCGAGTCCGACAAAAATAGGTTTGGGCAAAACCATACCATAGAGACGGCGGCTAATTCGATCTTTATGACGGTTTGATGAAATAATTAAAATCTGGCAAGGTAGCGGCCATCGCGCTTTCAGCAGGTTGAACTTCTGATTTTCTGTATTACGATGCTTAGCTAAGTCAGGCGTAGCAATGCACATGCACCGAGAGGCACCCCGGAAACGAAGTGGGAGTTCGAGTTGAAGAAACGGGCCACCGTGATTTGTCGCAGAGGTAAGCGAATTCTCCTGGTAGCACGCAGTCAGTCGAAGTGGGCACTACCGGGCGGCATATTGAAGCGCGGCGAGCATCTTATGGAAACCGCGCTACGAGAACTCAGGGAGGAGACCCGGCTCTCCGGTAAGGCGGCCAGGTATCTGTTCGACCTTCGCGGCAAGCAGAAACATCATCACGTGTTCTCCTGCGAAATACCCAGGCAAGCCAAGGCACGGCCGAGCAGCGAGATAGCCAGGTGCCGTTGGGTGCATCTCGACGACATCCAGCGCCTCGCGACGAGCGGGCCAACGAACGATATTCTGCGGCTCGTCAACCAGCGGCGCAGGAAGTAACACCACATCCTTCGCGGTGAGGGATTGAGCGCTCCCGGCGCTCAATCCCGCTGCATCCGCCTGCCACAGGCATCGCCCACTCCCATCACCAACGCTACGCGTGCATCACGCGTTTTCGTCGCCTTTGGCCGGACGGCCTGTCTTGACGGTTTCAAGCGCCGCGATCGCGGCCAGCAGCCGCTTCTGTGGGGCCGATTCCAGCAATTGCAGACCCGCGCGCAGAAGCTCGCTCTTCTTCACCGCAACGCCGGCTTCGAGGCACTTGCGCTTGAGAAGGGCAATGCGCTGATAGTCCGTCTTGGGCATGGTGAAACTGTCGCGCACGACTTTATCTTTCTTCACCCGCTTGGTCCTGGCCTTTTCCGCAGCCGCAGGAGCCGGTGCCTCCACTGCGGCGCTAACGGGTGCCGCCGTTTTGGGCGCAGTTTTCTTGCGGCTCGGCTTGCTCGTTTGCGCGGCCTGCGCCGGCTCGGTGGCTTCGCCTTGCTCTTCGCCGGTTACCGATGATTTCGGAAAGTGGAACGCCTTTTTTGTGGGCTTGCGTGTGGTGGCAGTGGTCATGTCGATCTCCGGTCTGAAAATTGTATAAACAGTATATACGGTTTACGTCGGCATTCCGTGCGTGCGATGCCGACCTTGCGCGCATACGCGAACGCATCCGGCGAGCCCTCGCCAATATGGACTCTGAATGATCGCGTCACCATCCATAAGCTCACTTCTGCGATCGACTGCAGTGTCACCCAATCGTCACATTGCAAACGTAACTTCCAGCGCATCAATAACGATTTTAAGGAGTCCGGGATGAAAATCAGACTATTTGCGATTGTCATTCTCGCGCTGGGCACGGGCATGGCCCACGCGGCGAATATCACCGGTGCCGGCAGCACCTTCGCGGCGCCGATCTACACGAAATGGGCGGACGCCTATCAGAAGTCGGGCGGCGGCAAGGTGAATTACCAGGGCATCGGCTCGTCGGGCGGCATCAAGCAGATTCAAGCCAAGACCGTTGATTTCGCGGGCTCGGACGCGCCGCTGAAGGACGATCAGCTGGCCAAGGACGGTTTGTTCCAGTTCCCGACGGTGGTTGGCGGCGTCGTGCCGGCGATCAATGTGCCGGGCGTGAAGGCCGGCGAAATCACGCTGTCGGGCCCGGTGCTTGGCGACATCTACCTCGGCAAGATCAAGAAGTGGAACGATCCGGCCATCGTCGCGCTGAACCCGAAGGTCAAGCTGCCTGACCTCGACATCGCCGTGGTCCGCCGCGCCGACGGTTCGGGCACCAGCTTCATCTGGACGAACTACCTCTCGAAGGTCAACCCCGAGTGGAAGACCAAGGTCGGCGAAGGCACGACCGTGGCATGGCCGACGGGCACGGGCGGCAAGGGCAACGACGGCGTCGCGGCCTTCGTGCAGCGTCTGCCGGGAGCGATTGGCTACGTCGAGTGGGCGTACGCGAAGCAGAACCACATGGTCTATGCGGCGATGAAGAACGACGCGGGCGCCGTTGTTCAGCCGAGCACCGAAACGTTCAAGGCCGCGGCCGCCGGTGCGGACTGGAAGAAGTCGTTCTACCAGATCCTCACGAACGAGCCGGGCAAGGATGCGTGGCCCGTTGTCGGGGCGACCTTCGTGCTGCTGCACACGGCGCAGGACAAGCCGGACCAGGGCAAGGAAACGCTCAAGTTCTTCGACTGGGCCTTCAAGAACGGCGCATCGGCCGCCGAAAGCCTCGACTATATTTCGTTGCCGGACTCGGTTGTCGCCGAAATCAAGTCGCAGTGGAAGGACAAGGTCAAGGACGCAAGCGGCAAGCCGATCGCGCCATAACGCGAAATGGCATGCAGGCGCGCGCAGGGATTGCGCGCGCCTGTCCTCAGCGTCTTTTCGTGTTACACGGTGGCCCGGCGTCATTCGCCGGCAGGCGCTATCTCCAGACGATAGCCCACACCGTAGATCGATCGAATCATGTCCTGCTCGGGCCGGATCGACTGGATCTTGCGCCGCAGGTTCTTGACGTGCGAGTCGATCGTGCGGTCGGCGACCACACGGTGATCGTCGTAGAGCGCGCGCAGCAGGAAGTCGCGTGCGTAAATGCGGCCCGGACCCGCATGCAGTAACGCGAGCAAACGAAATTCGATGGGCGTGAGGTGCAGGTCCCGGCCGTCCAGGCGGGCGGCGTGCTGCGCCACGTCGATCGCAAACGGCGACAGCGCCGTCCCTTCCGCTTCCTGATGCGCCCGCGCCAGCAGCTCGGCGCGGCGCAGGATCGCCTTGACGCGCGCGACGACTTCTCGCGGACTGAACGGCTTGCATACGTAGTCGTCGGCACCCAGCTCGAGCCCGAGCAAACGGTCGATTTCGTCCACGCGCGCCGTGATGATCATCACGGGAACGGCGGAGAACGTGCGCAGCTCGCGGCACACGTCGAGGCCGCTGCGCCCCGGCAGCATCAGGTCGAGCAGCACCATCGACGGTTGATGCTCGCGCACGTAGGGCACGACCTCCCGGCCGTCGGAGAGGATCGTCGTGGCGAAATCCTCCTTCGCCAGATAGTCGGCGAGCAGGGCAGCGAGCTTCGGCTCGTCTTCGACGACGAGGATGGATGGCCGCATGGTCGGATCAATCATGATGCGTGTTCAGGCGAGGAAGTTGAACGAGGATCCGCAGCCCGCCAAGCGGGGAACGCGATGCCTCGATGGTGCCGCCGTGTTGCTCCACGATGTGCTTGCACAATGCGAGTCCGAGACCCGCGCCGCCGCTTTGACGGCTGCGCGATGGATCGACGCGGAAGAATCGGTCGAACAGATGGGGCAGCAGCGGCGCGGGAACCGGTGGGAACGAGTCCTGGACATCGACATGGATATGGCTGTCGCTCGACGTGACCGAGAGCCGCACGCGGCCGCCCTCATTGGTGTAGCGCAGTGCGTTTTCCAGCAGGTTTTTCCAGAGTTGCGTGAGGCGATAGGGATCGCCCGAGAGCGTTGCACGAGCGTCGCCGGGATCGAACTCCAGCGTGATTTGCTTCGCAGCGAGGCGCTCGCGAAATACGTCGCATGCGGCTTCCACGATCGGTACGAGGTCGAGCGGCACTTTCTCGAACGAGAGCTGGCCGATGTCCGCGAGCGAAAGCTCGTAGAGATCGTCGATCAACTGACTCAGCATCGCTACTTCGGACTGCAGAGAAGCGATCGTCGCCGCGTCGGGCCGGCGCACGCCGTCTTCGATCGCCTCGAGTTCGCCGCGCAGCACCGAAAGGGGCGTGCGCAGTTCATGCGAAATATCGGCGATAAAATCGCGCCGGTCGCTTTCGGCTTTTTCGAGCGACGCCGCGAGCCGGTTGAAATCGCTCGCGAGCATCTGCAATTCGTCGCGGCCTTTGGCCGGTACACGTGTGGCGTAGTCACCGCCCGCGAGGCGATGCGTGGCCGTGACGATCCGCTTGATCGGCGTGAGCAGCGTGCGTGCGAGGATGATCGACACGGCAGCGGAGAGCAGCATGGTAAAGCCCACGATGATCCACGTGGCCTGCATCTGGCGGTTCTTGAAGCGCTGCTCCGCCTGATTGATGAGCGAGGTGGGTCCCGCCACCGCGATCCAGCCAACCGTTCGACCCTTGACGCGAAGCGGATGGCGTACGGCCTCGGGCGGCGGGGGCGGACCCTCGCTCGCGACAAGTCTCATGTCCGCGTCGTAGAGCTTGTACGGCGGCCGGAATGCCCGCGAGTGCTGGTTAAAACCGGGGGTGAAGGGTTCACCGTTGCCGCCGTCGTCGTGGAAGCCGCCCGGCGCATCGGGCGGGCGGCCGTCGCGCGGCGGCTCGTCCGGCGGCGGCCCGCCATCGAACGGGGGCCGGCCTTGCGTGCGCCCGTGAACGAAATCCCAATTGCCATGCTGCGCATACGACGCTTCCAGCTCCTGCTCGAGCGCCGCCAGATCGTTCGCGCCTTGCTCCTGCAGAAAGTCCACGAAGCCATATTCGAAACTCGTCCGCACGGCGATGCCCATGGCCACGGCGGCGAGCACACAAGCCGAAAGAATCGCGAGGAAGAGTTTGGAGGTGACGCTGACTTTCATGACGGATTCAGCAAAAGGCAATAAACGTGAGTGCGCAGATATTCGGCACTATTTTCGCCTGAAGCGTACCGTAAGGTGTGCGTGGCCCCTCCGAATCCTCATTTTCTCCAGATTTCCCTTCTTTTTCCTGCACCGTTGTTCCGTATGATCCGCTGCAGATCGAAACGCATGCATGCCGTTCGCGCGCTTCGATCTGGATGGGATGCCGTGCATGACACAGGAAGGGACAGATCGATGGACATCCACGTGCTGCTTGTCGAACCCGATCAGGCGTATCGGGACGACCTGCGTACTTATTTGCAGCGTCAGCAGATTGCCGTTTCGGTGCTGTATGGCGTCGAGCGGCTGGAGCAGCGCCTCGCGCGAGAAACGCCTTCGCTCATCATCCTGCGGCACGACGCGCTCGCGATCGACGGCATTGCAACGCTGCGCATGCTGCGCGAACGCGGGTGGCTCACGCCCGCGATCATCGTGAGTCAATCCGCCGACGTGGCGGACAAGGTGCTCGCGTTCGAATTCGGCGCCAACGACTATATGGTCGATCCGTTCGATCCTCGCGAACTGCTCGCGCGCTTGCACCACGCGTTACGCTGCAAGATCGATTACCCCGCTTCGCCGCGCAGGGAAACGAAATACGTTTTCGACGGGTTCGAACTCGACGCGATCGACAATCAACTGTTCAGGGACGGCCGCAAGATTCCCGCACCGCCTTTGGTCCTCGCCGTGCTCGCGGTGTTCGCTGCAAACCGCCTGCGGCCGCTTTCGCGCGAACGCATTGTGAACATGATCGATCGCAATTCGTCGCTTCACGCACGCAGCGTCGACGTGGTTGTTTTCCGCCTGCGCAAGCTGCTCGGGCTGTCGCCTTGCGGCCGCCAATATATACAAACGCGTTACCGGGATGGTTATGTTTTCTGCCCCGACGACGCGCTTCCCGACCAGGACCTGGCGGCGGCCCGCGGATGAAAAAAACCCGGCGTTGCGCCGGGTGTGCGAAGAGTTGGAGGTATAGCACCCTTCATCCACGGTCGAGGCCTTCCGCGCAATGTCAGGTGAAACCAGCGTAGCAGACGAAGTCGTCTTCCCGAAGTTCAGAACCATTGCTATTTCTTAACGTGTAACGGGCGCTGTAACGTTCGCGCGCGCGGGTGCGGCGTGGAAGAAACGTGCAGAAAGATCATGTAACCCGGAAACGGCGCCACGGTGGCAACATGCGTGTCCATGGCATCCCCCGCACCCCCGCGAAACCCTGAACAGACACGTAACCGATGCGACACCTCGACCGCGTGAGCCACGCACAGCACGACACGCCTGCAACGTGTCCGCCCGTTGCGGGCGCGACAGCACAGAGCGCCGCGTTCGTGATGTCGCCGGCGCTAGGGGATTCGCTGAATCTGCTGATCATCGCGCACAACCTCGTGCGAGAGGGCTGGCGGGTCGAAGTATTCGGCAATCATGCGTGGTCGCTGGCCCGCTGGTTTCCCCATTTGTCGATGCAGCCGGCGCTCGGCGAGGAAGCCGCACGCGAGCGGCTGGCAAGTTTCGGCGTCGTGGTACAGATGCACCGCGACCGGCCGTTCAAGCAGCTACGCGCATGGCATGCGGGTTTCGTCGATCTGCACGATATCGAATACGCGGACGATGGCCGCTGCATGGCGCACCGCTTCGCGGCCTTCGCGGCGGATCGCTTCGGATTGCAAACCGTCGAGATATCGAACGGCATTCGCGCGCCGCAGGAGCTTGCGCATCGCCGTCACGCCCAACGCGTAGCGGTGCACCCCGAGGCCAGTACAGCGGACAAGCGCTGGCTGGCGCGCCGTTTCATGGGTCTCGCCCAGCGTTTGAGCGGGGAAGGCTTCGCGCCTGAGTTCGTCGTTGCCGACAGCGAGCGCTCGCGCTGGCTGCCGCTTGCCAGGATCGCCGGCATCGCCGCGCCGTTGAATTCGTTTCGCGATACGGCCGACCTTGCGGCGTGGCTCTACGAATCGGGCTGGTTTATCGGCAACGATTCGGGCCTGGGCCATCTCGCATCGGCGCTCGGCATTCCGACGCTGACCGTGTTTCGCAGGCGGCGTGTCGCGCAGCGGTGGCGTCCTGGCTTTCAATGCGGCGAGATCGTGCTGCCGCCGTGGTGGGTGCCGACCGCCGGCCTCAAGGAAAAGTGGTGGCGCGAATCGATTTCGGTGGGACGCGTGTACCGCGCCTTTCGGGTACTGCGCGAACGCGCGGCGTTGACGGCCTGAAATTGGCCTCGCGATAACGCTTGTCAGTGACTTTGATGAGTGTCGAACAAATAGTTAGCGTTACTAATTTTTACCGAGCCGGTTGCTTCTGGCCAAACCCTCGCATGAACATGAATTTCCAGCTCCAGGGCAGTGTCGCGGTGGCATTGCCGCCGCCGATTGGCGACAGCCTTATCGGGCTCGTTCTCGTCAACAACCTGATTCGAAATGGCTACCGTCCAGTTGTGTTTGGCTGGGTAGCCGAGCAGCTTGCGGCCTGGTTTCCTCACATGACCGTTGGGTATCAGGCGGCGTACGCCGGCGCTTTCGACACGGTAATCGAACTGCGCCGGACCGAGTTCGGGCCGATGCTGAGCCGCTCGGGCAAGACGCTCTGTCTGGCCGAACTGCCCGAATATGGCGGCGGGAAGCACATGGTCGACCGCATCGCCGACATTGCCGCGAATGTATTCGCGTTACGGGACGTGACCCATTCGAACGGCCTCGTCGTGCCGCCGGGCGTGCAGCGCGGCCGTTTCGCGGATCGCGTCGTGATCCATCCCACCGGCAGCCACCGCGAAAAAATGTGGAGCCGCGAGAAGTTTCTCGCGCTTGCCAACGAACTCAGCCGGGCGCACCTGCATCCGGGTTTTCTCGTGGCGCCCGGCGAGTTTGCTGCCTGGCGGCAGAGCAAGGCGCAAGGGTATGAGGTTCACACACTGCCGCGACTGGAAGACGTGGCGACGTGGATTGCCGAGTCCGCGTGGTTCATCGGCAACGACTCGGGACTCGGGCATCTCGCTTCGTCGATCGGGGTCCCCACGCTCACGCTTTTCATGCGGCGTGGACTTGCACGTACATGGCGCCCGCGCTGGGGGCCCGGCCACATCGTCTTGCCTCCCAACGTCATTCCGTTCGGCAATCTCAAGGAGCTCCTATGGACGAAGCTGCTCAGCGTGAGCCGTGTGATGGCGCATTTTCAGGCGCTGCAGTCGCGTTCGTGAGCGAGCGGGGAGAGGCGCGCGCTGAGCGAAGCGATCAGTCCGCGTTCACGCTAACCGCCACGTCCACCCGATGCGCGCCGCCGCCAAGAATGACGCCGCGCAGCAGCGAAACGTCGGTGTAATCGCGGCCGATGGCCAGCGTCACGTGGCCCTGATCGGCGAGCACGTCGTTGGTCGGATCGAGATCGATCCAGCCAGCAGCGCATGCCGACGGCGCGGGCGGCACGTAGAGCGAGACCCACGCATGCGAGGCGTCCGCGCCGATCATCGGCGGCGCGTCTTCGGGCGGGTCGTTGCGCAGATAGCCGCTCACATAGCGCGCCGCGAGCCCGATCGAGCGCAGGCAGCCGATCATCACCTGGGCAAAGTCCTGGCACACGCCGTGGCGCAGTTCGAATGCGCGCGCGGCGGGTGTGTCGAACGCCGTAGCCGAGGGCAGGTACTCGAAGTCGATATGGATGCGATGCATCAGGTCGATCGCGCCGGCCAGTACCGGGGTGCCGGGCGTGAAGCTCTCCAGTGCGTAAGCACGCAATCCAGGGTGCAAGGCGATATTCGGCGAAGCGAAGCAAAACTCCGACTCCGCATGGAACGCGCCGCCCGCCGTGTAGCGCAGCCGATGCGCGACATCTTCCCAAGGCGGCGTGCCGTCCGCGTCAAGCGAAGCGTAGCGCGGCGTGAGCAGCACGCTCGTCTCGCTCGTCATTTGCAGATAGTCGTGCGGCGCGTCGAACGAGAAGTAGAGGACCTCGTTGCCGAAGGCGTCGCGGCGGCTGGTTTGATACGACGGCGCGGGGTCGATGCGTTCGCGGTGCGCGAGCACGCGCTGCCACGGCAGGTCGAGCGGACGGATCGTCGCGAGATGCTGCGCGGTCTCGACGAGCGTCGAATAGCGATAAGTCGTGCGGTGCGTGACCGCGAGGCGCGTGCCGCTCATGACCACACCTGCGCGGCGAGCGGCACGGCGTGGCTGAACCAGCGCGCGCTGATCTCGTTCGACATCGCGGCCATGCGCTCGGCGAAACTGTCGCACAGGGCGGTGAGCGCCGGGTAGCGGCCGTCCTCGCCGGGCTCGCAAAGCACTTCCAGCGTGGGCAGCGCTTCGACGCTCGCGAGCTGCGAGGCGAACGGCTCACGCCTCGGCCCGCGCGAGGCCTGGGCAATTTCGTCGAGCCGCGCGCGCAGGCGCGCATAGACGCCGTAGAGGCCGCGCGGATTGGTCGGGTCGGTCACGATCACGTCGAGCAGGGCGGGCACTTCGAGGCGCCCCGGATAGAGCGAGCGATACGTGAGCGTGCTGTCGAACAGCTGCAGCAGCACGTCGAAGCCCGCGGGCGTGGCGAGCGTGCGCTCGTGCGCGGCAATCCGCAGCATGGTGGCGAGCGTGGCCACGCGTTCGATATGGCGTCCCGCGAACAGCAGGCGCCAGGCTTCGTCACGGGTCATGCGGTCGCCCTGGCAGCCGCTGATGGCGCTCAGCTGCGTGGCGAGCGTGTCGAGCGCGCCCATCAGCGCGATGCGGTCGTACGGCGTGGGCCGCCTGAATTCGAGGGTGGTGCCGTTGCGCGCGGCGGCCGGCACGAGCGAAAGCGCGTGCAGGGCGTCGCGGAAGTCGTTGCGTGAGGCAAGCACGGTGCGCCAATGATCGTTCGACAGCCGGCCGCGAATTTCGCCGCACGCGTAGGCCTGGCTCGCGAGCGTACGGCCGATGCCCGTTGCGCCCGCATTTTCGTGCAAATTGGCCACGAGCGCGCGCTCGAAGTCGTCGAGGCTGCGCCGCGCTTCATGGCCCGTGGCGCTCACGAGCCCGTTGGCGGCGGCCAGTTCGATGAAGGTGCCGAACAGCTCTTCGGCGTCGCTGCCTTCGAGCGAGCCGAGAATCAGCCGGCACAGGCGCACGCCGTTTTCGGCGCGCTCGCCGTAACGGCCCGCCCAGAACAGGTTCTCCGCCGAGCGGCTCGGCACGCGGCGGCGCTCGCGGTGCAGCTCGCCGGGCTTGATCGGGCTCGGCAGCAGCGTGAAGGTCGAACCGGGCTGGCTCGACAGCACCCAGGTATCCACACTGCTGCCGCCCATCTGCATCGATACGGATTCCTGATGTTCCGCCGCGAGGCGCGTGAAGCCGCCAGGCAGCACACGCCAGCCGCACTCCTGGTCGGCGATCGCGTAGACGCGCAAGACGGCCGGCCGCGCGCCGAGCATGCCGGCGCCGTTCTCGTAGCGCGGCGTGTAGCTGTAGCGCAGCGGCTGTTGCACCGTGAACGCGTCGGGCAACTGCTCGATGCGCTCGCGCCAGTCGGCGAGCGTTTGCAGGCCGGCGGCAAGGCCCGGCACCGTTGGCGCCGCCGACGCATTCGCCCCGCCCGGCCACGTCGGCACGAGCAGCGCCTCGGGCACCTGGGCAAGCGCGTCTTGCCATGCCGCGTCTTCGCCGCACCACCAGGTCGCGATACCCGGCAGCGCGAGGTCCTCGCCGAGCAGCGCACGCGCAATGCCGGGCATGAAGCCGTGCAGCGCGGGGGATTCGACGAAGCCCGCGCCCGGCACGTTCGAGACCATCACGTTGCCCGCGCGCATGACCTGCAGCAGCCCCGGCACGCCGATCGTCGAGTCGGCGCGCAGCTCGACCGGGTCGCAGAACGTGTCGTCGAGGCGGCGCAGCACCGCGTGCACGCGTTCGAGTCCATCCAGCGTCTTGAGGTACAGCATGTCGTCGCGCACCGTGAGGTCCTTGCCCTCGACGAGCGTGAGGCCGAGGTAGCGCGCGAGGAACACGTGCTCGAAGTAGGTTTCGCTGAACGGCCCCGGCGTGAGCAGCACGATATGCGCGGATGCGCCGCTCATGCTGCGCTCGTCGGCGCTCATGATCGCGCGCGCGGCCGCAGCGAGCGTGGCGACGAGCTGCGAATAGGAAGGCGCGAGGCGGTGCACCCGCATGGTGCGAAACGGCTCGGCGAAGAGGCTCGAGACGATGAGCCGGTTTTCGAGCAGGTAGCCGAGGCCCGAGGGCGCTTCGGTACGGTGCGAGACGACGGTCCACTGGCCTTCGGGCGAGCGCGCCAGGTCGAGGGCGACGATCTGCAGATACTGGCCCTCGGGCGGCACGAAGCCTTTCACGGCGCGCAGGTAGCCCGGGTGGCCGAACACCAGCGCGGGCGGCAGCAGGCCGCGCGCAAGCAGCGTTTGTGGCCCGTAGATATCGGCGACGATCTCGTTGAGCAGGCGCGCGCGCTGCGCTGCGCCGCGCTCGATCTGCGCCCATTCGGCTTCGTCGATGATGAACGGCAGCACGTCGAGCGACCACGGGCGCGGTCCGCCCGCGTCCGCGTAGACGTTATAAGTGATGTCGTTCTCGCGCACCTGGCGCTCGACCGATGCCGCCGCGCTGTCGAATCCCGCCACCCCCGGCTTGCCGAGCAGGCCGAAAAACTGCCGCCACGGCTCACGCAGTGCGCCTTCTGCCGTTTGCAGCTCGTCCCAGTGTCCGGCGCGCACCGGCAGCGTGCGCAGCGGCGCGCGCGCCTCGTCGTCGCTGGCGGAGGAATCGAACGGCAGGGTGGATTGGGTCGGCAAGATCGTGGGTCGTGGCAGCGCGCCTCATTCGCGAGGCGCGCCTTCGGTTAGGTCTATTGACGGGTTATCGGCCGCAATCAGCCGCGGCGTAGATCCAGTGTGAACGGAAATTCGAGGCTGCGCTCAGGCGGCGCCACTTCCACCGGCCCCGGCGTGTGGCCGGTCGTGAAGAAGCGCGAGCGCCGGCGGCTTTCGGCCTCGTAGGCGTTGACCGGAAACGTCTCGTAACTGCGGCCCCCTGGATGCGCAACATGATACTGGCATCCGCCGATCGCGCGGGCATTCCAGGTGTCGACGATATCGATCGTGAGCGGCGCGTGCACGCCGATGGTCGGATGCAGCGCCGCCGATTGCTGCCATGCGCGAAAGCGCACGCCCGCCACGCTCTCGCTCACGCGCCCGGTGGGCTGCAGCGGCAACGCGCGGCCGTTCACGCTGACGATATGGCGGTTTTCGTTGATGCCGAGCACGCGCACCTCGAGCCGCTCCACCGACGAATCGACGTAACGCACCGTGGTGCCGGCCCCGCCTTCTTCGCCCATCACGTGCCACGGTTCGAGCGCGTGGCGCACCGAGAGCGTCATGCCGCTCGTGTGCAACTCGCCCACCAGCGGGAAGCGGAATTCGAAGTGCGGCGCGAACCACGCGGCATCGAGCGCGAAACCGGCCTTGGACGTTTCGGCGAGCACGTCGTCGAAGTCCATCTGCACGAAGGTCGAGAGCATGAAGCGGTCGTGCAGTTCGGTGCCCCAGCGCGTGAGGCGCTGCGTGTACGGCGTTTTCCAGAAGCGCGCGACGAGCGCGCGCAGCAGCAGTTGCTGCGCGAGGCTCATGCGCGCGTGCGGCGGCATTTCGAAGCCGCGCAGTTCGAGCAGGCCGAGGCGCCCGGTCGGGCCGTCGGGCGAGTAGAGCTTGTCGATGCAGAACTCGGCGCGATGCGTGTTGCCCGTCACGTCGATGAGGATGTTGCGCAGCGTGCGGTCGATGAGCCAGGGCGGCACGCGCGGGCCGTTGTCGAAGGGGCTGCCGAAACCGCGCAGCAGATCGACCTGACGCTGGATCTCGGCGAATGCGACTTCCAGTTCGTAGACCTGATCGTTGCGCGCTTCGTCCACGCGCGGCGCCTGGCTCGTCGGCCCGATGAAGAGGCCCGAAAACAGATACGAAAGCGACGGATGGTTGTGCCAGTAGGCCACGAGGCTCGCGAGCAGGTCGGGGCGGCGCAGGAACGGGCTGTCGGCGGGCGTGGCGCCGCCGAGCACGAGGTGATTGCCGCCGCCGGTGCCGGTGTGCCGCCCGTCGAGCATGAACTTCTCGGTGGAGAGCAGCGTTTCGTGCGCGGCCTGATAGAGGAATTCGGTGCGCTCGACCAGTTCGTCCCAGCTCGATGACGGGTGGATGTTCACCTCGATCACGCCGGGGTCGGGCGTGACCTGGAGCATTTTCAGGCGCGGGTCGCGCGGCGGCGGATAGCCTTCGATCACGACAGGCAGCGCAAGGTCGGCGGCGGTGGCTTCGACGGCGGCGAGCAGATCGAGGTAATCGTCGAGTTCGGCGAGCGGCGGCATGAAGACGTGCAACTGGCCTTGCGCGCGGCCATAGGTTGCGGCTTCGGCTTTCGGCCCCGCGGCGCGCGCGGGGTCGCGCGCTTCGACGCACAGTGCGGTGCGGTGGATCCAGGCGGCGGACTCGCCGCGCTCGGGGTAGCGATGGGAAGCGGAGGGCACGCCGGTGCCTCCCGCACCTTCGGCGTAGGCGGCGCTTCCCCTGCTTCCCGCGCTCCCCTCGCTGCGCAACTGCGCGGCGGCTGCGTCAAAGTCCGCCTCGTACTGCATGCGCAACTCGGCCGCGCTGCGCAGCGGCGCCGGCGCAGCGAACGGATCGCGTGTGTGCTGCCACGGGTAGTCGCCCGCCGCGACCCACGGCAGCGAATCGAGCGGCAACCGGTAGCCCATCGGCGAGTCGCCGGGAATGAGGTACATGCGCTCGTCGCGGAAGAACCACGGGCCGCTGATCCAGCGCGGGCCCTGCAAGGCAGGCTGGGCCGCAAGAGGCTCGCCGCGCTCGCAGGCGAGCGGCAGCACATAGCCGGTCACGGTGTCGAGGCCCGAGTCGAAGACGCGGCGCAACCGCAGGCGCTCCATCTCGTCGTCGAGGCGCGAGTCGAACGGATCGACGTTCACGGGCAGGCGGCGCTCGCGCCACAGGTAATACCAGGTGTCCTCGTAGGCGGGCTGCACGTGTTCGGGATCGACCGCGAGCTTCGCAGCGAGGTGCGCGATGAAGCGCTGCGCGTCCCCGGCCGTGTGGTGGGTGAGCGAGCGCTCGTCGGCGAAGAGCGCGGGGTCGCGCCAGCAAGGTTCGCCGTCCGTGCGCCAGTAAAGCGACAGCGCCCAGCGCGGCAGCTGCTCGCCCGGATACCACTTGCCCTGGCCGATATGCAGAAAACCCAGCGCGCCGTAGTGTGCGCGCAACTTCTCCATCAGCGCGATGGCGTAGCGGCGCTTGGTCGGGCCGAGCGCGTCGGTGTTCCATTCGGGCGCGTCGCGGTCGCCCGCCGCCACGAAGGTCGGCTCGCCGCCCATCGTGAGGCGCACGTCCTGGCCCGCGAGCGCGGCGTCCACCTCGATGCCCATCGCGTGCATGTCGGCCCATTGCGCTTCGGTATAGGGCTTCGTCACGCGCGGCGTTTCGAGCACGCGCGAGATCGACATCGAATGCGAAAACTCGACTTCGCATTCGTCGAGCGCGCCCGAGATCGGCGCGGCGCTGCCGGGTTCCGGCGTGCACGCCACCGGAATATGGCCTTCGCCCGCGAGCAGCCCCGAGGTCGGATCGAGCCCGATCCAGCCCGCGCCCGGCAGATAGACCTCGCACCACGCGTGCAGGTCGGTGAAGTCGGCCTCGGCGCCCTGCGGGCCGTCGACCGCCTTGACGTCGGGCGTGAGCTGCAGCAGGTAGCCCGAGACGAAGCGCGCGGCGAGCCCGAGCTCGCGTAGCGTCTGCACGAGCAGCCAGCCGGTGTCGCGGCACGAGCCGGAGCCTTTCTCCAGCGTTTCCTCGGGCGTCTGCACGCCGGGCTCCATGCGGATCAGGTAGCCGATTTCGTGTTGCAGGCGCTGGTTCAGATCGACGAGGAAGTCGATGGTCACGCGCGGCGTGCGGTCGATCGACTCGACGAACGCGGCGAAGCGCGGCGTGGGCTCGGCGCGCACGAGATACGGCGCGAGTTCCGCGGCCAGTTCGGGCGCATAGGTGAACGGAAAACGCTCGGCGCTCGGCTCCAGAAAGAAGTCGAACGGGTTGTAGACCGCCATTTCCGCGACCAGGTCGATCGTGACGCGGAACTCGCGTGTCGGCTCGGGAAACGCGAGCCGCGCCTGATAGTTGGCGAACGGGTCCTGTTGCCAGTTGACGAAATGATCGGCGGGCTCCACGCGCATCGAATACGAGAGGATGGGCGTGCGGCAATGGGGCGCCGGGCGCAGGCGCACCACGTGAGGCGCGAGGCGCACGAGCCGGTCATAGCGATACTGCGTGACATGGTTTAACGCGACACGGATGGACACACCCGACTCCTCGATCGACGTGGATGGGACGGCTCAGAAGGGGAAAGCGGCGCACGGCGCAGCGTGCGTATGATGCAGACGGCGCGAGTGCGGGATGTGACAGCAGCGCTCGCGCGCGTGCGAGGCACGCCACGTGCTGCGTGAGGCGCTGCGGCCCGCGCGGCCATCACAGGAATGCGGCCATGAAGACCTTTCACTGCGACCACTGCAATCAGCTGGTGTTTTTCGAAAACGAGCACTGCGAGCGGTGCGAGGCGCGCCTGGGCTACGTGCCGCAGACGGGCGAGATGCATGCCTTCGAGGATGCGGGCGAAGGCTGCTGGCGCAGCCTGAACGCGCAGGCGGACGGCGCGCGCTTTCGCCAGTGCCACAACTACGCGGTCGAAAACGTCTGCAACGGCATGATCCCGGCCGATTCCGACGATACGCTGTGCCGCGCCTGCCAGTTCACGTGCACGATCCCCAACCTCTCGCAGCCCGAGAACCGCCTGTACTGGTATCGCCTCGAAACGGCCAAGCGGCGCCTGCTCTACACGCTGGGCGCGCTCGGACTGCCGCTCGTCACGTGTACCGAAGACCCCGAGCACGGCCTGCAATTCGAGTTTCTCGAAGAAACGGGCGATGGCCAGCCGGTCATGACGGGCCACGATCACGGCCTCATCACGATGAACATCGCCGAGGCCGATGACGCGCATCGCGAGCACACGCGCGTCTCGCTGCACGAGCCGTATCGCACCTTGCTGGGGCATTTCCGCCACGAGGTCGGCCATTACTATTTCGACCGCCTCATCGCGCAGGAGCCGACCGGGCGCTGGCTCGAACCGTTTCGCCGCCTCTTTGGCGACGAGCGCGCCGACTATGCCGAAGCGCTCGCCGCGCATTACGCCGAAGGCCCCGCGCCCGATTGGGCCGAGCGCCACGTGAGCGCGTATGCGTCGGTGCATCCGTGGGAGGACTGGGCGGAGACGTGGGCGCATTACCTGCACATCGTCGATACGCTCGACACGGCCACGGCCTGCGGTCTCGCGCTGCTGCCCGAGAGCCGCGACGAGCCTGTGCTGGTCGACCAGACGCCGGTGGACGAGGCGAGCTTCGACAGCCTCATGGCGCGCTGGTTTCCGCTCACCTATGCGCTCAACAGCCTGAACCGCAGCCTCGGCATGCCCGATGGCTATCCGTTCGCGCTGGCCACGCCTGTCATCGACAAATTGCGCTTCGTTCATCGCGTGATCTCGGCTTCGTCTTCGCGGTCGTGAACGCCCACGCGCCGCTTGCGTTCGTGCGTTCGTCGATACCCCGGCTCAGCGTTCGAGCACCCAGGTGTCCTTCGTGCCGCCGCCCTGCGAGGAATTGACCACGAGCGAGCCTTCGCGCAGCGCAACGCGCGTGAGCCCGCCCGGCACCATGCGCACTTCCTTGCCCGAGAGCACGAACGGGCGCAGGTCGATATGGCGCGGCGCGACGCCCGCTTCGACCCAGGTCGGGCAAGTGGAGAGCGAGAGCGTCGGCTGCGCAATGTATTTTTCCGGGTTCGCGACGAGCACCGCGCGGAATTCCTCGATTTCGGCGCGCGTGGCAGCGGGACCGATCAGCATGCCGTAGCCCCCCGCGCCGTGCGTTTCCTTCACGACCAGTTCCGGCAGATGGTCGAGCACGTATTGCAGGTCGTCGGCCTTGCGGCACATCCACGTGGGCACGTTCTTGAGCAGCGGCTCCTCACCCAGATAGAAGCGCACCATGTCGGGCACGTAGGGGTAGATCGACTTGTCGTCGGCCACGCCCGTGCCCACCGCGTTGCACAGCGTCACGTTGCCCTTGCGGTAGACGTTCATGAGGCCCGCCGCGCCGAGCGTCGAGTCGGAGCGGAACACGTGTGGATCGAGAAAGTCGTCGTCCACGCGCCGGTAGATCACGTCCACGCGTTGCGGGCCCTGCGTGGTGCGCATATAGAGGTGATCGTTCTCGACGAACAGGTCCTGGCCTTCCACGAGTTCGACGCCCATTTGCTGCGCGAGGAACGCGTGCTCGAAATACGCCGAGTTGTACATGCCCGGCGTAAGCAGCACGACCGTCGGGTTGTCGGTACCCGAAGGCGCGGCGGCGCGCAGCGTGTCGAGCAGCAGGTCGGGGTAGTGCGCGACCGGCGCCACGCGGTTGCGCACGAACAGGTCAGGAAAGAGCCGCATCATCATCTTGCGGTTTTCGAGCATGTACGACACGCCGGAGGGCACGCGCAGGTTGTCCTCCAGCACGTAGAACTCGCCCTCGCCGGCGCGCACGATATCGATGCCCGCGATATGCGCATAGATGTCGTGCGCGACATTGACGCCCTGCATCTCGGGGCGGTACTGCGCGTTACGCAGGATCTGGTCGGCGGGCACGATGCCGCGCTTGACGATCTCCTGCTCGTGATAAATGTCGCGGATAAAGCGGTTGAGCGCGTTCACGCGCTGGCGCAAGCCGCGTTCGAGCGTGTTCCACTCCTGGCGCTGGAAGATGCGCGGAATCACGTCGAAGGGAATCGTGCGCTCGGTGCCCGCGCCCGTGACGTCCTTTTCGCCATATACGGCGAAGGTGATGCCCACGCGCCGGAAGATGGCGTCGGCTTCGGCGCGCTTCTTGAGCATTTGCTGTTCGCTCTGGCTGCGCATCCAGGCGAAGAATTCGCGGTAATGGGCGCGCGGCTCGCCGGCCTGCGCGAACGCCGTGGCGGAGAGGCCGCGAACGTCGAATTCCCCGTACTCGAACATCTCGTTGAAGAATGTTTGCGTCATGTTCGTTTTTCCGTCCGCTGCTTTTCTGCGCTGTTGCTTCGCGCTTCTTCATACCGTTCGATCATCGGGCTGCATGGGGTCATGCAACTTCCATGCCGATGCCGGGCGGCGGCGTCTCATGCGCGTTGTTGGTGCGCGGCGACGCTCAGAACTCCATATCGAGTTCGTCGATGTCCTCGGTTTCCGACTGGGCCGCCGCGATCCATTCGGCGACGTAAGGCTGCTTGAGGATGCGCATGCAATAGTCGCCGATGTCGGGGTCGATCGGTACATCGTAAGTTAGCAGGCGTGTGACGACGGGCGCATACATCGCGTCCGCCGCGCCGATCTCGCCGAACAGCCAGGGGCCGCCATACTTCTGCAGACAATCGCGCCAGATAGTCACGATACGCCCGATATCGTCCTGCGCGCGCGACCAGACGCGAAAGTTCGGAAAGTGGCCGCGCAGGTTCATCGGCAGCGCCGAGCGCAACGCGCTGAAGCCCGAATGCATTTCCCCGCAGACGGAGCGGCAGTGCGCGCGCGCCGTACGGTCCGCGGGCAGCAATTGCGCTTGCGGCTGGATCTCGTTGAGGTATTCGCAGATCGCGAGCGTGTCCCAGACCGTGATGCCGTCGTGGCGCAGGCAGGGCACGAGAATGGAAGGCGAGAGCAGCAGCAGCTCGGCGCGCGCGGCGGCGTCGTCGAGCGGCACCGCGACCGTTTCGAATTCGAGTCCGGCGAGTTTGGCAAGCAGCCAGCCGCGCATGGACCACGACGAATAGTTCCGGCTGCTGATCGTCAGGGTCGTATTCGTCTGATTCATGGGGGCTCCAGAGCGATAAGGAAACGGTGGCCAGATGCGGGAAGGCAGCCGCATGCACCGAATGCGCGCATCACGGGTGCATGCACCTCTCGCGCCATGCGACGCGCACTACATTGCGGCATGCGCGGAAGGCGCAGCGGGCGCTTGACGCGAGGCGTTCGTACCCGCTGCCATGGCGTGGCGCCCAGGCCGCGGCGCGCGTGCTCGCGCACGCTTGCCGCAACACGCCGAAAAGGTGCAAGCACTGTGCCAATGAACGCTTCTGGCATATGTATTGCCTGCTTCACTTCGCGTTCAAGACTATCGAGACCCGTGCCCATGAACCTGCTTGCCTATCTCGCGTATCAGACGTTTGCAGACGTGACGAGATTCGGGCGCGCCACCGCGTCGTTCTCCCGCGCGGCGCTCGCGGCCTGGCCCGCGCTCGCATACGGATTCGACGCGCGCTATCTCGATGCATGGTGGGAGCAGGTCGAACTTGCCGGGCTGTCGCACGCGCGGCCGCCGTTTGAAATCGATTTCGTGGAGGTGGATGGCGTGCGCACGTCGGTGACCGAAGCCGTCGTCAAGCGCACGCCGTTCGGCTCGCTGCTTCACTTTCGCAAGGACGTGGCCGTGCCGCAGCCGCGCGTGCTGCTCGTCGCGCCCATGTCGGGGCACTTCGCAACCCTGCTGCGCGGCACCGTGCGCACCATGCTCGCCGACCACGACGTCTATATCACCGACTGGCACAACCCGCGCGACGTGCCCTTGTCGGCGGGCCGCTTCGGCTTCGACGAGTACGTCGAGCATGTCATGTCGTTCATTCGGCGCATCGGCCCCGATGCGCACCTGGTGGCGATCTGCCAGCCGACGGTCGCGGCGCTGGCGGCCGTGTCGTTGATGGCCGCGGACAACGATCCCGCGCAGCCCGCGAGCATGACACTGATGGCGGGGCCGATCGATTGCCGGGTGAATCCCACCAAGGTCAATGAACTCGCCAACAGCAAGCCGATCACGTGGTTCGAGCGCAATCTCATCAGCGCGGTGCCGGGTGGATTTCCCGGTGCGCAGCGGCGCGTGTATCCAGGCTTCGTGCAGCTCAGCGCGTTCATGTCGATGAACCTGGAGCGTCATCTCGCCTCGTTCGAGGAGATGCGTCACGAACGGGCGAAGGGCGACCCTGCGCGAGCCGATGCGCTCAACGTGTTCTATCGCGAGTACTTCGCCACCTCCGATCTCACCGCGGAGTTCTATCTGGAAACGGTCAGCTCCGTGTTTCAGGAGTACCAACTGCCGCTCGGCAAGCTCAAGGTGGGCGAGCGCCTCGTCGAGCCGCACGCGATCCGCCGCACGGCGCTACTCACGATCGAAGGCGAGAAGGACGATATCTGCGCGGTCGGCCAGACCGTGGCCGCTCATGATCTGTGCCGGGGGCTGCGCCCTTATATGAAGACGCATCATGTGCAGACGGGCGTGGGCCACTACGGCGTATTCAATGGCCGCCGCTGGGACACGCAGATTTATCCGCTCGTGCGCTCGACCATTCACGACCACGAGCCGCGCGCACGGCGCATGGCGGCGCCGGAGGCGGTGGGCGAGGATCAGGTGACCCTGCGCGCGCTGCTCGACGCCGATGCGCATGCGGCAACGGCAATCAGCCGCGCGGCCGAAACGCAGCCTAAATAGGGCGCGCGTTGCTTACGTCACGTTACGTCGCGGGGGTTGTTTGCCACGGCGTTGGCGCGGGCACGGCGCAGGGCGCTTCCACATCGATCGACTTGAAGTCGGCGGGGCTCACGATTTCGAGGTACTCCATGTCGGGCGAGTAGTCGAAGAGGTAATGCGCGATGCCCGGCGCCTGATGCACGCAGTCTCCCGCTTCGACGAGCGTTTCCTTGTCGCCGTACATGAAGCGCGCCCAGCCCTTGAGCATGATGACGATATGAAACTCTGCCTCATGCCGGTGCCAGCCCGTGCCCAATTCCGGCGCAAGATTCGCCCTGACGAGTTGCGCGACCACCTTGCCGTGCGTCGCATCGGCGATCCCCAGGTCTCGGTAGACAAAGAAGTCGCGCAGCCCGCCGCCCGTAAAAGACGTGTCCTGCGGCTTGACGTGCGAAAACTCCGTGGCGAGTGCGGTTTGCATGACAGGTCTCCCGAGCGCGAAGGTTGAAGGGGCAACGGGTTGGGCAAGCACGACGCGTTCCAGCGTGACGCGCCGAATATATGAGCGCTTCTATGAGGCGGTGGCCGGTTATATCGATTCCGTTATCCAGCACATAATGAATCGAAATTTCGGCCTTAATTTTGACTGACCACTATTTTCGCTAATGTGACGTTATCCGGCGGACAGTTGTCGAATAACGTCACGTCTTTCCCGTTCCTGTATCGGAGACCACATGGCAACAACATTCGCTTGCGCGGCGGTGCGCTCCCTGCGCTTCGCGGCTACGGTAATCGCCACGCTTGGCGCCTGCGCCGCGGTGAGCCACGCGGCCACCGCCGCTGCGCCGATCGGCGTCGCGTTCGTCTATCTCGGCAACCCCGGCGACGCAGGCTGGACCTATGCGCACGAACAGGGCGTGAAGGCGATCGAAGCGAAATTCGGCGACAAGATCAAGGTCACGCGCGTGGAGAACGTGCCCGAATCGGCCGACTCGGAGCGCGTGTTTCGCGACCTCGCGAGCAAGGGCAACAAGATCATCGTCGGCTCGAGTTTCGGTTTTCAGGACTTCGAACTGAAAACCGCAAAGGATTACCCGGACGTGGTATTCGAGCATGCAACGGGCTACAAGAAAGCCGCGAACTTCGCGACCTATGACGTGCGCACGTATCAGAGCGCGTATCTCGCGGGGCTCGTTGGCGGCTATACGACGAAAACGAATACGCTTGGTTTCGTCGCCTCGGTGCCGGTGCCGGAAGTGGTGCGCAACATCAACGCCTTTACCATGGGCGCGCGCTCGGTCAATCCGAATGCGAAGGTCAAGGTCATCTGGATCAATAGCTGGTTCGATCCGGGCAAGGAGAAGCAGGCGGCGGAAACGCTGATCGGCCAGGGCGCGGACGTGCTGATCCAGAACACCGATTCGACGGCGACGATGCAGACTGCCGAGCAGAAGAAAGTGCACGCATTCGGTTGGGACTCCGATATGAAGAAGTTCGGCCCGAATGCCCAATTGGGCGCATGCGTGAGCTACTGGGGCGTGTATTACTCGCACCTCGTCGAACAGGTGCAGGCGGGCACGTGGACCAACGCGCCAACGTGGTGGGGCCTCAAGGAAAAAGCCATCGACCTTGCCGACATCAACACGGCAACCGTTTCGCCCGCCGCGCAAAAGGCGCTCGCACAAAAACGCGACGATATCATTGCCGGCAAGTTCGATCCGTTCGCGGGCCCGATCAAGGATCAGAGCGGCGCGATCAAGGTGGCCGCCGGCACGTCGCTGCCGGATGCCGAGTTGCAGCGGCTGAACTGGTTTGTGCAGGGCGTAGATGGCGCATTGCCGAAGTAACGGCACCGAAGCCGCGCCACCATCAGGAGGAGACATAGTTTGAGCCTGACCCATTCGCCACACCAGAGCGCATCGGCGTTTCCCGAGCAAGGGCTCGCGCCGACGCGCGAACAGATCGTGCGCCATTTGCGCCATGCGAGCCTGGTCGCGGAACGCGCGACGCTATTAGGCCATCACCCGTTTGGCGCCATTCTCGTCGGGCCCGATCAGGAATCGGTGCTCATCGAGCAGGGCAATGTCGATACCGTCAATCATGCGGAAGCGGTGCTTGCACGCACCGCCGCGCTCAACTTCACGCCGCAATACTTGTGGGGCTGCACGCTCTATACGACAGTCGAGCCGTGTTGCATGTGCGCGGGCACGGCCTATTGGGCGAACATCGGGCGCGTGGTGTTCGGCATGACGGAAGAACGGCTGCTGCAAGCCACCGGCGATCACGCGGAGAATCCGACGATGAGCGTGTCGTCGCGGTATGTGTACGACCATTGCCAGAAGCGCGTTGACCTGATCGGGCCCGTGGCCGAAGTCGAGGAAGAAATCATGGAGGTGCAGCGCATATTTTGGGGACATCGTTAAGCGCAGTCTTCGCGTTGTCATCACGCGTAATTGCGCTTTAAGTCATCTGACCTATGCTTAACGCACGGCTTACGTTTGAACAGGAGATACGCAAATGAAAGCTCGACGCGTTTTTGCCGCTCTGCTCGCTGTAGCGCTTGCCTTGGCGCTTCCAGCAACCGCGAGTTACGCATGCGACGGAAGTGGTTATAACCAGCCAAACGGCCAGGGGAAATAAAACCGTCATATAACCTGGCCTCGCCGCGAAAACCGCCACCAAAAATCTTTTCCGCACCGCCGCATCGGGTATGCTGATCCCCATCCGTCTCATTGCATCGACGAGAAACAGGGGAGCGAAGACATGCGGCGTGTGGTGTTCAATCAGAAGGGTGGTGTAGGCAAGTCAACGATTGTTTGTAATCTCGCGGCAATCAGCGCGAATGAGGGCCAGCGTACGCTCGTCATCGACCTCGACGCGCAGGCCAATTCGAGCCAGTACCTGCTCGGGGCCGCTTCCGCCGATGCGAAGCCCAACGTTGCCGACTTCTTCGAAACCGCGCTGACGTTCAGCTTCAGGCCCATCGACGTCACGTCGTTCATTCATTCGACACCGTTCGAGAATCTCGACGTCATGCCCGCGCATGCCGATCTCGACACGCTGCACGGCAAGCTCGAGTCGCGCTACAAAATCTACAAGCTGCGCGACGCGCTCAAAGAACTCGATATGTACGATGCGATCTACATCGACACGCCGCCTGCGCTGAACTTCTACACGCGTTCCGCGCTGATCGCGGTCGAGCGCTGCCTCATTCCCTTCGACTGCGACGACTTTTCACGCCGCGCGCTCTACACGCTGCTGGAGAACGTGAAGGAGATTCAGCAGGATCACAATGCCGCGCTCACGGTGGAAGGCATTGTCATCAACCAGTTTCAGCCGCGCGCGAGCCTGCCGCAGAAACTTGTCGACGAACTCGTCGATGAAGGGTTGCCGGTGCTGTCGTCGCGGCTGTCGTCGTCGGTGAAGATTCGCGAATCGCATCAGCAAGCCAAGCCCGTCGTTCATCTCGACCCGGCGCACAAACTCACGCGTGAATTCGTCGCGCTACACCAGGAATTGAGCGGCGCCTGAAGAGCAAGAGCGGACATCACCGGTTTACGCCCCCGGCGGAGTGTGCAAGTATCCCTCGCAGCGAGTAGCACCCATACTCCTGCTCTCCTGCGAGGTGCACAATGGACTGGAGGTTCTGGAAAACAGAGAAGCGCCAGGAAGAAGAGGCGCGCAACTGGCCCACAGATACGCATGAATCGATACGCCAACTCCTGGGCATGTACCAGGGCGTTGGCACGCCGCCGTTCGCGAACTGGGCCGCGCCCGGCATCGCGTTCACACCCGCGGTCGAAACGACCGCTCAAAATGGGGTCAAGGGCTATCAGCTCGCCCTGTGGTTCTGGCTGTTTGCCGAGAAGCACGGCACCATCGCCGCGCGAATGGCGCGCGAAACGTTTTGCCTGTTAGCCGATGCCGCGCAGCCGTCGTCCGGAGACGCGATCGATACGCTCCTCGACGAGGAAAATCGCCTCGCGCGTGCTGTCGAGGGGCTTTCCGCCGGGCAGCGCGCGTTCACACTGGAAGGCGTGAGCGTCGAACTGCCGATGGAATTCTTTCTCGCGACCGGCACCCTGAGGCTTCGGCCCGAGTCGCCGTATGCGGCGGAGGCGGGCGCCTCCCTGCAAGGCAACGACTACAAGCTGGCGGACTGCTTTCGCCACGCCACCGACGAAGCCCTTTCCGTTTTCCGGCCGATGATCGAGGCTGTCGAATTCGACGCGAAGTCGCTGCCCAACTGGAAATGGAGCGCACGGCCGGGTGCGGCCGAGCGGCATCTGCAGCGGCGCTATAGCAATCCGCTTTTCCCGCTGCACCGGCAGATGGTCACGGCCCACGACGTTCATGAGGCGCGGCTCGCCGACAATCAGGCGCTGCAGGACATTCGCAACGAACTCAATGAAGTGAGGCGCGCGTTCTTCGAAAAGCCGGAGCTGCCGTTGAACTGGCTGGCGTACCTCGAAAGCTATCGGGACGAAGTCGACCGGCTCGATGAACGCCGACTCGTGGCGGGCGGGCAAAACGCCGCGCTCGGCGAAGCGATCGCGGCGCTGCGTGCCGATGTGCTTGCGCCGTGGCGTGCCGAGATTCAGAAAAGCCGCCACAGTCTCGCCGCGCTCGAACAGGACGAGGCGCGCAGGGCCGAACGGCGCGCGCTGCTGTACGGATGCGACTGGACCGCGCAACTGCTGAGTCACGGCTCGCTCATCCCGCCGGAGGAAGTCGTTCCCGCGCTGCTCAGCGAATCGCCGCCTGAGCTGGAGCGGGCAGTGACGGGTCTGCAGTCCGAGCCGCGTTTGCACGAGACGCTGGCGCACTGCCGGGCCGTTGGGCATCGGATCGTCAATGAGCTACGCGCCGCGGGTCACAGCTTTCCCGACATGACCGACAAGCTTCGTATTCTCGACGGCTCGTTTGGCGACCCGCCGAACCGCCCCCATGAGGACCCGCTCGGCAGCACGCCGGGGCAGGCGCCGGCCTGACGATCGAGGCAGGCAGCCGGCTGATTCGCTAACGTCAGGTTTTCAGCCGGTAGCCCGTTTTGAAGATCCACGCGGTGATCACGAGGAACAGCGCGAGAAAAGCGGCCGTCATGCCGAGACTCACGCCAACGTCGACGTCCGCGAGCCCGTAGAAGCTCCAGCGAAATCCGCTGATGAGATAGACGATCGGGTTGAATAGCGTGATCACCTTCCATGCGGTCGGCAGCATGTCGACCGAGTAGAACGCGCCGCCGAGGAACGTCAACGGTGTGATGACGAGGAGCGGCACGATCTGCAGTTTCTCGAAGTTGTCCGCCCAGATGCCGATAATGAAGCCGAGCAGGCTGAACGTGACCGCCGTGAGCAGCAGGAACAGCGCCATCCACACGGGATGCTGGATCTGGATCGGCACGAACAGCGCCGCGGTCGCGAGGATGATGAGCCCGAGCACGACCGACTTGGTCGCCGCCGCGCCGACATAGCTGACCACGATTTCGAGGTAGGACACGGGCGCCGAGAGCAGTTCGTAAATCGTGCCCGTGAAGCGCGGGAAGTAGATGCCGAACGACGCGTTCGAAATACTCTGCGACAAGAGCGACAGCATGATGAGGCCCGGCACGATGAACGCGCCGTAGCTCACACCGTTGACTTCCTTGATGCGCGAACCGATCGCGGAGCCGAATACGATGAAGTAGAGCGAGGTCGAAATCACCGGCGCGACGATGCTCTGCATCAGCGTGCGCCGGGTGCGCGCCATTTCGAAGCGGTAGATGGCGCGAATTGCGTAATGGTTCATCGCGAGGTTACCTGTCCTTTTACCTGTGCGTTGCTGTCTTGCGCGACTGCGGGTGTGGCGAATGGCGCGGCGGCGGCCGGGTCTTTATGGACGAGACTCACGAAGATGTCCTCCAGCGAACTCTGGCTCGTTTTCAGGTCCGTGAAGCCAATGCCCGCATCGCCCAGGTTCTTCAGCAGCGCAATGATGTCGTTGCGCTCGTTTTCGCTGTCGTAGGTATAGATGAGCTCGGCGCCGCCATCGGCGAGTTCCAGCCCCCAGGCGGCGAGCCCTTCCGGAATGGCGCTCAACGGCGCTTCGAGCTGCAGCGTCAACTGCTTGCGGCCCAGCTTGCGCATGAGGACGTCCTTGCGCTCGACGAGCATGATCTTGCCTGCGTTGATCACGCCGATCCGGTCGGCCATCTCTTCCGCCTCGTCGATGTAGTGGGTCGTGAGGATGATCGTCACGCCGTTCGCCTTGAGCCCGCGCACGAGTTCCCACATGTCGCGGCGCAGTTCGACGTCCACACCCGCGGTCGGTTCGTCCAGAAACAGAACCTGTGGCTCGTGCGCGAGCGCCTTCGCGATCAGCACGCGGCGCTTCATGCCGCCCGAGAGCGTCATGATCTTGTTGTTGCGCTTCTCCCACAGCGACAGGTCGCGCAGCACGCGCTCGACATACGCGGGGTTGGCCGGCTTGCCGAACAGGCCCCGGCTAAACGATACGGTGGCCCACACCGTTTCGAAGGCGTCGGTGGTGAGCTCTTGCGGCACGAGGCCGATCAGCGAGCGTGCGGCGCGGTAGTCGGCGAGGATATCGTGACCGGCCACGCGCACGCTGCCTTCGCTCGCATTGACGATGCCGCAGATGATGCTGATGAGCGTCGTCTTGCCCGCGCCATTCGGCCCCAACAGCGCGAAGATTTCGCCGCGCTGGATCTCGAGGTTGATGTTCGTGAGCGCCCGGAGTCCCGACGCATAGACTTTCGAGAGATTCTCGATGGAGAGGATCGTTTGCATGTGCGTGACATTACCAGAAGCGGGTAAAACACACCGGGCGGACCACGCGGGACATCCCAGGGAAAACCCTCTCTCTTGCGGCGCTCGCGAGCCGTGGCAGAACCTGTCCGCGAATGACACGCTCGCGGCAAGGGGTATTGCGCAGAGCGCACGCGACCGCCAGGTCGCCGTGCTCACGCTCACTGTATGGCTTCGCACGATAGTCGGTGAGGCTCGCCATGGCACGCTGGAACGCGTGCGAAAGAAGATTAGGCATGCCAGGCATGAGTGCGCCGGGCGCGGGCGCGATGTCGTTCGGCGCATAGGAGGCCGTGAAAGCGATGAATGCCGCGGCGGCCACGGCGGCATATTGGCGCGCCGCTTCGCAGATTCGGGTTTGCCCCGTCCAGCGTTGCGCCCAGCGCGGGAAAGTCCTCAGTTGCGCGGGCTACGATCGCGCTGCCGATCGTAGTATTCTCTAGCGACGCGGCCTCGGGGGGCGCTGATGTGCCATCGCGAAGCAGTCCAGACATCCAGATAAAGAGGAGAAGTTGAATGAAGTTGAAGAAGCTCCTGTTCACAAGCGCGCTTGCCGTATCGGCACTGGGATTTACCGCCATTTCCGCTCATGCGGAAGATCTGCTGGATTCCGTCAAGCAAGCCGGGGTGCTCAAGATCGGCCTGGAAGGCACCTATCCCCCGTTCGATTCCCGTGACAGCAGCGGCCAGCTCGTCGGCTTCGACGTGGACGTCGCGAAGGCCGTGGCGGCCAAGCTCGGGGTCAAGCCCGAGTTCATTCCCACCGAATGGAGCGGCATTATCGCGGCGCTGCAAGCCGGCAAGTTCGACGTGATCGTCAATCAGGTGACCGTCACGCCGCAACGCCAGCAGGCGCTCGACTTCAGCCAGCCGTATACGTACTCGGCGGCCCAGCTGATCCAGCGCTCCGACGACAAACGCGAGTTCAAGACGCTCGACGAATTCAAGGGCGACAAGAAGCTCGGCGTGACGCTCGGCACCAACTATGACCAGATGGCGCGTGCCGTTCCGGGTATCAACGTGCAAACGTATCCCGGCGCGCCGGAGAAGCTGCGCGACCTGGCCGCGAAGCGTATCGACGCGACGATGGACGACCGCCTGATGCTGCCGTACATCATCAAGACGTCGAATCTGCCGCTGCGTCCGGGCGCCGTGTTGCCGGGCGCCGATCAGGAAATGGCCATTCCGTTCCGCAAGGGCAATCCGAAGTTCGAGAAGGCGATCAACGACGCGCTCACCTCGCTCAAGCAGGACGGCACGCTCAAGAAGATCTCCATGCAGTGGTTCGGCCAGGACGTGACGCAGCCGCTCGCTCACTGACGCTGCACGCGTTTCACGACAATCGCGCCGGCCGCACGCATGGCCGGCGCGATTGCTTCAACCCTCCTTCTTACCGCGCAGCCTGCGTTCTCGTGCGCATCTTCGCCACCTCTGCCGCGCCCACCGCACCCGCCTGGTTGTTCCACCCCGCGCGCACGAACGTGAGCACGTCGGCGATCTGCTTGTCGCTTAGGACATCTGCATAAGCGGGCATGGGGTACGGCGCGGGCATGCCCTGGATCACGAGATCGCCGGTGCCGTTGAGCGTGACGTTGATGAGCGACGACGCGTCCTTCTCCAGCACGTTCGGATTGCCCGCGAGCGGCGCGAACATCGGCGCGAAGCCGCGCCCGTCGGCGCCGTGGCAATGCATGCAATACGCCGTGTAGACGCGCGCGCCCGCATCGTTCGCCGGGCGCGAGAGCGACACTTTCGTCGCTTGCGCGTCGTACGCATACGCCGGTCCGCCGTCGCCGCCCTTCGCCGGCAGCGACTTCAGGTAGCGCGCGATCGCGTTGACGTCGGTGTCGTTCATGGCCTGGGTGCTCTTGTTGACCACATCGGTCATCGCGCCGAACGCCGAGGCGTGCTGGTTCGCACCCGTCTTCAGGAACTGCGCGAGGTCCGCTTCGCTCCAGCGCCCGAGGCCCGTGTTGTGCTCTCCCGTCAGGTTCGAGGCGAACCAGCCGTCGAGCGCGGCGCCCGTGAGCCAGGCGTCGCCGCTTTCGTCGAGCGCCTTCTCGTTGAAGCCGATGCCGCGCGGCGTGTGGCACGAGCTGCAGTGACCGAGCCCCTGCACGAGGTACGCGCCGCGATTCCACGCCGCGTCCTTGCCCGCTTTGTCCTGGTACGCGCCTTTCTCGAGAAAGACGGCGTTCCAGAGCTTGAGCGGCCAGCGCATGTTCATCGGCCACTTGATGTCGGCGTCGCGATTGCTCTGCCTGACCGGTTGCACGCCCTGCATGAAGTACGCGTAGAGCGCGGCGACGTCTTCGTCGCGTACCTTCGCGTACGAGGGATAAGGCATGGCAGGATAGAGGTTGTGGCCATCTTTCGCCACACCCTCGCGCATGGCGCGCGCGAAGTCCGCCTGCGTGTAGCCGCCGATGCCGGTGTCCGGGTCGGGCGTGATGTTGGTCGTGTAGATGCGGCCGAGCGGTGTGTTCATCGGCAGGCCGCCTGCAAACGGCTTGCCGTGCGGCGCGGTGTGGCACGCCGCGCAGTCGCCCACGACGGCGAGATAGGCGCCGCGCTGGATCGTAGCGGCGTCAGCCGCGAGGGCGGGGCGCGCGCTCACGCAGGCGAGCGTCACGGCGGCCGCGAGGGCAACGCGGCGCAGGCCGCGGACGCGTTGGGATGCGTTGATCGTTTTCGTCATGGTTCGCTCCCTCAAGCCGACTGTGCGGACGCGCCCGCGTTCACGAGCTGGCGGCCCACGGGCAAATGCCGCAGACGCTTTCCGGTGGCCGCATAGATCGCATTCGCCACGGCCGGAATGACCGCCGAGGTGCCGGGCTCGCCGATCCCGCCAGGCGCTTCGGCGCTCTTCACCATATGCACCTCGATTACCGGCATCTGGTCGATGCGCATGATGCGGTAGTCGGTGAAGTTGGTTTGCGTGACGCGTCCGCGCTCGATCGTGATTTCCCCCCACAACGCGGCGGTGATGCCGAACGCAATGCCGCCCTGGATCTGTGCCTCGATGGTCTCGGGGTTGACGGCCATGCCGCAATCCACGGCGCACACCACGCGGTTCACGCGCACCTCGCCATCTTCCACGGTGACGTCCGCGACCATGCTGAGGAAGCTGCCGAACGCGTGCATCACCGAAACGCCGCGCCCCTGGCCCTTCGGCATCGGCGGTCCCCAGTTGGCGGCACGCGTGGCCACGTCGAGCACCCCCAGCGCGCGCGGCGATTTGCCGAGCAGATTGCGGCGGTAGGTGACCGGATCGGTTTTCGCGGCCACGGCCAGCTCGTCAATGAAGCTTTCCACCACGAACGTGCCGCGCGTGGGTCCCACGCCACGCCAGAACGCGGTGGGCACCGCATGCGGCTCCTGGCGCACGTATTCGATCAGCTGGTTTGGCAGGTCGTAGGGCAGGTCGGCGGCGACTTCCACGGCATCGGGGTCCACGCCGTGCTGGAAGGCGGGCGGCGCAAAGCGCGCCATGATCGAGGAACCCGCGATGCGGTGCTGCCAGGCCACGGGTTTGCCGTTCGCGTCGAGCCCGGCCGAGATGCGGTCGTAGTAGTACGGCCGGTACATGTCGTGCTGAATGTCTTCCTCGCGCGTGTAGAACACCTTCACCGGCACAGTGAGCTGCTTGCCGATCTTGAGCGCCTGGGTGATCGCATCGACTTCGAGCCGCCGCCCAAAGCCGCCGCCGAGCAGGTGATTGTGCACGGTGATCTGCTCTGGCTTGAGACCGGTGACGGCCACGGCCGCATCCACGGCGCGCGTGGGCACCTGGGTGCCCACCCAGATGTCGCAGCCGTCGGGCTGCACGTGGACCGTGCAGTTGATCGGCTCCATCGTTGCGTGCGCAAGGAACGGCTGCTGATACACCGCATCGATGCGCGTTTTTGCGTTACCGAACCCCTGCTGCACGTCGCCATCCTTGCGTGCAACGGCGCCCTCGCGTTGCGAGGCGCTCGCGAGATCGCCGACGATCTGCTGCATCGACACGCTCGCGCCCGCGCCTTCGTTCCATTCGACGACGAGCGCCGCCGCGCCGCGTTTCGCCGCCCACGTGTGCGCGCCGATCACGGCCACGGCGTTGTCGATCTTCACGATCTGCGTGACGCCGGGAACCTGCTTCGCGCGCGTGTCGTCGACCTTCACCAGCGTGCCGCCGAACACGGGGCAGTTCACGATGGCGGCGTAGACCATGTCGGGTAGGCGCACGTCGAGGCCGAATTGCGCCGCGCCGTCCACCTTCTCCGGCGAGTCGAGGCGCTTCGTGGGCTTGCCGACCAGCGTGAAGTCCTTCGGGTCCTTGAGCGCCACCTTCTGCGGTACGGGCAGGTGGGCCGCCGCGTCGACGAGCTGGCCATAGGCGATGCGCCGGCCGCTCGCGTCATGTAGCACCTCGCCTGCTTTGGCGTGGCAGCTGGCGGGATCGACTTGCCACTGCGCCGCCGCCGTCTGGATCAGCACGGTGCGCGCGGCGGCACCCGCTTCGCGCATGGGCTGCCACGCAAAGCGGATCGACGTCGAGCCGCCCGTGAGCTGGCCGCCCAGCAGCGGGTCGGTGAAGAGCTTCTCGTTGGGCGGCGCGTGGTCGACGGTGACGCTGTCGAGCGGTACTTCGAGTTCCTCCGCGATCAGCATGGGAATCGAGGTGTACACGCCTTGCCCCATCTCGACCTTCGGCACGATGAGCGTGACCTTGCCCGAGCGGTCGATCTGCACGAACGCGTTCGGCTCGAACACGCCGTCTTGCGGCGCTTCGTTGCCGTCGCCGCCAACGATCGACTGGCGCGTCTGGCTGTCGCCCTGAGCGCCTGCGGAAAAGCTGATGCCGAGCAGCAGCCCGCCGCCCGCTGCCGCGCCGAGCTTGAGGAAAGTGCGGCGTGTGACCTGGCCGCTGCCGAGGTGTTGGGGCTTGCGTCGCGGCGCGCCGTTCTGCGCATCGAGGAGACCTTGTGACATGTCAGGCCTCCTTTGCGGCTTGCTTGATGGCGGCGCGGATCCGCGCATAGGTGCCACAGCGGCAGATGTTGCCCGCCATCGCGGCGTCGATGTCGGCGTCGCTCGGGTTCGGATTCGCGGCGATGAGCGCCGCCGCCGACATGACCTGCCCCGACTGACAGTAGCCGCACTGCACGACGTCGATCTCGCGCCAGGCCTTCTGAACCTTCTGCCCCGCAGGCGTCGCGCCGATGGCCTCGATGGTCGTGATCTTGCGGCCTGCAACGGCCGCGACCGGCAGCACGCACGAGCGCGCCGCTTCGCCGTCGAGATGCACCGTGCATGCGCCGCACTGCGCAATGCCGCAGCCGAACTTCGTGCCGGTCAGGCCGACAATGTCGCGCAAGACCCAGAGCAGCGGCATGTCGGGTGGCGCGTCGACCGTGTGAGTTTCTCCGTTGATTGTCAGCGTCGTCATGAAGCGGCTCTCCGAGAGTGGGGATTTGTCGTTTTGATCGTGCAATCGAAGTATCCGCGCGCCGGCTGTTCCATTTTGTCGGCCTAATAAGCGGACAAAACGCAGGCCCGTGAGCACGGCCTTTCGACAACCGGGTGAGTGTAGCGCCGCCTTTAAATGCGTGCAGAAAACGGTCCATCCCGGTGGCTCGCAAACGAAAGCTGTCTCGAGGGCCTGCCCCATGAGGAAATCAGGCACGCCAACGCGCTGATGGAAGCGCCGTTTGCCGTCGAGAGAATCAAGTCGCCTTTAAACGTGTGCTTCATGGCATGGCACAGCTGTGGATTTTCTCCGTTTGATAATTCAGTTTGGATTCCTTATCGTATTCATTCGAATCCGGTCGACCCTCTGAGCCTCGCTGTTTTATCGCGTGTGCGCTCCCGCACATTTGGGCATAAATTTTCAGGAAAACCGGGATGGAGCTTTCTAATGTTCGGGCATAAGTGGAGGCCACTTGTGCAGGACCTCCAATGCCAGCGTTTGTCGCGTAGCCGGCAACGCAATGGCCTTCGACAAGTCCTTACGGATTCTTGTCATTCGAGTCGCGGAAACCGGCGACTGTAACGTCCTCCGGAAAACTACGCTGACGGTATTCGTTTGCAATTGAATATAGCGCTTGACTACTGCCTTTCATCACAATTCAAAATGGTCACGTGAAACGGCAAGCAATTGATCGAGCCCGCATGGTGTCTTGGGACGTGTCGTAAGGAAGGCAATGCCGCACTAGAAGTACAACGAGATGCCGATGCATACCGGCAGGCGAATGGAAAAAATGAATAGTGAGGAAATCATGGCTCAACCTCGCGCTGTCAACGCGCAAACCATTCAACTCGTCAAACAGGCTGAGGGAATTCCTGGTATTGCGACGGGCGATATTTATCCGTACATGGACCCGATAGGCATCTGGACGATCGGATGGGGTCACGCCATTGGGATCGACGGCCGTTTCCTGCGCGGCAACGCCGATCTCGACAAGGTCAAGGCGCTCTATCCGGACGGCATCAGCGAGGCGCAGGCAGAAATTTTCCTGCAGGCCGACTTGATGCATGCCGGAAGCGGCGTGCTTTCAGTCGTCACGGTGGCGCTGAATGACAACCAGTACGGCGCACTGACGAGTTTCACGCTCAATCTCGGCTTGGGCAATCTGCGTTCGTCGACGCTCCTCAAGCTTTTGAACGAGAGAGACTTCGACGATGCCGCGAAGCAGTTCCCGCGCTGGAGTTTCGCCAACGGAAAACAGCTGCCGGGCTTGCTCAAGCGAAGGGAAGCCGAGCAATCGCTCTTCCTCAACTGAGAAGGGGACCATCGTGAAGGCGATATACGGCCTGCTGGCCATGCTCTTTCTTGTTGTCGCTTCTTTGGCGAATGCGGCGGACGCACCAGGCGCGACGGGCACATCGACCAGACCGGTCACGTTATACAGGCCGGGACCGGTCGCCCTGGGTGACATTGTTGCCGTGACGATCAAGAAGCAGCCGTGTCAGTCACTTCCGGTCGTCCAGAAATACAGCCTTCTCGTGAACGGCGCGTATACGGGCATCGCCGCACAAGGATGCCGGAACGTGGTGCTGCCAGACGGAAGCACGGCGGGACAGTTGCAGTTTCTCCTGCGCAAGGATTCGGACCCGCCCGCGCCGGAAACCGCCGCCGCGTGGCGTACGCTGATTGGCGAACCGTGGCAGGGGCCGGGAACGCCTACGGAACGCGAGATTGCCTTCGGTGTTTCCGATGAAGCCGGCAACGAGATCCCGTTGGTGGACGGTACCCAGACATTTCGCTGGTCGCCGGTATGGAAGATGATTGCAGGCGGCGCGGTGTTCGTGGTCGTGATCTTCGTATTCGTATTGCTCGCGCGGAAAACCGCCTTGCTGCGCGACGTGGGAAGCACGACCTCGGTTCCGCTGGATCAGCGAACCTTCAGTCTCGCCCGAACGCAGATGGCATGGTGGACATTGATCATTGTGGGGTCCTACATTTACGAGTGGCTCGCCTCCGGCGTCATGCCGCCTCTTTCGGCTCAGGCGCTCGCCCTGATGGGCATCTACAGCGTGTTGACCGTGGGGTCGCGCAGCGTCGACCTGGCGCGCGATACGCAATTCCCGCCATCGGCACCGCATTTTTTTAGCGACCTCGTCAGTGACGAAAGCGGCGTAGCGATCCATCGGCTCCAGATGCTCATCTTCACGGTCATCGTCGGACTGATGTTTGTCTATCAGGTCCTGACAACCGTGTCGATGCCCGCGCTCGAACCCTATACGCTCGCGGTCATCGGCATCAGCGGCGCAACCTATATCGGTCTGAAATCGACTGAGCCACAGCCCAAGCCAGTGGATGGCGCACAGCCGGCAACACCCGCCGATACGCCGGCGAGCAACAGCAACGGCATCAAAACCGGCTACGCCGAGGGTGACGCCACGCAGCAGGCGGGTGCGCAGGAGGTCGAGGACGACGTCAAGGCGGCGTATTCAGCCGGTTGAGGTCCGGCGGCGCACGGCGAAGTCGGCGAATGACGGTCTACTCCTTGTCCGGCAGAGACGGGAAGGGCGCTCCGAACGGCTTCGAAGCGAGCATGTACCATGAGCCCCGGAAACCGCGCTGATAGCGTCCCGCATCGGCAGGAAGGTTCGAGACGACGACGCACGCCGACTGTTTTCGATTCGCATTCGGGCCGCGGCTGATCTCGCACCCTTCGGATGTGGCATGGCAATGAACGCCATAGCGATCGGCGGCGCTTACGCCCGTGTCTTCCTGGTAGCAGTAGGCGGGGCTTGGGAGGGTGGTGGTCACCGCGGGCGAGGGCGGAATCCATACTTCGATCGTGCGCGGACGGCGCGGCAATTTGGCGGAGAGTTGCTGCAAGGCCCACGACTGCGGCGCGTCAAGCGGGCTCAGATGATTCGCGCAGGTTTTCGCGTCGTCGAGATGGTAAATCACGGTCGGCCTGTCGTAAGGGCGCGGCGCCTTTCGCCCGTTGCGGCGAGCGGTTTCCAGAACATCTTCGACTGGCGGGACCGAAGCGCCCAGCGCGCGCCATGTGTCGCCGAGAGCTTGCACGCGGTCGCGCAATTCGGGGCCGTAGATCTGGATGTAGATCGTCTGTCCGGCACAGGGAAGGCCGCCATCGGACGCGGTCTGCGCTGTCGCCACGGGTACGGGCGGTGCGGCTGGCGGCGGTGCCGAGGCAGCCGGCGATTCGCTACCGCCAGCGAGCGCGGCGGCGTGCCCGGGTGACGCCGCCTGGGCGGCCTCGGGCGAACTGGCCGTTTCGCCCTGTTCATTCGCGCCGGAGTCCGGCGCGCCCGACGACGCCAAAGCTGCGCTCCCCGCTGGCGACCACGAAGCGTGATACGGGCAGTTGACCGCCTTGATGCCGCGCTTCACGTCGGCGTCGTTTTCTTCTTCGTAGCTGCGGATCCAGTATTGCTGCTCGCAGCGTTCGCGCGGTGCGCTTTGCAGGCAAGTGGCGACCTTGTTGTCGTCGATGAGCGCATCGCAGGCCGGATGCTTTGGCGTCGCATCGCGGCAGGCTTTTTTCGTGTCCTCGAGCATCAGCAGGATCAGCGGCGAAGTCTTGAAGGCCTGCGAGTTCGATTTCGAGCATTCCACCTCG
Organism: Paraburkholderia acidiphila; assembly: GCF_009789655.1. GTDB lineage: Bacteria > Pseudomonadota > Gammaproteobacteria > Burkholderiales > Burkholderiaceae > Paraburkholderia > Paraburkholderia acidiphila. The sequence continues at coordinate 335,010 of NZ_CP046911.1, forward strand.
CCAATGCGCAGAAACGCCGACGCCATTTCGCCGAGATGGGCGTCGTCGGGCGCGATCGTTGCCTGACCCGATGGCGCGAACTTGCCGAAAATCTCAGTCAGCTCCTTGAATGCCGCCGGCTGAATGTGCGTCTCGCTGTCGCGCGTCTTGAGTTCCGCATCGACGGCCTGCCACGTGGTGAAGCCGAGCGTGCCGATGGCGCCCACGCTGAACGACGCGGTCACCGCGCTCGCGGCCGCGATGCGCGCGGGCATGCGCTTCATCTCCGGCGCGGGCCGGTGAGCACCCGTCGCTGGCTCCGTGGTGTCGCGATCGTCTTCGAAGTACTTCGTCGCGAATCCGGCGATATCGTCGAGCACGGCCGCATTCAGATGCAGACCCAGTGTCTGCCCGAGCCGGAAATAGCTTTCCCACTGTGCCTCGCTAAAAAGCTGGTCCGTCGTCGACTCTTGCGGAAAGAGCGGATTGTCGGCCTTGAAGTTGACGAGATCCACGGGCATGTCCGCGCTGATGTTGGGTTTCACGACAATCACGTGCCCGGTTTGCCCATGATCGCGGTAGGTCACGCGGGCCAGCGCGAGACACGTGGAGCCTTCCGGCGAGGCGATATCGTCGATCGATCCGAACCTCGGAATCGCGTGGGCCAGTTCGGCCTTCGGCCGCAAAAAGGTGATCTCGGTCTGCAGATCGATGCGCGCCTTGCGAACCAGGTTCTCCAGATCGCGGAAGCTGTATCGCGCGTCCGCGCCGCAATCGGCCATCACGATCAGTTCGCACTGCTCCTGAAGCAGGGTGTAAGCGCCCGTGTTCTCGAAATGTCCGCCGTCGCTCAGATATTGGTACCGGCTGCTCTGGCCGTCGAAGTGACCAAAGAGCTCGGCGAAGAACTGACCGTATTTGGGCGACAGCACGCGCTGCCAGCGGCTTTTCCGGGTGTCGCCCGGGCCGCGCGGCAGACTATCGCCGTCCCACCAATATCCGAGCCGCAGTCCCGCGATCATCGACAACGCCGCAAGGCCTGGCCGCGTGTTCATGCCGAGTCCGGGCCCGACCGCCGCGCCGGAGATCGCCATCCATGAGCCGAGGCTCGGCGCGCCGGCTGCTGCCATCCGTTGCCACGGCCCTCGTCCGACGCGGCAGTGGCCGCTGGGTCCGATCGTCATCAGCAAGCCCTTGCGATCCTGATTGCACAGGCCTCCGCGCGGGTCGCGCGTCTGGTTCAGGCAGACATTGATGAGATGGACCGGGCCGCCTGCCTCATGCGGCGCGTAGGCGTGGATGCTCACGTCATCCAGCGGGTGCACCTCGTCGACGGCCGAGGGCTGCGCGTTCTCGCTCGGGTGAAGCGGTACGGCCGCCGTCGCGTCGTTCGAGCGGGAATCGAAACGCCTGGGATTCGCCGCGCCGAGATAGCTTCGCACGAGCCGCGCTCGATAGAACGCGTAGAGCGAAGACCGGTTGAGTGCATTCGAATCGCTCGATGTCAGCAGCACGACTGCAAGGGCGGGTCCGCCGATGATGGCGAGCCACTGCGTGGCCGACGCGAAATCCAGCGCGATCATGCCATCGCCTGGAAAGAGTGCAGTCATGGCCGCCCGATGCACGAGGCTGACCCAAAACACCACGAGCAGGATCAGCAGCGCCAGTCCCGCCAGATTGACGAGGTCGAGAAGCCGGGCGCGCGTTTGCGGCGCGAGATTCTGCGGCAGTTCCGCCAGTTTGGGCAGCAGCGCGCGCAGGACAACGGCTGTCACGGCGATGCTCGCCCCGGCGGTGCTCTGGCCGTCGAGATCGCCTCTGGCGAGCCACCATGCGAGCCCGTCGATGATGCCGAGCGCGATGACGGCGAAGATGATCCGCAAATCGAGTGCAAGCCATCGGGTGAACCGGTTCCTGAGATGCTCCGGCTCGCGCGAGCCCGTGTGCCGCAGTATCCACGCGAGGACGATACCGACGATGCATGCCGCCAGCAGCGCGACGATGCCCACGAACCATACGATCGGCATGCGTACGCGGTCGAAATACATGCCTCGTCCCTGCTCGTCGGAAGCGAAAACGCCAAAGTGGAACATGGCGTAGATCGTCGCCGCGCAGGCGAGGGCGACCAGCCCATGCCGGGCGCTGAAGTTGGCGCTCTTCTCTTCCGGCGCGGCACCGTAAGCGAAAACCAGCGCGGCTCCGAACCAGACCAGTAAGGGCAGGAGGATCCATATGGTCGGCCAGGGCGAGACGGCGGCCAGCGTGTCCGTCGTGATCCACGACGGGGCGCGACATGAGGCGCCGGACGAAATGCAATCCGCCCAGCCCCACATGGCGAGATCCATCCCGACGAGAAGGCTGCCCAGCACAAGGCTCAGCACGGCGAGGTGCGCGTGTACGGTGAGCAGCGCGCGGATGAAATTCGCGACGGCGAACAGGATGTCTCTCGTGCCACCTGGAATCAGATACCGGCCGTTCGCCCGCAGCCAGCCGGAAAAGCGGCGCGCGTCCATGTCGGCGAGCGCCTGTTCGACGTCGAGCGGCGCCTTGTCGCATTCGCCTGCATTCTGGAAGAGCTTGCCGATCGTGGCGCCAATGTAGCCGCCGCCCGATACGGTGGACATCAGGTCGAAGCGGTGAAACACGCGGTTTTGCGCGAGCGCGTTGAGCAGGCCGGCACAAAAGGTCGCGCTTCGTATGCCGCCGCCCGACAACGCGATCCCCCACGCGCCGCGCCGATCGTCGCGCTTCGGGTCGCCAATGCGCGCTCTGCGCGCACGCATGCTGACATCGATGACACTGTCTTCCTCGCCTTCTAGTGGCTCTCGCATCATCTGGATGCTCCCGCTTTGCTCACGCTTCCCGCGCGATTGCGCGCGTCAGACGTGCATGTCGACGTGATCGGGAACGTGAAGCGCGAAATCGGCCGCGACGACGGACATGGCCTGCGCGTCAAGGACGTATTCGGACTCGTCCTGCTTTTGAGCCAAGTCCTCGACATGTGCGAGCGCGTCGTCGAGGCTGGCGTCGTTGATTCCGAGCTCCGTGAGCGCGGTGCGTGTCTTCGCGCCGATCGCGCCGTCCAGATTGCCGATCACCTTGCCGCATCGAATGAGCGCCGCCTGAAGTTGGGCTTCCTTTTGCGCCGAACCGAATCTGTCGACGCGAACGCCGAGCGCGAGGATCGCGGAGGCGGCTCCGGCCGCGTAGGGATAATCGAAGTTGTCGCCGTGCTTCGCGTCGTAATAGTCGATCACGCGCTGATGGCTGCCCCGGCACTCGAAATGCCATGCTTCGCTCGCGCTCGAATTCGGCGTCTTGATGATAGGGTTGACGCCGTGCGTCTTCGCCAGCAGCCAGAACTTGTCCAGATCCATGTTCAGGTCTTTGAGGGAGAGATCCATTGCGCGTCCGGCCTCGTGGAAGCTGCCTCCGGGCGGCGGACTAAACGCGGACTTCTTCTTGTTCGCGTAGTCGAGATGCGCCTGCAACTGCATTTCGTAGCTGCGGAACAGGTCGGAAAGCACGAGCCGCCCACCGAGTTTAGCGAGGTCGCGCGACAGCGCGGCGAGCGCGGCTGCCATGTCCGGCGTCGCGTGCGCGAGCCTTTTCGGCAAGGGCACGGGCGCACCTTGCTTATTCTTGTAGATGGACGGGATATCGATATCGACAAGTGGCGTTTTCACGTGATCTCCTGAGGACTGCTGCATACTTTTTCTGAACCATTCATCCATCGATTCGTCTTTGGGAGCGGCTTTATTTCATTTCACGGGATGATCTGGCTGCGGAAGTTGGCTTTTCGCTTTGCCAATTACGAGGTTAGGTGGAGTTAAGGTTGAGGAAAGGTTTCTGTAAATGGAAATGTGCGCTCGCGCACAAAAGAAAGCCGCTCAGGCAAGCGTGGGACGCTGCGTTAAGCGTTTTTCATTAAAAATAAGTGAATAACCAATTAAATATTTTGAAAGAAAAGTTATTTAACAACGCGTGGATTGTGCGGTTCCGAACACAGTGAACCGGTTTTCTGTGAATGGCGCCTCGCGTTTTTCTAATCTTCTCGTCGAAGACAATCCAAAAAAATCAAGACCAGGCCACTGGCGGAGAGGGCTCCAGACTGCCATATCTGTCCTCGGTGCGCGCGCAACACGCAGGCGGTTTTGCGTGTTGTGTTGACAGGGGGCGGACCGCACGGCGCAAGCGCTATTGCTCATCGAGCGCGCTTCTCTCGTCTCTCACGTTGAGGTTCAGGTTGTGGCGGCGGAGCGATCTCTTCTCCACGCCAGTCTTCGTCATTTTTTCGGAAACTTTGAGGAGAGGAATATGGCACGCGATCTGAACGCAGAACCTGCGTTACCGACGGACGAAATTCAAGGCGATATTCTGGCCGGTCTCATTAAGCAAAACGAACATCTTCTGTTCTTCAAGATATCGGATGTGAAGCGTTTCAAAACTTTCCTTCATTCGCTGCATCTGACGAGCGTTGACGAAACGCTCGCACAGGAAGAGATGATTACCAAGAGCAAGAACGGCACGCGTCGAAAACTGCTGCCCACGCCGGGCCTCAATATTGCCTTCACATTCTCTGGATTGACTGTTCTTGGCGTTCGCAATATCGACGCGGCGGCGGCACAGGCCTTCATCGAAGGCATGGGCAAGCGCGGCGAGAAGATGACCGATCCGCCCACCTCGTCGTGGAGCATCCTGCGCCCGGACGCGAACCTTCATGGGGTGTTCATCGTGACCGGCGCAAGCAGTGCTGAAATCGCGGATGTCATCTCCCTGCGTCTTGCTCCGCCGAGCGAAAACGGCTGGATGCTTCTGCACACCGAGGAAGGACAGGTGCGTCCTGCGCCTGTCGCCGGTCACGAGCATTTCGGCTACGCGGATGGCGTATCGCAACCGGGTGTGAAGGGGAGAACCACGGCCAATGTTGCACTCACGCCTACGGCCAGTGGTGCGAAGCCCTCGGAAGGTCAGAAAGGCCAGGATTTGCTGTGGCCAGGCGAGTTCGTCTTTGGTTATCCAGGCCAGAACCCGAAGGCCGCTTCGCTGGAAGTCAAGGGAGACGTCAAGGAGGCGCCCTCGCCGTTCATGAAAAACGGTGCGTATCTCGTGTTCCGGCGTCTCGCGCAGAAGGTTCCTGAATTTAACCGCTCCGTAAAGCTCGCCGCCCAAAGCATTACTGGCACCGCCAATCCGATGAACCCGGATTTACTCGGCGCGCAGATGGTTGGGAGATGGAAAAGCGGCGCTGCCATGATCAAAGCGCCACTCGGCGACAATCCCGCCATTGCTGACGGGACGCCCGATGTCAACGATTTCGAGTTCGACGACGACCGGCAGGGCTTCAAGTGCCCGTTCGCCGCGCATATCCGCAAGGCGTATCCGCGCGACGACGTTCCAGGCAACCCCAACGCCAAGAGCAAGAAGGAAATCGACGCGGCGGAAGCGTTTACGCAGTCTCACCGCATGCTAAGGCGCGGCATTGCTTTCGGCCCCGAGGTCACTGAGCAGGAGGCGCTCAATGAGCAATCGGCAGGTGGCGCCCTGTCGCGCGGTTTGCTTTTCAAGTGCTACATCACGTCGATCGAGAACCAGTTCGAGTTCGTTCAGCAATCGTGGGCGAACAACGGCCAATTCTCACAGCCAGAAAGCGGTATCGACCCGATCATCGGACAGTCTCATGAAACGCACCGCTTCTTTGCCGGTGCGGCGCCAAAGTCACAAACGGCGGCCGATAAACCACAACTTGAGCTGGAGAGCTTTGTGAATCTTGAGGGGGGTGCTTATTTCTTCGCTCCCAGTATCAAAAAGCTGCACGAGATTGTCTAGGCAACGATGCATCGGTGCGGTCGCGAGGGGGAGTCCCGTAAGGGGAGGGGCGTTTCAGCGTATCCGCATTCTGCGAATCAGACCTGAAACGCCGCTCCCCTTAACGCTTAGCCTCGTGTGATCGAGTGCCTGAAGACGGGAAAATCTCGCCGTCGATATCGATGCGGGCAAGACCTTGCTCGTCTCGCTGCAGGGCCAACGTGCGGACGTCAACGTCTCGCGGGCAAACGGGGTCATCCGATCCATCCGGGCTTGCGTCAACCTTAGAGGTTGCGCAGGCCGATTCGCTGACCGACGCCGCTCAGTCGGCGGCGCGTACACCCGCCGGAGCAGCACGAGGCGAACGCGTACCATCCTTCGAAGCGAACACGTAGTAGCTCAGCGCGGTCGCAACGAGGCCAACCATCCAGGAGACATCCGCATCGCCCACGATGGACGCGAAGGGGCCGTGAAAATAGGTTGCGGCCATGAAAGGAACCTGGACAGCAATGCCGAATAGGTAAATGGCGATGGCCTTGAAATTGAACGATCCGTACGCGCCGCCCTTGCTGCTGATGATTTCCGCGACCCGGTAGTGCCGGTTGTTGACGAGATAAAAGTCCACCAGATTGATCGCCACCCACGGTGCGAGAACGATTTGCATCGTGAAGATCGCGTTCAGGAAGATCGCGATGAAGTTGCTCGACGCCCACAATGCAGTGACGGTGGACGACACCAGCAGGACCGTCGACACGACGATACGCACGTTGCGGCCGGGCAGCCAGTTGGGACGGAACGTTTGCGCCGCGGTGATCAGCGACAACACCCCGCCATACAGATTCATGCCGTTGTGGCCGATGATGTTGACGAGAAAGAGGAAGATCAGAACGTAGCCAAACACGCCCGTTTGGGTGCGGATGGCTTGCATAGCGTCGGTCGCGTGGCCCGTGCTCACCGCGAGCACGCCAAAGAGGAACGCGAAGATCGTGCCGAGCGACGTGCCGAAGTACGTGAACGCGAACGTCTTCGCAAACCCCGTCGTGGTGGGAAGATAGCGGGAATAGTCGGAGGTGTAGGGCGCGAAGCTGATTTGCCACACCGCGCACAGCCCGAACACCGCGAACCAGTTCGCGGCATCGAAATGGCCTTGCCGGAGAATCTGCGCGTTAAGGCCAGGCGCCATCATGATCATGCCGATCAGCAGCGCGCCGCCCATGAACCATGCGCCCACCTTGTTGAAGCGGTGGATGAAGTGATAGCCGATCACGCCGACGAGCGTCGCGAGAATCGCGCCGAGCACGGTACCTACCGGCACTGGCACGGCAGGGACCGCGGTGTGGAGCGTCTTGCCCGCGAGAATGATGTTCGAGACGAAGAAGCCGAGATAGATCAGCGTGGTGAAACTGACCACGAGCAGGGAGCCGTAGCGGCCGAATTGCGCGCGGCTTTGAATCATCTGCGGCACGCCGACGAGCGGGCCCTGTGCGGAGGTGAGGGCGTGGAAAATGGCGCCGAAGAATTGCCCGGCCACGATGGCGAGAATCGCGCTCATCACGTCGAGATGAAAGACGAGTACCGAAGTCGCGCCGGAAATCACCGCAAGTGGCGCGACATTCGTGCAGAACCACAACGTGAACAGATCGACAGGCTTGCCATGCCGGTTCTCGGGAGCGACATACTCGATCGAGTTGCTTTCAATGGTCAGAACGCTGTTGTCGTTCGCCGGGTTTTTCATAGTGTCTCCATCTTTATTGCACAGGCTGAGCCGCGCCGCGAAAGTGGTGCGGCTCAGTCCTTAACGGCTTTGCAGCTGTACGGCAGGGAACGACTCAGCGCATCACGAACGGATCGCTGATCGGCTCGTCCGAAGTGCGAAGCCACACGGACTTTGTGGTCGTGTATTCGAGCGCGGCAGCCATGCCGCCTTCGCGGCCGTGCCCGGAAAGCCCGAACCCGCCGAACGGCACGAGCGGCGAAACCGCGCGATACGTGTTAATCCAGACAATGCCCGAGCGTACGCGCCGGGAAACGCGGTGTGCGCGGGTGAGGTTGGTGGTGAAGATACCCGCGGCGAGTCCGTAGGCAGTGCTATTCGCCTTCTCGATGGCTTCCTGTTCGGAAGAGAACGTATCGACCGAAAGCACGGGTCCGAAAAGCTCGGTCGTGATGCTGTCGGCGTTGCTCACGCCCGTGCAATCCAGAATCGTGGGCGCATAGTAGTAGCCCTCGCGCTCCAGCGCCTTGCCGCCGGTGAGCACCCTGGCACCTTGATTCACGGAACTCGCGACGATCGTCTCGATGTTGCGCAGTTGCCGTTCGGTACACAGCGGGCCGTATTCCGTCGTCATCTCGTTGGGCGAGCCCACACGAATGCGCGAGACGCGCTCCACGAGCAACGCGAGAAACGCGTCCTTCACGGACGCTTCGATCAAAAGACGCGAGCCCGCCACGCAGCTTTGGCCGCTGGCCGCGAAAATCGCCGCGACCTGCGCATTCACCGCGCTCTGGATATCGGTATCGGCGAACACGATGAAGGGCGACTTGCCGCCCAGTTCCAGCGAGACCTTCGCGAGATTGTTCGACGTGTTCCTGACGATATGCCGCGCGGTTTCGGGACCGCCCGTGAAAGCGACCTTGTCCACCATGGGATGGCTGCTGAGCACCGCGCCGCATTCCGGCCCGAAGCCGGTGATCACGTTAACGACGCCCGGCGGAAATCCCGCCTCGTGCACGAGTCTCGCGAATTCGAGCAACGGACCGGGCGCTTCCTCGGAAGCCTTCAGGACAACTGTGCAACCGGCGGCGAGCGACGGCCCGAGCTTCACGGCCGAAAGGAACAACTGGCTGTTCCATGGAACGATGGCGGCGACCACGCCAACGGGTTGCCGCTCCAGCCAGACCTGCATATCCGGCTTGTCGACGGGAATGTGGCTCCCTTCGATCTTGTCGGCAATGCCGGCGTAATAGCGGTAGTACTCGGCCACATAAGCGATCTGGCTCGACGTCTCGCGAATGATCTTGCCGGTGTCGTTGGTTTCAATTTCAGCGAGTCGCGGCGCAGCCTTTTCGACGAGCCCGGCCAGCTTGTGCAGCAGCTTGCCGCGCGCCGAGGCGGTGAGTCCGGCCCACGCGGGATCGGTCAGCGCGCGGTTGGCCGCCTCGACGGCCCGGTTGACCTGCTCCGTGCGCGCTTCGGGCATCTGTGCCCACACGTTGCCCGTAGCCGGGTTCACGCTGCCGAACGTCGCGGCGCCCGGTTCGAACTGGCCGTCGATGTACAGCTGAAAATGAAAATCCATGGAATCCGCCCCTTACCTGAATGCAGGCATGACGTCGTTGATCATGCGCTCGAGCGACGCCTTCTTGCGCTCGAAGCTCATGCCCGTATCGATCCAGAACGAGTACTCGTCGAAGCCGAGTTTCTCGTAAGCCCGCAGGCGCGAGATCACTTCCTCGGGCGTGCCGATGACGTTGTTCTTGCGCATGGCTTCCGGCGTGTAGAACGGATGAGCCGCGATTTCTTCCTTCGTGAGCGGCTTGATCATGCCGCGGTTCACGGGCCGCTCGTTCTTGAACCACGCGCCGAAGTAGTTGTAGAACGTATTCACTTCGTCGGCGGCGATCTGCGCGTCGTCTTCGCTGCTCGCCACATACGTGTGGCGCAGCAGCATGATCTGCGGGCGTGGCACGTTGCGGAACTTTTCGCACGCGGCCTTGAAGTGGCCAACGAGCTTCTCGACTTCTTCGTCGCCGAAATGCAGCGGCGTGACCTGCACGTTGCAACCGTTGGACACGGCAAATTCGTGGCTGTTCGGATCGCGCGCGGCCACCCAGATCGGCGGATGCGGGCGCTGCAGCGGCAGCGGCGACGACGTGGTCGAAGGGAATTTCCAGAATTCGCCTTCGTGCGCGTAATCGCCTTCCCAAAGCTTCTTCACGGCCGGAATGAGTTCGCGCATGCGCTGACCCGCGCCCCACGCGTCGAGCCCCGGCATCAGGCGTTCGTATTCGAACGAATACGCGCCGCGAGCGATGCCAATATCCAGACGGCCGTTCGAGATGATGTCGGTCATCGCGGCTTCGCCGGCGAGCTTGATCGGATGCCAGAAGGGTGCAATGACCGTGCCCGTGCCGAGCCGCACGTTCTTCGTCTTGTTCGCGAGGTCGGCGATGTTGAGGAACGGATTGGGGGCGATCGTGAAGTCCATGGCGTGGTGCTCGCCGGTCCAGATCGCGTGCATGCCGCCGCGATCGGCGATCTGGCACAGCTCGACCATTTCGTCATACAACTGCTTCTGACTGGTCTGGTCGGAGACGCGCTCCATGTGAACAAAAAGCGAGAATCGCATGATGTAACCTTTCAGGAATGAAGCGGGCGGACTGTGCCGTTGCTATGGTCGCCGAAATACATGCCGTAGCTCTTTAATTCGCTTTCCTTGCGGTAGCGTTGGAGCATGCTGGCGAGTGCGCTGTCCTGGAACGCTTGCGTTTCGACGTCTTCGAGGCTGATGAATTGACCTGAAGTGTCGCCCGCAGTGGCGAGTTCGTCCGGCGCGCTGCACAGGAACGAGATGTACTGGTAATGGGTTTCGGTATTGTTGTAGACCGAATAAATGAAGCTTGCCGAAGCGTCGGGCTGGTACCTCGCGAAGATCTCGGCGAGCGCCTTGTCGGCGCCTTCCTTGCCGATCTCCTTCGAAGGCAGTGCCCATTTGCCGTCTGGCGTTTTCACGAGCAGCACCTTGTCTTCGCGCGCGATGATCGCGCTCACTATGACCTTCGGGCCCGCGATGACCTCCGCCGATATCTTGGCCGGCGTGAAATAGCCGCCGCGATAGTAGCCAAGGCCTGCGAATCCCGCGGAATGAAACGCCTCGACCTTGCCAACGATGAGCGCGTGATCGCCCGCGTCGATGACCGCGTGCGTCGTGCAGTCGAACCAGGCGCTCACGTCGTTGATCAACGGGTTGCGGTTGGCGCTCAGTTGCCAGCTCACGTTGGCGAAGCGGTCGTCGCTCGGCCGCGCGAACGTGTTGGACAGATCCTTTTGTCCTTCCGCCAGGATGTTGATAGCGAAGTGGCCCGCTGTCGAAAACGTCTGGTAATTGCTCGATGTCTTCGCAATGCTCACCAGCAGCAAGGCGGGGTCGAGCGAAACGGACGAAAACGAATTGGCGGTGAAGCCGAGCGGCTTGCCGTCGTCACTCGCGGTGGTCACGATCGTCACGCCCGTCATGAATGCGCCGAACGCGTCGCGCAGCTCGCGCGTGTTGATCTTCGCGGCTTCCCGCAGTTGGCTCGCTTGCTGGCTCGCTAATTGGCTCGTTTCCTGGCTCATCTCACACTTCCACTTCGTGGTTTTCGACCTGCGGCTGCGTCTGCAACCAGGCACGCAGCGCGCGATTGACTTCGTCAGGCGCAGTCAGACTCACCATGTGGCGTTCGTTTTCGATCACCACAGCCGTACCGCTGTGCGCGGCTTGCGCCATTTGCCGTGCCATCTCGGGCGTGGAGTTCGGATCGTCCGAACCGGTAAGCACGAGGGCAGGGCAGCGAATCGTGTGCCAGCTGTCGGCATAGACCTCATCGCCGCCGGCAAACGCCGTATAGGCCGTGGCATAGCCCGCGAGGTTCACCGATTTCAGCCACGACTCGACCCTTTGTGCCGCGATCTGTTGCGCTTCCTCGGCGTTGAACCAGCGCCGCAAAGGCGTATCGACGTCGATGGTGCCCGAGCGCAGCTCGGCGGCGCGCTGCAGCACGGCGTCGCGCGCCTCGCTCGAGCGCCGGTACACACCATTCAGGACTGCCACACGCTTGACCAGATCGGGACGCGTGACCGCGACGCCTGCCGCGATCAGCGAACCCATCGAGTGTCCCGCCAGATTCACGGGGCCAATGTCCAGCGCCTCGATGAAACTCGATGCCCACTCAACGAACTGCGGCAAACCGGCGCCCGCTTCGAGCGCGTCGCTCCCGCCGTGGCCCGGCATATCGACCGAAATCACGCGGAATTCGGACGAGAGGGCTTCGATCTGCGGATACCACGCGCTCGCCTGCATGCCCACGCCGTGGATCAGGACGAGCGGTTCGCCCGAGCCCTGGTCCAGATAGTGCGCGACGCGCTTACTTGACAGCTGCAGGGTTCTTGACGTCATTTCCGAGCTCTGCGAGGTCTTTGTAGCGGTCGCCAATGCGGTGATGCGGACGGCCGCCCGTTGCGGCGCCAATGGCGATGACGAGTTCGTCGGCGGCCGGCGCATCGGCAATCGAGAACTGCAGCGTTAGGTAGTGCGAGCGGCGGCCTTCGTCGTTCTTGTCCATCATCGGGATCAGCAGCGGGGCGTTGGCCGGGCCGCGCGTGTTGTTGAACGCGAGATACGACTTCGCGCCCACTGCCGAGCGGTACGTGTTGCCGAAGTGCAGCGTGTGGATCAGTGCCGACGCATGCTCCAGTTCGCCCGAAAGGCCGACGATCGCGCTCTTGCCGAACGCTTCGACCGCTTCGCCCGAACCGGCTTCGTCGATGATCAGCTTCGTGAGGTGTTCGCTCAGTTGAGGTGCGAGCGCGCGGATCTCGGGCGAAAGGTCTTCCACGTAGCCGCGGCCCGCCCACGGGTTCTTGATCACCGCGACCGCGCCGATCATCTTCAGCGGCTTCGCAGCGGCCTTGTCGCCGTCTACGAAGACGTTCTCGACATGGAGGATGGATTTGCGAATCAGGCTCATGGCAACTTCCTTCGTACGTTGATTGTGTGAGGCATTGTGGTATACCATGTTACGGCATGCCATGAGTGTTAACCCGAGGAATCGCTGCAAGGCCCTTCCGGCAAGGCATTGCCGGGTTTTTGTCCCATTCGGGAAAGTAAAAAGGAGGAGAGATGACTGCCTACTGGATCGCCCACGTCACCGTGCTGGACCCGGTGAAATACAAGGACTACACGGACATCGCGCCGCTGGCGTTCAAGAAGTTCGGTGCCGTATTTCTCGCGCGTGGCGGCGCGGCGCAGGTGCTGGAAGGCGAGTCGTTCGCGCGGCACGTCGTGATCCGGTTCCCCGACATGCAGACGGCGCTCGACTGCTATCACTCGCCGGAGTATCAGGCGGCCAAGGCGAATCGCGACGGACACTGCGTGGCGCAGATCACGATCGTGGAGGGGTTGGGGGCTGATTCAGTGCTTGCGCTGGGCGACAGACAGTAAGCAGGACGTCGGTTGCGTCATAATATGGCATTCCATGTCCGCGCCTTGAGCGCGGGCTTTCGTCCCTCTCCTGTTGCCGCCTATGCAAGACCTCAAAATCGACCGCAATGCCAAGACCCTGCGTGAACTCACGCTCGACAAACTGCGCGGCGCGATAGTCCAGGGGTATTTCCGGCCAGGCACGCGGCTCGTCGAACGCACGCTGTGCGACGAGCTTGGCGTGAGCCGCACGGTGGTGCGCGAGGTGCTTCGGCATCTCGAGACCGAAGGCCTCGTCGAGATCGTCGCGCGGCAAGGGCCGATCGTGGCGCGGCTCGATCCCGCGCAAGTGGGCGAGATCTACGAGTTGCGCGGGCTGCTCGAAGCCAACGCCGCTCGCGCCTGCGCCGAAAACGCCACGCCCGAAGTCGTGAAGCAGTTGCGCGACGTCCGCGCGATCATCGAGGATGCGTTCGAGGAACGCGACCTGCCGCGCGTGGTGGAACACACCGAGCGCTTCTATGAAACGCTGTTCGAAGCCGCCGGCAAGCAGGTGTCGCTCACGGTCGTGAAGACGCTCAACGCGCGCATCAATCGCTTGCGCGCGCTGACCATCGCGATGCCGGGACGCGGCGGCGACTCCAACCGCGAGATGAACCTGCTGCTCGACGCCATCGAGCGGCGCGACGGCGAGGCGGCCTCCGCGGCGTCGTTCGCGCACATCAAGCGCGTGTCCGAGCTGGCGCTTTCGGCGCTCGCCCAGCAGAACGAAGGTCTCGGCGACGCCTGACGCCTTAAGGCGCTTGGACAGACTAAAAGGCCGCCGGCACACGCCGGCGGCCTTTTCTTTTGTCTGCTCAATTTGCGAGGGGCTGGCCGGCCCGAACCTGGCCAATGAGCATGCCAGCACGACCATGAGCGATCTCATGGTATTCCATAATACGCAATGCATTGCTGTGGGCCATAAGATGGCATACCATAATCTCATCGATCGTGATCTGCGGTCCGAACCCGCCGATTCGCCCGATGAGCCCGATCTGTCGGATGGAGCCTGAATTCCATGAAGTCTGATTTCGCCCCCGAACATGCCGCTACGCGTACCCAGCGCGGTCAAACCGCGGGCACGTGTTACAGCGTGTACGCGCCGCAGTCGAGCGCCGCGTGCGAAACCGTGGTGCTGATCCACGGCGTGGGCATGAACCAGAGCGTATGGGCGCCGCAGATCGATGCGTTGTCGGAGTCGTTTCGCGTCGTCGCCTACGACATGCTGGGCCACGGCGAGAGCGCGCTGCCCAGCGCCGAGCCCACGCTCGATGAATACGCCGCGCAGCTCGAAGCATTGCTCGACGCCATCCACGTCGAGCGTGCGCACGTGGTGGGGCATTCGATGGGCGCGCTCGTCGCGCTCGAATTCGCACTGCTCAATGCGCCGCGTACGTTGAGCGTGGTCGCGCTGAATGCGGTGTACGACCGCACGCCGGCGCAGCGCGAAGCGGTGATGACGCGCGCCGCGAGTCTCGGCGGCGCGCCTGCCGCGAGCGGTGTGGACGCGACGCTCTCGCGCTGGTTCGGCGACCCGATTCCGGGGCATCTGACCCAGGCGGCGCAAGCGGTGCGCGCGCTGCTGCTGGCCGTCGACCCTGTGGGCTACGCGCGCACCTATCGTCTTTTCGCGTGCTCGGACGACGCGCATGTGGGGCGCCTCGCGAATCTCGCGGTGCCTGCACTCTTCCTCACCGGCGAGTGCGATCCGAATTCGAGCGGGCAGATGTCGCACGCGATGGCAGCGGTGGCGCCGCGCGCCCGCGCCGAAGTGATTGCGAAAGCGCGCCACATGATGAACGTCACCGATCCGGAGCGCGTCAACGCAAGCCTGCTCGCGTTCCTCGCCGAAGCATCCGCGGCACATGCCGCAGCAACCACAGGAGAACGCCATGGCTGAGCTGATGACCGCCGCCTCCACGCAACCGGCTTTCGATACCGCGGAATTTCGCCGCGCGCTCGGCGCGTTCGTGACGGGCGTGACCGTCGTCACGACGATCCAGCCCGACGGGGCGCCGCGCGGCTTCACGGCCAACTCGTTCACCTCGGTGTCGCTCGACCCGCCGCTCATTCTCGTGTGCATCGCGAAGACGGCGTCGAGCCATGCGGTGTTCTCGCAAACGCGCCGCTTCGCCGTGAGCGTGCTCGCCGAAGACCAGCAGCAGGTTTCGGGCGTGTTCGCCTCGAAGGCCGCGGACAAGTTCGCGCAGGTGCCCTGGAGCACGCGCACGACGGGCGCGCCCGTGATGGACGGCGCCGCGGCGAGCTTCGACTGCACGACGCATCAAGTCGTGGACGCGGGCGACCACATCATCCTGATCGGCCGCGTGGTGGACTTCGTGCAGACGAATTCGACGCCGCTTGGCTACTGCCGCGGCGCGTACGTGAACTTCAGCCTCTCGCAGGACGCGCTGGCCGCAGCCGGAGTGCGCGCGAAGGTTGGCGCGATTCTCGAGCATCGCGACGGGCTCGTGCTCATCGATACGCCCAATGGCGTGGCGTTGCCCACGGGCGTCAAGCTCGAACCGGCCAGCGATTGCGCGAGCCTGCGCGGCGTGCTCGCGAAGCTCGGCCTGCGCGCGCATCTCGACTTTCTCTTCGCCGTGTTCGAAGACTTCAGCGGCAAAGGGCCCGCCGAGCATATCTATTACCGCGGCCGCGTGATGCAGAACGCCTCGCCCTGGCTCGACAGCAGCATCCGCATCGTGCCGCTCTCGCAGATTCCCTGGGACGAAATCGGCGACACCGCCGTGCGCTCGATGCTCGAACGCTACGTGCGCGAGCGCAAGCAGGACGCGTTCGGCATTTACGTGGGCGATTGCGAAGCCGGCACCGTGCAGCCGCTCGCCCTCGCGCATTGACAGCGCCACACAGAACACAACCATGAAGCCGGCGCGTTTTCGCGCAGCCGGCCTGACGAAGCGACAACCTACCGTTTCCCCGGAGACAGCCATGAGCAGCAGAAGGACCCCGTTTATCGCACCGTTGTTCGTTGCGTGCGCAACGACACTTGTCGCCGTGCCGGCACTGGCCGCAGACCCCATCGTCTTCACGAGCTGGGGCGGCACCACGCAATCGTCGCAACAGAAGGATTGGGCGCAGCCGTTCACGCAGGCGAGCGGCATCACCGTGCTGATGGACGGCCCGACCGACTACGGCAAGCTCAAGGCGATGGTCGACAGCGGCAACGTGAGCTGGGATGTCGTGGACGTGGAGGGCGACTTCGCCTATGCCGCGCAGAAGGCCGGGCTGATCGAGCCGATCGATTACTCGGTCGTGAAAAAGGACGAACTGGACCCGCGCTTCGCTTCGCCGGATGCGGTGGGCAGCTTCTACTACTCGTTCGTGCTCGGCTACAACAAGGCGAAGTACACGGGCGCGCAGCCGCAAACGTGGGCGGATCTCTTCGACACGAAGCGTTTCCCCGGCAAGCGGACGTTCTACAAGTGGTCGGCGCCGGGCGTGCTGGAAATCGCGCTGCTCGCCGACGGCGTGCCGCCCAGCAAGCTCTATCCGCTCGACCTCGACCGCGCGTTCAAGAAGCTCGACACGATCAAGAGCGACATCGTGTGGTGGAGCGGTGGCGCGCAGTCGCAGCAGCTGCTCGCTTCGGGTGAAGCGCCGATCGGCATGTTCTGGAATGGCCGCCTGCACGCGCTCGCGCAAACGGGCGTGCCCGTTGGCATTTCGTGGAACCAGAACCTCACCGCCGCCGACATGCTCGTGATTCCCAAGGGCGCCAAGCATCGCGACGCAGCCATGAAGTATCTCGCTGCAGCGACAAGCCCGCAGGCCCAGGCCAAATTCGCGGCCGATACGGGTTACGCGCCGATCAACGTGAAGTCGGCCGCACTCATGTCGCCGGCCATGGCGAAGACGCTGCCCGATCAATACAAGGAATCGCAGATCAATCTCGACATGAAGTACTGGGCCGAGAACCGCGACGCCATTGCGAAGCGCTGGTACGCGTGGCAATCGAAGTAAGCATCTCACGACGTCGCGAACCGGAGCAACAGGAGAGACCATGCCTAACGTATTGAGTACCGTCGCGCACCCGGCCGCGGCGGCCACGCGCAAGCGGCGCGACTGGCGCAGCATGCGGCTGCTGGCGCCGGCCATGCTGCTGCTCGTGATCTTCTTCCTGCTGCCGGTGCTTTCGCTGCTGTTGCGCAGCGTGCTCGAGCCGGCACCCGGCCTGCACAACTACGAGCAACTGCTCGGCTCGACCACGTATTTGCGCGTGTTCGGCAACACGTTTCTCGTGGCGACAGTCGTGACGCTCGTCACGCTGCTCGTGGGCTTTCCGATGGCGTGGCTGCTCGCCATCGCGCCGCGCAAGCTCAGCTCCGTGCTGTTCGCGATCCTGCTGCTGTCGATGTGGACCAACCTGCTCGCGCGGACCTTCGCGTGGATGGTGCTGCTGCAGGAGACGGGGCCGATCAACCGCGTGCTGATGGCGATCGGCGTGATTCACGAGCCGCTGTCGCTCGTGAACAATCTCACCGGAGTGACGATTGGCATGACGTACATCATGCTGCCGTTCCTCGTGATGCCCCTGCACGCTACCCTGCGCAGCATCGACCCCTCGACGCTGCGCGCCGCAGCGGTATGCGGTGCGAGCCGTTGGCAGGCGTTCTGGCGCATTCTCGTGCCGCTCGCCATGCCGGGCGTCGCCTCCGGCGCGCTCATGGTGTTCGTGATGGCGCTCGGCTACTTCGTCACGCCCGCGCTGCTCGGCGGTCCCTCGTACATGATGCTGGCGGAACTGATCGCGCAGCTCGTGCAGGAACTGCTGAACTGGGGTCTGGCTGGCGCCGCAGCGTTCGTGCTGCTCGCCGTGACGCTCGCGCTCTATGCGTTGCAACTGCGTTTCACGGGCGGTGCGAACGCAAGTCTGGGAGGGCGCTGACATGTTGCTCGATTTCGATCGTCTTGGCGCCCTGCGCTGGGTGCTGGTGGCCGTGGGTGCGGCCGTGGCGCTCTTTCTCCTGCTGCCTATCGTTTTCATCGTCGCGCTGTCGTTCGGCGATTCACAGTGGCTCATTTTCCCGCCGCCGGGCTGGACGCTCGAGTGGTACCGGCAGCTCTTCACCGACCCGGGCTGGATCGACTCGCTGCTCACGAGCGCGAAGCTGGCGGTGATCGTCACGGTGCTCTCGGTGGCGGTCGGGTTTCTCGCTTCGCTTGCGCTCGTACGCGGCAAGTTTCGCGGCCGCAAGGCGGTGCAGGGCTTTTTCCTCACGCCGATGGTGCTGCCCGTCGTTGTTCTGGCCGTCGCGCTCTATGCGTTCTTCCTGCGCATCGGCCTCAACGGCACGATGACCGGCTTCGTGATCGGGCATCTGATCATCGCCTTGCCGTTCTCGATCATCTCGATCAGCAATTCGCTCGTGAGCTTCGACACGGCGCTGGAGGACGCCGCCCTCATTTGCGGCGCGTCGCCGCTCACGGTGAAACTGCGCGTCACGCTGCCGGCGATCCGGCTGGGCCTGTTCGCCGCCGCGATCTTTGCGTTTCTCGCTTCGTGGGACGAAGTGGTCGTGTCCATCTTCATGTCGAGCCCGACCCTGCAGACGCTGCCCGTACGGATCTGGTCGACGCTGCGCCAGGACCTGACGCCCGTTGTCGCGGCGTCGTCGTCGCTGCTCGTCGGACTGACGACCATTTTGATGCTTGCCGGCGCGTTGCTGCGCCGCGCGCGTGCTAACTGAGGTAATCGAGCCATGACTGCATTCCTGCAAATCCAGCGCCTGCGCAAGACCTATGACGATGTCGTCGCGATCGACCAGGTGTCGCTCGACGTGCGCAAAGGCGAATTCATGACGTTCCTCGGGCCGTCCGGCTCGGGCAAGAGCACGACGCTGTATATCGTCGCGGGCTTCCAGGAACCGACCGAGGGGCGCGTGCTGCTCGACGGCAAGCCGCTGCTTTCGGTTGCGCCCAACAAGCGCAACATCGGCATGGTGTTTCAGCGCTATACGCTGTTCCCGCATCTCACGGTGGGCGAGAACGTGGCGTTTCCGTTGCGCGTGCGCCGCCGGCCCGACGCGGAGATCAAGGCGAAAGTGGAAAAGATGCTGAAGCTCGTGCATCTTTCCGAGTGTCGCGACCGTATGCCCGCCCAGCTCTCGGGTGGCCAGCAGCAGCGTGTCGCCATTGCACGCGCGCTCGCCTACGACCCTCCCGTGCTGCTGATGGACGAGCCGCTTTCGGCGCTCGACAAGAAACTGCGCGAAGAGATCCAGCTCGAATTGCGCCGCATTCACCAGGAAACCGGCGTGACGATCCTGTACGTCACGCACGACCAGGAAGAAGCGCTGCGCCTCTCGGACCGCATCGCCGTGTTCAACAAGGGGCGCATCGAGCAGGTCGGCACCGGCGAGGAACTCTATGGGAACCCGGCGTCGCGTTTCGTCGCGAGTTTCATCGGCAATTCGAATTTCCTGCCGGTGAAAGTCACGAAGAACGGCGACGGCCGCATGAACGGCGTGTTTCCCAACGGCCACGAGATCGCCTCGGACGCCTTCACGCCGACGCTTGCCGCCGGCGACGAGGGCACGCTCATGATTCGCCCCGAGCAGATGCGCATCAGCGCGCTGCACGGCGCGAGCGCCGCAAGAACGCCCGGCGGCCTGCCCGTGACCGTGCGGGATATCACGTATCTCGGCGACGCCATGCACTATGCAGTGGCAACGCCCTGGCAGCAGGAGATCTCGATCCGCATGCCGGCGGCGCATCGCCACGACAGCGGCATTGCGATCGGCACGCAGGCGCTCGTCGACTGGGACGCGCGGGACGTGCGGCTCTTCGCGCAAGCTTGACGGTGGCAGTCATGAGTGACGCACTGCCATCGCTGCGAGTCGAACGGCCGACGGCCACGTTGCGCGAACTCGCACTCGAAAAAATGCGCACGGCCATTCTGGAGGCGCATTTCCATCCAGGCGAGCGCCTCGTCGAGCGCTCGCTCTGTGAGATTCTCGGCGTGAGCCGTACGGTCGTGCGTGAGGTGTTGCGGCATCTGGAAACGGAGGGGCTCGTCGATTCGATTCCGAACCAGGGGCCGATCGTCGCCGTGCTCGACTTCGAAACGGCGGAGGAAATCTACGAAATCCGCGCCTTGCTCGAAGGCGAAGCCGCCATGGCCTGCGCGCAGCATGCCGACGAGCGCATTGTCGCGGACCTCGCGGGCTTCATCGACCAGATCCAGGCGGCATTCGAAGCACAGGACCACCAGTCCGTGAGGGCGCTTACGACGGCCTTCTACGAGCGCATGTTCATGGCCGGGCAAAAACGCGTGGCGTGGGAAATCGTGCAGTCGTTGACGGCGCGCATCAACCGCTTGAGAGCGATGACGATTGCTTCGGACGACCGCGGCCGCCAGGCCGTGGATGAAATGCACCAGATTCTCGCAGCCATTCGAGCCGGAAACGCGTCCGCTGCACGCGAGGCCGCGATCGCACACGTCGACAGAGTCGCCGAGATCGCGCGCAAGCTACTGGCGGAGGGCCACGAGCACGCGTCGTTGCGGCAAGCCGGTTGATGCCGCCTGGCTGTACTGAACGTTTGATATTGAATCGAATCTTTTTGCATCGAAGGAAAGTAACGTGGAATTGAAGACCCTGTTGAACGACGCGGCGCTCTTGCGCGATCAAGCCTATATCGATGGGCGATGGTGCTCAGCTGACTCGGGCGCGAGTTTCGACGTGTTCGACCCGGCAACGGGCAACAGGCTCGGCAGCGTCCCTTTGATCGGAGAGGCCGAGACGACGCGCGCCATCGCGGCGGCCAATGCCGCTTGGCCTGCATGGCGAGCCCGCACGGCCAGGGAACGTGCGCTGATCATGCGCCGCTGGTACGAACTCATGATCGAGCATGCCGACGACCTCGCGCTGATCCTCACCGCAGAACAAGGCAAGCCGCTCGCGGAAGCGAAAGGCGAGATTATTTACGGCGCATCGTTCATCGAATGGTTCGCCGAGGAAGGCAAACGCGTGGCGGGCGATACGCTCGCCACGCCGGCTTCTGACAAGCGGCTCGTCGTTATCAAGGAGCCGATCGGCGTTTGCGCCGCCATCACGCCGTGGAATTTCCCCACGGCCATGATTACCCGCAAGGTGGGCCCGGCACTCGCGGCGGGTTGCCCGATCGTGGTGAAGCCCGCGGAAGCCACGCCGTTCTCCGCACTCGCGCTCGCCGTGCTCGCGGAGCGCGCCGGCGTGCCCAAGGGCGTGCTCAACATCGTCACCGGCGACCCCAAGGCGATTGGCGGCGCAATGACAAGCAGTCCTGTGGTTCGCAAGCTCTCGTTTACGGGGTCGACCGGAGTGGGGCGGCTGCTGATGGCGCAAAGCGCGCCTACGGTGAAGAAAGTGACGCTCGAACTCGGCGGCAACGCGCCGTTCATCGTGTTCGACGACGCCGATCTCGACGCCGCGGTGGAAGGCGCCATTGCATCGAAGTACCGGAACAACGGGCAAACGTGCGTCTGCACGAATCGCTTTTATGTGCACGAGCGGGTGTATGACGCGTTCGCTGCCAAGCTGGCCGACGCCGTGAAGGGCCTGAAGGTCGGGCACGGTACGGAAGGCGGCGTCACGCTGGGACCGCTTATCAACGAGGCGGCGCTCAGGAAAGTCGAAGCGCATATCGCCGATGCCGTGGGTAAAGGCGCAACACTTGCCACGGGCGGCAAGCGACACGCGCTCGGCCACGGATTTTTCGAGCCCACGGTGCTGACGGGCGTCACCGCGCAAATGGACGTGGCGAGAGAAGAAACGTTCGGCCCGCTCGCGCCGCTGTTCCGCTTCTCGAGCGACGAAGAAGTCGTGAAACTCGCCAACGACACCGAGTTCGGACTCGCCGCCTACTTCTACAGCCGTGACATTGGCCGCATCTGGCGCGTGGCCGAGCAACTCGAATACGGCATGGTGGGCATCAATACCGGATTGATCTCCAACGAAGTCGCGCCGTTTGGCGGCGTGAAGCAGTCGGGTCTCGGCAGGGAAGGGTCGCATTACGGTATCGATGACTACCTCGTCATCAAGTACCTGTGCATGGCGGTTTGATCGCCAGAATCATTCAAGAAGAACAAGAGAGGAGCACGCCGCCATGAGTACGTCGTCGTCGAGCAGCGCGGAAGTGACGCTGGATCGCACGCAGAGCGAAGCGGGACATCGCTTCGACACCGCGACCGTTTCGATACCCACTCGCGTGACGATGCGGGTCGTCGCGATCTGTCTCGCGATGATCCTCGCCGAAGGCTATGACGTCGCCATCTACGGGGCCGTGCTGCCCATGCTCACCCACGGCACCGACTGGTCGTTGTCGGCGCTGCAGTTGGGCGCCATCGCGAGCTGCTCGCTGGCGGGGATGATGATCGGCGCGATGGGTGCGGGTACGCTCAGCGACATGATCGGCCGGCGCCGCATGTTGCTCGGCAGCGCGGCGCTCTTTTCCGCGATGATGGCGGCCGCCGCGCTCGCGCCCACGCCGGCCTGGTTCGTCGTCGCGCGGATCGTCGGTGGACTGGGACTGGGCGGCGTCGTGCCGACTGCGGCGGCGCTCACGGTCGAATACTCGCCGCCTGGGCGCCGCTCCTTCAACTATGCCCTGATTTACACGGGATATTCGCTGGGCGGCATTCTGGTCGCGCTGCTCGCGATGAACTGGCTGCCAACGCACGGCTGGCGGTTGCTGTTCGGCGTGGGTGCTGCACCGCTCATCCTCGTTGTGCTCACGGCGCGCTATTTGCCGGAATCGCTGGAGTTCCTGCTGGCGAGAAACCGTTTGGCCGAGGCGCGCTCCGTCGCGCGTGCGCTCGGCATTCGGCATTCAGCGCTGGAGAATGAAGTTCAAGCGCAGGCTGCGCACACCGCAATCGTCAGCGGTGCGCCGATTCGCTCGCTCTTCGACGCATCCAGCGTGCGCGCCACACTGGCATTCTGGATCGCCATGTTCATGGGCTTGCTCCTGCTCTATGGGCTCAGCACCTGGCTGCCGCAACTTATGCGCAAGGCCGGCTTTCCGCTCGGATCGAGCCTCGCGTTGCTGGTGACGCTCAATTCGACTGCGGCATTGGGTTCGCTGCTTGGCGGCGCAGTGGCCGACCGTCTGGGTTCGAAGCGGGTGGTCAGCGTGCTCTATCTGCTTGCTGCAGCCAGCCTGTGTGCGCTGCCGTTCGCCCATGGCGCGCTGCAAACATACGTACTCGTCGGCGTTGCAGGGGTGGGCACGATCGGCAACACGATGCTGCTTGGAGCGTATATCACGCGCTACTATCCGCCGCGCAACCGGGCGACGGGCATTGGCTGGGCGCTGGGAATCGGGCGCTTCGGTGCAATCGCCGGGCCATTGATCGGCGGCGCGCTGGCACAGGCGGGTGCGCCGTTGCCCTGGAATTTCTACGCGTTTGCCGGTGGGGGTTTCGCGGCGGCGATCGCCGTGCTGGCCGTTCCGAAACATGCTGCAGGTATCGAGTAACTCAAGGCGGTTTGCTGCTATTACACTCAAGATGAAGCTAATAAAGAATCTCCCCATTGCGGGGAAAACCGGGGTTGCATTTGCCTGCGCGATTGTTGCGTTCGTGGTCAGTGCCTGTATTTGCCTCGCCAGCGTGCGGGCAATTGATCATAAACAGAAGGAGTTCGAAGCATCCGAACAAACGCTGCTTCTGCTGAAGGACGGAACAGCGGACTACCTCAACATCATCTGGGCGGTGCTGGCGAACAACCTGAACGGGAAGGCCGGACACAAGGCGTGGATCGACCAGCACCGGGCGGATTTCGGCACAAGACTGGCGGCGCTGCGTTCGATAGACGGCACGGCTGACGCCGCGCAGCTGGCTGGCGCAGGCCAGCAGGAATATGAACGCTGGCTCAGCACGGTCGTCGACCCGCTTGTGGAGATGCGAAGGAAAGTCGACGCTTCTTCGGCCAACGTCGGCGACCTCTCGGCATTGACCGAGAGCTTCGGATCGTACCTGGGAACCGACCGGCTCATCGCCGCGATGGACAAGCTGGACCAGTACGAGCGAGAGCGCATGCTTGCGAGCGGCAAGGAGCTGGATTCGCTGCGCGCCCGAATCTACGTGACGATACTGACCAGTACGGTGATCGCGGTCATCGCGTCCATGCTCGCAGGCACCTGGCTTTCGCGCGCGGTGTCGCGTCCGCTGAAACAGGCTGTGACGGTGGCGACTCGTGTTGCGCAAGGCGACCTCACAGCTTCGATCGAGGCGTCGTCAATGGATGAAACCGGGCAACTCATGCGCGGCCTCGATGCGATGAACCAGAGCCTCGCGAAAATAGTCGGCGGCGTTCGCGTCGGCACGGACAGCATTGCGACCGCGTCGAGCGAAATCGCGGCCGGAAACGTCGATCTCTCTTCGCGCACGGAGCAGCAGGCAAGTTCGCTCGAAGAAACGGCGGCCAGCATGACGGAACTGACCGTCACCGTGCGCCAGAATGCCGACAATGCGCGGCAGGCGAACGCATTGGCTACGCGAGCGTCGGGCATGGCGGAAGCCGGAAACGAATCGGTTTCGAGCATGGTTCAGACCATCCGCAATATCAGTAGCAGTTCGAAGCAAATCTCCGAGATCACCGCCGTGATCGAGGGCATTGCGTTTCAGACCAATATCCTTGCGTTGAACGCCGCTGTGGAAGCTGCACGAGCGGGCGAGCAGGGCCGCGGTTTCGCGGTCGTCGCGAGCGAAGTGCGCGGCCTTGCGCAGCGTTCGGCGACGGCGGCGAGGGAGATCAAGGAGCTGATCGTTTCGTCGGTGGTAGCGATCCAGGACAGCGCGAAGCAGGCTGACGACGTGGGCGAGGCCATGGCCGAAGTCAAGATGGCGATCAAGCAGGTTGCGGGCATTGTCGGCGAGATTGCCGCGGCGTCCGACGAGCAAAGCCGTGGGATCGACGAAGTGAACCAGGCCGTGAACCAGATGGACCGGTTTACCCAGCAAAATGCGGCGCTGGTGGAACAGGCGGCTGCGGCTGCGCGGGCGCTTGAGGAACAAGCGATGCACCTCAAGAATGCTGTGGCTGTGTTTACAATCGACGGCCCGAATTTCGAGCATGGAAGCCGCGATATGGCGCATGCGCGGTCATTGGAAATGGGAAGCCAGGCGACGAGCGAGTTTGATGAGGTCGCCATGCTCGGCTAGCCCGTACGTTCCATTGCGGACAATCGCAATCCGGCGTCGACGAATGGCTGGTCTCATCGCATACGGATGAGTCTTCTCGACCCGCTTCCGCCGGTCGACACGTTGTGGCCCGTGCGGCGCTTTTCCGACTACAGGAGCCGTTCGCGGGATTAGGTCTTTGGCAAGTTCGCTGCCTTTGCGGACTGCAACTCGCGTCGTATACCGATGAGCGCGTCGCAGTGATGGGCACGATCGTCTGCCCGATGTCCGGCATCATCTTCGCGCCGGATCCTAACCCCAAGTCCGTGATTCGAGTTTACTAAGCCATCGAGGCATTGATCATTTTCAATTGTCCGTCTGATTGCGGAACCGCCGTTTTGGCCAATTTCTTAGCGCTAGGTTCGGCGCTTGAATGACTGCTTGTTGGATGGATTTGCCATTCGAACGATTTTGCGACAGAGCGGAAGAGAGTCGCTTCCTGGCCGATATGACCCATTCGACGGTGGCGAGAGCTACCATTCGCCGATGCCGGTTTGCGAATGATAGTAACGGAGTGCGCAGCCGCCTCACGTCGCCCAGCATCGAACGTCGGGTGAGGTCGCATCGTAAGCGTAGTCGACGCTTGTCTGCTGTGGCGATCCATCCAGATGACCACGCACGCAGGCACTGATTTGCGGATGCCGGACTGCACTGTGAGACAGGCTGCAGGTCTTACGCTTTCGACGACGAGCGCCCAGACACCTTTTCGTACCACGAGCGCAGTGCGTCGCACTCGGCCGGAATGTCAATCTTCATGCCGCCCGCCGCGAAGTCGATCGTCACCAGCGCCGTGATGTCTGCCGCAGAGAATGCGTCGCCCGCGACGAAGGGCACCGTCCCCAGTCGGTCGTTGAAATCGGCGAAGAAGTTGGCGACACGCTGCTTGCTGCGCTCGACGATTTCGGGAATTTGATCATAGGCATGCGGCCCGGACAACGCCCGCCCTTTGAGCCCGGCGACGGCATTCCTGACGCCTTCCATCACCGCCGAGAACCCGTCGAGTTCGGCGCGCCGTTCCCACATCGAGATCAGCGCCTTCTCGCGAGGCGTTGTGCCGAGCAACGGGGGCGTGTCGGGCCAGGCCTCTTCGACGTAGCGCCAGATGGCGGGCACTTCGCCGATCGCGGTGCCATCGGGCAGCAGGAGCGTCGGGACCTGGCGGCGAGGGTTGATTGCGACATAGGCATCGGAGAATTGCTCCTTCGCACCCAGGTCTACCGCCCTGGTAGTAAGGGTGATGCCTTTTTCGGCGAGAAAGATGCGGACACGTCGGGAGTTGGGGGACGCGCTGGATTGAAAAAGAGTGTGATCGGTTTTCACTGTTGGTTCCATCGGGAAAAGTGATTGGTGTAGAGATCAGCGTTTGCACGCAAGCGAATGCGTGCAGACACTCGACGCGCCAGCTCGACTGCTTCAGCCCGCTGTCTTGCCACCGTCGACGGTCAGGACCTGTCCCGTGACGAACGCTGCGCCGTCATTTGCGAGATAGAGCACGGCCGCCGCGATATCGTTGGGTTTGCCGATCCGCGCCAGCGGCACGGCCGCGGCGAGTGCCGCCTTGTTCTCCGGCGTTACGGTAAAGCGGTCCAGCATGCCGGTGTCGGTCGGACCAGGCGCGACAGCGTTGACCCGAACGCCCGCGGCGGCCACTTCGAGCGCAGCCGATTTCGTGATGCCTTCGACCGCATGTTTGCTGCCCGCATAGACCGATGCGAACGCCGCACCTTCGTGACCGTAAGTTGAGGAAACGTTGACGATGCTGCCGGACTGCTGCGCCGTCATCACCCGTAGTTCGTGTTTCAGGCTTAACAGCGTGCCGAGTACGTTGGTGTCGAAGGTCTCGGCGTAGCTTTCGGCAGTCTGCTCGACGATCGCGCCCGGCCTGCCTTCCGTGCCGGCGTTGTTCACTGCGACATCGAGGCGGCCGAAGCGGGAGACGGTCTCGTCGACGAGGCGACGGACGTCTTCGTCGCGACGTACGTCGGCCTGCACGAAGGCGGCTTCGGTACCGAGGGCGCGAAGTTCGGCTTCGAGCGCCTTGCCTTCTGCAGGGCGGCGTCCAGAGATCGCGAGACGGGCCCCGCTGTTTGCAAACGCGAAAGCAGTCGCGCGGCCGATACCGGTCAACGCACCAGTAATGAGAACAACCGGCTTTTCCATGTTCAGACTCCAGGAGATATAGGCAACGTGAATGGGAAGGGGCCGGGGAACGGAGTAAAACAATCCGTTAAGCTCTTTCCTTGAGAGGCACTCTAGCCGTCGCCAGCGTTCACTAAAAAGACTTTGTAAGCTTGACGGCATGCTTGCCAGGCATGGCCGGGAGAGGCCCTTGGCTCTTGATGTGGCTGTCGCGGGCCCACCTGCCGCGGTCGATCTTCAGCGTGATTGACGAGCCCTTCGCGCGCAGATTCTTGGCGAGCGCCATAGAATCACGGTGCGGGCATGCAAGGGGCGGTGTTCATTGCGTGCTATTTCCGCCGACTGACGATTCGCGCTATATGTGGGGCGCGGAGTAGATGGTCGACGGCAGCGTCACGCTGCTCTAATGTCTCGGCTCACGAGTCCCTATTGGTGATCGCACATGTCTAGCTATTCGAAAATCGAACAGTCTGTTCTGCCGCCGGCCTCGCAACTGAGTTCGTCGTACGGCCGGGCCGATTTCGCGGACGCGTTCTCCGTGGATCTGCCAGAAAGAGCAGGTCACGACGTAGAGGCGCTGGCACGACACGTCTTTGCCAACCAGCCCGCATGGATTGCGATGCTGCTGGGAATCCGGGACACTCTCGTGCGGCCGCTCGGCTTGAAGACAACAGCTGACTTCAAGGAGAAAGGAGGGGACAGGATCAGCCTGTTTCATGTATTCGAACGATCGGATGACGAGATCGTTCTAGGCGAGGATGACACGCATCTGGATTTCCGCGTGTCGGTCCTCGTGCGGCCGTCATCGCATAGTCGATTCCGCCTCACAGTGACGACGCTCGTCTTCTACAATCGTCCGCTGGGCCGAGCCTACATTACGCTCATCGCCCCTTTTCATCGGGCTGTCGTCCGAGCCTCACTTCATCGAGCGCAGCGGCTCGGATGGCCCAATGCATGACGGCGGTCCACTGAGCCGCCAGTGCAGCTTGCCAGAAGCAGGCAATTTAAAGTGAAGCATTCGCAGCAGCCGGCACCGGCTGCCCTCGCTGTTGATTCGATTATCTGGACTCCGAAGTATTGAAGAGGCCATCAGCGGCCGAAACGACCTGCGTGGCCGACGTTCAAGCGACCGACTGACACCGTTAATGACCGCACCTCGTGGCCGCAGAACGCCTGATGAGGGGGGCGAAGCCGAGCCGCTTGTGCATGCGGTTTGGACGAGCGCAAGAGCCTCGCCTCGGCGACGTCCGGTCAGCATGTGCCATGCGGACCAGGGGGCGTGACGGGAGTTTACGCACGGGGCAACGTGGCGAGTGCTTCGTGCGCCGTTCAATTGACGGATAGTTCTCCAGCTTACCTGCAACTAACCGTCTGGGCCAGCCCTCCACCGCCTCCGCCGGTTCCCGGCGCAAACGTCCTGGTGTGCAGGCGGAGGGCCAGTGTCGTGCGGCCGTCGCCAGGGGAGAGGGGGCGGCCTGGCGGAGGCTGATGGCGGATTTTTCCGAGGAGGTGAGGCTTCATGCGGGTTACGCTGGAAAGGAGCATCCCGTTCTTTTTCACTTGTAACGGAGCTCGAAAACGAGCGTATTACGAGGAAGGAAGAGCATGGAACCCACACGCGCGAAAGTCCTCACCCCAGCCAAATTCCGTCACCTCCTTCGCGTTACCGAAGCTACCAGTCGGTTGCGCCTTATCTGGAAGTATCGCAGCGAGAGTTCCGTGAAGCCGTCGCAGCAGTCAACCTATCCGATTGAATGCATTTTGCACAAATTCGTCGTTTGGATATACAGATTCGGGTGCAGATGCCGATAAGGAAGGGTTAGGCAAGAGACGCCAGCGACGTTCGGAGCTTGGCCAGAGGCACTTCTTAGAGTCACCAACAGCGGAACATACCGATGAAGGTACACCATAACGCCGAGAAGCTTTGCGCATGGATACGTCAGCATGGTGCGGCGACAGTCAGGCAGATCGCGGCAAGCGGGACGTTGAATTCACGCGCAGCGTCAGATGCAGTTCAGTACGCGGTTCGTCACGGCGTGGTTGAGCGCGTTAAGCCGTCTGGAGCCACCCCCAGTGAGCGTGTCCAGTACACATTGACAGGGCGTGAGCTGCCGGTACTGAAATCCGGTCCGCCCGCGCCTTCGTTCGACGCGTTATTGTGTGCATGGGGCATTCCTCAAAAACCGCCGATCGTCCGCGCGTGGTCGTCGTACAGGTTTGAACTCGCCGACTGCAATTTGGATAACCAGGAAGCGTTGTAGATCCGCCCACGCGAGCTGGTATGAACGAAGGAACAAAAGAATGAAGAAAGCAATTTGTATGGCGGTAGCCCTGCTATCCGTTGCTGCCGGCAACGCTCAAGCGGCAGGCTGTTTAAAAGGTGCGGCCGTTGGCGCCGTAGCAGGGCACGTGGCAGGGCATCATGCAGTTGCCGGCGCAATCGTGGGTTGCGCGGTCGGCCATCACCTGGTGAAAGAGCAGAAGCGGAAGGACGCGGAGGAACGTGCCGCGGCTCAGGTGCGTTAAACAACGGCGCGGAAAACGGGGGCTAGGTGAGAATGGACCACGCTACTTCATCGCGGCTGCGTCAATTTATTGATGACCTCGACCGCATAATATTGACGCTTCCGCAGGAGAGTGATGGATTTATATTCCTGACTCAGATCATCCAGCAGTTGCGGATTCTTCAGGACACGGTGACTGCGGGGGATGCACGTGAAACTGTGTTTGTGTGTTCAGAGCAGATGGCATCGCTTGGGCGAGCGCGTGCTGCGTTCGCACGTTTTGGTGGCCTCGGCTTGTATGACCAAACCCTTGAAATTGTCACGGCGCTACAGAAGGAGGCGCATGTTTTCGCCGCCATTCAGCCCCAACATCACAGCCCCAGCAAGATGATTCACGGGTAGTGATCGGGGAAGCGTCTGAACAGATCGGGAAGCAACGCAGGAAAGCGGCAGTGCCATCGGGCGGCCGCGTTGAAAGAACGTGAAAAAAAGGTTGAAGATCATTGCCGTGGTGGCACTCGTAACCATCAGCGCATCATTGCTTTTGGTCGCCTGCGGCAAAAGGACTGGGGACGAGTTCGTCGGATCATGGAAAGTTGAGGACGATATCGACTCGACAGTTATCGCTCGCAGCGGCTACGATTTTGTTGTCACGAATACCGGCGACAAGTCGAGCAGGATGTTTTTCCGCTACGAGCACGGAATTCTCGTAATGAGGGGTTCTGCCGGAATGCTGGAGATACGTTACGACAGGATCCACGACGCGATAGTCGCATTCACCCCCGGTTTTCCGGTGGAAATCGTACTGCCCCGGGTTAAGTAGGCGGGCGAGCGTCGTCGTTGCGTGCGAGAAACAGGGGAAAACGAGAAGGAAGATGAAGGCATCGCTTATTGGCGCGGCTTTGCTCGCCTTAGTCTTGACAGCAGGTCCCGCGCTGGCTGAGCGACCGGTAGAGCCTGGGCACAAGCCATCGCCCGAGGCAGCGTGGTGGTCTCGTAGTGTCATCCTCGAACGAAGGGCGGCTGACGGCACTTGGGCCGTTCGATGGTTTGACGATCTGACAGTGCGCGGGGCATCGAAGGCCTACGCGGGAAATGAGAAGGAAGAGCCGCTCGTCGAGATTGCTGCGCTTCGCTCCGAAGATGATGCCATTGCCTCGCGTGCGATTACCGTCAGCTGCGTGGGCAATTACGAAAAGCGGGTCATCGTAGCAGCCGATGTGGTTGATGGCGACAAGCTCAAGCAGGGTTGGATACAGCAGTTCAGGTGCGGCGATAGTGAATGGCGAGTGAGTACCGCCGATGCGACCAGATTGCCATCGACCGACCACTGATAACGGAAAACTCAATCCGAAGGTAAAGGGATGCACGTTGCCAAGCGATTGGCTCTGTTTTTGTACGTCCTGTCGGTCGGGTTGCTCGGCGGCCCGTTCGACAGTATGCCGGTTGGGAAACGCCGGCCCATGCGCGTCTACGTGGTGCTCCTCGTCGTTGGTGCAGTGATCGCATCATTGATGTGGATGGCAAAGAGGCATACTTCCACGTAACCAGGAAAAACAGTCTGTACGGCCGTTCAAATCTCATACATTCGATCTGTTATGTCAAATGTAGCCAGATTGCGTTGACGACGCCCTATCCCGTTTGCGTCGTTGTAGTAGCTTATCTGCACCATTGCTGAAGTCCTTGACGAACGTCCGCGCTTCGCCTCCCATGCAACGCCCGCCGCCCGCCTGAGGGTCAGGCGATGACATTCTGCTATGCGGCAGCCTGCTCGCGCATGCGACGGGCTTCGTCGCGCAGGAACTGCTGGTAGTCGTCCAGATCGCCGTCGAAGGGTTCGACGCCGCCCTTGGTGACCAGCCAGAACTCATCACATACGGCGCGTAACAGGGCCCGGTCGTGACTGACCAGCAGCACTGTGCCTTCGAATTCGTTGAGCGCCATGCCTAGCGCTTCGCGTGTGGCCAGGTCGAGGTGGTTGGTCGGCTCGTCGAGCAGCAGCAGATTGGGGCGCTGCCACACGATCATGCACAACACGAGCCGCGCCTTTTCGCCGCCGCTCATCGTGCTGACCGCCTGATGGACCATGTCGCCACTGAAGTTGAAGGTGCCAAGGAAGGTGCGAAGCGATTGTTCGGTGCCACTCTGGCCGGGCGCGCGCATGTGCGGCGGCGTGTCCCTGGCAAGGCGAACCATGTGTTGCATCGGCGTGTCGAGCGGACGCAGCACGTCGAGTTCCTGCTGTGCGAAGTAGCCGATGTTCAAGCCCTTGCCTTCGCTGATTTCGCCAGCAATCGGTGCCAGTGCATGCGCCACTGTCTTCACCAGCGTGGACTTGCCCTGGCCGTTGGCACCGAGGATGCCGATGCGCTGCCCGGCCAGCACGGATCGGTTGATGCCCCGCACGATGACCGTGGGCGGCGTGCCCGGCGGTGCGTCGGTCGGCGCCGGGTAGCCGAAGCTCGCGTCGAGCATCGATAGCAGCGGGTTCGGGACGTTCAGCGGCTCCTTGAACTCGAAGGTGAACTCGGCGTCGGCAAGCACGGGTGCAATCTTCTCCATGCGTTCGAGCGCCTTGACCCGGCTCTGCGCCTGTTTCGCCTTCGAGGCCTTGGCCTTGAAGCGGTCGATGAACTTCTGCAGGTGGGCGATCTTGTCCGCCTGCCTGGCCATCGCGGCCTGCTGCAACACGATCTGCTCAGCGCGCATCTCTTCGAACTTGCTGTAGTTGCCGCCATAACGCACCAGCTTGGCGTTGTCGACGTGCACTGTCACCTGCGTCACCGCGTCGAGGAATTCGCGATCGTGGCTGATTACTACCAGGGTTCCTTGATAGCGCTTGAGCCAGGCTTCCAGCCAGACCAGCGCGTCGAGGTCGAGGTGATTGGTCGGCTCGTCGAGCAGCAGCAGGTCGGACGGGCACATGAGCGCGCGCGCCAGCTGCAGTCGCATGCGCCAGCCGCCGGAGAAACTGTTGACCGGCTGGCTAAGCTGCGCGTCACTGAAGCCAAGGCCCAGGATCAGCGCCTGGGCGCGTGCGGGGGCATCGTGCGCACCGGCGTCGTGCAGGTCCATGTAGGCGTGCGCCATGCGCATACCATCGTCACTGGCCTCAGCGGCGGCCACTTCGGCCTGCGCGGCCAGCAGCACAGTGTCACCCTCGACTACGAAGTCGGTCGCGCTCTGCTCGGTCTCAGGCATCTCCTGCGCGACCTGGCCCATCTTCCACGCACCGGGAATCGAGAACTCGCCACTATCTTCGTGAAGCGTGCCGTTGAGAAGGCCGAAAAAGGACGACTTGCCGGCGCCATTGCGGCCGACAAGACCGATCTTTTCGCCGGGGGTGAAGGTGATGGACGCGTTGTCGAGTATGACGTTGACGCCACGGCGCAGCGTGAGATTACGGACGGAAATCATAGGGGGCTACTTCGGAGAAGATAGGCATGATAGCTGACCGGACGTGCAGGGCTGCCTCTTTTCTGAGCCGCTTGCGCTTCGCGGCGCCCTCCGGCCATAGAGCAACGCTGGCCGTGGCGCACCCGGTGTACCGGCTGCGGGGCCAGTGAACATGGCGGTGAATGGTGGTTCCTGGCCGCACTGTGCCCCACGGCTGAACTGGGCGGTCGCCGAGGTCGTACGACGCTCGCCTGGGGCGCTACTCGACCCACAACCGTCACTCGACCCAGTTGCGCTCTTTGACGGCCACTATTTGGCTACACCGGTCACTTGCGCGGGCACGTCTGCGGACGGGTGCTCGGCCATAGCCGACGTTCGGTGGTCGTGAGACGTGGGACGGCTGTACGTTCCATTGCGGACATTTGCAATCCGGCGTCGACGAATGACTGGTCTCATCGCTTACGGATGAGTCTTCTCGACCCGCTTGCGCCGGTCGACACGTTGTGGCCCGTGCGGCGCTTTTCCGACTACAGGAGCCGTTCGCGGGATTAGGTCTTTGGCAAGTTCGCTGCCTTTGCGGACTGCAACTCGCGTCGTATACCGATGAGCGCGTCGCAGTGATGGGCACGATCGTCTGCCCGATGTCCGGCATCATCTTCGCGCCGGATCCTAACCCCAAGTCCGTGATTCGAGTTTACTAAGCCATCGAGGCATTGATCATTTTCAATTGTCCGTCTGATTGCGGAACCGCCGTTTTGGCCAATTTCTTAGCGCTAGGTTCGGCGCTTGAATGACTGCTTGTTGGATGGATTTGCCATTCGAACGATTTTGCGACAGAGCGGAAGAGAGTCGCTTCATGGCCGACTCCTGTCTCACGCGGTTTCACAGCAAAGTCTTTCGCCATGCAAGGCCACTTGTAAGCTTTCTTAATGTGGAGAGGAGCGAGAGATCTCGCTACCGGCATTGGCACCTATGAACCCGACGCACCGACTCTGGCAGAATGATTCACGGTTTGCAGCTGTCGTGGAGGAGCCATGGCCACCCTGCACAAAGTCTGGCGCCTTATCGCCGGCGCGCCGCTCGATCCACTCGACCCGCGTACCCGGCACGCGATAGCCGTCACGCCGCTGCTGGCCTGGGTGGGGCTCGGAGCCGATGGCCTCTCGTCATCCTGTTACGGCCGAGGCCGTGTAAGAACGCTCACCAGGAGGGGTTTATTCCGATCGATCACGTAGTCGCACAGCTATGTCACCTGGTCATGCCAGCTTCGAGGTATTCAACGCGGCAAGAGATTAAAGGCAGCTCGTATATTGCCGTTAACAGATGGCTGTGCCCAAGGAATGAGAGGACGGGGGAGTGGATTACAACAGGAAAAGAACGGGAATTAACGCAGTGGTGGTGATCATGGGGTGCTCGTTGATGGCTCAGGTAGCCCATGCGATCACGAAGGCCAGGGTCAATCCCGGCGCTGAAGCCCATAGCGCTGAGGTGCACCACGTCCAGGAATCCCGTCATCCGATGGTCGTGACCCGGTCACACGAACACCGAGGGTCTGAGCACTTACGGCACTTCGCGCGCTCGAAACACGAGGAGCGCACTGAACACGAGGAACGTGCGAAACACACGCGAGTGGTGATGGCCCATCCAGGCGGGCGCAGATATTTGCATCGTGTGCGGATTCACAAAAACTCGGTGCACCGCGGCGAGGCCCACCATGTTCAACGGGCGCAGATCGTGCAAGAGCAGTGGTCCACCCAGACCCGACGCGCTCCCACGTGGGTCCTGCCCCAAGTCTGTGATCAGGTGTTGAACTACACTGGCGCGTGCCAACCAGCGGTCCTGGAGAGTTTGCGAGTTCTCGGTCTCCAGGTGCCTAACGTGGAAGACCGCGGGCAGATGGCCCAGCATCTCCAATCGATTCTGGATCGCCAGGGGTTGGAACAGGTGCAGGCCCAATGCCAATCTGTATTGCTTGAAGATCAGCAAAAGATCGGCGGGCTTCAAACGCTATTGGCTCGAGCACATGTCGTCCCCTCGGATGACTGCTCCCAGGAGGTCCAGAATCTGGCGGCCCAGGCCACTGTTGCCCAAACCCAGTCCGCGTCCGTCGCCACAGATGCGTCTGACGTTGCTCAGGCCCCCGTGGCCGCTTCCGGACAATAGAGCCACAGCCGTAGAAACAGTTCTGTCAGGTTGACGGAGAAGCGACGGTAGAATGCAGTTGTCGATCCAGCGTGAGGATGCGCATACCCCCGATCAGGTGGTGACGATTGCGGCCGGACGAATCGCTACAGGCTTGCCCAGCGTCCGCGCAACGGGCGATGTTCGCACCGCCTCATGAGCCAGTGCCTCGTGTGCCGGGGAAGGTGCTGTCGCGAAGTGCAGTGACACGTCAAATCCTGTTTCGTGATCTTGCCGGTCAATGGTCACTCGTACTGTGACGGCGGGAGGTGTGGCACCCGCGCGTTCGGTAGCCATATCGATCGACATGCGTATGCACGCCGCAAGCGCGATCTCCAGCAGTTCGAGCGGTCGCATGCCCGCGCTCCCACCTTTGTCGTCCTTTTGCGTATCCTGGAGCACAAGACTGTGCCCGTTACTCAGTTCAGATCTCACCAAGGATTTCGACGTGCCGAAAGTCAGTCCCGCCGATGTCGTCCGGCAGGCCTACGACGCGCTCGAGGCCGGCGAAAGCGAAGTGCTGGCGGATTAGGGCAGTCGTGAATTGAAGCGATCGCTTTCGGCTGCGGTGCCGGGTTATCTCGATCCCGCGGTGCTTCAGGCGTGAGCGGTATGGGACCGCTCAATCGCCTATAGGCAAATCCAGCACCGCATCGAGCCCAACGATGCGCCCATCCACCACCCGATTGCGCAGCACGAGCGTGCCGCCATGCGCGGCCGCCACGCTGCGCGCAATCGTGAGCCCCAGCCCCGTGCCACCGGGCGCATCGCTACGACGCGAATCGAGGCGGAAATAAGGCTCGAACACGCGTTCGAGCAGCGCGGCGTCGGCTATGCCGGGCCCGTTGTCGCTAATCACCACGCGCACGCCATCCCCAACGTCGCGCACGGTGACGCTCGCCTCGCCGCC
Organism: Paraburkholderia acidiphila; assembly: GCF_009789655.1. Taxonomy (GTDB): domain Bacteria; phylum Pseudomonadota; class Gammaproteobacteria; order Burkholderiales; family Burkholderiaceae; genus Paraburkholderia; species Paraburkholderia acidiphila. The sequence continues at coordinate 371,334 of NZ_CP046911.1, forward strand.
GTAGCGAATCGCGTTGTCGAACAGATTCTGCAGACAGCGCTTGAGGTTGCGCGCAAAGCCCGGAATGGGCGCGCGCACGCTGCCCGTCACGCTCACGGGATGGCCCTGCTCGCGTGCGTCGCCGGCGAGGCCCTCGAGCATCGAAACGAGGTCGATGCGCTGGCGCGGTTCGGTGATCTCCACGCCCTGCACGGCGTCGAGCGTGGCGCGCACCATGCCTTCCATCTCTTCGAGGTCACCGCGCAAACGCTCGCGCGAAGCCGGGTCCGGCAGCATTTCCACACGCAGGCGCAGCCGCGTGAGCGGCGAGCGCAAGTCGTGCGAGACGGCACTCAAGAAGCGTGCGCGCGCAGCGAAGCTGTCGATCAGCTGCTGCTGCATGGCGTTGAACGAGTGCGCCGCATTGCGCACTTCACGCGGCCCCGCCTCGGCCAGGGGCGCGCGATAGATGTTGCGCCCGAGCGCTTCGGCGGCTGCCGCGAAGCGGCGTAACGGCGCAAGCGCGAAGCGCACCGCAACCATCGCGATCAGGCACACGGCGGCGAAGCGCAGCGCATAGATGCGCAGCAGGTAATCCATCACGAGCGCGCCGCGCTCGGTATGCATGCCCGCTTGACCTTCGTTCGCGTGGATATCGAGCCATCCTTGACCCGGCACCTCGAGTTGCACGTGAAAGTCGCCGGTGGGCATGCGCGAGTCGAACAGGCTCAGCACGCCGCCTTCGCGCCGCGCGCCGTCGTGTACCTGGGCGTCGATCAGACGCACGGCGATGGGCTCGCCGAGGCGCTTGCGGATCACCCCTTCGATCAGCCCGGCGGTGGCGCGCTGCGCGAGCGAAAGCGTCGCGGGCGCCGGCAGCGGCGCGCCTTGCACCCACTGCAGGCGGTAGCGGTCGTCGCCGAGCGTGCCGACGATCGCCTCGCGCGTCGCGGCATCGGGCGCGCGCTGGATCAGGCGCACCGTATCGGCGAGGCGGCTGCCAAAGAGGCGCGCAGGAATTTCGAGCGTGCGGTTGTCGTGCGTTTCGAACCAGATCGTGCTGGTCAGCAACTGCCCCGCGAACATGCCCGCCGCGAGAATCACGACGAGACGCCCGAAGAGCGTGTCTGGCCAAAGCGGCCAACGCGGCCAGAGCGGCCAAAGACGCCACCTCGATGCGAAACGAGCGAACCGGTTCACGCTTCGTACCCAACGTCGGCCACGAGCATATAGCCCTCGTTGCGCACGGTGCGAATGAGCGTGGCCTCGCGCGCCGAGTCCTTGAGTTGCTGGCGCAGCCGGCTCACGCAGACGTCGATGGCGCGGTCGAGCGGCGTCATGCTCTTGCTGAACACCTGGTCGAGCAGAAATTCGCGCGAGAGCGGGCGGTTCGGATGGTCGAGCAGCGTGCGCAGCGTACGGTAGTCCGAGCCGCCGAGCGAGACGACCACGCCGTCGGGCGAGCGCATCTGCTTCATGCGCGTGTCGAGGCGCCAGCCCGCGAAGGTGATGAACGCGTTCGCGTCGGCGGCGCGCGTGCCTGGCATCGCGCGCGTGCGGCGCAGGACCACCTTGATCTTGGCGAGCAGTTCGCGCGGATCGAAGGGCTTCGGCAGATAGTCGTCGGCGCCCATTTCGAGGCCGAGGATGCGGTCGAGCAGTCCGCCGCGCGCGGAAAGCATGATGACGGGCGTGTCGTGCGCCCGGCGCAGCTCGCGCGTGAGGTCGAGTCCGTCTTCGCCGTCGAGCATGAGGTCGAGCACGATCAGGTCGACCTGGGCGGTGCCGAGTATCTGCTTCATCTGCGCGCCGTTGGTGGCGGTGCTCGCCTGGTAGCCCATTTCGCGCAGGTAGTCGCGCAGCAGTTGCCGGATGTTGGCGTCGTCGTCGACGACCAGTATGTGATCCATCTTTTTCTCTTGCTGCCGCGGGACCGAAGCCGCGCCAACACATTCCATTACAAAACGGCCGGTTTCAACACATCGCCATTACAAACGGCCGTTAAAGTTTCGTTCGCAAATAGCAATCGTTCGCATTTACAGAATATATCATGTTGACCTTTCGATTGATCCCTCGCCTGGCGCAGCGGGCCGCCACATTGGCCGCGACTTTGACCGTGTTTGCCTTGAGCGCAAGCGGGACCGCCGTCGAGGCCGCCACGCCCGCGCCCGCGCAGACGGCCCAGGCGCCGCTCGTCGTGACCGATCTCGCGGGCCGCACGGTCAAGGTGCCTGCCGAGCCACATCGCATTCTGCTTGGCGAGAGCCGCCTGCTTTCGGCGGTCGCGCTGCTCGAGGGTCAGAAGCCGCTCGCGCGCATCGTGGGCTGGCAGGGCGACCTGCCGACCATGGACCCGCAGACCTACGAGGCCTACGCACAGCGCTTCCCCGAAATTCGCCAGATCCCGCTGATCGGCAAGGCGACCGAGGACAGCATCAGCGACGAGAAGGCGCTCGCGCTGAAGCCCGACGTGGCGATCTTCAGCGTGGCGGGCCACGGCCCGAGCCGTTACAACGCGCTCGTCAAGCAGCTCGAAGCGACGGGTACGACCGTGGTGTTCGTCGACTTTCGCGTGCATCCCATGCAGAACACGCTGCCGAGCATCAAGCTGCTTGGCGAGGTTCTGCACCGCGAGAAGGAAGCGGATGCCTATATCCAGTTCTATCAGCAGCATCTCGCGCGCGTGCAGCAAGTGGTGAACGCGATTCCCGAGTCGCAGCGCCCGAAGGTGTTCGTCGACATGCTGGCGGGCGTATGGGACGCGGGCTGCTGCCACACGGCGGGCAAGGGCAACTTCGGCGAGTTCGTGGATGCCGCCGGCGGCCGCAACATCGCGGCGGGTCTCTTGCCCGGCGTGCTCGGCGACATCAGCATGGAGCAGGTGATCGCCGCGCAGCCCGATGTGTATATCGCCACGGGCAGCCGCACGAAGCCCGGCCTGGCTTCGCTGCGCGTGGGCGCGCTCACGAGCGAGCACGACGCCGATGCGAGCCTCGCGCAACTGGTCGCGCGCCCCGGCTTCAACACGATCAAGGCGATTCACGATGGCCGCGTGCATGGCATCTCGCACAACTATTACGACTCGCCGTACAACATCGTCGCGATCGAGGCGTTCGCGAAGTGGTTCTATCCGCAGCAGTTCAGCGCGCTCGATGTGCACGCAACCGAGCGCGAGCTGTATCGCCGCTTCCTCGCGATTCCCGATACGGGCACCGAGTGGGTCGACGCGCCGTTGCCTGCGGCGCAAGCGCAGCAGGAGGCCGCGCGATGAATGGCGTACGTCTGGCCGCAGATGCCGCGCGGCCGCTCGACGCGATGCCCGATGCGCGCGACTCAAACGCGCAACTGCGCGCCTACGCGCGCATCACGCGCCGCCGCGCGCTGTGCCTCGTCGCGGTCGCGCTGCTGATCATCGTCTCGCTGCTGTTCGACCTTAGCTCCGGCCCTTCGGGCCTGCCCGTCGCGACCTTGCTGCGCACGATTTTCCTGCCCGCCTCGGCGGACCTCGCCAATAGCGTGATCGTCTGGCAGATCCGCCTGCCGTATGCGGTCATGGCGCTCGTGGTCGGCGCATCGCTCGGCATTTCGGGCGCGGAGATGCAGACGATCCTCAACAATCCGCTCGCGAGCCCCTATACGCTGGGCGTTTCGGCGGCGGCCGCCTTCGGCGCGTCGCTCGCTATCGTGCTCGACGTGGCGATTCCGGGCGTCGCGCAAACGTGGATCGTTTCGGCCAACGCGTTCGTGTTCGCGTTCGCTTCGGCGCTCATGCTCGATTTCCTCGCGCGCTGGCGCGGCATGAGCACGGCGGGCGTCGTGCTGATGGGCATCGCACTCGTGTTCTCGTTTCATGCGCTCGTCGAGCTGATGCAGTTCATCGCTTCCGCCGACGCGCTGCAGGGCCTCGTGTTCTGGACGCTCGGTTCGCTCGCGCGCGCCGACTGGCCGAAGATCGGCGTGCTCACGGCGGCGCTCGCGCTCGCCGTGCCGTTCTCGATGCGCAACGCGTGGACGCTTACCGCGCTGCGCCTCGGCGAAGAGCGCGCGGCGAGCTTCGGCATCGACGTGCGGCGCTTGCGCCTCGGCACGCTGTTGCGCGTGTCGGCGCTTTCGGCGCTTGCCGTGTCGTTCGTCGGCACCATCGGTTTCGTTGGGCTGATCGCGCCGCATATCGCGCGCACGCTGTTCGGCGAGGATCATCGCTTCTATCTGCCGGGCAGCCTGCTGCTCGGCGCGCTGATGCTCTCGCTCGCCTCCATTGCCTCGAAGCTGCTGATCCCAGGCGTGCTCATTCCCGTTGGCATCGTCACGGCGCTCGTGGGCATTCCGCTTTTTCTCGGCATCGTCGTGCGCTCGCAGGGGATGTCGCAATGAGCGGACTGTCGATTCACGCGCTTTCGGTGCGCTACGGCAAGCGCGAGGTGCTCAGCGATTTGAGCGCCGGGCCGCTCGCGCGCGGCGAGATCACAGCGCTGCTCGGACCCAACGGCAGCGGTAAATCCACCTTGCTGCGCACGCTGGCGGGCCTGAACGCGCCGAGTAACGGGTCGCTAACGCTCGACGGCGCGGCGCTCACGCTGACCGCCGCGGGCGCGCGCTCGCACAGCGTGGTCTATTTGCCGCAGGCGTTGCCGGCCGGCGTGCGCCTTGGGGTGCTGGAGTCGGTCGTGGTGGCCGCGCGTGCGGGGCGCGATCCGGCGTCGCACTTTGGCGGCGCGTCACGCGGTACGTCGGCCATGCAAATCGCGCAAGCGCATGCGGTGCTCGAACGGCTTGGCATCGCGGCGCCCGCAGGCCGCTCGCTCGACGAGCTCTCGGGCGGGCAGCGCCAGCTGGTGGGTATCGCTCAGGCGCTGGTGCGCGATCCGCAGGTGCTGCTGCTTGACGAACCGTGCTCAGCGCTCGACCTCAATCACCAGTTCCAGGTGATGCAGGTGCTGCGCGACGTGACCCGCGAACGCGCGATCGTCACGGTGGTCGTGCTGCACGACATCAACGCGGCCGTGCGTGCCTGCGATCGCGCGATGCTGCTGCATCGAGGCCGCATTGCGCGCGAGGGCGTGCCGGCCGAGGTCGTCACGGCCGATAGCCTCGCTGAAGTGTTCGGCGTTCGCGCGCGCATCGAGCCATGCTCGCGCGGACAGCTTCAAGTTCTGATCGACGGTCTCGCCGGTCAGCAGGGCATCGCCAGCCGCCACTAGCGCGGCCCAGCCAGCCCGTTCAATCCGCCGTTTCAGCGCGTGTCTTCACGACGCCGGACCGCATTCGCGTGACGCGAATGCGGGGCCGGTTCGCGCGCTGCGCGGTCATCGCCACACGCAACACTCGTGATCACTCGAAGGAAAAAACAATGAAAAAGACGCTCGTCGCCGCATCCCTCGCCGCGGCTTATGCATGCGGGGCCCACGCGCAAAGCAGTGTGACGCTGTACGGCGTGATCGACGCCGGCCTCTCCTACAACAGCAACGCGGGCGGCCATAGCCTCTTTGCGGCCGGCAGCGGCAACGTCACGGGCAGCCACTGGGGCGTGACCGGCAGCGAGGACCTGGGCGGCGGCACGCGCGCCATCTTCCGTCTCGAGAGCGGCTTTAGCGTGACGAATGGCACGCTGCGCCAGGGCGGCCGCATGTTCGGCTACCAGGCGTACGCGGGCCTCGAAAACAATCGCTACGGCGCCCTCACGCTCGGCCGGCAATATGATTCCGTGGTCGACTATCTCGCGCCGCTCAGCTTCACGGGGCGTCATCCGGGCGGCAACAATCTCTCGGCTCACCCGTACGACAACGACAATCTCAACAACTCGTTTCGTGTGAACAACGCGCTCAAGTATGCGAGCACGAACTATGGCGGCGCGAAGTTCGGCGCGCTCTACGGCTTCTCGAACGAAGCGGGCGGCTTCGACGACAATCGCCTCTACAGCTTTGGCGCGTCGTACGATTTCGGCGGATTCGAATTCGGCACGGGCTACCTGCAGGCGAACAACGGCGGCAGCAGCAACACGAACGGCGCGCTCACGCTCACCGACCGCACGTTCATCGCGGCCCAGCAGCGCACCTACGGCGCGGGTGTCAACTACGTCACGCGCAATGCGCGCTTCGGTTTTGTGTGGACCCGCACGCAACTGGGCGGCCTCGACACGATCAACGGTGCGAACAGCCTCGGCCTCGTGCAGAACGGGCAGGGTGCGAGCTTCAGCAACTACGAAGTGAACGCGAGCTACATGTTCACGCCGCAATTCAGCCTGAACGGCGTGTACACCTACACGCAGGGCGCGCTTTCGAGTTCAGGCGGCGAGCATCACCCGCGCTGGCACGAGGTGTCGGTGCAGGCCGACTACTTCCTCTCGAAGCGCACCGACGTCTATGCGCAAGCGACCTACCAGCACATCAGCGCGGATGGCTCGGGTCTTGGGGCGGATATCAGCGGGCAGTCGGCGTCGTCGACGAATCAGCAGACGGTTGTCGCGATCGGCATGCGGCACCGGTTCTAAGCGCAGCGCAGCCTGAAGCAACCTACAGCAGGCTGGCAACGCTGACGATGCTGCTTGCAACGGCGTCCGCGCGAACACCCGCGCCGGCGCCGCCGAGCATCGTCCCGCGGCAGTCAGGCGTGCCGCAGCGGCAGGTGTACTCGCGGAGGGTGTCGTCGCAGGCGTCGTCGGGCAATTCGAGCGCGTAGTCGATGAACAGCTCTTCGCCTGGCAGGATGTCGCGGCACGCGTCGATGAATACGTGGCCGTTGATTTCGATGGTTTCGCAGTTCGCCTGGCAAGCGTGATTGAGCCAGCGCGCCCAGTTGCCGCCCTGGCCGCCGTCGATCACGCGGCCATCGGAAAGGCCGAAGAGAAACGTATGCGCGCCGTCTTCACGCAGACGATAACGCCGGGCCGCGCTACGCCAGCTCATGATCTTGCCTTTGTATTCGAAGATGCGCTCGCCGGCCCGCAGGGGGCGCAGTGCATAGACGCCTTTTCCGTGCACCGGCGACTGCCGGACAGTCATTCGTTTGCTCATGGCCATCTTCGCGCGCGTTGATCGCGTGCAGTATAAGCGGCCAGTATGAAAGCGAGTGATGAAAATGCATATGAGCGTTGATGCGGCGTATTGCGTCTTCGCGCATTGCGTGCACCGTGTTGAAGCAGAACGTGCCCAATTCACCGCTGCTGCCCCGCGCGAGCCCCACAGTTGACCTCGCGGGCAGGATCAGGGCAACATACCCGGGTTTCTTTCGCAGGTTTCCCGATCCAATTCCTGAGTGGGCATATGGCAAGCACGAATGAGCCGGGCGCAGAAGCCTCGTTGACCTATCGGCTGAAGGCCTTGACCAAGATCGCCGATCGTATGAGCAGCGAGCTCGCGCGCGAGAAGCTGGGTGTGCCGTATCCGGAGGCGAGCATCATCGCCGCGATCGGCACGTTCGGGCCGCAAACCGTCATGGATATCTCGCGGCGCGCCAACCTCGACAAGAGCCAGGCGAGCCGCACGGTCGAGGCCATGCTCACCAAGGAGATCCTCGCGCGCACGGGCAACGACAAAGACGGGCGCAGCGTCATCATTTCGCTCACCGCCGAAGGCCGCAAGATTTTCAAGAAGATTGGCCCGACGCTGGACAAGCGCGACAACGATCTTTACCACGGGCTCAACGAGGCCGAGCGCGTCGCGCTGCGCTTTCTGCTCGACAAGGTCCTCGCGTCACATGGTTGGGACGCCACGCCCTGAGCGCCTCCTTGTCCGTGCACGGCTTCCCGGCACGCGATCGGTCATTGAATTGTCATCAAATTGCCGCGGCGGGAGGTCGTGCCGTCTCGAGGTGCGCCAGGTGTTAACGCCCAGTGGCGCCTGAACATAAAAGAATGGCATTTGAAGCGAAAAGCGCTTCTCCGGATTGCCGTATCGTTCGCTCACATTGAAAAGCATGCCGCAAATGCCGTGCAAACGGTCGATGGCTGCATGCGGATCTAATTCTTCTTTGGAGCGAGACGGAAATGAAGGACATCATCGCGGAAGGCCACGAGACGAGCACCGAGGATCGTGCATCGGGCGCTATGCCATTGAGTGGCACGCATCGCGCGAACCGCAGCGCCGCTACGCGCGCGCCATCGAACTGGGCGTGGGCGACGCCCACTAGCCAGTACGACTGGATGGACGGCCACGCGCCGTTCGCTGTGCTCGACTAGCTCGAACTTGTCAATGATCTGGAGCCCGATGCGCTCCAATTAGCGATCGTTTGCGACAGGATGTCGCGAGCGGTCGCGCCATTTCGGCACTATAGTTGACTTGTCATGTAAATGAGGGTCGGCGGCAGGCTGTGCCGGGATGGAGGCAACAATGTTCAAAAACATCGGTGAAACGTATCTGGATCTGGTGGGAGATCGCACGCGCGTGCAAACCTCGCGCGTCACGCAAACGCTATTCGTGAAGGACAGGCTCGGCAGCCAGCTTCTGCTGATTACCCAGCACGGCAAGCCGCAGGCCGCGTTCCCGGCGACGGATCGCAATATCGAGGTCGTGTTGTGCGCGGGCTTGCGCATACACGAATACGTCATGCTCGATGGCCAGATCGACTATCAGGAAATCGCCGAAAGTCGGGAGCATTTCGAAGACGCGGCCGAAGGCATCGCCTTCGGCGCCGCGCATGCGTAGCCTTTACGACGGCTTCGGTGCCTGAATCATCTTCCAGCCGTTGCCGGCAGGGTCGCGAAAGCCAGCGTCCACGCTGCCGTAGCGGTCAACGGGCTCCTGAGTGAATTCCACGCCCTGTGCCTTCAGGCGCTCGTAGCTGCCGCGGCAGTCCGCCACGGCGAGCACGAGGGGCGGCATCGCGCCTTTGGCGACCATCGCGCGCAGCGTTTGCGCAGTGGCCTCGTCGTGAACGGGCGGCCCGGGCAGGAAGAGACCGAGCTGGAACGAGGGCTGCTCCGGGTGCTGCACCGTGAGCCAGCGGTACGTACCGTTGCGCACATCGGTATGCACGCGAAATCCGAGCTTGTCGACGTAGAACCTCAGCGCCTCGTCCTGATCGTCGACATACAAGCCCACCACATCGATACCCTGATTCATAACACCTCCTTGATGGATGGACGGACTTTAGCGTTGCCTGCGCGCCGGCGCTTCTCCAAAACTGCTGTGGTGAGGTCGGGGCGCTGCGCCGCTTTGAGCACGCAGGCGGGCACGCGGTCGATCTCGGGCAGGTTGGCCCGCAACTGAACGCGCATGGCGCTGGGGCTCAGGCCGGTAACGTCGCGAAATGTGCGGCCAAAGGTGCCAAGACTCTCCCAGCCGGTGGCGAAGGCGATATCCGTGATGTCGAGTTCGGTGTCGCGCAGCAGGGTGGTGGCCTGCTCGATGCGCCGTGTGAGCAGATAGCGATGCGGCGGGAGGCCGAAGGCGCGCTTGAAGGAGCGCGCGAAATGCGCTTCGGAAACGCCGCTGACTTCGGCCAGGCGCTTGACGGGCCAGGGCTCGTGGGAGGCGGCGTCCATGCGGTCTTTCGCGCGCAATAGGCGGCGCAGCAGGGCCGGGTCCTGGAGGGGGGCGGTGTCGGGCGGTTCAGGCCGCGCCTGGTGGACAGTGGGGGCGGCGTTGGCGGCTGCGCTAGTCGGCATGCATACGTCGGAAGTGGGCGGCATGCCGGTAGTTTAGGCACAATGGCGACCGAGAGCCGCTGATCCGCTCCCGATCTGGTGGGCCTGCCATGCATCGCTCACTGCGATTCGACGAACTGGATGATCTCGCCGTTGTCGCGCTTGAGCCCGGATGCGCTGGGGGCGCGCGAGGTCGCAACCCGCCAGAACCTTACTTCAACCGTCCCGCCAGGAACTGCTGCAGCCGCTCGCTGCGCGGCGCATTGAGCACTTCCTTGGGGTCGCCTTGCTCTTCGATCTTTCCCTTGTGCAAAAACACGACGTGATTCGAAACGTTGCGCGCGAAGCCCATTTCGTGCGTGACGACGATCATCGTGCGGCCTTCCTCCGCGAGCTTTTGCATGACCTTGAGCACTTCGCCCACGAGTTCGGGGTCGAGCGCGGAGGTGGGTTCGTCGAACAGCATCACTTCGGGCTCCATGGCCAGCGCGCGAGCGATCGCCACGCGCTGCTGCTGGCCGCCGGAAAGGTGCGACGGGTATTTGTGCTCGACACCGGCAGCCAGCCCGACCTTGTCGAGATACTTGCGCGCGCGCGCCTCGGCTTCGCTGCGGCTCAGTCCCAGCACGCTCACGGGCGCTTCGATGATGTTCTCGAGCACGGTCATGTGCGCCCAGAGATTGAAATGCTGGAAAACCATCGAAAGGCGCGTGCGCATTTTCTGGAGCTGCTTCGGATCGCTCACGCGCAGCGCGCCGCCGCGGTCGGCGCCCGTGCGAATTTCCTCGCCATTGAGCGTGATGCGTCCCGAGCAGGGCGATTCGAGAAAGTTAATGCAACGCAGGAACGTGCTCTTTCCCGAACCGCTCGATCCGATCAGGCTGATCACGTCGCCAGCCTTTGCCTTGAGCGATACGCCCTTTAAAACCTCGTTCTCGCCGAACTTCTTGTGCAGGTCGTCGACAATCAGCTTGTACATACTCGGTTCACTCCAGGGAAATGCTTCAGTGGCCTTGCGGCTTCAGGTAGGCCAGCACACGGGTTTCGAGGCGGCGGAAACCCCAGATCAGGGCGAAGACGATGGACGCATAGAGCGCCGCCGCAATGCCGTACGCCTGAAACGTCATATAGGTGGCGGAATTCGCGTCGCGCGCCACCTTCAGGATGTCCGGTACGGTCGCGGTGAACGCGAGCGTCGTGGCGTGCAGCATGAGGATCACTTCGTTGCTGTACGAAGGCAGGGCGCGGCGCAGTGCGGAAGGCAGGATGATGCGGGTGTAGACCTTGGTCTTCGACATGCCATAGGCCTGCGCCGCTTCGATCTCGCCATACGAGGTTTCGCGAATCGCGCCCGCGAAGATTTCGGTGGCATAGGCGCATTCGTTCAATGCGAATGCCAGCAGCGTGCAATTCATGGCACTGCGAAAGAAGTCGCCGAGCACCGGATTGGAATGCACGAAGTGCAGGCTGTAGAGGCCGGTGTAGCACAGCAGCAACTGCACGTAGAGCGGCGTGCCGCGGAACACGTAGGTGTACACCCACACCGGCCGCGAAAGCCACGGGTTGCGCGACGCGCGCGCGATGGCGAGCGGCACGGCAAGCAGAAAGCCCACGACGATCGAAACGACCAGCAGCCAGAGCGTAATGGCGAGGCCGCTGGTGTTGAAGCCGTCGCTGTACAGATAGTTGGGCCAGTATTGACGAAGCAGTTCGATCACAGCGCTGCCCTCCGCACACCGGTCGAATAGCGCTTTTCGAGGCGGTGCAATGCCAGATTGGAAACCGTGGTGATGGCGAGATAGATCGCGCCGGTCACGAGCGTGAAAAAGAAGAACGCCTGGGTGGCCTTGCCAGCGTCCTGCGCGGCTTTCACCACATCGGCGAGACCGATGATCGAAACGAGCGCCGTGGCCTTCACGAGCACCTGCCAGTTGTTGCCGATGCCGGGCAGCGCGAAGCGCATCATCTGCGGGAACAGGATGCGCGTGAAGACGCGCGTGGAACTCATGCCGTAGGCGAAGCCCGCTTCGATCTGTCCGCGCGGAACGGCGAGAAACGCGCCGCGGAAGGTCTCGGTGAAATACGCGCCGTAAATGAAGCCGAGCGTGATGACGCCGGCCACGAACGGGTCGATGTCGATCTGGTCCACGCCCATCATGTCGGTCACGTCGTTGAGCCAGATCTGGATGCTGTAGAACAGCAGCAGCATGAGCACGAGGTCGGGCACCGCGCGAATGAGCGTGGTGTAGGCCGTGCCGATACGCGAGAGCATGCGGTTGGGCGAGAGCTTCGCGGCAGCGCCCGCAAGCCCGAGCACAAACGCGGCGCCGAGCGAGAGCACCGCGAGCTTGATGGTTTCCCACGTGCCCGCGAGGAGCAGCGGGCCGAAGCCTTGAAAGACCATGGAAGGATGTCCTCGTTCAGGGGAGCAGCGCTCCCCTTTGTTGTTGCAGGAGAAGACTGCGGTGCTTAGCCGCCGTACACGTCGAAGTCGAAATACTTCGACTCGATCTTCTTGTACGTGCCGTCCTTGATCATGTCGGCAATCGTCTGGTCGATCTTCGCTTTGAGGTCGGCGTCTTCCTTGCGCAGGCCGATAGCGGCCGCGCCGGTGGGGATTTCCGCGCCCGCGAACGCGAAGCCCGCGCCGCGCGGCGTCTTCAGGAAGCCGAGATTGGCCTGCACTTCGTCTTGCAGCGCGGCGTCGAGGCGCCCCGACTGCAGGTCCAGATAGACCTGGTCCTGGTTCTGGTAGGGAATCACGTTGACGCCCTTGGGCGCCCAGTTCTGCTTTGCGTAGGTCTCCTGAATCGATCCCTGCTCGACGCCCACCGTCTTGCCTTGCAGCGAAGCGATGGTCGGCTGCAGCGGCGAACCCGTTTTCGCCACGAGGCGCGTAGGCGTGTTGAACAGCTTCGCCGAGAAGGCAATCTGCTGCTCGCGCTGCGGTGTGATCGTGAGCGCGGAGAGCGCGCCGTCGAACTTCTTGGCCTTGAGGCCCGGAATCATGCCGTCGAAGTCCTGCTCGACCCACACGCATTTCGCGTTCAGGCGGTGGCAGATCTCATTGCCAAGGTCGATGTCGAAGCCGACGAGCTTGCCATCGGTCGCCTTGGATTCGAACGGCGCGTAGCTCGCATCCGTGCCGAAGCGGATGGTCGACCAGTCTTTCGCATAGGCGCCACCGGCAGCAAGGGCGAGGGCGACACACAAGGCAAGTTTCTTCATGAAGTCTCCGATAAAAATGATTGGCGTATGGCCGGTCATGTGCGAGAGGTTCGGCCCAGCAAGTTGTCTATACAATTATCGATGTGTCGAAAAGCCTGGCAATCGGTGTTATCACCTGGGGATTTCACTGTGTCGAAATCGAAAGATGCCGTAATTCACGCGTCAGGAAGTGACAAATACGGGTATACGTGGAGCAGATTGAACTTGTATAGACAAGCTCGCTTCGGTAATCTGATTCCACCTTGTCCAGACAACTTTGACACTGCAATGAACATCAAACTCACTCCCGGCCATCTGACCCTGCCCCAACTGCGCCAGATCGCGCGTGCCGATGAAAACGGCGGCGTGAAGCTCGAACTCGATCCGGCCAGCTTCGCGGCCATCGACGCAGGCGCGCGCGCCGTTGCCGAGATCACGGCGAAGGGCGAACCCGCCTACGGCATCAATACGGGCTTTGGGCGTCTGGCGAGCACGCATATTCCGCTTGACCAGCTCGAACTGCTGCAGCGCAATCTGGTGCTCTCGCACGCTGTGGGCGTGGGCGAGCCGATGTCGCGTCCGGTTGTGCGCCTGCTGATGGCGCTGAAGCTGTCGAGCCTCGGCCGTGGTCATTCGGGCATTCGCCGCGAAGTGATGGACGCGCTTATCACGCTGTTCAACGCCGACGTGCTGCCCGTGATTCCCGTGAAGGGCTCGGTGGGCGCCTCGGGCGACCTCGCGCCGCTCGCGCATATGTCGTGTGTGCTGCTCGGCGTGGGCGATGTGTTCGCAAAGGGCGAGCGCATGAGCGCACTTGAGGGCTTGCGTCTTGTCGGCCTCAAGCCGCTCGCGCTGCAGGCCAAGGAAGGTCTCGCGCTGCTCAACGGCACGCAGGCTTCCACGGCGCTCGCGATCTACAACATGTTCGCGATCGAAGACCTGTATCGCACGGCGCTCGTGTCGGGCGCGCTCTGCGTGGATGCAGCGGCGGGTTCGGTGAAGCCGTTCGACGCGCGCATTCACGAACTGCGCGGCCATCGCGGCCAGATCGAGGCCGCTTCGGCCTACCGCACGCTGCTCGAAGGCTCGGCAATCAACCTCTCGCACCGCGATTGCGGCAAGGTTCAGGACCCGTACTCGCTGCGCTGCCAGCCGCAGGTGATGGGCGCGTGTCTCGACCAGATGCGCCACGCGGCCCAGGTGCTGCTCGTCGAGGCGAACGCGGTTTCGGACAATCCGCTGATCTTCCCGGAAACGAATGAAGTGCTTTCGGGCGGCAACTTCCACGCCGAGCCGGTGGCCTTCGCCGCCGACAATCTCGCGCTGGCCGCAGCCGAAATCGGCGCGCTCGCCGAGCGTCGCATCGCACTGCTGATCGACGCCACGCTCTCGGGCCTGCCGCCTTTCCTCGTAAAGGACGGCGGCGTGAACTCGGGCTTCATGATCGCGCACGTGACGGCCGCAGCACTCGCTTCGGAGAACAAGACGCTCGCGCATCCGGCCTCGGTCGACTCGCTGCCGACTTCGGCGAACCAGGAAGACCACGTTTCGATGGCGACGTTCGCGGCGCGCAAGCTCGCCGATATCGCCGACAACACGGCCAACATTCTCGCGATCGAACTGCTCGCCGCAGCTCAGGGCGTGGACCTGCGCGCGCCGCATCACACGAGCCCGGCGCTTGCGCACGTGATGCAGTCGGTGCGCGCCGAGGTGCCGCATTACGACCTCGACCGCTACTTCGCGCCGGACATCGTCGCGTTGACGAAGCTGGTGCAGAACGGTGCCATCGCCAAGCACAGCCCGCTCGCATTCGAGTCCGAGCAATAAGCAGCAGTCAGCACTAGAGACTGAATAAAAAACAGCATTCCTGAATAACATCCGAGACGACGACGTTATGAACCACCCGAACTTCACCGATCCCCGCCTCGACCCGACCCGCACGATCCGCGCGCCGCGCGGCAGCGAGAAGGTTTGCAAGACCTGGCTGGCGGAAGCCGCCTACCGGATGATCCAGAATAATCTGGACCCCGAAGTCGCCGAGCATCCGCATGCGCTCGTGGTGTACGGCGGCATTGGCCGCGCCGCGCGCAACTGGGAGTGCTTCGACCAGATCCTCGCCTCGCTCAAGGACCTGAACGAAGACGAAACGCTGCTGATCCAGTCGGGCAAGCCCGTGGGCGTGTTCCGTACGCATGCCGACGCACCGCGCGTGCTGCTTGCGAACTCGAACCTCGTGCCGCACTGGGCCACGTGGGAGCATTTCCACGAACTGGACCGCAAGGGCCTCATGATGTACGGCCAGATGACGGCGGGCAGCTGGATCTATATCGGCTCGCAGGGCATCGTGCAGGGCACCTACGAGACGTTCTATTCGGTGGCGAACCAGCATTTCAACGGCAACCCGAAGGGCCGCTGGATCCTCACGGGCGGTCTCGGCGGCATGGGCGGCGCACAGCCGCTCGCGGCGACGATGGCGGGCTTCTCGATGATCGCGGTGGAGTGCGACGAGACGCGCATCGACTTCCGCCTGAAGACGCGCTACGTGGACCGCAAGGCGAAGACCATCGACGAGGCGCTCGCCATCGTCGAGGAAGCGAAGCAAACGGGCAAGCCGGTTTCGGTGGGCCTGCTCGGCAATGCCGCCGACGTGTTCGCCGAGTTCGTCGAGCGCGGCATCACGCCGGACTGCGTGACGGACCAGACGAGCGCGCACGACCCGATCAACGGCTATCTGCCGCAGGGCTGGACGGTTGCACAGTGGCGCGAAGCGCAGAAGGTTGCGCCCGAAACGATCGTGAAGGTCGCGAAGGAATCGATGGCCAACCAGGTGCGCGCAATGCTCACGCTGCAGGAACGCGGCGCGGCCACGCTCGACTACGGCAACAACATCCGCCAGATGGCGCTGGAAATGGGCGTGGAAAACGCGTTCGACTTCCCGGGCTTCGTGCCGGCGTATATCCGTCCGCTGTTCTGCGAGGGCAAGGGGCCGTTCCGCTGGGTGGCGCTCTCGGGCGATCCTGAGGACATCTACAAGACCGACGCCAAGGTCAAGGAGCTGATTCCCGACGATCCGCATCTGCACAACTGGCTCGACATGGCGCGTGAGCGCATCGCGTTCCAGGGCCTGCCGGCGCGTATCTGCTGGGTAGGCGTGAAGGATCGTTATCGTCTGGGCCAGGCGTTCAACGAAATGGTCAAGAACGGCGAACTGAAGGCGCCGATCGTGATCGGCCGCGACCACCTCGATACCGGCTCGGTCGCAAGCCCGAACCGCGAAACGGAATCGATGAAGGACGGCTCGGACGCGGTGAGCGACTGGCCGCTGCTCAACGCGCTGCTGAACACGGCGGGCGGTGCGTCGTGGGTCTCGCTGCACCACGGCGGCGGCGTGGGCATGGGCTTCTCGCAGCACTCGGGCGTGGTGATCGTGGCGGACGGCACGCAGGCGGCGCACGAGCGTCTGGGCCGCGTGCTGCACAACGACCCGGCCACGGGCGTGATGCGCCACGCGGACGCCGGCTACGAACTCGCGCAGCAGACCGCGCGCGAGGCAGGCCTCAAGCTGCCGATGCTTGGCCGATGAGCAACGTGACGCCGCTGTTCGAAAGCAGCGGCGTCACACTCGCTCAGAGCGTTTCAGGCAGCCGGTGCGAGTCGTTGTCTACGCAACAGACCAGCACCTCGGCATCCTCGGCACCCGTGCTGAGGTACACGTGCCCCACGGCGCTGTCGAAATAGAGGCTGTCGCCGGGCGACAGCCTGAAGACCGTGCCGTTTTCAAAATGCAGTTCCAGCTCGCCGCCTAGCAGGAACAGAAACTCCTCGCCGCTGTGGCGGATGTAATCGGGAAACGCCTCCATCGTGCGGGCGTGAATGCGTCCGCGCATCGGCACCATGCGCTTGCCGGTGAGGTCGTTCGCGATCATGCCGTACTCGTAGTTCGGCGTGTCGTAGATCATCTGCTTGCCCGCGCGCGTGAGCGACGGCTTCATCGGGCCGGCCGCCTTGCGCTTCCCGCGTCCGAATATCGTGTCGAAGTCCACGTTCAGCGCGTGCGCGAGCGCCGCGAATTTGTCATACGTGAGCGCAATGTCGCCGCGCTCGGCCTTCGAAATCGTCGAGACCGCGATGCCAGACAGCTCCGATAGCTGCATCAACGTCAGTTCGCGCGCCTTGCGCGCCTCGCGCAGACGCGCGCCAACGGCCGCGTGATCGATCTCCGTTGGAGCCTGCTCGGTCGCAATGTCTCGTGCTGCGCTTTTTGCCATGGAATGGGCGGTTCCCGGTTAGGGGTTTTGTCGTATACGAGAATTTATTTTTTCTCGTATATGATAACTCGCATCTCGACTCCCTTTTGAAGGAGCAGCGTCGTGGCCTCAATCGCACTGGGAAAAGCCGGCCTTTCGAAGGGGCAGGTCATCGCCGCCACCACGCTGGGCACGGCGCTCGAGTACTACGATTTCACGATCTACAGCTTCTTCGCGATCCAGATCGGCAAGCTGTTCTTTCCTTCCGCGTCGCCGGTCAACCAGTTCCTGCTTTCCATTGGCCTCTTCGGCGTGGGCTTCGTGGTGCGCCCGCTCGGCGGCATCGTCATCGGCGCTTATGCGGACCGCGCCGGGCGCAAGCGCGCGATGGTGCTCACCATCATGCTGATGGCGCTGAGTTGCGCGCTGATCGCGTGCGCGCCGCCGTACGCGGTGGCGGGTATCGCCGCGCCGCTCATCGTGCTCGCGGCGCGCCTGATTCAAGGCTTCGCGGCGGGCGGCGAGTTCGGACCCGGCACCACGCTGCTCGTGGAATATGCGAGCGACAACACGCGCGCGTTCTTCGCGAGCTGGAACTTCGCGGCGACGGCGCTTGGCCTCGCTCTCGGCGCGGCGGTCGCCACGCTCGTGAACGTGCTGCTGCCCAAGGAGGCGGTCGATAGCTGGGGCTGGCGCATTCCGTTCCTCGTGGGCATCGTGGCGGCGCCGGTGGGCATGCTGATTCGCCGCCGCCTCGAAGAAACGTTGAGCGCCGCGCCCGCGCACGGCGCCAAGCGTAGCGGCGCATTGAAGGCGGCGCTCACCACCCATCTGAAACTCACGATACTCGGGACTTTCGCCGAACTCGGCGGGTCCGTGTCGATCTACATCACGGCGTTTTTTCTGCCGAACCACGCTGTGCGCGTGCTGCATCTTTCGTCCACGGCGGCGGTCACGTCGGGCGTGGTCAGCTCGCTCGTGCTGTTCGTCGCCGCGCCGCTCGTGGGCAAGCTTGCCGACCGCTATACCCGCAAGCGCGTGCTGGTGATTTCGCGCGTCGTGCTGTTGCTGAGCGTGTATCCCGCGTTCGCCTGGCTTTCCGCTGCCCCTTCCATGGCGCTGCTTTGCGCGGTTTCCGCTTTCCTCTCCGTATTCGTGGCGGGTCAGGTCGTGCCGGTGCTCGTGATGATCCCCGAACTCTTCCCGCGCGAAGTGCGCGCCACCGGCATTGCACTGACCTATGTCGTGAGTGCCTCGATCTTCGGCGGATTTTCGCCGCTTGTGGCAAGCTGGATCGTTGCGCGCACAGGTAATCCGCTCGCGCCCGCGTGGTATGTCGCGGCTGCGTGCGCCATTTCGCTGATCCCCCTCGTCTGGCTGCGCGACCGTACCGGCGAGGCCATCGGCTGAACCTTATTTAATCAGGAAACCGAACGATGCACGACAAGACCGAACTGGTTAGTCTGTCCGCCGTCGAACTGCGCCGCCTGATCGGCGCGAAGGCCATTTCGCCTGTCGAGCTGCTCGACGCGTGCATCGAGCGCATCGAAGCCGTGAATCCGGCCGTCAATGCGATTACGGCAACGTGTTTCGACGCCGCGCGCGAAGCGGCCAAAGCGGCCGAGCAGGCCGTTATGGACGGCAAGCCGCTCGGCCTGCTACACGGTTTGCCGCTCGGCGTGAAGGATCTCGAAGACACGGCGGGCCTGCTCACGACCTACGGCTCGCCGATGTCGCGCGGCCACGTGCCTTCCCGCGACGTGGTGCTCGTAGAGCGCCTGCGCGCGGCGGGGGCGATTCTCGTGGCGAAGACGAACGTGCCGGAGTTGGGCGCGGGCGCGAACACACGCAACCCCGTGTGGGGCGCGACCGGCAATCCGTTCAACCCAGCACTGAACGCGGGCGGCTCCTCGGGCGGCTCGGCGGCGGCACTGGCGTGCGACATGCTGCCGGTTTGCACCGGCTCCGACACGGGCGGATCGCTGCGTATTCCGGCCGCGAAGTGCGGCGTCGTGGGCTTTCGTCCGTCGCCGGGCCTCGTGCCCAATTCGCGGCGCCTGCTCGGCTGGACGCCGATCTCGGTCGTCGGTCCGATGGGGCGCGACGTCGCCGAAACGGCGCTGCAACTCGCGGCCACGGCGGGCGAATCGGCGGGCGATCCGCTGAGCTACGCCGTGGACGCGAGCGCGTTCGCGTTTCCCTCGCACATCGATCCGTCGACGCTGCGCATCGGTTATACGGAAGACTTCGGTTGCTGCGACGTCAATCCGCAGATCCGCGCCGTGTTCCGTGCGCGCATGGCGGCACTCAAACGCATCGTCCACACGTGCGAGCCCGTTGAGTTCGATCTTGGCGACGTGCATCGCTGCTTCGACGTGATTCGCGCGGAAAGCTTCGTCGCGGGCCTGCATGCCGCGTATACGCGAGACCCGAACGCGCTCGGTCCGAACACGCGCGCGAATTACGAAATGGGCGCAAAGATGTCGCTCTCGGACAGCGCGTGGGCGCAAGCCGAGCAAACGCGCATTTTCCAGCGCTTCCAGAGCGCGTTCGCGCGCTATGACGTGATCGTTTCGCCCGCCACGCCGGTTACGCCGTTCCCGTGGAGCGAACTGTATGCCGCGCAGATCGACGGCCGCGCGCAGGAGAACTACTATCGCTGGCTCGCGCTCACCTACGTCGTCACGCTAACCACGCATCCGGCGCTCGCGCTGCCGTGCGGCGTGGACCACGCGGGTATGCCGTTCGGACTCCAGATCGTGGGGCCGTTCCGCGGCGACATGAAGACGCTCGCGGTCTCGCAGGCGCTGGAAGCGGCGTTTTCCGCCTATCCTGAACTGCGTCGCCCGCGCCCCGATCTCGCGCGTTTGGCACAAGCCAATCCGGCGCTGACTTCCATCGTGACGGCGCCTCCCATTTACAACCCAACCGGTAGCGACGCTGCCGGTCTTTCGGCAGTATGAACATGAGCAACGACATTCAAAGACTGCAAACCAACGCGCGCATGAGTCAGGTGGTGATCGCGGGCGGCGTGGTCTATCTCTCGGGCCAGGTGCCCGATACGGCAGGCGCGCCGATCGACGTTCAGGCTACCGAAATTCTCACGCGCATCGACAAGCTGCTGGCATCGGCGGGCGTCGACAAAACACGCCTGCTGACCGCGAACGTTTGGCTGAGCGACCCGAAGCATTTCGACGCCTTCAATGCCGTATGGGACGCATGGGTTGCGCAAGGTCACGCGCCCACGCGCGCCTGCGTGCAGGCGTTGTTGATGCGCCCGGGCCTCGATGTCGAAGTGGCCGTCACCGCGCTCGCCTGAGCGCCTTCGAGCCAGGAACATTGCGTGATGAAATTCGATTCGGTCGTGCTTGGCGGCGGTATTGTCGGTGTGTCGGTGGCCTTGCAGTTGCAGCGGCGCGGCCTCTCGGTCGCGCTCGTCGACCGCAGGGCGCCGGGCAATGAAACATCGCACGGCAACGGGGGATTGATTCAGCGCGAGGGCGTCTATCCCTACGCGTTTCCGCGCGAGCTATCCACGCTGCTGCGCTATGTGCGCAACCGCTCGACGGACGTGCGCTATCACCCGGGGGCCATGCCGAAGCTGCTGCCCTTTCTCTACCGCTACTGGCACCATTCGCGCGCCGACCGGCACGCCGAAATCGCGCGCGCGTATGCCACGCTCATCGAACACTGCGTGACCGAGCATCGCGCACTGATCGAGGCGGCGGGGGCCGAGGCGCTGCTGCGCACGAACGGCTGGATGAAGGTGTTTCGCAGCTCGGCCGCGCTGGACGCCACGGTGGCCGAGGCGCAGCGCTGGCAGCGCGAGTACGGCGTGGGCCACGAGGCGCTGGACGCCGCGGCGCTGCGTGCCGCCGAGCCCGCGCTGAGCCACACGCTGGTGGGCGGTGTGCGCTACACCGATTCTGATTCAGTTAGTGATCCGAAGGGACTGGTCACGGCGTACTCGAAGCTTTTCGAGCAGCTAGGCGGCCGCGTGCTGGTAGGCGACGCCGCGACGCTCGAACCGTCGTGGCGCGTCATGACACAGGACGGGCCCGTCATGGCGAAATCGGCGGTTATCGCCATGGGGCCGTGGTCGGGCGATCTCACGGCTCGGCTCGGCTACGCGTTGCCGCTCGCCGTGAAGCGCGGCTATCACATGCACTACGCGGTCACGAACGGTGCGAAGCTGAACCAGCCCGTGCTCGACGCCGAAGCGGGCTTCCTGATTACGCCGATGCTGCGCGGCACGCGCCTCACGACGGGCGTCGAACTCGGCTTGCGCGATTCGCCCAAAACGCCTGTTCAGCTCGAAGCGGTCGAACCGCTCGCGCGCGGCATTTTCCCGCTGGGCGCGCGGCTCGATGCCGAGCCGTGGCTGGGCCGCCGCCCTTGCACGCCCGACATGATGCCGATCATCGGGCCCGCGCCCAGGCACGACGACCTCTGGTTCGCCTTCGGCCATGCGCACCACGGTCTCACGCTCGGCCCGGTCACGGGGCGCCTGATCGCGGAAATGATGACGGGCGCGCCGACCGTGGTGGACCCGCGGCCATTCCGCGTCGAGCGGTTTTGAGGCGGCGCGACCCGGCGCGTGTCAGAACCGGTAATTCAGCCCCGCGAAAGCCGTGATTTCGCGGCGGCTCTCGGTGATCGGGCTGTCGGCGGCGTAGTGCTGAAGGCGTCCGAACGTCGCGTTCACCGAGCCGACCCAGTGTTGCGAAAAGTCGTGCGTCACGTAGACCGTCATGTGCAGATCGCGAATGCCGGCGCCGGGCGAATAAGCCGGCAAACCGGATGCCGCGCTCTCGTCGGGCGTCACGCCGAATAACGTGCGCGTGTAGACGCCGTTGGCCCATGTGAGCCCCGGTCCCACCGAAAACAGCCACCCCGTTAGCGGCAGCGACACGTAAAGATCCGCCGTTGCCGTCGTACCTTGTCCGTGGCCGCTAATGTCCTGATACATGGCAACGGCGCCCGTGAATGCCCACAGCGTGTAATCGGCGAAGAGGCGCAGCTTCGGGCCGTCGTCGACATTGCTCAAGCCGTGCAGATGCGGGTCGTCCGAGACGGTGCGCGACTGGAAGTCGAAACTCAGCGAAGCGCCGACATGGTAGTTCTCCGCCGAAATCACGTTCACGCCCAGCACGTCCGGTCCTTGCGAGAAGAAGCGGTCGCGGTACGAGATGTCGAGCGACGGGAAAGGATAGAACTTCATGTGGCGCGCGCCCGGATACTCAGGCGCGAAATACGCGCCGGGACCGATCGAGATTTTCCACGGCGAGTCGGTCGTGGCGGTGCTGGGCGTATCGGAGTCGGCCCACGCGTGCGAGGCCAGGGTCAGCGCGGCCACGCACGCCAGCCCTTTCAGTGCTACGGCTGGCTTCACGTATTTTTCCTTCCCACTGCCGCCAGCTGGCGCAGACGCCGGGCGAGCGCCTTGGAGACGACCGGCGCGTCTTTCGCGCCGCGCGCGACTTCGCTCTCGCGCAGGAACAGGGCCGTTTCGCGCGCAACGATCTCGCGTTCGTTGTCCGAGGTGATCATGTGATACGAGTCGTCGAGCCACAGCGTGCGCAGGAAATTCGAGCCGATGCGGTCGATCACGTGGCGCGGATTGCGCGGGCTCGACGTTTCGTCGTCGATCGCGTGGATCACGAGCGTGTCGTTTTCGATCGCGGGCACGTCCTTGCGGGCCGCGCGCGCGAGGCGCAGCGCCTGGTGCAGGGCGGGCAGCGCAATCGTCGAAGGGCCGACTTCGCTGAAGTCGCTGCGTTGCATGGCGCGCGCGATTTTCTTGCGCAGCGCCTCGTTACGCACACCGAATGGTTCCGCCTCGCGATAGCGGTAGCGGTGGCGCAGCGGCGTGAAGTACGCCCAGTCGAGCAGGAAGCGATACCACGGGATCGCCCAGCCGTCGTAGGCGAGCGTGAGCGAGAGCAGGACGAGCGACTGCGCCTGGGGCCGCTCGCGAACGAGACGCAGCGCGAGCGCGCCCCCAATCGACAGGCCGCAGATCGAGACGCGCTCGTAGCGTGCCGCGAGGGCGTCGAATTCGCGCGCGGCGTTTGCGACCCATTGCTCCATCGGCAGCTGGCCCGTGCCGGCGCTATACCCGTCGATGACGGGCGCGCACACCGTGAACCCTTCGCCTTGAAGATAGCGCGCGAGATAGCGCAGCTCGATCGGCGAGCTGGACAGGCCGTGAAGCATGAGGACGGCGTGGCTGTCGCCTTCGCAGAAAAAGCGCGTGGACTGCACGGCTGGCGCGGCGGTCGCGGCCAGCTCCATTTCGAGCGTCGCCATGTCAGCTCTCCGTGCGCAGCACGAGAAAATCGCCCGCGTGAGTGGTGAAGCGTTCGCAGCTGCAATTGACGTGCCGGTACTCGCGCCTCGGCTGCTCGCTGCGCAGACGCACGCGATGATGGCCCGGCGAGAGTGCATGCGTCAGACGCTGGACATCGTCGGGGTGGAGCGCGTCGAAGAGCGGGCCAGGCGCGACTTCGGCGGCGGCCGGCAGCGCTTGCGACATGCTCTGCCCCACGCTCGCACGCTGGGCGGCGTTGCGCTCGAGCCCCTTGATGAGGACGAAGCCCTCGTGATGCTGCGCGAGATGGCGCAGCAGGCGATGCGTCTCGTCGATGGCGCGGCGTGCCAGCGCGCGCTCGTTGTCGTGACGCAGCAGCATTTCATAGCGGGACTGCGCGACCGAGGTGATCAGCTGCGCGCGAAACTGCTCGCGCCGCAGGCGCTCGATCAGCGTGATGACGATGATCGTGACGAGCGGATACGACACCAGCAGGATCAGATCGTGGGTGTCGAGGAACGTAATGTAATTGTAGGGCGGCACGAACATATAGTCCGCGATGGCCAGGCCGAGCACCATCACGCTCAGCGCAGGCGCGAGGCCGAGGAAGTATTCGACCAGCGAAGCGGCTATACAGAATGTCGTGCCCGGCATCATCGGGCCGAGCAGGGGGTGCAGGGCGAAGCGGATGGCACTCGCGAGCGCGAGCGCGCCAGCGGCGATCAACCAGCGGCGCGGGCCTCTGGGCGCCCAGAGGCGGGCGTTACGGACTTTCATGGTTTCCCGGGTCGCCCGCCGCGTGACGGGCCGTCGCGCGCGTATTGCGCATGGGCAATCGCTGACGCTTTAGTTGTAAGCAGTGCAAGCAATTCGACAGGAACGGCAGGACGGGGCCGCGATGACCGACCCGCGACCTTCAGCGCTCCGACGGAATTTTTGCGTCCGGAATATTACCACTGTTTACAAACGTGCGATCGGCGATTCCGGACGGCGGGAAAACCGGGACGGGACTCGGGCGTCAGGCTTCGACATCGGCCAGGCTGAAGATCCCGGTCTTGTCGTTATACGAAAAGATCTCGGCGTAGCGGCCCCAGGCGATCACGGCGTCGAGCGTTTCCTGCGCGGCGTCGTCGGCGAGCAGGTCCTCCAGTTCCTGCTCGAAGCGCACGCGCGGCGCGCGATGTCCGGGGCGCTCGTTAAGCACCGTATTGATGCGCGCGGCCAGCGGCACGTTGCGCAGCAGATGCTCGGCGAACATCAGCTTGCGCTCTTGCGTACTGAATTCGTTGAAGGTCTTGCCCGCATGCGTGAGGACCACGTCGCCTTCGCTGACCTCCGCAAAGCCGAGGTGCTGCAGCATTTCCGCAATCGGGAAGAGGTCGTCGACTTCCAGTTGCAGCGTGCGGGCGATTTCGGGCATGTCCGCGCGCCCGTTGTAGGGCGCCGCGGCCAGCGTTTCAATCAGGCCCGCCATCAGGTTGATCGACACGCCGGGCAGCCAGCTGCCCGCCTCGAGCTCGGGTTTCGCCGGGGCGCCCGGCGCGCGCGCGGTCATCTTCGCGTAGATGTCGTCCACGAGCGCGCGGAACGCCGGATCGAGACGATTGCGCGGGTGCTTGAACGGCACCGGAATTTCGGCCACCACGCGGCCCGGGTTCGACGAGAGCACGAGAATGCGGTCGCACATGAAGACCGCTTCCTCGATGTTGTGCGTGACGATCAACACCGACTTGATCGGCAGACGGCCTTGCGTCCACAGGTCGAGCAGGTCGGTGCGCAGCGTTTCGGCCGTGAGCACGTCGAGCGCGGAAAAGGGCTCGTCCATCAGCATCAGCGTGGGGTCGACCACGAGCGCGCGTGCGAAGCCGACGCGTTGACGCATGCCGCCCGAAAGCTCGCGCGGATAGGCGTTTTCAAAGCCGTCCAGGCCGATCAGGTCGATGGCGGCGAGCGCGCGCTTGCGACGCTCGTGCGGTCCGACGCCGATCGCCTCCAGTCCTGCCTCGACGTTTTCCAGCACCGTCAGCCACGGAAATAGCGCGAAGGTCTGGAACACCATCGCGACGCCTTCGGCCGGGCCGCGCAGCGGCTTGCCGAGGTAGTTCACGTTGCCGCTGGTGGGCGGAATCAGGCCTGCGATGATGCGCAGCAGCGTGGACTTGCCGGAGCCCGAACGGCCGAGCAGGCCGACGATCTCGCCTTCGCGCAGCGTGACGTCCACATCGTCGAGCACCAGTTGCTCGCCCGGGGTCTTGCCGAAGCCGCGGCAAACGTGCTGGACGCACAGCACTTCCTGGCCGGCGCGGGGCGGCGTTTGCAGTACGCCGGGAGTGATCGTTTTGAGGTTTTGCATGAGATTCAAACTCATTCAAGGCGGAGTCGCGGATCGGCGTGCGTGTATAGCGGGATCCGTCGACCTGTGGCGAAACGAAAAGGGCGTGAAAGCGAATGGTCAACTCACGGTCGCGATCGGAGGCGTGCCACCGTTTTTCAACGATGGCGATATTTCGTGACCGGAGTTTTGCAGAACTTAAGAAAGCCGGGACCTGATGCGGCGCCACAGGTCTTTCAATGTGCGACGGCGGACAGGTTCGAGCGACAGTAGCGCTTCGTAGTGCGGGCGCGCCTCGTTGACGTGAGGCAGGTGCGACAAAAGCAGACCGAAAATCATGATGTTTCTCCGGATGTCTGGCGTGTATGGGCGAGAGCAAAGTCCGCAGACGTCCGGTCGCCGCACTGCGGCGCAGTGGCATCGGTCTACGTGCTCCGTTCGGGCAAGCCTGAAGGCAAGGGGTAAGGACAACTGTCACTGTCGGGCATGTCGGCTCCTTTTCATGCTGGGCGCACGCCGGCGCCCCGGTGCACCGTGCGATGGGGGGCCGGGCGAGCGGCGGCCGCGAGCGTAAGCGCTCGCAAGGTCGTACCAATGCGAACGCGTGCGAAGCCCGCGTCTGCATGGCGCGATGGTTTGGGGTGCACGAAGGAAAGCTGCTACGGCGCGCACCGTCTGCCTGAGGGCAGGACGGCGGCTCGGGAGAGGGCGCGGATGTCCTGCCGGTCAGGCAGCGAAACTATTCGAAGATCGACTACTGCTACTGTCCAAGGCATTAGCCCCATTGAGAAGACGGGCGAATTCTAGTCTCGGTAAAAACGCGAAGTCAACCGAAATTGCTAAGCAGAGCAGAGATTAAGTTTTGAAGGCGGGAGAAGCGCGATTGAAAGAAAATTGACGAGACGGCGCTGTTGCAGTGGTTTCGTCTTTATGCTTTTTTTACTTGCTTTTTTATCTGCGTGCCCAATACAATCCGCCCCGTCATAGCAAAGGAGTCCTCCGTGGACGCATGTTCCAGTAGTGGAAGTCCGATGCCGGCCAACGCCGGCAACACAACCGCGAGATAGTCGCCGCAGGTTCGCTCCTTCGCCGCTAACTCGCTTACGCCGGGTTAGCGCGCTTCGTTACAGACTGGTCCCGGTCGCCATGGCGACTGCGGCGGCCAGTCTCTCAGCAGCACGCTCCCTCTGATCGATTGCCATTTGCAAGCTGGCTTGCACGAATGGCTGCGCTTTCGCATTTCGTCCGCTTATCACTGCGGCCAACGCGGAGGGATGATGTTCGTCTTTCTCTTTCCTGTCTTTCAACGGCGCGCGTTGCGCGCTGGCTGCCGCCGCGCACGGATCCTGGTGGCCGCAGCGGCGCTCGCCTGCCTGCACGGCTTTGCTTGCGCGGCTGCGGTTCGCGTTGCGCCCGAGGGCGCGCGCCGCCGTTCGCTGCACCTCGCGCGCCGCGCCGCGCATACGGCGGCGCGCGGCGCGTTGCGCACCGTTCACGCAGGGCACCCGCTCACGCCTACGGGTTACGCGTTGCTCGGCGCGACCGTAGTGGCGGCCGCGCTCGTTTCGCTGCTGTGCGCCTGCGCTTGTGCTTGCGAACCGGAGCGCCCTTTATGGCCGCGTTCACGCTTCGCGTAGAAAACCTGCGCGCCGGACACAGTTTCATCAAGCTTCGCAGGCACGCTCTGCGTTGAATTGCGGACTCGTTCGCAACTGACCATAGCCCCACAAATACTATGAAAAACATCCTCAAAAGCAGGCTGCCCGGTTTGGGCGGCCCCATCACGTTGAGCGCTGTCCTCTCACTGGGCGTCGTGCCAGCCGCCTTCGCGCAGACGAGCGGCGAGGGCGCGCCCGCTCAACCCGCCGCTTCGTCGGCTTCGCCTGCTGCACCCGCTTCGTCGTCCGGCACGGCGGATCAGCAGCCGTCGCCCGCTGTCGATCAGAGCGCGGCCGCGCCCACGGGCCTTTGGGAACGATCGAACCTGTTCGGCGATATGGGTGGGTTGCGGCCGTGGCTCGCGCAGTACGGCTTGTCGTTCGGCCTGCAGGAAACCAGCGAGTACATGGGTAACGTGAGCGGCGGCACGAGCCGGGGAGGCGCCTACCAAGGGCTCACCGAGTTCAGCCTCGGCATGGACACGCAAAAGGCATTCGGTTTGCCGGGCGGTATCTTCAATGTGTCCGGCTTCCAGATTCACGGCACGAGCCTGAGCGCGCGCAATCTGCAAACGCTGCAGAGCGCGAGCGGCATCGAAGCCGATGCCTCGACCCGCTTGTGGGAACTGTGGTACCAGCAGACGCTGCCTGGCGGCAAGGTCGACGTGAAGGTCGGTCAGCAAAGCCTCGACCAGGAGTTCATGATCAGCCAGTACGCGAATACGTTCATGAACGCGACGTTCGGCTGGTCGGTGCTGCCGTCCGTCGATCTGCCGGCGGGCGGCCCCGCGTACCCGCTTTCATCGCTCGGCGTACGCGTGCGCGCCACGCCTACGGATGCGATCACCGTGCTTGGCGGCGTATTCGACGGCAACCCGGCGCCGGGCGAGGGCGATCCGCAAAAGCTCAACGCGAGCGGCACGAATTTCAACCTCGGCAATGGCGCGCTGGTGATCGGCGAGATTCAGTATGCAATCAATCAGCCGCCTGAAAATAATTCGGATCCCAAACCAAATGGGTTGCCCGGGACCTACAAGCTCGGCTTCTGGTACAACAGCAACCGCTTTGCCGATCCGGCAACGGGCGTGACGGGCGTGGGCGGCCCGGTGAGCTATCGCGGCAACTACAGCATCTATGCCGTGGCGGACCAGATGGTGTGGCGTGCGGGCGCCGATAGTCCGCAGTCGGTGGGCGTGTTCGCGCGCGTGATGGGCGCGCCCGGCGACCGCAACCTCGTGGACCTCGGGGTCAACGCGGGCGTGACGCTCAAGGCGCCGTTCAAGGGGCGCGACAACGACGTGGCCGGCCTGGCCGTGGGCTACGCGCATATCGGCTCGCATGCGCAGGACTACGCGAGCGCCCAGGCGGTCTCGACGCCTGGCTACCCGTCGCGCAGCGCCGAGACGGTTCTTGAAGCGACGTATCAGTATCAGATCGCGCCGTGGTGGCAATTGCAGGCGGACTTTCAGTACTTCTTCCGACCCGCAGGCGGCATTCCCGACCCGCAAAATCCGTCGCGCCGCATTGGCGACGAGGCGGTGCTCGGCCTGCGTACGACGGTCGCTTTTTGATTGGACAACGTCGCGCCTGCCGCCGGATTCACGTCGGCGGGTGCGTGCGGGATAACGAGAATGGCGAGGGTAGCGAAGATAGCGAGGATAACGAAGCGCTGCGTTGCCGGCATGAAGATGCGAGCGAAAGACGAGGGAAGACCCCGATTGGTCGTACTTCTGATTGTTCTAGACTCCAGGGGCGAGTGCTGCGCAGCGATTCGATGCGGCACCAGTTTTTAACCGCAGATTTCGTTCCATGAAGCATCCGATTCAGGGATGGCTTTTGGGTGTCGCTCTCCTGGCGCTCGCCAGCGTCTCGGCGGCCGAACCCGCCAAGGCGGCGCACACCCAGAAGCCGGTCCAGAAGCACGTCCAGAAACACGCCAGGGGCCACGACGCCCCGCCACATGCCGTCGCGGCCGCGCCTTCGGTGTCCTTGTCCGCCATTGCGAAGCGTTACGAATATCAGTCGCCGTTTGAAAGGCAGTACGACGCGCATCTGGCGAAAACCACTGCTGCAACGCCTGGCACTCCGGACGACACCGATAGCGCACTCGACGCGGCGGGCAACGGGCTGCGCACGCCCGGCGCCCAGGTCGACAGCAATGGGATCCCGAACCAGGCCCTTCATCCGCAAGCGCCGCCGCTTGCCACGGTTGGCGATTGGGATCTTTCTGCCGATGCGCATCTACCGCTCACGCGGTCGCGCGATACGGGGGCGGCGATCAGCGCCCGGCACGGGTTCTAAGGCGTAAATTCCGGCGGCCCCTCACTTCCTTACCGCCGCGAGGGAATCGGTAAGGGATTGCCGTTGTGACACGTTGCTCCCGGGAATGCGAATGAGGCGAGCCAGTAAGCTGACAACCTCACATCCCGCAAAAGAATCCTCCCCGGACTCACGCCTTATGCCACAACGACGCCCAACCTGTTCGCGCATCCTGGGTCAACTCCTGCTGCCGATGCTGCTCAGCTCGACGCTGACGCTGCAGGGCTGCGCCACGACCGCGGAAAACCTTGCCCTGGGTTTCGGTATCGGCTCGGTGGGTACGATCTCCGCGCTCGGCTGCCTGCTCGCCTGCCAGATGAACGACGCGCGCTGGTAGCCGGCGCTCAGTAGTACATCCAGCGCCCGTACTGGGGCGACCAGTACACCCAGCGCGCCGGCGGTTGCTGGTACTGCGCGCCATACGGTGCGGGCGGCGGGTAGTAAGCGGGCCGGGGCTGCGCGTACACGGGCTGCTGCTGCGGATATTGCTGCTGGGCGTATTGCTGCGCATACACCGGCGGTTGCTGCTGCGCATAGGCAGGCGGTTGCGCGTCGACCGGCCGCTGCGGTGCATACGCTGGCTGCTGCTGGGCGTAACCATACGGCTGGGGCGGCGGCGCGTATTGTTGAACCGGCTGTTGGACCTGCTGTTGCGCCTGCGGCGGTAGCCGAGGTTGCGCTGGTTGGGAGTAGGGCTGGGCGTAACCCTGGCCCTGTGTCGAGTAGATCTGCGCGGAGCGCGGCGGCTCCGACTCGTCGACGGCTTCGTCGTTCGCCAGTGACTCCGGCGGCGCAACGTCGTCCTGCGCGGGCGGCGTTGCCGCGACTGCGCGGTGGTTCGCGCTTGCCTGCGCATAGGCGCGGGGCTGCGCTTGCCCGGCAGCAGGGGCAGGCGCTGCATTGGCGTTGGCAGCGTTCGCGCGTGCGCTCGCTTGTGCGTTCGCCTGTGCGGGAGCCGCGGCTTCGGCCGGCGCCGCGGCGGCGGAATCTTGCACGTCTTGCGCCTCTTGCGCCTCCTGCGTCCCTTGCGCGTTTTGTCCGCCTTGTTCATCCGCGAGCGGCTTGACCACGACCGGCACGGTCATGACCGTCGAGACCTCGCCCGCGTCGCTATACGTGTGCTTGATGTCGAGGATCGGCTTCTGTCCTGCGGCGCCCGCGGTCTTCTTCGCGGGCGCAACAGCCGGCGCCGCGGCAGGAGCAGGCGTGCCCGCCTGCGCCATCTCCTCTCTGGCCGCCTTGTAGCCCCGGTCATAGGCCGCCTGGACTTCGCGGTCCTGCGCCGCGGCGTCTTCCTCCTTGCTATAGGCGTGGGACGCCGCCGATATTGCGCATCCCACTGCAAGCAATGCGATGGCCGTCGCGTGCCTTGCGGTCGTGTCCATGGCGGGACCTTTGTTTCGTTTTTCGATGATCTAATCCTACTACGCGGCTGATGACATTCAAGCGGCGGGAAACCCCTTGGGTATGCGGCCGAACGCAAGCGCTCGACCCGCCGACGCTTGCGCCGGCAACGACTGCCGCAACGCGGCCCGGCGGCTCTCTTCGATGCCGGTCCGGCGGCACGAGACGACAT
The DNA here is from genome assembly GCF_009789655.1 of Paraburkholderia acidiphila. GTDB lineage: Bacteria > Pseudomonadota > Gammaproteobacteria > Burkholderiales > Burkholderiaceae > Paraburkholderia > Paraburkholderia acidiphila. The sequence goes on from NZ_CP046911.1 coordinate 402,545, forward strand.
TCGGCGCACGCCGGCGCGATGCCGAACACGCTGCCGAGGCAATTTATTTCATTCCGCTTTCGGGTTGGACACCGCTGCCCGAACGAACGGGTTCCTGCTCCAAAGGGGAATGGTATCGGCCGTCGACGGCATGGGCCGGTAGAGGCTTGTCGCTTTGATTCATGGCGACGACCGGATCTCGTCGATCGCTTCGCGCGGCCGCCTACGCCAATCGCAAATCCCACAACACGTCGAGTACGTGTTGCGTGGAACGCTCAACATGCCCCGCGCGATGTGCAATGCCGAGCCGTCGCCATAACGCCGGGCGCAGCGCCCGCATGAGCACGCGCCTGTCGTCGGGTAATGGCGTAGTGGCCTCATGAGGCAACAGCGCTGCACCGTAACCTGCCGCTACCAGACTCTTGATCGCGTCGTTGTAGTTGAGCTGAATGCGCGGCGCAGGATGGTGCCCTGCGCTCGCGAACCACTCCGCGGTCAGACGCGAGAGACGCGTGGTCGCGTCATTGAGAATGAGCGGTTTGGCGGCGAGCCATTCAGGAGTAACGCGGGCCGGACACCGCCAATGCGCCGGCACGAAGGCCATCACGGGGTCGCGGCGCCAGGGCTTGATCACGAGGCCAGCCACCGGGGGCTGAGGCAGCGCGACGAGGCCGACATCCAGCGTGCCATCCGCCAGCCGGGACAGCGTTTCTTGCGAAGTCAGCACGGCGATCTGAATGTCGATGGCGGTATGGTGCTCGCGCAGGACCTCGAGCGCTTGCGGCAGCAGGTGCGCGATCACGCCCGTGGACGCGCCGAGACGCGCGCGCCCTTCGAGCCCCTCCACCTGGCGCTGAATATCGTCTAACGCCTGCTCCGCGTCTGCCAGCAGCCGGCGCGCGCGCTCCACCAGCACCTCGCCTATCGAAGTGGGTCCCACATGTCCGCGCTTGCGTAACAGGAGCGGCGCCCCAATGCGGTCTTCGAGTTCGGCGATGTGGAGGCTGACCGTTGGCGGCGCCAGGTGCAACGCACGCGCCGCGTCGGCAAATGAACCACGGTCGGTTACGGCGACCAGCGTGCGCAGGCGGTCGAGGCTGATCTCTCGCATGACGGCGTCCAGATTCAGAAAAGCTGAATGTTTGCGTTATGAAATGCAACTTTTCCTATTCTAGCCGTCCGCGCAACATAGGGCCTCGTTTCACCTGTTACCACCCATAGTCAGCGGAGTCATCCACGTATGAGCCCTCCCGTAGTTTTCATCGACGGCGACCAAGGCACCACCGGGCTGCAAATCCACGACCGGCTGCGCAACCGGACCGACATCAGCGTGCTCACACTGGCCGATGCCGAACGCAAGGACTCGCGGCGTCGCGCGCAAGCCATCAACGCCTGCGACATCGCCATCCTCTGCTTGCCGGATGCCGCCGCGCGCGAGGCCGTGGGCGCCATTGTCAATCCTGCCGTCCGGGTCATCGACGCGAGCTCCGCCCACCGCACACAACCGGACTGGACTTACGGTTTTCCGGAAATGACGCCAGGGCAGGCCGAGCGGATTGCGAGCGCATCGCGGGTCACCAATCCGGGTTGCTATCCGACCGGTGCGGTTGGCCTGCTGCGTCCGCTGGTGCAGGCCGGGCTCATACCGGGCCATTACCCGATCAGTATTCATGCGGTATCCGGCTACTCCGGACGCGGGCGTGCCGGCGTGGAGGAACATGAGGGGCCGGGCGCTGCCAGCGCGCCTTCATACCAGGTCTATGGCCTGGAACTCGCGCATAAGCACACGCCGGAGATTCAGCAGCACGCCTCGCTTGCGCAGCGTCCCATTTTCGTCCCCGCGTACGGAGCGTTCCGCCAGGGCATTGTGCTGACGGTGCCGCTGGCGGCGCGGCTGCTGGCACCCGGCGTGGATGGCGCCGCGTTGCACGCATGCCTCGCACGCCGCTATGCCGAGGCAACGCACGTACGCGTCTTGCCGCTGCACGAATCGAGCGCCTTGAAACACCTCGATCCGCAAGCGCTGAACGGCACGAACGACATGCACCTGAGCGTATTTCACGACGCGCAACACGGGCAGGTCCTGCTGTCCGCGGTTTTCGACAATCTCGGCAAGGGCGCATCCGGCGCTGCGGTTCAGAACCTGAACCTCATGCTCACGCGGCAATAGCGCACTCCCATCGCGACGTCTTCAGGAAATCCATGCGGTTCATGAAAAACACCCCAAAGATTGGATCGATGTCCAATTTTTGGGGTGCGATGCGCTAGCGGGTTTTTCGTTGTCCGGGTAGTGCGTCGACTACGCCGGACTTCCGAACCTGCGATTAGAACCGGTGGTACATGCCGATGTTGGCTTGAACCTGGTTGCCGCCCGATGCGGTGTTGCCGAAGTCGGCAGCCGAAGCCTGAGCGCCCTGAGCGTGAACGTAGGCGCCCATGACATAAACCGAGGTCAGCTTCGACAGCGCGTACGTAGCACCCAGCGACGCCTGGTTGATCGACGCCATCGTACGGCCCTCAGCGGCTTGCGCAGGCGTGGCTTCCGAACCGTAGACGTACGTGTAACCCGCAGCCAGCGACAGCGCCGGGGTTGCCTGGTACTGCAGAAGGGCGCCGATCACGTTGAAGTGAATCGACTCTTGACCATCGTTGCCCTGGTATTGAGCGTTCGAGTAGCGCAGGCCAGCCGTGTACTTGCCGAACTGGTATTGGCCGGCGACTTGAGCGATGCCCGCGCTCTTGAACGCATTGCCGCCGTAGTAACCCGAGCTCGGATAGCCCAGCGCGCCGCCGAACGACGGTTGCGCCGTGGCGTTCTGCCAGCCGGCCTCACCCTGGTTCGTCGCCTTGAAGTAGCCGCCGGCGACCGTCAGACCGCCTTGATCGTAGTCCGCAGCGACCGACCACGATTGACCCGAACCCATGGCGCCGGCAACGCCGCCGAACGAATACGCGCCTTCAGCCTGGAAGCCGTGGAAAATCGGCGAAATGTACTTCACCGCGTTGTTCTGGTTCGTCGTGTTGTCGTTGTTGTCCACGTCGCCCGGGGTCGAGAAGGTCGATGCCGAAATGGCGTCGCCCGTCAGGCCCTGAACCATTTCCGTCACGGCGTCGATCTGGCGACCCAGACGCAGCGTACCGTACTGATCCGACGTCAGGCCTACGAAAGCCTGACGGTTGAACAGCGAACGCGAGGAGCCGATGGGGCCCTGGCCGCCGATGCCGCCGCTGGCAATGTTGAAACCGTTTTCGAGCTTGAAGACTGCCTTGAGGCCGCCGCCGAGGTCTTCCTGACCCTGGAGGCCCCACTTGTTCGAACCGGAGGCGCCGCCAACGAGGGCGACCTGCGAGTGACCACCGACGTTCGACGTGTAGCTGATACCTGCGTCAAGCATGCCGTACAGGGTGACCGACGACTGTGCCATAGCTGCCGTGGATGCGGCGAATGCGGCAACAGCGATAACCGTTGCCTTGATAGTGATGTTCTTCATCTGTATTTCTGGGTCCCAGGAATAGCTTTTGGAATGACTTATTTCTTGTTGCGCGCCGGAGGATAAGGGACGGCCCACTAACTCAAGAAACGAAAAAAAAATGAGTGTCGCGAAAACGTAACAAAGGGCGCAATGTCTTGTGCAGCGGGCGATTTCTGGGGTTTTCCCCGATTTTCAAGGCCGGATTGTCTCCTGGCATTGTTGCTGAATTTGGGATAGTTCAGCGCGCCTTCACTTGAACGGCGCGTGAGCGGGTGCCGTGGTAGCCGGTGTGCAGGCGGGGGCGCGCGAATCCGTGAGGACATTCGTCGAGGAGCAACAGGCTGTAGGGGCTGTTGCTCACGCGTGACGGCACTTCACGTTTTTTTGCCGGCGTGTGAGACGGAGCGCTTGCCGGCACCCTTTGAAAAGCGATGACGATTGCCAAGGAGCGCAACCAGCCGTGTCTCGCATTCGGAAAACGAGTACCCGCGCCGCTGCGAGATCATGAACGTGAGGGTGCGCATGTGCCATGCGCGCCGCTGGAGTTCGACCAGTGTTCCGTTCGCAAGGTCTTGCGCAACCACATGATGCGGCATGTGCCCCCAGCATAAGCCGCCCTTGAGCAAATCGTGCTTCGCGCCGAGGTCGTTCACGAGCCACTGGTGTTCCCCGGCGACCCCCTGTTGTGACTTTTGCGCATCGGGCTGATTGTCGGTGACGACGAGCTGGATGTGCCGGCCAAATTCCTCCCGCGGGATCGGCCCCGCGATTGCGGCCAGCGGATGCGATGGCGCGCAAACGGTCACCATCTGCACGTCACATAAATGCTGCCTTTCCATGGTGTCCGGGCTTAGCTCCGGTACGTCGGTGATCGTCACCGCCAAGGCGCACGTTCCTTCGAGAACCAGGCGCTCACCGCCTTGCATGGTCGTCATGCGCAGATTGATTGCAACGGTCGGAAAGTCCGACTGCAGCTTGCGCAGGCATTCGATCAGGTGCGCGCGCGGAAAATAGGTATCCACCGCAATCGAGACCTGTGGCACCCCGGCTTCAGCAATCGCCACCGCGCGCATCTTCATTTCCTCGGTGCGCGAAATCACCCCGCGAGCATCAGGCAGGAGGCTGCGGCCCGCTGCCGTCAGCGTCGCTTTGCGGGCGTTGCGTTCGAACAGCAACACATCGAAGGCACTCTCGAGCGCGCTGATCGCGTGGCTGATCGCCGACTGTGCACGTCTTAGCTCCCGTGCAGCCCCGGAAAAGCTTCCCTGGTCGCACACGGCAACAAAGGCCCGAAGCTGATTGATCGTGACATTGTCGAGCATACGTATCTAAAGAATAGATGGCAGTGATAGATATTTAGTCAATTGGCTTGATAAATCAAGACCTCCAGAATCGAGCTTGTCGCTTTGGTTTCGGCACTCATGGTTAGAGAGCGCGGGTTCCATGTGTTCGCGTGGTTCATGAATACAGGTCCCTGCTTCCAGACAACTCCAACGCAGGATGCATGACATGAACAGACTGAATGGAAAGACCGCTGTGATCACCGGTGGCGCTACCGGCATCGGGCGTGCGGCAGCAAAGCGCTTCATCGAAGAGGGCGCGTTCGTCTTCATCTTCGGCCGGCGGCAGGCAGCACTCGACGCCGCCATTGCCGACCTCGGGCCCAATGCCCGCGCGGTGAAGGGCTCGGTCTCCGATCTGGCCGACCTCGACCGGCTCTACGCGGCGGTGAAGGCCGAGCGCGGAACCCTCGACATCGTTTTCGCCAATGCCGGGGCGGGAAGCCAGCTTGCGCTGGGCAAGATCACTGCCGAGCATGTTGACGAAACGTTCGGGACCAACGTAAAGGGTACGATCTTCACGGTACAGAAGGCGCTGCCGCTGATGGGCAAGGGCGGTTCGATCATCCTGACCGGATCGAGCGCCGGCACCACGGGCGCCCCGGCAATGAGCGCCTACAGCGCGAGCAAGGCGGCAGTGCGCAACCTCGCGCGGACCTGGGCGGAGGATCTGAAGGGCACAGGCATCCGGGTCAACGTGCTGTCGCCCGGGGCGACGGCGACCGAACTCGCCAAGGAAGCGCTAGGCGAGGAAGGCCAGAAGGTCTTCGCCTCGATGACGCCGCTCCAGCGCATGGCCGATCCGGCGGAGATCGCAGCGGCGGCCGCCTTTCTCGCGTCGCCGGACAGCAGTTTCATGACCGCCAGCGAGGTTGCCGTTGACGGCGGCCTCGCGCAACTCTGACAACGCTGAAGCGCCACGCCCGGCCGGTCACGCCATTCGATCAACCAAGGCCGCAAACAGGACGTTCGCGCCCCCGGGGCGGGCGCGAACTCCAAGACCTGACCTATCGAGACCAGTAAGCCACATTCGCCGCAGGTTCTTTGTGAAGTGCGCCGTCCCCCGGTCAGTCGATCGTAGGGAGGACGAATCGTTCACTGAACGTTAGATTGACCCCCACGAGCGGTCCGCCGAGTTGCTGGAGTCGGCCGCCCTCTGCGAGGGAGCCTAGATCGAGACTGTAGAAACCGAACTCATCGATCAGGTCGCTTACCACCTTTTTGGCACTGGCATCGTCCCCGGACACGAAGAACGTGGTCTTTGGCTTTGACGGCGAGAAATCCGCTATCCAGGAGATTGGAACGGTGTTGAACGCCTTGACGACCTTCGCTCCCGGAGCGAGATCGGCGACGATCTCGCTCGACGTCCGGCCGGTAATGTCGCCGCGCGCCAAAGGCTGGACGCTGGCAACGCGGTTGGTGGTATCCACAAGGATCCGGCCCGTCCAGTTGCCGACGGAAAACAACGCCGCCTGTACGTTCCACCATTTGACGGCAAGCACGACCAGGTCCTGCTCAGCGGCCTCTTTCGCCGTTCCGGCGACAGCGCCGAAACCCAACTCCGCCACGACGGCGGCGAGTGACTCGGGCCCGCGCGAGTTGCTAAGTACAACCTGGTGACCTGCCACCAGGGCGTGTTTGGCGATTGTTTGGGCAACTGGCCCGGCGCCGATAAAGCCGATTTTCATTTCGCGTTTCCTTGCTCGTATGGGGTCGATCATCCATGGAGTGCCGGCGCGATCCAGCAACCGCGCTCAGCGTGCAAACCATGCTAGCCATATTGCTTGCAAAAAACAAGTAAAAAACTTATTTTTACTTGCAACACGCAAGCGATGCTAAAATCGAGCCATGAAGACGACGAATAAAGCAGACATTCGGTCCCATTGCGCGGTGAACTACGGCGTGGAGATCTTCGGCGACCGGTGGTCGCTCTTGATCATTCGCGACATCGTTTTCGATGGCAAGAAGACGTATGGCGAGTTCCTGAGGTCTGAAGAGGGAATCGCGACCAATGTCCTCGCGTCCCGCCTTGCCTTTCTTGAAGAGCAAGGCATTCTCTCGCGGGCGCCCAACCCCGACGACAGGCGCAAGGACTTCTACACGCTGACCGAGAAGGGCCTGGACCTCATTCCGATCGTGCTGAACATCGTGATTTGGAGTGCGAAGCACGATTCGAAGTCATACGTGCGGCGCAGTAAGGCGTTCCTTGCCCGATTAAGTCGAAACCCCATGCAGGTGAGCGAGGAGTTAAGGGCGTTGGTGCGCAACGGCGGATGTATGTTTCCCGAGAGCAAGGAATGAGCAAGCCAATGCATTGGCGCGGCTGCAAGCGATGAAGCCGTTCCCGCCTGGATACGGTGGGTGGCGGCATCTTCGCAATCCGCGCCTTGCGGCAACCCCAGGTTTTAGAGCCGGGCGCCACCCGTCGCGTCGATGACCTGTCCCGTGATCCATCGGGCGTCTGGCGACGCGACGAAGGCGATGATGTCTGCCACGTCGGCAGGTTGACCGAGACGAGAAAACACTGAAAGGGCTTGCGCACCGGCTCGCGCTTCGGGAATCGCGAGCCAGTCCGCATTCATGTCGGTCTCCGTGACGCCCGGCATGACCGTATTGACCGTGATGCCGCGCGGGCCGAACTCGGGTGCAAGCGCGAGCGTCAGGGTTTGAATGGCGCCTTTCGTTGCCGCGTAGGCCGGATGTGTCGGTGCCGCGACACGCGTGAAGCCTGTCGAAATGTTGATGATCCGTCCGTTATCGCGGATATGATCGGCAACGGCCTGGATCAAGAAGAAGGGCGCCTTGAAGTTGATCGACAGCAACTCGTCGAAGGTGGACTCGCTGGTCTGCGCGAGCGACTGGGCAGGTGCCACACCGGCGTTGTTGACAAGAATATCAAGCCGGGGCTCACCGGTCGCGGCGGCAGCGGCCCTTGAGAACTGGTCCCAAAGGCTGTCAGTCGCTTCCTTGCCACCTCTCAGATCGGCCTTGATCGCGACGGCTTTGGCACCAAGACGCTCGATCTCCCGGATCGTTGCTGCGGCCGCATCGACGTTGGCGCCATAGTGCACGCCGATCAGAGCGGCGCCTTCTCGTGCGAAGGCCAGCGCTGCCGCACGGCCGATCCCACGTGAGCCTCCGGTGATAAGGGCAACCTTGCCAGAAAGTTTTTCAGACATCGATCACTCCGTTTTCAATGAATTGGCTAGTGGTCACTATAATATTGAGTGGCGGGGAGCGCTGTCAACGATTTTTATAGGACTTGATATAAAATGACTGGATCACCTCGAAAGCGTGGCCGGCCGAGGACGCTGGACCGCGATGTCGGGCTCGATATCGCGGCGCGGCTGTTTTGGGAGCGAGGATACGAGGGGACATCGATCGCCGACCTGACCGAGGCCATGGGCATCACGCCGCCGTCGCTCTACGCGACGTTCGGTTCCAAGGACGATCTGTTCAGACAGGCCCTCGACCGTAACAGTGAGCGTGAGAACCAAAATCGACTTGGCGCGCTGCTAGGGCATCTGTCGGCTTACGACGCGATAGCGTTCTACTTGCACGACGCAGCTGCGGGTTTTACGGACCCCGGCAAGCCACGGGGGTGCATGGTGTCAACGGCCGTTCTTCAGCATGGCGACAAAAGCGACGCCGCCGCGCGAGAGGTCGCTGCACGGCGCGATCTCGCAATCCAGGCGATCAAGCAACGCTTTGACCGCGCGGTCGCGGAGGATGAGCTGGCAACCGGGACCGACACCGAGGCACTCGCGCGCTTTTATGCCGCCGTCGTGCAGGGCATGTCCGCGCAGGCCTGTGACGGTGCGTGCTCCGAGACATTGAAGCGTTTGGCTGATGTTGCATTGGCGGCATGGCCAGGACGACAACGCTCCAGGACCTAGGCGGCGGCTTTGGGACGACCCGCGCACGCTTGCGAACGAGATTTGCGTGGCGCTTACGGGCGGCCAGGGACGAAAGCAACGCCACGTTTTGTGCAACCACAATTCACTGAGGCTACAAATGGTTAATTCGTCGGCTATTGCGACCGTCTTTTCTGTCTATGCGGCAGCTGTCGTCATACCCGGGCCGAACTTCGTCGCGATCACCCAGAAGGCGGTAGCCGGAAAACGCTCCGATGCGCTCGCGCTTGTCGCCGGAATCGTGACGGTGAATCTGTTCTGGGCGACTTGCGCCATCCTCGGCATCGGAATGGTGTTCGCTATTTTCCCGTGGCTCGCTGTCGGCATCCGGCTTGCTGGCGCGGCCTATTTGATCGTGTTCGGGCTGCGGCTCGTTATGTCGGCCCGGGCAACCCCATCGGGAGCCTGTCACCCAACGAAGGCGCCTCTGTTTCGTGCCGCGTTCCTGCAAGGTATCGCGACAAATATCGCGAACCCGAAGTCCATCGCCTTTTATGCGGCGGTGTTTTCCTCAGCGGTGCCCACGCACGTTTCGACGCCGACGTTCTTCGCGGTGCTGGCTACGGTCGGTGCAACAGCGACGTGCTGGTATGGAGCCGTCGCGCTCGTTCTATCGCACGCGGCGATTGCGACGGCGTATCGTCGCGCGAAAGCATGGATCGACCTCACGTGTGGAGGTCTCATGATTGCGCTGGGCATCCGGCAGGCATTTCGCTAACCAGATTCATTCGGCCGAGCCATCGCGCAGCGCGGCGATGACGAGTCGTACCGAGCGCGCGGACTGGCGCCGCGTCGCGTAGTAGGCGTGGTGGCCGGTAAAGGTGGGAAACCAGTCTTCCAGCGCCCATTGCAGGCGGCCTTCGCGCACATGGTTCTCGGCCAGCGCACGCGGAATGTAGGCGAGTCCGAAGCCGCGCAAGGCCGCGTCGAGCATCTGATACGAATTATTGAAAACGAGTTGGCCGCGAACCTTGACCTCGATGTGTTTGTTGCCCTTGTGAAACTCCCATGGCAGGTCGGTTTCCGTGCGGGGTAGCCTCAGATTGATGCAGTTGTGCGCCGTCAATTGTCGCGGATGTGCAAGCGGCGGCGCCTTGGCGAGATAATCCGGACTGCATACGATCGCCAGCGTTTCGTCCGGCGCAATGCGCACGGCGATCATGTCCTTTTCCACCTGATCGCCAAGACGCACGCCAATGTCGAACCGGTCGGCGACGATGTCGGTAAATCCGTAATCGTTGATGAGTTCGATACGCAGATCCGGGTTTTCGCGCAGCACCCCTTGTAGTTTCGGCCAGATGTACTGGTTCGCCGCGTAGTCCGTTGCCGTGATGCGCACCGTGCCCACGGCACGCTCGCGCAACTCGGCAATCGCGCGCAACTCGGCGTCGATCTCCTCGAGCTTGGGCGCGACGCCGTTCAATAGTTGCTGACCGGCCTCGGTCGTCGACACGCTGCGAGTGGTTCGCACGAGCAGCAGCGAGCCCAGCCGCCGCTCGAGCGCCGCCACGCTCCTGCTGAGCGACGATTGCGACACGCCCAGCCTTCGCGCGGCGCGCGTGAAGCTGCGCTCCTGCGCCACGGTGAGCAGAGCGATCAGCTCGTTCAGGTCGGGAATTTCCATTTATGCACCATAGCATGAATATATGCCGATTTTGCCATCTAGTCGGCGCGCGACCAAGGAACTAGATTGGCGGTTGGGTGTTTTCACCATCGGACCAACCAGATCGCACAGGAGTCAGATCATGACCAGGCCAGCACAAACCATCATCCGCAACGGCACGAAACCTTCGATCAAAGGACCGGAGACTTTCTTCACCGGTTCGGTGCGGATCGACAGCCCGTTCCAGGCGGAGGAACCCGGCCGCGTCGGCGGCGCCATCGTGACGTTCGAGCCCGGTGCGCGCACGCATTGGCATACCCATCCGCTGGGGCAAACGCTGGTCGTCCTGTCGGGCGTGGGCTGGACGCAGTGCGAAGGCGGTGCACGCACGGAAATCCGCGCCGGCGATATCGTCGCCTGCTCGTGCGGCAAGCGTCACTGGCACGGCGCAGCGCCGACTACCGCGATGTCGCACGTCGCGATCACCGAGATGCTCGACGGGAAGAACGTCGAATGGATGGAGCCCGTCACGGACGAGCAATACACGTCGGGCCCGCTGGTCACCGAGTGATACTCGCGACGACAGCTGCGAGCCGATCGTCGAGAAGCACGCTGCGAGCGCTTGCTATTTCTTCAGGAAAGCAAATGAATATTATGGATGTCTACGCCTGCTCCCCCGCACTGGCCCGCTATGAGCAGGAAGCGCTCTTTGGCAAGGTGTGGTCGCGCGCTGGCCTTTCACGCAGGGATCGGAGCATTGTCACGCTGGCGGCTGTCATCACCCAGGGGCGGATCGATGCACTGCCGTTCTACGCGAATTTCGCCCTCGATCACGGTGTCACGCCAAAGGAGATGTCGGAAATCGTGACGCACCTGGCGTTCTATGCGGGCTGGTGCAAAGGCACGACAGCGGCGGCCACTGTCGGGCGCGTGTTCGCCGAACGGGCCATTGGTGAAGATCAGCTTCCCGGCGAATCGCCCGCGCTGATGCCGCTGGACATGCAGGCAGAGGAAAAGCGCGCGCAGGCCGTGGAGCAAATGGTCGGCACGACCTCTGCGGGTCTCGTGGCCGACACGGGTGAGGTTCTGTTTCGCAACCTTTGGCTTCGGCCCGATCTGTCGCCGCGCGACCGGAGTCTCGTGACGGTTGCGTCGTTGATTACCGCGGGACATTTCGCGCAAGTGACGTTCCATCTGAACAAGGCGATGGACAACGGACTGCAACCCGACGAAGTTTCCGAAGTGGTCTCTCACCTCGCTTACTACGCGGGATGGCCGAACGCGTTCTCAGCCGTTCCGGTGGTGAGAAGCGTTCTGGAGAGTCGCGCGGGTAGCCATGCTTGACGCCGGCATCAATTGGGCGCGAGGGCGAAAAGGTTGAACGTGCACTAGCAAACGAAATGTTCAATCATAGATAGCCGCCACCGGTGTTGCGGGGCTGGATCGGCGTTGTACTATCGATACTCGTCAATTTCGACTGTGCCGCCCATTGCTTCCATCATGACGCGAATATCGATGGGCACATCTGGTGCGCGGTCTCCGGCTTTGTTGTCCCAATAACAGAAGAAGCGCATATGTGCGCCTTTGTCTGCGAGTAGTTGGCGAAGGTCTGCGCGGGGTAGATTCAGATGACGGACAAGATACCGAAGATGCGGTTCAAGCAAATCACTACAAACGGCTATCTTGCTCCGAATTCCCCATACTCCAGTCCGACCTGGCACGCTGCTAAGGCGCCCTGACGGTGTTTTGAATCGTTGTCCCTTTGTGACGGAAAAATCAGGAGCAACGCCGAAATACTCTGTCCAAAATTCGGGGTGGAGACTATCTCCGGCAACAGAGAACGACACATAGGCTAGTTGGTGAGTGTTTGTCATTTCGCGCTCAGAATGCGTAGTCGTGCATGTTGCCGATGATGTTTTTTCTAAATTCGATATCGCCGCTGTCATGCCAGATGACATTGTCGTCACCGCGCAAGTCGAGATCATCCTTCATGACGTGGACCATATCACCGAATGTGTCGCGATCGTAGCCAAGCATTTTCGCCGCGTAATCGGGATTGTTGGTTGATTTGGCAAGTTCCGCTACGTCGCCGTTGAGTTGCTGTGGCTGATAGCCGAATGGCTGCGCGTCACTTAGTGGTGTCGAGTCAGTACTTGAATCCGCACTGAACAGGTCATTGTCGAACGTACCGCCAACGTCACTTCCGGCGTCGTTACCATCCGAATCACTGTCACCGCTGACGAACAGTGCGCCTGCCGCCGACGCAACGAACCCCAAGAGTCCTGCGCCTCCATCTCCTTCGCTACTGCTCGCGGCACCGCTTACGGCTTGCGTCAGCCCAGTTGCGGCTTTGGCTACCTGCGAGGGCACATCGAATGCCGTAGGCAGGGCAGACCCCGCTCCAGCCACTTTGCCCTCCTGTGCGGCCTTGAACGCGACCCACTCATCCCATGTCAATGGACGGTTCGCATTTCCCCCACCCGATGCACTTGCCGACTGCCGGAACTGAGGCGCTGGCGTGAGCCGGAACACGCGTGGGCGCCGCGTCCACTCCCTGTCCATGTAAGGCACAAGCCGGCCGCTGCGCACCACATCGCACAAAACGCGCCGGACATCGTCGTTTGTAGTTGGCAGGTTCCAGTGGACGAAGTCGAGAATATCAGCAAGATACTCGTGGATTGTTTGCAGGCCGCGCTGACCGGTTATCGTGCGCAGGTCATCCTTCGGCCTGAAATAGCGGTAGAAGTCGCCCCGGTCCTCGTCGCGCTGACGTTCTAGTTCACCGCGCTCCCAGCGCTTGCGCTCGTGTTCGTCGCGCCAGACACGGGGCGTGCGCATCGACGACTGTCGGGAAGAGAGGGTTCCGTCCCTGCCGTCGGGCCATCCCCATCGCGGCCTTCTGAGCGGGTAGGACTTGATCGTGGTCCCTTGTTGACTCCAAACCGCTTCGCGGTATTGGCCGCCTGGTACTAGCGTGCATTGCCATCCGTTCTCCCGTGGTACTTCGAGGGTGTTCCGTCGCGGGCAAGGCATGGGCATGGTGTATCCATCGTCCTGTAGCTCATGGCCTATATACGTAACACGCGTACTGACGCCCGACCTTGCGCCATGTCGACGGTTGCACGACGTTGAATCGGATGGCACTGAAGATTGTGCCCAGTGTTGAATTAGACGATTACGCTCGTCGGCCGGAGGGCAGACGCACGGGCGCCACGATGGACACGGCGATGGATAGAGCCGACGGGGAATGACGCGCTGTTGAATACGACGAGGGGCTCGGACGGGAACCTCTGCGATGTCTACTCTGCATCAACCTCAGTGCGCCATCGCCAAACCAATCCTCACGAAGGACGCGGTCGCCGCGTGTCTCTCGATCGGCGGACTGCTGGTTGCCCTACCCAGGTACCTCGTCAGTCACCAATCAGGTTTGCCTGCTCCGCGCCGTGACTTTCGGCGCGGGCTTCTCTGAGCGGTGGGCCGCCGCCATTGCCTCCAGGCCCGCCATCACGAATCGCACGTAGTCGTCTACAATCGCGTTCGCGATTCTGCAGGACGTCGATCCCTCGGGCGTCGCGACCAATGTCACGGCGGGTTACCTGCGCGCGAGCCTGCGCGAGGATCGCCCGTGCTGCCATGCAAACGATTCCAGGCCGTTCCCATTGGCACGCAAGTGCAATTCCGTACGGACTGCGCGGGCGCTTGCGATCTCGCGACGGTTGCACTACAGGGCCGCGTGAGGGGAGGCGGGAAAGTTAGCGCAGATTCGCCTGGAAAAACGCGAGCACGCTTGCGTCGAATGCCTTGTGAAAGGCGACGCGGTCGAAACCGTGCTCGTCCACGCAGATCTCGCGCATCTTCTCCTTCATCGCCTCGGCGCAGGGCGCAAGAAAGGCGAAATGCGCCGAGTCCGGCACGAAGTGATAGTCGGGTTTGCGCGGCAGCGTCCTCGCAAGCGCGGGTGCGCTATGGGGCAATACGCCGTCGCCGCCATACTGCGAAGCCCAGACCTGAATGGGCGCTGTCACGTTGTTCAGATCGCTCGCGGCGGGGAAGACATTGAACGGATCGGCGATCACGTACGCCTTGATGCGCGGGTCGGCCGGCAGCGGCTGTGTGGGCACGTCTCCACGCTCGACCTCGTCACACACCGACGGCCTTGGGTCCGGACACGGCACATCGGCGTGCAGGAAGTCCGGCACGCCGCCCGCTAACACCAGACCCGTGTAGCCGCCGCGCGAAAAGCCGAAAAAGCCAATGCGTTGCGGGTCGATTTTCGCGGCGTCTGGCGCGGCGCTCAGCATGTAGCCGATCAGGCGCTTGATATCGGTTGGCCGCTCGATGAAGGCGGACATATCGCCGGAGCGGCTGGGGTCGGCGAACGAGTCGCCGGGGTGGTTGATTGCGGCCACAACGAAGCCCGCGTTGGCCAGCGTCTCGGCAAGGTCATGGTGACCCAGAAATGAGCCGGTGTGGCCGTGCGAAATGACGACGAGCGGGAGCTTCTCGCCAACGGTTGGACAGTCGCGCCGCCCGTGCAGGATGTACGGACCGAACGGCACATCCTCTGCGGGCTCGGCACATGGCGTCCACACCATGGCTTTCATTGCCGGGCCGTTGGCGTCGGCGGGAATGTCGAGGCGCTTGAAGCCAGCCGCGTGCGCGGTTGCCGCGAGCAGGCAGAACAGCAGGGTCAGGATCGAAGCAGCGACATACGGGTGTTTCTTGCGGGTTGTCGTCATGGCGCTTCCAAAGAGGTTGCCGAATATTTCTACTTGCTAACCTGCCAGTTACCGGATTATAGCGATGCGAGTCGCGCGCAGCGCTCCGCGTGCCTCCCGCGTGTCGTGAGCAACCCGCATCTCACAGTTCGTTGCGATGAAAAGATAGGCGGCAGTCGATGCGGTATCTTTTCAAATAAGGATGGCTAATCAATTGGGGAAAGGCTCAACCCGCTTTTTCCCGGTGGACACAAATGTTGTTCCCGTGCGGTTCTTTATCTTAAGTGGTCGCCTATTTACCATGCATTCACCTGCTGCAAACAACCGTTTGCGGTGCTTCCTGACCTTCGAGGTGAATCATGAAAGTGAAAGTTCTGGCTTCGGCCCTCTCTATCGCCGTGGCGCTCGCCGCACCCGCACTCGCATTGGCTCAGTCCAACAGCGCGCTCACTCGCGCGCAGGTTCGCAATGACCTCGTCCAGATCGAAAAGGCCGGGTACCGGCCCGGAGACGGCGACCAGGCGACTTACCCTCAGCAGATCCAGCAGGCCGAAGCGCGCGAGGCCCGCTCCACTGCGGCATCGAGCGGCTTTGGCGGCGTGGCCGCAGGAACTTCGCAGTCCGGGCAGACGTTGGCTGCACCCCGCGCGGATGTTCCGGGTCTGCGGCCCATTTATTTCGGCCAATGATTCCCGCTTTGCGCCCGGTTGGATCACGCAATCGGGCGCCTGAAACTGCCGCAGCGCAGCCCGCGCGTTACACGCGGGAACAACTGAATTGCCGCGAAGCCGGGTGATCGTCGGCGCGGCATTCGGCACAATGAGCGGCGTCCATCTCGTGGCTGTTTTACGGAAGTATCTTCATGTTGACCCCATCTCCCGATGCGTTGCCGCAATCGAATCCCGGATTCTCACGCATGTTCTCGTGTGGCCGCCTGACCCTCGGGGTGCTGTTTGCCATCGAATCGTATTCGGGCGACGCACCGACCATGCGCAACCAGATCGCGCTGGCCCGTGGGGCCGAGCAGGCTGGCTTCGCCGCGCTCGGCATACGTGACGTACCGCTGCGCGATCCCGGCTTCGGCGACCTCGGGCAAATCTACGACCCCTGGACATGGCTCGGCTATATAGCGGGTCAGACGGAATCCATCGCGCTCTTTACGGCGGCGATCGTGTTGCCCTTGCGTCATCCTGTCCACACGGCGAAAGCGGCGGCGAGCATTGACCAGCTCACCGGTGGCAGACTCGTGCTCGGCATTGCCTCGGGCGACAGGCCGGTCGAATTCCCGGCCTTCGCAGTGGATCGCGAACGGCGCGGCGAGATGTTTCGCGAACAGGTCCGCTATTTGAAGGTGGCGTGGGGCAACGCGTTTCCCGAGATTGAAAGCCGCTATGGCGTGCTCGGCGGCGCGGATCTCGTACCCAAGCCCGTCTCGGCCAGGGTGCCGCTGATCGTGACGGGCAATAGCCAGCAGTCGATCGAATGGATCGCACAGCATGCCGACGGATGGATCACGTATCAACGCACACTCGCCAGCCAGGTGGAACTCATCCGGCACTGGCACGAAACCGTTGCGCAGGTTTCCCCGGGCAGCTTCAAGCCGTTTGCGCAGCCCTATCACATCGATCTGGCCGAGAACCCGGACGAAGGTCCCACGCCGATTCACAATGGGCACCGCCTTGGCCGCAACTGGCCGATGCGAACGCTGGAGGCGCTCGAACGCGCAGGCGCGAACCACGTCCTGCTCAATCTCAAGTACGGAACGCGGCCTGCCGAAGCGGTCATGGAAGAATTGGCGGCCCATGTTGTGCCCCGCTTTCCGGCTCACGGGGGAGGCAATGCCGGGGACGCACGATCACCGTTGCTGAATAGCGGAACCGAGGCGTTAGCTCGATGAAGAAGCTGCGAATCGGTCACGACAATGACACCTCGATCGCAGCCTTGCCGACGACTGGTTGCGGGCCCGCGACAATCGCGGACCCGCAACGCTCAAGCGCGAGCAAGAATCAGATCATCGGGCCTGTTCCGGGCGGGTCGATGCGGTTGCCCGGCGCGAGCGGGTCGTCCTCCCAGTGCGCGCGGATGCCGTAGTACTCGTGCAGCGTCGTGGCCCAGCCGATGTCCGCCATCGAAGGCCAGTGGTCCTTGTCGAAGCCGGGCGCGTCTTTCACGCGTTCGGCGCTTACGTTGAGCAAGAAGCATTTTTGCGTGGTGTCGAGCGTGAGCGCGGCCCAGGGCAGGGCAAGCAGTTTGTCGCCGATGCCGAGGAAGCCGCCGCTCGACATGACCGTGTAAGCGATCCGTCCGCGCTCGACGTCCAGCATGATCTGCTTGATCTTGCCGAGTTCTTCGTTATCCGAACTGTACACGCGATCGCCTTCGAGCGTGCTCGATGCCATGATGTACGGGCCTGGGCCGGCAGCGGTCTCGCTGCCTTTACCGACGATACGCGCGCCGGTCTGCGGGGAATCGGGGTTCATCGCCATGATGGGCTCCTGAAATGATCGAAGGATGCGTGACTCGCTCGCATCGTCCGCATGGTCAACGGGTCGCCCGTTGGGCGCGCGGTATCGAGGCATGGGTCATTCAGCAACGCGCGGGCCTGAGCGACGTGAGGCGAGGAACGCAGGTTGCGCATTGCAGGGGCCGCACGCGGATTGCGGTCCACTCGTTGCGGCAACGATCGAAGAGGAGAGACGCCTGGCTATGCCGGAGGAAGCGCTTTGGTTTTTGCTCACAGGCGTGCTGCTGATGTTCGTGGCGCTCGCACGGGGCCCTATCGCGCGACTGCCGCTCACGGGCGCGATGATTTATCTGGCCGTTGGCGTCGTGGTGGGGCCGGGTCTGCTCGGTCTCGTTCACGCCGATCTCGCGCAGAACGCGCGCGCGCTGGCCGTACTGGCAGAAGCCGGGCTCGTCGTCTCGCTGTTTTCGGTGGGCTTGCATCTGCGCGTGCGGCTGCGCGAGCCGCTCTGGCGCTTGCCGCTGCGTCTCGGCGTGCTGGCCATGGTGCTCAGCGTCGCGCTGATGTTCGCGTTCGGCATGGCGACGGGTGCGGCCACGGGCGTCGCATTGTTTCTCGCGGCGGCGCTCGCGCCGACCGACCCGGTGCTCGCCAACGAACTGCGCGTGCACGAGGCGGGCGACGCGGAGCCCGTGCGCTTCGCGCTCTCGGGCGAGGGCGGGCTCAACGACGGCGCCGCCATGCCATTCGCGCTGCTCGGTCTCGCGCTGTGCGGCGTGCACGGCGTCGATACGCAAAACGCGGCGGCGTTCGCCGCGTGGGTGGCGTGGGGCATTGCAGGCGCACTGCTCGTTGGCGTGGTGCTCGCCATGCTCTGCGTGCGCAGTGTGTTCCATTTGCGCACGCGTCATGGCGAAGCGGTAGGGCTCGACAGCTTCATCGCCATCGGGCTGATGTCGGTGACCTACGGCGTAGCGCTGCTGCTGCACACGTATGCGTTCGTGGCGGTGTTCGCCGCGGGCGTGGCGCTGCGTCACGAGGAACTGCGCGCGACAGGCGAGCGCCGTCCCGCCGAGGCGCTCGAAAGCGTGCAACTCGGCGAGCGAACCGAAGTCGCGACAGATCCCCGGCGCGCGCACGTATGGCTTGCCGAAGGCATGACGCGATTCACGCTGGAAATCGAACGGCTGGCTGAGTTCTCGGTATTGCTGATCATCGGTTGTGTAATTTCGGCGCACTGGCGCGAGATGTTCGACCTGCGTGCGGTGCTGTGTGCACTCGCGCTGGTGTTCGTCGTGCGGCCGTTGGCCGTGCTCGCCGCAATGGCTGGCTCTGGCGCCCAGGGCACGCAGCGGCTCCTGATGGCGTGGATGGGTATACGCGGCGTGGGCGCGTTCTACTACGCGGTGTGGGGCATCGACCAGGCGGGCGACGTGCTGCGGCCCGTGCTGCCCGCCGCGCTCGATGCGATCGTGCTTTCCGTCGTGCTGCATGGCGCGACGGCGGGCTACCTGCTCGAACGCTATTACCGGCACCAAGAGGCGCGCGCCGCATCGGAACGCCAGTTGCGCCCGAGACAGGCTGCGCGCTCGCGTACATGAGCAAAACAGCGCCCGGGCACGGCCGGTGCGCATGGAGCAAGGGATACTTTCAAAGGAGCCGGCAATGCTTTACTACGCGATCGTTTTCTTCGTCATCGCCATCATCGCGGCTGTTTTCGGGTTTGGCGGGATTGCCGCGGGGGCGGCGGGCATCGCCAAGATTCTGTTCCTGATCTTCGTGATCCTCTTTCTGGCCAGCCTGCTATTCGGCATCTCGCGGCGCTAACGCGTCACCCGGCGGGATTCCATGCGCGTCGCTCCATGGCGGCGCCTGAGCAGCTACGCGTCCGATAGCGGCTACGCGCCCGATATTCAGGAGTCCATCCATCATGAACATTTCCTTTCCCGAAGGCCCGGTCGAGTACGACACCGAGGAATTCGCGCTCACCTTTGTTGCGGTGGCGGATTCTGTCGCTGTGGACTGCGCGATTACGGCTGAGGCGCTGGAAGACCGTTTCGGTGCGAGATCGTTGCGCGAGCCCGACCTGCGCCTCGCGTTTCACCGCAACCGCGCCGCCATCGAAGCGGCCGCCGCCCGGCTCATTGAAGAGACGGACGGCAAGCCGGTGATGATTCACAGCGGCTATTTGCGCATGTACGGCACGAGCAGGCACTGACCGCCTACTCGCTGGCTCCCGCCTTGCAACGCGCAATCTGCTTCTTCGCTTCTTCCACCACGTGCTCCGGCGTGAAGCCGAATTTGGCTCTCAGCGCGTTGATCGGCGCGGAGGCGCCGAACGTGCGCATTACGATCTGCGAGCCGAAGCGGCCGACGTAGCGGTCCCAGCCGAGCGTCGCCGCTTGCTCCACGGCCACGCGTGCATGGATGTGCGGCGGCAGAACCGAATCGCGATACGCCTCGTCTTGCAGTTCGAACAGGCCCCACGAAGGCATCGAGACCACGCGCGCGGCGATCCCCTCCTTTTTCAGCGTTTCGTATGCTCCGATGCACAGCGACACCTCGCTACCCGTGGAGAGGAGCAGGACTTCGGGCTGCTTGCCATCGGGTGCGTCGGCGAGCACGTAGGCGCCACGCCGCACGCCTTGCGCGCTCGCGTATTTCGTGCGGTCGAACGTGGGCAGCGCCTGGCGCGTCAACACCAGGCAGGCCGGCTCGTGCGCATGCGAGAACGCAACGCGCCAGGCCTCTGCGACTTCGTTGGCGTCGGCGGGGCGCAGCGTGAGCAGGTCCGGTACGCTGCGCAGCGCGGCGAGCTGCTCGATCGGCTGGTGCGTGGGCCCGTCTTCGCCAAGGCCGATCGAATCGTGCGTGAACACGTAGACCACAGGCAGTTCCATGATCGCGGCGAGCCGGATGGGGGGCTTCATGTAGTCGCTGAAAATGAGGAACGTCGACGCGAACGGCCGCAAGCCCGAAAGCGCGAGTCCATTGCAGACCGCGCCCATGCCGTGTTCGCGAATGCCGAAGTGCAGGTTGCGGCCGTCGTAGTGATCGCGCTCGAAGCTTCCCGCGCCCTCGAACTTGAGATTGGTCTTGGTGGAGGGCGCGAGATCGGCCGCGCCGCCGATGACCCACGGCACGCGTTGGGCAATGGCGTTGAGCACCTTGCCTGAGGAATCGCGCGTGGCGAGGCCCTTTTCATCGGCTTCGAAGGTGGGAATGTTGGCGTCCCAGCCCTCGGGCAGCTTGCCTGCGAGCATTAGGCTCAGTTCCTTCGCGGGCTCGGGGTAGCGCTTCGCATAGTCGTCGTAGCGTTGCTTCCACGCTTCGTGCGCGGCCTTGCCGCGTGCGCCCATGCCTTGCGCGAAACGGTCGTACACGCCATCGGGCACGAGAAACTGCGCGTCCTCCGGCCAGCCGTACGCGCGTTTGGCGAGTCGCACTTCTTCCTCGCCCAGTGCTTCGCCGTGCGCCGCCGCCGTGTCCTGCCGGTTCGGCGCGCCCCAGCCGATGATGCTCTTCACCACGATCAGCGTGGGCTTGTCGGTCACGGCCTGCGCTTCTTCGATGGCGGCCTCGATGGCCTTCAAGTCGTTGGCATCGTCCACGTGCAGCGTGTGCCAGTGGTAGCCGCGAAAGCGGGATTCGACATCGTCGCTATAGGCGAGGTCCGTGTGGCCCTCGATCGTGATGCGGTTGCTGTCGTAAAACCAGATCAGATTCGACAGACCCAGATGGCCCGCGAGCGACGCCGCCTCGTGCGAGACGCCTTCCATCATGTCGCCGTCGCCACACAACGCATAGACGCGGTAGTCGAAGATCGTGGCGTCGGGGCGATTGAAGCGCTGGGCAAGCCAGCGTTCGGCCATGGCCATGCCCACGCTGTTGCCGAGCCCCTGGCCGAGCGGCCCGGTGGTCGTCTCCACGCCCGTTGTCATGCGATATTCCGGGTGCCCAGGCGTCACGCTGTCGAGCTGGCGAAAGTGTTTGATATCGTCGAGCGAGACCGCGGGCTTGCCCGTGAGCTGGCCTTTTTCGTCTACGGCTTGCACACCCGTGAGGTGCAAGAGCGAGTAGAGCAGCATGGACGCGTGGCCGTTCGAGAGCACGAAGCGGTCGCGGTTGGGCCATAGCGGCGCGGCCGGGTCGTAGCGCAGATGATGCTGCCAGATCTGGTACGCGAGCGGCGCGAGCGCCATCGGCGTGCCGGGGTGGCCGGAGTTGGCCTTTTGCACGGCGTCCATCGACAAGGTGCGGATCGTGTCGATGACGCGACGGTCGAGATCGGATGGATCGGCTTGGGTGGGCCGGGCATTCGACGCTGCATTCGATGACATAAGCTGGGACTCCTCGGCAGGGGCGCGCTGCATGCGGCGCAGTGCGCGAAGGGATGAATGCGCAATTGCGGTGCCGGCCAGGGCACCGCGCTTGCGCCGCGCTTGGGGCCATCGGGGCACGGGTTTCGCGGTTCGGCGCTCGCGCGTCCCTCCAATTGGCTTACCGGGCCGCTGCACAGAAAGCGCAATACAAGGTTGTCGTCGTGACCGGCGCGAGCGCCGGCGCGCCGCTCTTTACGCAGCAGGATAGATAAAGGCCGATGGGCGGTGTGGCGAAGGCACTGCCCGTTTGCGCAGGCAGGTATGCTTACGCTTGTGATCGTATTCCCATTTGGACACGCTCGCTCTAAGCGCGCACAAGGCGCGCGGAGGTCATGCGCAGCGTGTGCGAAATATCGGTATGCCGAACGCAGGCGCATTGCGTCTGGACGCCTGGCGGTATGAACGGCCTCAAGCGCTTTCCAGACCCGCTGCTGAAACGGCGTGCTCCGCAAGCGGCGGCGAGATGTGCATCAGTACCACGCACGCACGACGCGTCCGATCCTTCGCGATTCGGATCACCGCCAGCGCAGCAGCGCACGTGGCGGGGGTGCGAAGGGCTCGCGCTGCGGCCGATGTGCGCGGTCATGTCGTAGATTCGGATTGATGTTCAGGTCTGCGAATTAACAATCGGATTAGACAAAATTTGTCAATTGTCGAACGAAATCGCGATACCAATGCGGCGTGCATTCCTCCCGCATCAATTCACGAACATCCGATTCCGCCAGTTTTGATGGCGCGACAGATTGCCTGGTAGGGCGCGATTCGGCGCGTCTTGTCGCCGGTTGCAGTGCCGGACCGGACCTTCTTGTGACTTCACTGACGGTATGGAAATGGCGGAAAAGCAACGACGTTACGGGGGCGGCCATGACTCAGGCTTTGTCAGTGATGCCGGGTGCGGCATCGCGCAGGCCAGATTCGGACGTAAGTCTTCGAGCCCGCAGCGCGCCGTTCAACGGCGCTGCCCGTATGTCTTAGCAGCGCCTTTATGACTCGAACGGATAAACGTATCGGATTTGCTTCGTTGCCAGGCGGCATACGGATCACGTAGATTGAAGCCATTGCTTACCTGAAAGGCTCGCTGCGTGACTACCCCCGCCACATTCACCGCTTCTGCCGCCGCGCCGCAGCACTTCGAGATTCTTCCCCTGAATGCGCGCCTTGGCGCGGAAGTCGTCGGCCTCGATCTCGCGAAGCCGGTTTCCAGCAAAGACTTCGCACGCATTCATCGCGCGCACCTCGATCATCACGTGCTGGTGTTTCGCGACCAGCGCATCACGCCGGAACAACAGGTCGAGTTCAGCCGCCGCTTCGGGCCGCTGCAGATCCATGTGTTGCATCAGTTCGCACTGGCGGGCCACCCGGAGGTGCTGATCGTCTCGAACATCGTGGAGAACGGCAAGCCCATCGGCCTTGGCGACGCGGGCCACTTCTGGCATTCCGATCTTTCATACAAGGAAAAGCCGAGCCTCGGTTCGCTGCTGCACGCGCAGGAGTTGCCCGCAGAGGGCGGAGACACGCTGTTCGCCAACATGCATCTCGCGTGGGAAACGCTGCCTGCGCACTTGCGTAGCGCCGTGGAGGGGCGGCGCGCCGAGCATACCTATCTCGCGCGCTATGCGGAGCTCCAGGCGCGCAGCCCGTGGCGGCCGAATCTCACGGCGGAGCAGATCGCGCGGGTCTTGCCCGTTGTGCACCCAGTCGTGCGCACGCATCCTGAGACGGGCCGCAAAGCGCTGTTCGTGAGCGAACATTTCACGACGCGCATCGTCGATCTGCCCGAGGACGAAAGCCGCGCGCTGCTCGACGAACTGTTCGCCCACAGCGTGCGCGCAGACCATTGCTACCGCCACGCATGGCGCGAGCATGACCTCGTGTTCTGGGACAACCGCTCCCTCATGCACCTCGCTGCGGGCACGCCCGATCATCTGCGCCGCAAGCTTTATCGCACCACCATCGAAGGCGATACGCCGTTTTGATCGGCGCTGGGGAGCGTTTTTTCGCGCGTTGCGTATTGCACAGAATACTAACGAGTCGACAGCATGTCGTTTTCTATTGATAGTGCGCTTGCTGCTTCGTTCTCGATTGCACTCGCATCGTTTGGTCTGAATGCGCTTGCGTACCCTTCGGTTTCCGGTGTCCCTTGCAGACCCGGCCGCTGCGCGCGCAGCGAGCAGCGGGAACGGATGAGCCCTTTGTCACTAACGAGTATGGTGCGAGGTGCCAGACGCTCCGGAGCCATTCAAGTGGGGTGGTGCGAGGTGAACGGTGGCAGGCATTAGCGGTGTGAGCGGCTTTCTTTTGCCTACTTTTCTTTGCCGCTGCAAAGAAAAGTAGGTGCCGCCCCGCACAGGGGCAACGCATGAAGTACCGCCGCGAAAACAAGTAAAGCCCAAAGCGCCCAAGACCCAGCGCGCCACCCTTCACCCAACCTCAACAACAACCTTACTCCCCGCACTACCATCGGCTACGGCTTCATAACCCCGCTCAACATCCGCGAGCGCGAACCGCCGCGAATCCACCCGCGGAGCAAGCAACCCGGCCTCGGCAAGCCGCGTCGCCTCCCCCAACATTTCCCCGTGATGCGCCCGATGCTTGCCACTCAACAGCGGATAAAGCGTAAACACACCCGAATACGTCGCCTCCCGAAACGACAGCGGCGCGAGCGCATGCGTCCCCCACCCGAGCGCGCTCACCACATGCCCGAAATGCTTGACTGCGGCAAAGGAGGCATCGAGGGTCTTGCCACCCACGGTGTCCACGACGAGATCGAAGCCAGCGCCTGCGGTATGCGCCTGAACGTACTGCTCAACGCCAGACGCGCCATAGTCGATAGGCGTCGCGCCCATTCGCGAAATCACGTCTGCATTGCGCGCGCTACCCGTGGCGAAAACCTGCGCCCCGAGCGCACACGCAATCTGCACGGCCACGTGGCCGACACCGCCCGCGCCGCCCTGAACCAGCACGCTCTGGCCCGCCGCCAGATGCGCACGATCGACGATGCCCGACCACGCCGTGATGAACGCAAGCGGCAGCGCAGCCGCTTCACGCATGGAGAGATTCGCGGGCTTGCGCGCGAGCAGGTCCGCGTCAACGGCGGCATACTCGGCCAGCGCGCCTTGAATGCCGCCCACGCCGCCCGTCATGCCATACACCTCGTCGCCGGGCGCGAAACGCGTAACGCCAGCGCCGACCGCTTCCACCACGCCCGCCATGTCGATACCGAGCACGAGCGGCAGTGGATGCTTTGCATGATCGGCCTTTCCCGCGCGAATCTTCACGTCGAGCGGGTTCAGACCTGCCGCATGAATGCGCACGAGCACCTGGCCCGGTTGCGGTTGCGGGCGCTCCAGCGTGGCAAGTTCGAGCGGACCATCGTAGTGGCTGAGGACGAGCGCTTTCATTTTTGGTGTGTGTCCTTGCGAGTTAAAAAGGTGGCCTAAGCGAAACTCGCTCAGCCCTTGTGATTCAGTTGCGACGCGGCGTCGCGCAACGCCGTGCGCAACCCTTCTTCCACGACGGGGTGATAGAACGGCATCGCCAGCATGTCGTCCACGCTCAACCCCATCTGCACGCTCCAGGCGAGCAGGTGGCCGATATGCTCGGCCGCCGGCCCGAACCATTCCGCACCCACGAAGCGCCGTGTCGCGCGATCCACGTAGACATGGCCCAAGCCGTGGTTCTTGAGCATCACACGGCTGCGGCCCTGGTCCTCGAAACTCACGGCGCCCGTCACGAAGCTGCCCGCCACCAGTTCCCGGTGCGCCTTGCCGACCATCGCGATCTGCGGATCGGAGAAGACGATCGCAAGCGGCGCGCGCCGTGCGACGGGTTCGACTTCCGGAACGCGCGCTGCATTCCGGCCCGCGGCGCGCCCCTCGTCGGCGGCTTCGTGAAGCAGCGGCAGCACGTCGTTCGCGTCGCCCGCCACGAACACCGGCGCGGTGCCAGCCTGTAGCGTAGCCGGGTCGGAGCGCGGCACGCCGTGCGCGTCGAGTTCGAGCGACGTGTTCGCCAGTCCGAGGCTCGCCACGTTGGGGTGCCGACCCGCTGCCGCCAACACGTAATCAAACGTTTCTTCGGACTCCGTGCCATCGACGCGGGCATAGCGGAGCGTCACACCCGCATCGTTGCGCGTTGCCGACACGACACGCCCCTGGGTTTCGAAGTGCATCTCCGCGCCAAACACGCGGTGCGCCTCAGCGATCACGCGCGGGTCCGTAAGCGGCCCCACGCTGCCGTGCGAGCCGCCGTACAACGTGACCCGCACGCCAAGCCGTGTGAGCGCCTGGCCAAGTTCCAGGCCGATTACGCCCGCACCGACCACCGCCACGCTGCGCGGCAGGTCTTCCCACGCAAACACGTCGTCGTTGACGATGAGCCTGTCGCCAAGTCCCGCGAGCGAAGCGGGTATCGTGGGTGTCGATCCCGTTGCGATCACGACGCTTTTTGCGCGCACTTGCGTATGCTCTCCCACCTGAATCAGGCCGTCGTCGATAAAGCGTGCATGCCCAACCAGACGGTCCGCTTCTGGCAGTGCAAGCACGCCCTCCACGACGAAACCGACAAACCGGTCGCGCTCGCTGCGCACGCGCGCCATCACGGCGCGGCCGTCGATTTCCATGCCGTGCGGGTTGACGCCGAAGCGCGGCGCGAGACTCACCGCGTGCGCCGCCTCGGCCGCCGCGATCAACAGCTTCGACGGCATACAGCCCACTCGCGCACACGTCGTTCCGTAGGCGCCGCCTTCAATGATGATTGCGCTCGCACCTTCCGCCTTCGCGGCGCGGTAAGCTGAGAGTCCAGCCGTGCCCGAGCCGATGATCGCAACATCCGTTCGCAGAGTATGCATCGCGTTTCCTTTAGGGGTTCATGCATTCGTTTCCATGACCCAGTCTAGGAGGTCCACACGCGCGGGTGAATGTCGGTGCGGCTCAAGTTCATGCCCGATCGTCTCACGCGCGGTGAGGCGCGGGCAGCCAGTCACGCGGTCGTGTGCTGCGCGAGCCAGTCGATCAATACGCGCACCTTCGGCGGCAGAAAGCGATTGGGAGGATAGAGCATCCACACCGGGCCGCTGTACGCGCGCGGCGCGAGCGACCACTCGGGCAGCACGCGCACGAGCAAGCCGTCGCGCAGCGCGTCCGCCGCGGCGAATTCGGGCAGGCTCGCAATGCCCCAGTCCGCAAGCGCCGCGTCGCGCCGCGCGCCCACGTCGTTGGCAATATAGCGGCCCTTTACCTCGACGGTGTGCGTTTGCGCCCCGCGCCGGAACGTCCAGCGGTTGTCGTCGGGGGTTTCGCCCAGATAGAGGCAATCGTGGCGCGCGAGGTCCTTCGGGTGTTTCGGCGTGCCGCGCTCGCGCAGATAAGCCGGGGACGCGCACGGCATCCATTGCAGCGTGCCGAGCCGCCGCGCCGCGAGCCCCGGCGGCGGCGTGGGCGTGGGGCGGATCACGATATCGACGCTGTCGCGCACCGGGTCGACGTCGTGGTCGGTGAAGATGAGCTGCACCGCGACTTCCTCATACGCGCGCAGAAAGCCGGCAATCAGCGGATGGATGACGCTTTGCGCGAAGGAAATGGGGGCGCTGACACTCACGCGGCCATGCGGGCGGCCGGCAAGGCGGCTGGCCGCCTGGGCAGCGCTCGCGGCGGCTTCGACCATCTCCGTGCAGTGACGGTAGACCTCGGCGCCCGATTCCGTGAGCCGCAGGCTGCGTGTGGAGCGTTCCAGCAGGCGCGTGCCGAGCGCGCGTTCGAGCCGCTGCATCTGGCGGCTCACGGTGGAAGGCGTACTGCCGAGCTGGCGCGCCGCGACCGAGAAATTACCGGCATCGACCACGCGGGCGAAGGTGGCCAGATCGGGCAGCAGGGGCAGGAGGTCGGTGGGCGTCATGGCGGGCAGGGCGAAATCATTTGTGCATTTGAAACATAAATGATGTTCCGGTAAACCGGATTATCGCTGGGGAAGCCATATCGGACAATGCGTCCATTCCCAACCGACCTGCAAGCGCCTCCGCCATGAATGCCCTGACCCGTTCGTCCCGCACCGTCGATCTGCTGCTCGTCGCCGTCGCCCTCATTTGGGGCACGAGCTATGGCGTCGTGAAGGGTGCGCTGCTCGTCTACCCGGTGCTGGGCCTGCTCGCCCTGCGTTTTGGCCTCACGTTCGTGCTGCTGTCGCCCGCGCTGCGCGCTCTGCGTCATGTGACGTGGCGCGACCGGATCGGCGTGTTCGGTGCGGGTCTGCTGCTACTCGGCATCTTTCTGGCCGAGACGTTCGGCGTTTCACTGACGAACGCCTCGAACGCGGCGTTTCTTATCAGCCTGTGCGTGGTGCTCACGCCGCTCGTGGAGTGGGCGTGGCTCAAGCGCGCGCCGCGCCCGGTGGAATGGCTGGCGGCCGGCGTGTCGCTGCTCGGCGCGCTGCTCCTGACTGGCGGCCACGTTGCGGCGAGCCCGGGCGACTTGCTGGTCGTGCTGGCCGCGCTGTTGCGCGCGGTGACCACTTGCGCGGTCAAGCGCGCGATGAAGTCGGGCGCTGTGCCGGCGCTCACGGTGACGGCGGTGCAGTCCGCCGTCGTGTCGATCGGCTGCGCGGCGCTCGCGCTCACTGTCGCGCCCGAACAATGGCAGCCGTTGCCGCACTGGCAGGGGCACGGCGTGTTCTGGGGCAGCGTGATCTATCTCGTGGCGGGCTGCACGCTGTTCGCCTTCTTCGTGCAGAACTACGCCGTGAGCCGCAGCAGCCCCACGCGCGTGGCGTTGCTCATGGGCAGCGAGCCGGTGTTCGGCGCCCTCTTTGCCTGCGTGTGGCTGGGCGAGCGTCTTTCCGTGCCTGCGTGGATCGGCGGCATGCTGATTGTTGCGGCCTCGCTGTTTGCGCTCAAGCGGGAACCCCAGGCCGAAATGCAGGAAGCCGTGAAAGCGTAGGGCGCGCCACATCCGCAAAGCTGATATGCAATTGCGAATTAACTGGTAGGGGATCGGGACGCGGGCTGTTCCAATGGACGATTGGACCCGTTCGACGCCGCAGGAGAATCCCCAGGATGGCAAAAGCCAACAAACCCATATTGCTCAACGCGTTCAACATGAATTGCGTGGGGCACATCAATCACGGACTGTGGACGCATCCGCGCGACCGCTCGACCGACTACCGCACGCTCGCATACTGGACGAATCTCGCGCGCACGCTGGAGCGCGGGCTCTTCGACGGACTGTTTCTCGCCGATATCGTGGGCGTCTACGACGTCTATCAGCGCAACGTGGACGTGACGTTGCGCGAGTCGATCCAGCTGCCGGTCAACGACCCCACGCTCGTCGTGCCGGCGATGGCCGCGGTGACCGAGCATCTCGGCTTTGGCGTGACGGTCAATCTCACTTACGAGCAGCCGTATCTGCTGGCGCGGCGTTTTTCCACGCTCGATCACCTCACGCAAGGCCGCATTGGCTGGAACATCGTGACGGGCTATCTGGACAGCGCGGCGCGCGCCATGGGGCTCGAGCAGCAGCTTCCACACGACGAACGCTACGACCGCGCCGACGAATACCTGGAAGTCCTCTACAAACTCTGGGAAGGCAGTTGGGAATCAGACGCCGTGCGGCGCGACAAGGCCGCGCGTATTTTCGCGGACCCTGCGAAGCTGCACCGCGTGGAGCATGCGGGGCGCTACTACCGCATGGACGGCTATCACCTGGCGGAGCCTTCGCCGCAGCGCACGCCGGTGCTGTTCCAGGCGGGCAGTTCGGGGCGAGGGCAGCGTTTTGCGGCGCGCCATGCCGAATGCGTGTTCATTTCGCCGCCCAACCGCGCGGCGGCCCGCGAGACGGTGCGCGCGCTGCGCGAACAGCTGGTGCAAGCGGGGCGCCGCCCCGACGACGTGAAAGTTTTCGTTGGCGCGGCGGTGGTGCCGGGCGCGACCGAGCGCGAGGCACGCGAGAAGTATGCCGACTACCGCCAGTATGCGAGCCGCGAAGCGGGGCTCGCGCATTTCGCGTCGAGCACGGGCATCGATTACGCGCAATACGACCTCGACGCCCCCGTTGATTACGCGCCGGGCAACGCGATCGAATCCGCTACGCGCACGGCGAAGCAACATGGCTGGACGCGGCGCAAGCTGCTCGAGATGTTCGAGCTGGGCGGGCGCTATCCGGCGATTGTCGGCAGCGCTTCGCAGGTGGCGGACGAACTGCAGGCGTGGATTGACGAAGCCGATGTGGATGGCTTCAATCTGAGCCGGACTGTGGTGCCCGAGAGCTACGAGGATTTCGTGGATCTCGTCGTGCCCGAGTTGCAGGCGCGCGGGCGTTACAAGAGCGCGTATGCGCCCGGCACGTTGCGGGAGAAGTTGTTTGGGGATGCGCCTACGTTGCCGCAGCGGCACGCCGGGGCAGGGTTCAGGCGCGTGACGGAATCGGCCTGAATGGCGGTGTAATGCAAAATCGCCGGTGATCCGCATAGCGAATCACCGGCGATGGACGGCTCAAGCGCCTTTACTGCTGAGGCGCGTCCTTCCACGCGGGCAGCGTCGCCCCGTGATAGACGGCAACGATTTCGGAAGCGACATTGGGCTGCTGATAGCTTTCCACGAGCGCATGCACCCAAGGCGCGTTGGCGTCTTTCTCGTTCACGGCAATGAAGTTGCGATACGGATTGCCACTCACCTTCTCTTGCGCAATACGCTCTTGCGGAATCTTGATGCCCGACTTCACGGCCCAGTCCGTATTGACCACGGCCGCATCGAGATCGCCAATCGCGCGCCCGACAATGCCCGAATCGAGTTCCTTGATATGGATATTCTTCGGGTTCTTCGCGATATCGCGTGCGGTCGGCAAGAGGCCGACATCGTCGCGCAGCGTAATGAGCCCTTGTGCCTGGAGCAGCAGGAGCGAGCGGCCCTCGTTGCTCGGATCGTTCGGCACGCCGATGGTCGCGCCCTGCGGCAGGTCCGCCACCGACTTCACCTTGCGCGAATACAGCCCGATAGGCTGCACATAGGTAAAGCCCACCGGCACGATCTTGTAGCCGCGCGCCTTGATCTGCGCGTCGAGATACGGCTTGTGCTGGAACGAGTTCGCGTCGAGGTCGTGGCTGGAGAGCGCTTCGTTCGGCTGCGTATATTCGGAGAACGTGGTCACCTTGATCGTGAGGCCACGCTTCGCAGCGTTGGCGGCGACCACGCGCCACACGTCCTCGTCTTCGCCCGACATGATGCCCACGCGCAACGTCTGGTCCGCTGCGTGCGCAAGCGTCACGCCCCCAAAACTCACGCCCAGCGCAAGCATTGCCAGCATCGTGCCCAACAAGGTTCTTTTCTTCATAGGATCCATTATTCGAAGAGTTGTGGATAGGGCGATCCTAAGGAGCGCGCCGCGAGCGGACAACCAATTTCGGGAGCATTGCTTAGCTAGATTCGTCGTTTTGCGGCGTGCCAGCGATTGCATAAGCATCAAACAATAAGTCATTTCGGTTTCGAAGATCAGCATTCCATACTGATTGGCGAGGCGCGCGCTTCGGGATGCGTAGCGCCTGCTTAAAGGCGGCAAAGGGGCGACATAGCGATCGCCGCAACCGGGGTTTGAACAGGGGAAAACCAACTATGAGCAATACGACGCTTGCCGCAGAGGGTGGCAAACATGCGCGTGGGCAGGCCGTGGCGGCCCAGCGCAAGCCGTTCGGTACGGAAGACTGGTGGGCGGTGGCAATCGGGCTCTTCGTCATTGCCATCGCCTATGTGCTGTTCGCTTCCGGCGGCAGCATCAAGAGCCTGGCGGTGGCGCCCGCGCGCTGGAACGACTTCGGCGCGCTCGCGCGCGACCTCGCCGCGCACGCGGGAGGCTACGCGGCGCTGTTCGTCGGCTTCGCGGCCGTATTCTCCGTGGCGATCGCGGCGCTTGGCTTGCCGGTGGCGCAATTCATCAGAGGATTTTTCGTTCTGTTCGTGGTGTCGGCGCTGATCTTCGTTGTGGGAGCGTGGGCGCAGGCTACGCGCTACAACCTCGAACCGCCGCTGATCGCACTCGCGCTCGGGCTGATTGTCTCGAACGTGTTCACGTTGCCTGCCTGGCTCGCGCCGGCACTGCGCGTGGAGTTCTACATCAAGGTTGGGATCGTGCTGCTCGGCGCGACGCTGCCGCTCACGTTGATCGCATGGGCCGGTCCGGTTGCCGTGGGGCAGGCCACGATCGTTTCGCTCGTCACCTTCTTCGTGATCTACGGCACCGCACGGGCGCTGAAGATCGAGCAGCGCTTCGCCGCGGTGCTGGGCGTGGGCGGCGCGGTGTGCGGCGTTTCGGCGGCAATCGCCATTGCGGGCGCGGTGCGCGCGCGGCGCGAGCAGGCGTCGGTGGCGATCACGCTCGTCGTGGGCTGGGCGATCGTCATGGTGTTCGCGCTGCCCGCGCTTTCGCGTGCGTTCGGCCTGCCGACAGGCATTGCCGGCGCCTGGATCGGCACCTCGGAATTCGCGGACGCGGCGGGCATCGCCGCCGCCCAGGCCTACGGCGATCTTGCGCGGCATGCGGGCGGCGCGGTAGCGGGGGCGCCCGACGCGGCGCTGCAGGCATTCGTGTTGATGAAGGTGGTGGGGCGCGATATCTGGATCGGCATCTGGGCCTTCGTGCTGGCGATCGTCGCGACCACGCGCTGGGACCGCGAGGCCGGCGACGAAGTACAAACAACGACACGCGCCCGCGAAATCTGGACGCGTTTCCCGAAGTTCGTGATTGGCTTCGTCATTGCTTCGGCGTTCGTCACGTGGGTCGCCTCGCACTACACGCTGGCCGAATACCGCAGCGTCGTGACACCGGCCTTCGTCGCGCCGATCGTCGCGCTGCGCACCTGGGCGTTCACGTTCTGCTTTCTGAGCATTGGCCTCACCACGCGCTTCGCCGCGCTTTCATCGACGGGTGTGAGGCCCCTTGCCGCGTTCACGGCCGGCGTGGCCGTGAATGTGGTGATCGGCTATCTGCTCTCGGCGCATGTGTTCGCACCGTACTGGCTGGCGCTCGGCAAATGAGCATGAATGGCGCGGCTGATTCCGCGAAGCGCCCGCAGTGTGCGCAGTGCGCGCACTGGGCCGAAGACCGCGCGGTGCTGGAGGCGCGCATTGCGGGGTTGGCCTCGTTCGGGTCGGCTTATGGGGCAAGTGTTGGGCAGAGCCGGTTGTGTTTGCGCCACGACCGGCTGACTCAACCGGAGGATCGCTGTGCGGCATTCGTTGCGCGCACAACGTAGGGTGGTCATCGAAGCTCGGGATAGCCCTGCTGCGTGGCCGCGTTGGCCATGTCCTCGATTTCAGCGTATGCCTCGCCAGTGAGTCTCGCGAATCCGCGCAGACGCAGCGTGCGCGCGCGTTCGGGATCGGCTGCGAGCGCGGTGTCCAAAGCATCGCGCAGCGCTTCGGCCTGACCTTCGCCGAGCGCACGTGAGGCGATGAGCGGAAGGCCGGGCGCGGAATGTGTCATGCCGATGGTTCGAACGCCACCGAACCATTCGGGATGCGAATCGTTCAGCAGTGCAAGCGTGACGCAGTCGATGGCGCCCACGTCGGCCGCACCGCTCGCCAGCGCCCGCAGCGTGGCCGCATGCGAGCCAGTCCAAAACACCGAGGCGAAGAAGCGTCCGCCGCGCGCGAGCGGCGCGACTGAGTGGCGAAACGCGTTCATGCCGCTATGCGAATCCGTACCGTTGCATGCGGCGCGCAGGCCTCGGCATGCTTCGAGCGTGTTCGCACCGCGCGCCCAAGCTTCAGCGGAAACGACGAGCACGCTTCGATAGCGCGGGCCTTCGCAGCCGGGGGCGTCGAATATCGGGGTCGCAATCAGCTGGACTTCGTCGGCGAGGCCGAGCATCCGGTACGGATACCCGCAGGTTTGCGAGAGCAGCAAATCCTTGCGGCGCCAGTGGGGCATGAGTTCGCCCTCGGGCGCGTTCACGATCGTCACGTCGCCGGGTTCGAACGCACGCGCGAAGACCGCCACGCAGTCGCTCAAAAGCGCATGCCACAACGCCGCATGGTGCGGCGTGACGTTGTACATCGGCAGGGAAGCGATCCAGCGGGTCATCGGCGCATTTTACGCTGCGCGACCCGGGCGCGCAGCGCGGCGCGGCGAAATAAGCAAATGGCAATTCGTTGGTTGGTGAAGCGCCCCGCGTTCGGTATGGTGAGGGCCTGAATTGCTTTGCTCTCCGTATGGAGTGGCACCATCCTTCATCGCGGGAGCGGGCGCACATGGCCGAATACTTCGACGCAGACCACGCGCGGGAAGTCGCCGCGCTCGGCACAGGCTTCACCGCGCGCACGGAATGGCCCACCTGGCTATTGATCGCCGTGATTTACGGTGGCTGGTTTGCGGTGCTGGCCCTCTTGCGCTCAGGTGTCCTTACGCTTGCCGCCGCCACGCCATCCCTCATTGTGCTGTGCGCATGGCATATGTCGCTCCAGCACGAATTGCTGCACGGTCATCCCACCCGGTTCGCATGGCTGAACATGGCGCTGGGCTGGCCGCCGCTCGCCGTGTGGTTTCCCTATGCGGTGTACCGCGAAAGCCATATGGCGCATCACCGCGACGAAGCGCTGACCGTGCCCGGCATCGACCCCGAAACGAACTATGTGCAGCACGCGCAATGGGCTCGTTTGCCGCGCTGGCATCGCGTGCTATGGCACGCACGCAAGAGCTTCGTCGGGCGTGTGGTGATCGGCCCGCCCATGAGCGTGGCGGCGATGCTCGCGGGCGCGGCGAGAACGCTGCGCGGTGGCGACTGGCGCCACGTGCCGATGTGGCTCGCGCACCTCGCCGCCGTCGTGCTGCTGCTCGCATGGGTGCAGCGTTACGCGGGCATGCCGTGGTGGTGGTATCTCGCCGCTGTTACCTGGCCCGCGCTTGGACTTGCGATGGTCCGCTCGCTGTACGAGCATCGCGCGGCGTCGCATCCCAAGGCGCGCATTGCCATCAACGAGGCCGGGCTCGTCATGCGCTTCCTGTATCTGAACAACAACTACCATCTCGTGCACCACGACCTGCCGCGCCTGCCGTGGTTTCAACTGCCGCGCGCCTACCGTATGCGGCGCGACGCCTATCGGCACAAGTGCGGCGGCTTCGTGATCGAAGGCTACGCCGCGCTCTTCAGGCGCTACGCGTGGCGCGCGACGGATGCGCCCGCGCATCCGTTCGGCGACAACGCGGCGCAGTGACGCTCACTCGCGGAACCGTTTGAAAAAGCGGCGCATATCGGCGGCGAGAAGGTCGGGTTCTTCCATGGCGGCGAAATGGCCGCCGCGCGGCATGTCGGTCCATTGCACGACATTGAACACGCGCTCGACCCACGAGCGCGGCGGGTGATTGATCTCCTTGGGAAAGCGCGCGAACGCAACGGGCGGCGCCACGCGTTGCCCGGCCGCGAAACGAAACGGCTGGAGCCGGTTTTCCCAATACATCTGCATGGACGTGCCAATGCTGCCCGCGAACCAGTACAACGAAAGGTCCGTCAGCAAGGTGTCCTTCGAGAACCGGCGCTCGATTACCCCGCCACAGTCGCTCCATGCGCGAAACTTTTCGCCGATCCACGCGGCAAGCCCCGCGGGCGAGTCGTTGAGCGCCGCCGCCGCGGTTTGCGGCTTCGTGGCGTGCATATGCGCATATCCGCCCTCCAGCGCCGCCCAGTCCGCCTTTTCGCGCAGATAGTCCTGTTCCTCCGGGGTGAGCGCGGCATCGACTGTGGGTTCGTACGAAGAGGGCAGGAAGTTCAGGTGGATGCCCTCCACGGCCTGGCTGTGCCGCGCAGCCAGTGCGATAGACACACCCGCGCCAAGGTCGCCGCCTTGGGCGCCGAAGCTCTCGTAGCCGAGACCGCGCATGAGTGCCGCCCACAGGTCTGCCACCTGCCACGCGGACGAACCGGGCGCAGCCGGAGCGGGCGAAAAGGCGAAGCCCGGCAGCGACGGGGCGACGACGTCGAACGCGTCGGCCGGGTCGGCGCCGAAGGCGGCCGGGTCACACAACCGGTCGAGCAGCGCGTGGAATTCGAAGAACGAGCCTGGCCAGCCGTGCGTGATCACGAGCGGGTAGGGCTTCGGGCCCGCGCCGCGCCGATGCACGAAGTGCACGCGTTGGCCGGCTGCGCCACCCTCGCCACCGACCTCCGCCATGAACTGCGGCAGCTGGTTCAGCGCGCGTTCGGCCGCGCGCCAGTCGTATTCGTCTGCCCAATACGCGACGAGTTCACGCAGCCAGGCATGGTCTGCTCCTTGCTGCCACGCCGGCGCGGGCGTGGCGTTGGCCCAGCGTGTGGCGCGCAGGCGTGCGCGCAGGTCGTCGATTGCCTCATCGGGAACGCCAATTTCGAATCGGTCGATATGCATGATGGTTCATCCGCACGATGTCAGACCAAAGAACTGGCCATTATGAGCGAATTCGCCACCGTGCACCGGCCGCCCCCTGGTGCCCTTCGAATTCCCTCCATCGCTTACCAGATGTTTATCGAGGCATTCGTTTTATTTATCGGTGCTTTGAAAACAAGGCGACGCATCTTTGGGGCCATGGGGCCCCGCGCAAAGCCCTAGGCGTCTGTGGTTTCCGGCCTTCCCGGCCGCCCGCTGCCGCACCCGTTTATTGGCATGAGCGACGTTTTTCGCGCAATCTAGGTAGTTGCCCTGGCTACTAGCGCGGTGGGGCCAATTCGTACCGTAGCGCAACGATTCGAATCAGCAGCAGAGGTCCCAATGATCATCGACATTCATGGCCACTACACCACGGCGCCCACAGCGCTGGAGGCGTGGCGCAAACGCCAGATAGCGGGCATCGCCAATCCGTCCGAAATGCCGAAGGCAGCGGAGCTGAAGATTGGCGACGACGAATTGCGCGAAACGGTCGAACTCAATCAGCTGAAGCTGATGCGCGAGCGCGGTCTCGATCTGACGATCTTCAGTCCGCGCGCGAGTTTCATGGCCCACCATATCGGCGACTTCCAGGTGTCGAGCACGTGGGCGGCGATCTGCAACGAGCTGTGCCACCGCGTGAGCGAGCTTTTCCCCGATCATTTCGTGCCGGCCGCGATGCTGCCGCAAAGCCCGGGCGTCGACCCCGCCACGTGCGTCGAGGAACTCGTCAAATGCGTGGAGCAGTACGGCAACGTGGCGGTCAACCTGAATCCCGATCCCTCGGGCGGCCACTGGACGAGCCCGCCGCTTTCGGACCGTCACTGGTACCCGATCTACGAGAAGCTGGTCGAATACGACATTCCCGCGATGATCCACGTGAGCACGAGCTGCAACGCGTGCTTCCACACCACGGGCGCACACTACCTGAACGCGGATACGACCGCCTTCATGCAGTGCCTGACCTCAGACCTGTTCCGCGATTTCCCCACGCTGCGCTTTGTGATTCCGCACGGTGGCGGCGCGGTGCCCTACCACTGGGGACGCTTTCGGGGCCTCGCGCAGGAGCTGAAGAAGCCGCCGCTCCAGGAGCATCTGCTGAACAACGTGTTCTTCGACACCTGTGTGTATCACCAACCCGGCATCGACCTGCTCACGCGTGTGATTCCCGTGGACAACATCCTGTTCGCGAGCGAGATGATCGGTGCGGTGCGCGGCATCGACCCTGAGACTGGCCACTATTTCGACGACACGAAGCGCTATATCGAAGCCGCGCATGTCGACGAAGCGGACCGCTACAAGATCTACGAAGGCAACGCGCGGCGTGTGTATCCGCGTCTGGACGCGCGGCTCAAGGCAAAGGGCTTGTGAGCGCACACGCGGTGGCCCCCGTGCCATGCACTACCGGCGAGGCGCAAGATCAGGCGGCCTCGCTTTCTCCCGATCGATACGAAAGTCAATGAGCAAGGAAGACGTGAAAAGCAACGCCGCGCTGGCGGGTGTCGGGTCGATGGCGACGCGCCTCCTGCTTGCGGGTCTCGCCGAGCAATACGCGCGCGAAACGGGGCAGCGCGTGACGGTTGCCGCGATTGGCGGCGTGGATGCCGCGCGGCGGGTGCAGGCGGGCGACGCGTTCGATTTCGCCGTGCTGGCCTCGGCGGCAATCGAGCGCCTCGCGGCGTCCGGGCATCTCGTCGGCGCGCGCACGGACGTCGTGCGCTCCGGCATGGCGGCGGCCGTCGCGACAGGCACGGCGCACCCGGATATCGGCACGCAAGCCGCCCTGCGCGAGACGATGCTGCGCGCGGCGCGCATCGGCTATTCAACGGGGCCTAGCGGCAAGCATTTGCTCGGCCTGCTCGACCGCTGGGGCATGGCCGAAGCGCTCGGGCCGCGCCTCGTGCTGGCGCCGCCGGGCGTGCCGGTGGCGAGCCTCATTGCGAATGGCGAGGTCGAGATCGGGTTCCAGCAATTGAGCGAGCTAAAGGACGTGCCGGGCGTGGACGTGGTCGGACCGCTTCCCGCCGGCGCCCAACTCGTCACGGTCTTTTCCGCGGCGATCTGCGCGGTGTCCCGGCAGCAGCGGGCGGCAGCGGATTTCCTTGCCTTCCTGGGTTCGGAGCGCGCCGAGGCGGCCAAGCGGGCGTTCGGCATGGAGCCGGCAGGCGGCGCGCAGTACGGGCAGTAAGCGGGTCGGCAGGGCACGAGCAAGACAGCAATAAGAGAAACAGAAGGAGCAATCAAGCGATTGGATCGGGCATCTCATGCCGCACGATCTACGTGTTTACGTTAATTAGACATCCTAATCAGAAAACAGAATTGGAGGCGTGAAAAGTGAACCGGAAGAACACCCCTACGTACAACATCAGGAGGCAAGCATGAGAAACCCGCATACCCGGCGGCTTTTCACGAGCGCTCGCGCTCGTGCTGCCTCGCTGCTCTCCCTCTTCGCCATCTTCGCGGCGGCCACGCTCGTTGCTGCGTGCGGCAGTGGCAGCAGCGGCAGCACCAGCAGCAGCGATGCCGCGAAAGCGCCGCTCGCAGTCGTGGCGCCCGTAGTGGATTGTTCGAAGCTGGCTTCGGTCGATATCTCCGATATCGGCGGTTCGGGCAGCGCGATCACGTCGGCTGCCGTGACCACGGCGACCGTCAACGGGGCTTCGGTCAGCTTCTGTACCGTGAAGGGCACGCTCGCGCCTTCGAATACGTTCGAAGTGGCGCTGCCGGTGAGCACGTGGACGCAGCGCTTCGCGGCGCTGGGCTGCGGAGGCTTGTGCGGCAACGTGAGCGACCCGACCCAGCAGTCGTCGTTCAGCTTCAGCTACACGTGCCCGCTCGTGCAGGAAGGCGGCTTCGTGACGGCGGCGACGGACATGGGCCACTCGGGCAACGACGCGACATGGACGACGGACCCGCAAAAACAGGCTGATTTCGCGTATCGCGGGCAGCACATCACCACGCTCACGGCCGAAAAGCTCATCAAGGCCTACTACGGGCAGGCGCAAAAGTACGCGTACTTCATCGGCTGCTCGGACGGTGGCCGCGAAGCGCTCATGGCGGCACAACGCTACCCGAACGACTATAACGGCATCGTCGCGGGCGCTCCGGCGGCGCACTTCCAGATCCAGAACTCGCTGTATCACGGCTGGAGCGTGGAGTCGCAAAGCACGACCGGTGACAGCACCGGCAACGCCACGCTCTACGCCGACAAGGCGCTCGTGCTGCACAAGGCCGTCGTGGCGGCATGCGGCGGCCAGGCGGGCGTGCCCGACGGACTGATCGCCGATCCGCGCACCTGCAATTTCGATCCCGCATCGATCCAGTGTGCACAAGGCGCGACGAACACGAGCAACTGCCTGACCGCCGCCGAAGTCGCGACCGCGAGCAAGATCTATGGCGGACCGGTGGACGCGACCACCGGCGAGCGCATGCTGGCGGGCTCGCCGCAGATGGGTTCGGAAGAGAACTGGGTAGGCGTGGAAGTGCCGACGACGAACTCGACGGCAGCGCCCGTTTCGGTGAAGAGCCTGTTCAGCTACATGATCGTGACGGGCGCCTATAACCTGATCTTCACGGGCTCGCCGATGATGCCGACGATCGACACCTTCGGCTACACGGACGCGAGCTTCTACCCGACCTACCTGCAGGCCAACCATCCGCTGATGGATGCGACGAACCCCGACCTCTCCGCGTTCAACAAGGCAGGCGGCAAGCTGATCCTGTGGCACGGCTGGGCGGATCAACATATTTCGCCGCTCTTCACGATCCAGTACTACGAGGCCATGCAGAACACGATGGGCCCCTCGAACGTGAGCAATTTCGCGCGCCTTTACCTCGTGCCAGGCGTGGCGCACTGCGGCGGCGGCGAAGGCTTCCCGAACATCGACCTCGTCTCGCAGATCACCGCGTGGGCCGAGCAGGGCACGGCGCCGAACGCGGTCATGACGTACCAGACCGATTCGTCGAACAACGTGACGGCGAGCCGCCCCGTGTATCCGTACCCGGCCGTGGCGCAGTTCACGGGCACCGGCGACTGGCACCTCGGCGCCAACTGGACGCAGGGCGCACCGTTGTACAACGAGCCCACGCATACCTGGGCGGGCTCGAGCTTCTATACGTCGTACACGCCGACGACGCAGGGGGTTGCCGCGCCTTAACGGGAACAACCGCATGATTCGCAGTTGAACCGGCCAGCCCTTCGGGGCTGGTTTCGTTTGAGTTTCGATAAATGAATCGCATGGCAATGGCGGTGAGCCGGTTCATGCCTTCAGGCGATGTAGCGGCGACTGAATCCCGCACGATCGTCCGTCACGTTTGCGAATCCTTTCGGAGAGCATCGATTTTGTTTATTGCGCTGGATTCGAATCGAGCCTCGGGCCGCGACAGGCGAAGCGCGGGCCGATTCGGCCCAGCCTTTATGCGGCGCGGCTTCCAGGGCAATCGCGCAGGGGCGGGCAGGCCGCCATAGCCCATGCGAACGGGCATGGATGTACCCAATATGTGGTTAACCCGCACTTTCAGGCGAGGGGTTGGCCACCTATCGTGCCCCCGACGGATAGCAGTTCATAGAAATTCGACTCGGGCACGAGCGAGCGGCAGACCACAGAACGGACAGGAGACGACAGATGTCTGGCAGCAAAACAATCGATATCAAGGCGTTCATCGACGAACGCCATATTTCGGCGTACCAGTGGCTACTGGTGGCGCTGTGCTTTCTCGCGGTGACCGCCGATGGCATGGACGTGGCCATC
Source organism: Paraburkholderia acidiphila (assembly GCF_009789655.1). Taxonomy (GTDB): domain Bacteria; phylum Pseudomonadota; class Gammaproteobacteria; order Burkholderiales; family Burkholderiaceae; genus Paraburkholderia; species Paraburkholderia acidiphila. The sequence goes on from NZ_CP046911.1 coordinate 443,546, forward strand.
ATGGGGTTCGTGGCGCCCTCCATCGTTCACGAGTGGGGCATTTCGCGCCCCGAGTTCGGGCTCGTCATGAGCGCGGCGCCGATCGGCCTCGTGATCGGCGCGCTGGCCGCCGGTCCCGCCTCCGACCGCGTGGGCCGCAAGTGGGTGCTGATTACCTCCGTGTTCCTCTTCGGCGTGTTCACGATCCTCACGGCGTTCACGCAGTCGCCGGTTTCCATGGCCGTGCTGCGTGTGCTGACCGGCATCGGTCTTGGCGCGGCTATGCCGAACTCCACGACGCTGCTCTCGGAGTACTCGCCGCAACGCCGCCGCGCGCTGCTCATCACGATCATGTTCACGGGCTTCAACCTCGGCTCGGCGTTGATCGGCTTCGCAGCGGGCTGGCTCGTGCCGATCCACGGCTGGCGCGCGGTGCTGATCTTCGGCGGCGCCATCCCGCTCGTACTCGTGCCGCTGCAGGCCTGGCTGCTGCCGGAATCGGCGCGTTTGCTCGCCGTGCGGGGCGCCACGAGCCAGCGCATTGCCGCGACGCTCAACCGCGTGACCGGCGCCAACTTCGCGGGCGACGAGAACTTCGTCTCGACGGAACCGCCACTGCCCACGCGCAAGCCGATTGGCGTGCTGTTCTCGCAAGGCTACGGCGTGATGACTCTCGCGCTGTGGGTCACGTATTTCATGGGCCTGCTCGTGATCTATCTGCTCACGGGCTGGCTGCCCACGCTGATCAAGGACGCGGGCCTCTCCATCACGGTGGCGGCGAACGTTACGGCCATGTTCCAGATCGGCGGCACGATCGGCGCGGTGCTGGTGGGCTGGGTCATGGACAAGGTGCGTCCGGCGCGTGTGATCAGCGCGGCGTATGTCGGCGGCGGCATCTGCGTGCTGGCGCTGGCCAGCGTCGGTGCGCTCTCCTCGTCGCTCGCGCTGCTGGTGTTCGCCGCGGGCTTCTGCATGAGCGGTGCGCAAACCGGCCTGAACGCCTACGCACCGGGCCGCTATCCGACGGTTGCGCGCGCAACGGGTGTGAGCTGGATGCTGGGCATGGGCCGCTTCGGCAGCATTTTCGGCTCGGCCATCGGCGGCGCGCTGCTGGGCCTTGGCTGGGAATTCGCCGCGATCCTCGCGATGCTCGCCGTACCGGCCGTGCTCGCGGCGATTGCGATTCTGGTTTCGCAGCGTGCGCGTCATTCGGAACCGGCTACCCAGGTGAGCGCGGCACACTAAGTTTTTGATTTGGCAACAGCGCTGGATTGAGCGGCGCGGCGGTGCGAATTGCACTGCCGCGCCGTTTTTTGTTGACTGCAGGAACGCAGCAGGGTTAGATCCTGAACGCCCCCACCGTCTCGATCACGGTTTCCGCATTCCTGCCGAGCGTATTGGCGGAAATCGAAAAGTGATTCACGAGCGCGCTGTCCTGTTGCGTGAGCGCTTCGATATGATCCAAAGCCTGCTTGATCTCGGCAATGCCCGTGCTTTGCTCGCCGGTCGCGATATTGATTTCGTCGATGAGTACATTCACGTCGCGCACCTCCTGAACCGCCTGCTGCATCTTTTCGCGCGCCGTTTCCGTGAGTTGACACCCTTCCTGAACTTTTTGCGTCGAGTCGACGATGAGACCGGCGATCTCCTTGGCCGCCATGGCCGCGCGGCCGGCGAGATTGCGCACCTCGCTCGCCACCACCGCGAAGCCGCGCCCATGCTCGCCTGCGCGCGCCGCTTCCACGGCGGCGTTGAGCGCGAGAATATTGGTCTGGAAGGAAATCCCTTCGATCACCTGAATGATCTCGCCGATCTTGCGCGAGGCCTCGGTAATGCCTTGCATCGTCACCGTCATGGCTTCCACGGCGCGGCCGCTGTCTTCGGTAATGGCGCGCGCCTGGCCCGCGCTCGTGGCGGCCTGCCGCGCCGCATCGGCGGTTTGCCGCACGTTGGCCGCAATATGCTGCATCGAAGCCGCGGATTGCTCGAGGCTCGCCGCCTGCGATTCGGCTCGCGCCGAAAGCTTCCGGCTGCCTTCGGACACGGTTACCGTGGCCGCGCTCATGCGCGCCATCTGGTCGCGCGCATCGCCGACGATTGCGCGCATGTTCAGGCTGACCTGGTTGACCGATTGTTCGAGCTTGCCGACCACGCCGGTAGGCTTCCAGGTGTTCTCGACCTTCTGCGTGAGGTCGCCCATGGCGAGCCGTGTGGCCGCGCCGAGCAGGCGGCGCAACGGGTAGATGAACATGAAGCGCATGCGGTATTCGGCCAGCACGCCGAACGCGGCACAGGCCGCAAGGCCGATCGCCGTGCGCACGGGCGTGATCGACGATGCGCCGCCGTCGATGATGACCCCCGTGACCAGGCCGGCCGCCGCGAGACCGCTCGTGAGCAGGTAGGTCTGCGTCTTCATGGTGGGATGCACGAAGCGCGAAAGCCGTCCCGCCATGTCGATGCGAACGATCGCGCCTGCCTGCAGATGGTGGGCGTGCCGGCCGGCGCGTTGCTCTGCGAGCAAGGTGGCGTAGAGCGCTTCGGCGGCGAGCACCTGGTCGCGCGAAGCGGCGGTGTGGACGGCGCGGTACGCCACGACATGCTGACCTTCGACAATGGGTGTCACGCCAATCTGCACCCAGCAAGGCTGCCCATGGCTGAAGCGGTTCTTCAGCACGCCGATCCACGGCTCGCGCTTTTTCAGCGTGGCCCACATGTCGCGATAGACTTCGGCCGGCATGTCGGGATGGCGCAAGACGCTATGCGGCTGCCCGATCAGCGCCTCGCGGGTAAAGCCGCTGGCTTCGATCAACGCGTCGTTGCAGTAGGTGATCACGCCGCGCGTGTCGGTTGTGGAAACGAGCAGTTTTCCGGGCGGGAGAGCGGCTTCTCCGTGACGGTTCGGCTGGGTCGATGGTTCAGTGTGCACTCGCGGTCTCCTTTGTTCTTGACTGGCTAGTTCGGTCGTTCGCTGCTTATCGGCTGGCGTTCCCGATCATGAATGGGGCGATTCGCAGCCAGAAACCATCGCTGGCGGGCGGCGAGGCGATAAACGCAGCGAAGCGCAACGGCGTGCGCAGCGGGGCAGAAGCGCAAACGCCCACGGCATAAGGCTCTCGACCAGACAAGAGAAGCGCGCAAGCCGTTTCGGCGCGCGTTTGCCTGCTCAACGCCCGATAAGTGATTCGCAAGCCTCGCGAAGCAGATTCGATACGACCGTTCGAAATGCAACGGGCAATCGTCCGGCGGTCCCGGTAGACGCGCAGCAAGCGACGGAGCGCATACAATTGAGCCGGACACACTCAGAGTTGAACGGCGATGCGCATTCTTGTGATCGAAGACGAGCCGAAGACCGGCGCGTACCTGAAGAAGGGCTTCGAAGAGTCCGGCTACGCCGTGGACGTTGCCGCGGACGGCGCCGAAGGCCTGATCCTCGCGAAGGAGGCTGCGTACGACGTGATCGTGCTCGACGTGATGCTGCCGGCCATGGACGGCTGGACGGTGCTCAAGACGCTGCGCACGACGCACACCACGCCGGTGCTCTTCCTCACCGCGCGCGACGATATCAGCGACCGCGTGAAGGGCCTCGAGCTGGGCGCGGACGACTACCTCGTCAAGCCGTTCGCGTTCGTGGAACTGCTTGCGCGCGTGCGCACGCTGGCCCGCCGCGGCCCCCCGCGCGAGAGCGACGTGCTCATGCTCGGCGACCTCGAAGTGGACGTGACGCGCCGGCGCGTGAAACGCGGGGCCGCGCGCATCGACCTCACGCCGAAGGAGTTTTCGCTGCTGCAACTGCTCGTACGCCGCCAGGGCGAAGTGCTCACGCGCACGCAAATCGCCTCCTACGTGTGGGACATGAACTTCGACAGCGACACCAACGTCGTGGAAGTCGCGATCCGGCGCCTGCGCGCGAAGGTGGACGACGCATTCGACGTCAAGCTGATCCACACGGTGCGCGGCGTGGGCTACGTCGCCGAAATCAAAGGGAACGCCTGATGCCGCGCATGGCGGTGCGCTCGCTCGCCACCGGCCTTGCGCTGAGTTTCGCGGGCACGACGCTCGCGGTATTCGCGCTCGTGGGCAGCACGCTCTATTTCACGCTGGACCGCGAAGTGAAGCAGCAGGACGACCTCGATATCGTCCTGATTTCGCGGCATACGCGTCGCCTCGCGCAGGAGCTGCACAGCGAGCACGACGTGCGCGAACATGCGGAGCGGCTTACGAGCCAGGTGCTCGGCAACCCCGCGCTGTCCATGGAAATTCTCGGCACCGGCGGCGCGCAACTCGTTGAACACAACACGGCGGGCATCGCGGACGCGGCGTTTCCCGAAGCGGCGCTCGCCCGGCGCCTGCCCCCGGCGCAACGCATCATCGAAGGCGACGTGGTGGAGTGGCGCAACGCGCGCGGCGTGCCGGTGCGCGGGCTCGCCACGGACGCCGCGCTTGCGGACGGCACGCCGGTCACCATCGTCATCGCGCGCGACATGACCGACCGCTGGCGCCTGCTCGACCATTATCGCGAGCGGCTCTATGGCTTCGGCCTTGCAGGCATGCTGCTCGCGTTCCTCATGAGCTGGCTGCTCGTGCGCGAGTCGCTGCGCCCGCTGCGCGAGATGGCGGCGCGCGCGGCCATGGTCACGGTGGACCGGCTCGATACCTCCATCGAAGTCGAGGGCGCGCCAAGCGAACTGGAAGCGCTCACGAAGTCGCTCAACGCCATGCTCGAACGCCTGCACGGCGGCTTCGAGCGCATGTCGCAATACACGGCGGATCTCGCGCATGACATGCGCACGCCGCTCGGCAACCTGCGCGGCGCAAACGAAGTGGCGCTCGCGCGCGAGCGCAGCACCGCCGAATACGAGGCGCTGCTCGAATCGAATCTGGAGGAATGCGAACGGCTTTCGCGCATGATCGAAAGCGTGATCTTTCTTGCGCGTGCGGAGCACCCGCAATTCATGACGACGCTCGCGGAATTCGACGTGCGCGATGCGCTCACCCAGATTGCCGAGTACTTCGAAGGACTCGCGGACGAGGCGGGTGTGCAGATCCGCGTGCAGGGCGCGGGCCGCCTGCGCGCGGACAAGGAACTGTTCCGGCGCGCCGTGGGCAACCTGCTCGCCAATGCGCTGCGCTATACGCCGCGCGGCGCGGCAATCACCATGAGCGTCGAGGAGGCGCCGACGGCCGTCGAAGTGACGGTGGCCAATCCTGGCGCGCCCATCGACGCCGCGCTGCTGGAGCGCATTTTCGACCGCTTCTATCGCGCCGATGCGTCACGGCACAGCGAGCCGCGCGCGGGGGGCTCGGCGGGTCTGGGGCTGGCGATCGTGCGCACGATCATGGCGCTGCACGGCGGCTCGGCGCGGGCCGAAAGCGACGCGGCGGGTACGCGGTTCATCCTGAGGTTCGCGCGCCCTTAGCGCTCAGGTCGCGCAGCGCCGCGCGGTCCCAGCCGCCGCCAAGCGCCTCCAGCAGTTGCACGCTCGCATCGAGCCTTCTTCCGGCGATTTGCTCCTCGTTGCGTTCGTTCGAGAGCGCGATGGTCTGCGCTGTTACGACATCAAGATAGTTCACCGCGCCCGCCTGATAGCGGTTGGTGGTCAGCTTGAGCGAGAGTTGCGCGGCGGCGCTCGCGCGTTGCTGGCTTTGCGCTTCGCTGGCCAGCGTGTCGAGCGCGCTGAGGTTGTCCTCCACTTGCTGGAACGCTGTGAGCACGGTTTGCCGGTAACCGGCCACGGCGGCGTCGTATTGCGCGTTCGCGCCTTTGAGCGTGGCGTCACGCCGGCCGCCGTCGAAAAGCGTGCCCGCGAGTTGCGAACCGAGCGACCAGAAAAGGCTCGGCGCACTGAGCCACGGCGCAAAGAACGTGCTTTCGAGGCCCGCCGTGGCGGAGAGCGTGAGGTCGGGGTAAAAGGCCGCGTGCGCTTCGCCGATTCTTGCATTGGCCGCCGCCACGCGCCGTTCTGCAGCGGCGATATCGGGACGCCGTTCGAGCAGCGCCGAGGGCACGCCTGCGGGGATGGACGGCACGACAACAGGATCGACGCGCGGCGGAAGGCTGAACGTCGAAGCGGGTACGCCGATCAAGGTGGCGATGGCGTGCTCGCGTTGCGTGCGCTGCACGTCGATGTCGCTGTCGGCCGTGCGCGCACTTTCGAGCTGCGTTTGCGCCTGGGCGACGGCGGAAGCGTCAATTGCGCCATCGGCTAACTGCTGCTGCACGATGCGCAGCGCGGCGGTGTACGCGGTCACGGTGTCGTCGAGCAGCTTCTTCTGGCGGTCGAGCGAACGCAAATCGAAGTAGTCCGTAGCAAGCTGGCTTGTCATCGAAAGGCGCACCGATTCGAGGTCGGCTTGCGTGGCCTGCGCGTTGGCGTGCGCTTCGGTGGTGGCATCCTTCACGCGCCCGAACAAATCGGGTTCCCAGCTTGCCGTGAGCCCCGTCGAATAGTCGGGAATCGTTTTGCCCGCAAGCGAATGGTCCACGAGATTCTGCGAGGTCCGGTAGCGCTGCGCCGCCACGCCCGCCGTGACGACAGGCGCATAACCCGCGCGTTGATAGTCGATCATCGCGCGCGCGGCTTCGAGATTGGCGACGGCCTGGCGCACGCTCTGGTTCGACACATCGACGCAGGCTTCGAGCCGGTCGAGATCGTTGTCGCCGAAGAGGGTCCACCAGGGACCGCGCGGTTCGGCGTCGCCGGGCGCGGCGACGTTCCAGCCGGGCGTTGCCAAGGGTGGTGTGGTTTGGGTGGCGTAGTGCGCGGGGACATCGGCCGAGGGCACGCTGTAATGCGGCAACGTGGTGCACGCGGTGAGGGATGCCGCCGTGCAGGCCACGGCGATCCGGCGCAGCGCAGGCAAAGGGCGTTCGAACATGATGAGCCTCGCTTACGCTTTCGCTGGCGTCGAGGTCGCCGCGACGCGCACGCGCTGGCCGCTGGCAATGGCGTCGCCGGGGTTGTCGATGACGCGGTCAGCGGGCGTGAGGCCCGTCGCGATCTCCACATACGTGCCGAAATCGCGGCCTATGGTCACCTTGCGTAATTGCACCGTGTTTTTGGCGTCGACCACCGCGACTGTCACGCCGTCCGGGCGGAACAGCAGCGCGCTCACGGGCAATTCGAGCGCTGGCGCGGCTGCCGTGAGCGCAAGATGCACCTGCGCGTAGGCACCGGGCATCAGCGCGCCGTCGTGGTTGTCCACATCGACTTCCACGCGCAACGTGCGGCTCACGGGGTCGATCACGTTCGAACTGCGCGCGACGCTCGCGTCGAAACGGCGTCCCGGATATTGTTGAGTCGTCAACCAGACGGTCGTGCCCGGCGTGACGAGACTCGCGTCGTCCTGCGGCACGTCCACGTATACGCGCAGCCGGTCGGTCTGTGCGATGTGGAATAACTCGCCGGGCATGGTGGCGAGCCCGGGCGTGCCGCCCGCCGTGACGAGCGCGCCCACCTGCACGTTGCGCGCGGTAATCACGCCGTCGAAGGGCGCCGTCACGTTCTGGTACGAAACGAGCTCCTGGAGCCGCGCCACGTTGGCCTGCGCGGCCTGCAGCGTAGCGAGTTTCGCGGCGGCGTCGCTCGTTTTCGCCTGGGCGTCCTGATCGGAAACCGATTGCGTCTGCAACATCGTCTGCCAGCGCTGCGCCGTGCTGCTCGCGAAGCGATAGTTGGCCTGCGCCGTCGCTTCGTCGGCGCGCGCCTGCTGGAGTTGCGCGTCGAGTTCGGGCGTGTCGATCTGCGCGAGCGTCTGGCCGGCCTTCACGTGCGCGCCGATATCCGTGTACCAGTGCTGCACGTAGCCGCTCGTGCGCGCATAGATCGAGGCGTCGGCCCACGACATGATCGAGCCGGGCAGCAGCAGGTCCTGCGTGGCGGGCGCGCGCGTTGGCGTGAGGGTGGAGACGATCAGCTCGCGTTGCGCCGCGACCTGCCGCGCTTGCGCCGTGCGCGCTTCGAGCCGTGGCGCGATGCCCGCTGTGAGGAGCGTTGCGGCGATGGCGAGGCAGGTGAGGCCGATGACGACGGTCGTGCGCTTGCGTGCGGCCCCGACGGCGCTGGCGGATGCGGCCGGTTGCGCCGGGCTGTCGCGATGCTCGCGCGGAGTGAGCGGGTTCATTCTGGAGTCCTTATTCAACGTGAGTGGTTGCACCGGCTTGCGCAGCGTCGCTGGCGTCGTCGCGCGCGGCGCGGCGTTTCGCGAGCCAGCCATGCACCATGCCGAACACGACCGGCACGAATACGAGCGTGGAAAGCGTGCCGATGGCGAGGCCGCCGATCACGGCGCGCCCGAGCGGCGCGTTCTGTTCGCCGCCGTCGCCGAGCCCCAACGCCATCGGCAGCATGCCGATCAGCATGGCAAGCGCTGTCATGAGCACCGGGCGAAAGCGGTTGAAGCCCGCGTCGAGCGCGGCCGTGAGCGGCTCCATGCCCGCGGCGAGCGATTCGCGCGCCGTATTGATGACGAGAATGCTGTTCGCCGTGGCAATCCCCATGCAGAGAATCGTTCCGGTGAGCGCCGGCACGCTGAGCGTGGTTTGCGTGACGAACAGCATCCACGCGATGCCGGCGAGCGAGGCCGGCAGGCCGCTCACGATGATGAGCGGGTCGAGCCACGACTGGAAGTTCACGACCATCAGCAGGTAGACGAGCGCGATGGCGAACACGAGTCCCGCTGCGAGGCCGCTGAACGACGCGTTCATCGACTGCACCTGGCCGCGCATCACGATCGACGAGCCCGGCGGCAATTGCGCGCGCGCCGCGTTGACGAGACGGTTCACGTCGGAAGCGACGCCGCCAAGATCCCGCCCTTGCGTCGAAGCGAAGATGTCGAGCACGGGCTGCACGTTGTAGTGCGAGACCACGGCCTCCTGCTCGCTGCGCGTGACGGTGCCGAGCGTGCCCAACTGGCTCTGCGGCGTAAACGTGACGGATTGCGACGTCGTCACCGGAATATTGGTGAGCGTTTGCAGCGAGTGAATGTCGTACTGCGGCACCTCGGTCACGAGCGGGTAGCTCACGCCGTTCTTGGGATCGAGCCAGAAGTTGGGCGTGGTTTGCGAGCTGCCCGAGAGCGCGATGAGCAGGTTTTGCGCCACGTCGTGCTGCGTGAGGCCCGCTTGCAGCGCCTTCGTGCGGTCCACATTCACGTTGATGGTGGGCGCGTCGCCGGGCTGCTGGATGCGCGCGTCGACGAGGCCGCGCACGCCGCGCATTTCGTCGAGCAGGCGGTTCGCCACCACGCGGTTCTGCGCGAGCTTGTTGCCGACGATCTGCACGTCGATGGGGGCAGGCAGGCCGAAGTTCAGGATCTGGCTCACGATATCGGCAGGCAGGAACGCGAACGTCACGCCCGGAAACGAGGCGTTGAGCACGTTGCGCAGCTTCGCGACATATTGCGCGGTGGGCTTGTGATTCGGCGCGAGCGTGATGAGGATGTCCGCATCGGCGGGGCCGATAGGGTCCGACGAGTCGTACGTGAGGTTGATGCCGCTCACCGGCACGCCGATGTTGTCGAGCACCGCGGCCTGTTCGGCGGGCGGAATCACGCTGCGGATCTTCGCTTCGACTTCATCGGTAATGCGGGCCGTTTCCTCGATGCGCGTGCCGGTGGGCGCGCGCAGATGCAGCCGGATTTCACCGGTATCGACGGCAGGAAAGAAGTCGCGGCCCGTGAACGGCACGAGCACGAGCGAGCCGATGCAGAGCGCGACCCACAGCACGACGAAACGGCGACGCCGTGCAATGGCCACCTGAAGCAGTGTGCGATAACGGTTGCGCACCGCTTCGAAGCGATGTTCGAAGCCCGCCTGAAAGCGCGTCAATACGCCGGCAATGCCGCGCGAGGGCGCCGCGCCCGGCGTGCGCGCGCGCAGCAGGTACATGGCGAGCGTGGGAATGAGCGTGCGCGAGAAGAAGTACGACGCGCACATGGCGAACACCACGGCTTCGGCGAGCGGCACGAAGAGATAGCGCGCGACGCCCGAAAGCAGGAACATCGGCACGAACACGATACAGATGGAGAGCGTCGAAACGAAGGTCGGCACGGCAATTTCGCCGGAACCGTTGAGAATGGCGTCGTGCAGCGGCGCGCCGCGCTCCAGATGATGCGTGATGTTCTCGATAGCGACGGTTGCGTCGTCAACGAGTATGCCGACGGCGAGCGCAAGGCCGCCGAGCGTCATGATATTGATGGTTTCGCCGAGCGCCGCGAGCGCGATGAGCGAGGTGAGCACGGCCAGCGGAATCGTCACGGCGATGATGAGCGTGGCGCGCCAGCTGCCGAGAAAAAGCAGGATCATCGCGGCGGTGAGGCAGGCCGCGATGAGCGCTTCACGCACCACGCCCGAGATTGCCGACTTCACGAATACGGACTGGTCGGAGAGCGGCGTGATCTTGAGCGCTTTCGGCAGGCCGGCTGCGATCTTCGGCAGCATCGCCTTCACTTGCTGGATGATCGTCAGCGTCGAGGCGCTGCCGGTTTTCTCGACGGTAAGGAGTGCCGCGCGTTTGCCGTCCGCGCGCACGATATTCGTTTGCGGCGCGTAGCCGTCGATCACATGCGCCACGTCGCGCACGTAGACCACGCTACCGTTCACGGTCTTGATGGGCAGATCGTTGAGCGCCGCAACGGTTTGCGTGCTGCCGTTCATCTCCACGTTGTATTCGCGCGAACCGATCTTGGCCGTGCCGCCGGGCAGGATGAGGTTCTGGGCGTTCACGGCGTTCACGACGTCGGCGGGCGCGAGCCCTTTTGCCTGCAGCGCTTTCGGATCGAGCTGCACCATGATCTGGCGGATCTTGCCGCCATAAGGCAGCGGCACGGCCGCGCCCTGGACGGTGGCCAGCTGCGTGCGGATAAAGCTGTTGCCGAGGTCGTAGAGCGACTGCTCGGGCAGTGTCGCGCTGGAGAGCCCCAGTTGCAGCACCGGCACCGTCGAGGCGTTGTACGTGATGATGTTCGGCGGCAGCGTGCCCGGCGGCAGGATGCGCAGGATCGAAGCGGAGTTCGACGCCGCTTGCGCAATGGCGCGGTTGATGTCCGCGCCGGGATGGAAGAACACTTTCACGACCGAGACGCCGTTGAGCGACTGCGATTCGATGTGCTCGATGTCGTCCACGTCGGAGGTCAGGGCGCGCTCGTAGTTCGAGGTGATGCGGTGCGCCATGTCCTCGGCGGAGAAGCCGTTGTAGGTCCAGACGATGCTGACCACGGGGATATTGATGTTCGGAAAAATGTCCGTGGGCGTGCGCATGATGGCAAGCGGCCCGAGGATGAAGAGCAGTACGGCCAGCACGATGAACGTGTAAGGCCGCCTGAGAGCCAGTTTGACGATCCACATGACGGTGTCCGGGTTGGGGCAGGATTGGCGCAAGTATCGGGAGGGCGCGCTTACCCGGTGCTGACCTCGACATTACGGATTTGTCATCTTTGACGCGAAGGATGGTTCGCCGCTGTGCGTGCGTCGCGCCCAGATAACGAACTCGTAATCGGCAGGTCAGCATTGGGTCAGCGCCGCGCGGCCAGAATGCAGTCAACCTTCGCGACATTGCCGAGGGCGGCCAAGACGGCATCGCTTCCCGATGCAGCGGCCATTCATTGAGAGGTGAACATCATGAAAGCACTCGTTTCCACTTTGCTCGTTGCCTGCGCTCTGGCCGCTCCGGCTGCCGCTTTCGCACAAAGCGCTACCCCTGCCAACACGCCGGTCACGCGTGCGCAGGTCGTTGCCGATCTCGTGCGACTGGAGCAGACGGGGTACCGTCCGACGGCCAACGATCTCAACTATCCGGACGACATTCAGCACGCGGAGGCGATCGTCGCTCAGGAGCAGGCGCAGACGGCACAGCAGGCCGCGCCGGGCAGCACGGCGGTGGGCGGCGTGGCGATGACGGGCAGCTCGGACGCGGGCGCTCCGATCGTGGCCAGCGTTGGTGGACGGTCGATTTATGCGGGCCACTGAACGAGCCAATGAGCGCTCGAACGCGGCGCGGATGGCCCCGGCGAAAAAGCCGGGTGCCGCCGCGTATTCCGATTGATTGAATCAAACGTTTGCGTGAACGTAATGCGCGCGCTACCCCCGTCACGCTGCCACAGGCACGTTAGAATCCCGACCCTCAATAAAAACGAAACGTTCGAACGGGTGTCATGCGTATGCGAAGTGGACTGGATATGCGTCGGGAGGTCCGAACGCCGCTGTTGTTCGCCCCGCTGCTTCTGAACAAGGACGGCAGGGCGCTCGCGCAGGTCGCCGACCTCAGCTCGCGCGGGGCGCTCCTGCACGCGCGCAACGGTCTGCTCTTTCGGGGAGAGACGGTCTCGGGCTGGCTGCAGTCGGCGCCGATCGACGACGAAGGCGAAATTGTGCTGGCCGTCGCGCTGGATGTCCGCTGGATCACCGAAGATCAGGAAAGAGGATGGAGCCGCGTGGGTTGCGAGGTGCATCCACTGGATGGGCGCTCGATGGCCCGTCTGCAGGACCTGATTGCGAAGGCTGCGCCCTAGGGTCTGTTCACATTAGAGAAATCGTGCGTGGCCGCTAAAGTTTGTAAGCCGGCCGCCGAAAATCCATGCATGGCGCACGAACAACCCAAACCCCCTCCACACGATCCGATCTGGGCAGAAGCACGGGCGCTGGAGGCCAGCATCCGTGCGATCAGGCGCGCACAGGGAAAGATGAATCCCGAAGATTGCGTGCCGGGCAGCCTGGAAAGTCTCGCGGTCATGGAAGCATTCGTGCGCGATGTCGGGCGTGTGCTTGCGCTCGATATGCGCGAGCGCGAAAAGGAAGATGACAGCGATGTGAACGGGATGGGTCCGGCTGGGTAGGCCGAGGCTCATCACCGCAAAGCTCAAGCCCCCACAGGCGTGAAGCCATCCGCACTCCAGTCCTCGCTGCCCACGCCGTGATGCACGAAAAAGAATCCTTGCGGATCGTAGCGACCCTTGATCGCCTTCAGCCGCGCGTAGTTGACGCCCCAAAACGCCGCGCGCCAATCCTCGCGAAAAAAATCGGTCTCCGAAATATAAGAGCCGCCTTGCGGCGATAGCGCCTTGAGAATGGCCGCAGCCCTGGCCACATTCGCGGCGTTGCGATGCGCCTGCGACATGTCGGGCGGGGCGATGGGGAGGCCCGGAAAGGGCGGTGGGCCGCCTGTGGCGACGATCGCGAGGCCGAAGGCGTCGGCCACTTTCGGATTCATCGCGCACTGACGCGCCGCTTCGTTCACTTCCGGCGGTGCACCGGCAAGTCCTTTGTTGAAATGCAGTTCTACGGCTTGATATTGGGCTGCCGCGACGAAGGCGTCCACAAGCCGGCCGCGTTGCGCCGGTTCGAGCAAGGCCGCGGGCAGCCATTGCGACTCGTAGGCGTGCAGGAACGCGGAAGCCTGCTCGGCGTCGCCTTGCCACCAGCCGTGGTTGTGGGCGGCTTCGGCGCGCGGGTCCGCCACGAGTCCCGAGTTGGCTTCGACGTCCCACCAGCGGCGCGACGGGCCGGCGCCGATGCGAGGTGCCTCATCGAATGCGAAGTCCGCCGGCGAGGCGCGTAGCCATTCGATGAAAGGCGCCCACACCGATTTCGCCTCGTGGTCGTCGAGCCCCTGGCACACCATCGCCACCTCGATCTCATCGCTGTGAAAGACGAATCGCTCACCCCATGCGGGGTTGAACAGATGGTCTGCATAGTGATCGATCAGCCGCGCAGCCAGCCGCCGGTAAGCCTCGCGCGACGAAGCCTTGACCTTGAATCTGGCCCAGCCGAAATGTTCGGGCAGGTCATGGGTCTGTAGCGTGATCCGGGTCGCCACGCCGAAGCTGCCGCCGCCGCCCTTGAGCGCCCAGAATAGATCGGGCTCCTGGCACGCGTTCACCGTGCGCACAGCGCCGTCGGCGGTCACGATCTCGGCCTGCAGCAAGCTTGCGGCCGCGAGGCCATAACGCTTCGACCAGGACCCGAAGCCGCCGCCCAGCACGAGGCCCGCCACGCCCACCGTCGTACATCCGCCGCCCTGAACGTAGCGTCCCGCCTGAGTCGTGACAGCGGTGTAGACGTCGATCCACATGCAGCCTGCCTCGAGCGTCACAGCCGGCTTCGGTGGCGTCGGGCAGCCGGCGGGAACGAACGCATCGTGGAGTTCGATGCGCTTCATGCCGCGCGTCCAGATCAGAAGCGAATCTGGCGCGTTCGAGCCGCCAAGGTAACTATGGCCGCCGCCTTTGACCACGAGGCGCAAATTGTGTTGACGCGCAAAGTTGACGCCCGCAACGATGTCCGCGGTCGAACGGGCCGCCACTGCGTAGGCGCTTGCGTTCACCGTCCAGGCATCGAGCCAGCCGGAGATCTGGGTGGCGCCGGCGTCGTCGCCGAGCGCGAACGGGTTGCGCGCTTCCTTGAGTCTCGCGAGGCACGCTTGCGCATGTGGCGCTTGCGCGCAGGTTTGCCAGATCGTCGTGGGTTGCAGCAGGTTTCCGCCGAGCGCCTCGTTCAACGCGTCCCATTGCGGCGCTTTGGGCCACGCGGGGTCGCCGGGCCGCACACGGCCCGCGCGAGACGACGCGGGCAGCGCGTCGGCGAAGGCCGAGGCGGTGGCGAGGCACGGCAACGCGACAACCCCCTTCAGCAGGCTTCGTCGTTTCATGACGGCTGATCTCCTCGCGATGGGTAAAACGCTTAGTTTTCCCAATTATGATACTTTCGCGCAGTTGCGGCGCTACGGTTTCGATACCCAGGGCCGCGACGGTCGCGAGGTCGATCGTTCCCCGCCGCAACTTGATACGCCCTGGGTGGTGCGCGAAACGTCGAGGAGATCGGCGGCGAGGTATCCTCGCCCCCCGTTATTGGTCAGCCGGGGACACGACGCTCGGGGTCGCGAGCGAATTGTTGCTCTTCGGGCCGCTGGTGTGGGGCGCCACGTCGGGGTTCGTGCTCTGCCGCTGGGGTGAGTTCGGCGGGGCCATGCCCATGCCGCTATCGGAGTTCGTGCCGCCCGGCATGCCGTAGCCGCTCGATGTGTCATTCATCGGGTTCGTTGTCGTCGTGGCGCCGGGCGCGGCGCCAGGGTTCGAGGAACCGCTAATGCCCGTGCCTGTGTCCGCGGGCGCCGCGGGGGCCATTTGTGCCGTTTGTGCATACGCACCGCCGGACAGCGCGAGCGCCGCGGCGGCCGTGATTAGCATGCTGGTTGCCTTGTTCATGATCCGTACCTCCTTGAGTGACGAGGGTATCGACACAGACGTTGCCGCCTGCTTGACCATGAATTCCGCAATCGCCGTGCCGCTTGCGTGCGCTTTTCGCCGCGCCGGGCGCGGGCGTCACTCCTGGTGCGCCTCTGCCCCGCGCAGCACGAACAGCGTCACGCTCTGCGCGGGCAGGCTCGCACGCAGCGTGCCATCCCGGTAGCGCGCGTTGGGCAGGCGCAGCAGCCGGTTGTCCGCGAGCTGCCAGGTTTCGGCCACGCCGCTCGGCGCAAAATGCCCGAGCGCGACGGCGGCATCCGCCGGGCGGTCCAACTGCTTGTTGATGACCACGAGCGTTAGCGCGTGGTCGCGCTCGCGCAAGGCGGCGAACGCGGAAACCGTGTCCGGGTCGTTCGCGCTGGCGGCGACGCTGGTCGCGCCGAACGCCGCGCCGTTGCCGTCGTAGTTGCGGTAAAGCTTGAACGCCTTGTACACCGGCATGGAAGGATCGAGCGTGCCCCAGCGCGTGGCGATATCGAGCCCTTCGCGGCCGAAAATGCCGAGCACGTCCGCCTGGGCCGTCGCGCCGTTCATCAGCGTGCCGCCGCCCCAGTTGTATTCCGTGATGCCGATGAGCGTGCCTGGGTAGTAGTACGTATCGACCCAACGGCGCATCAGCGGGATCAGCGCCACGACGCTATTGATCCACGTGGGGTCTTTGTAGTTCGGGTCCCACAGGTCGCGCGTGGAGCGGTTGCGCATGAGCGCGACGGCCTGCGAGTCCGCCCCGCCCGATTCGGCATATTCGCCGCCCTGCGGGTAGAAATGGAGGCTGAACACGTCCACCGGATGGCCCGCCGCTTTCCATTGCGCGAGCAACCAGGGCACATAGGGCATGCCCTGCGTTTCGCCTGCGCGATCGGGCGTGTGGTCGAGGCCGTGGTCCGCTGCGTACTGCTGGTCGAAGCCGCTGTAGAAATAGCCTGGCCAGCCCCATTCCTCCGGCGCGACGATCTGTGCGTGCGGGTCCGCCGACTTCACGGCGCGCGAATAGGCGATCACCTTGCTGGCGACTTCGCTCGCATGCGCGCCCGTGGGATGCACGTCGCGGTGGTTGATGTGCCAAAGGCTCGGCTCGTTGTCGAGCGCGTAATAGCGCACGCCGCCCCCGCTCGCGCCGCCGAACCGCTTGACCAGATCCGCCACGCGCGCCTGTTCGTTTTGCGGGTCGTCCGGTGTCGAGGCGTCGTTCGCGTCGTTGCCGTCGATCGGCTTGCCGCCTGCCGCTACGCCGTTGCCGGCGTCGGCGTGGCCGTTCACGTCGCGGTTCGGCTGCGGGCCGTATTTGGCGATCGAAAAACTTGCGAGCGTCTCGCGCGCCGGCCCGAGTTTCGCCACACGGCCGAGCATCGGAATGGTCACGATGGGCGTGGCGCCCGCCGCCTGGGTGAGCGCGACGAAGCGCTCGCCGAACTGCTCGTTGATATCGGCGGGATTGACGGCGACGCTTTCGAAATACCAGTCCTTGCCCGCGTTGCGCGCGTCGATGCGCCAGTTATAGGCCGACGCGCTGTTGCCGCCCGAGCGGTTGACCGGCACGCGCAGGTCTTGCAGGACGGCAGGCGTGCCGAAATTGATGCCGTAAATCAGCGGGCTGATGGGGTGCCGGTCCGCCGCGGCGTCCACCGAAATGGCCACTGGCAAGGGCGTGCCGGAGTTCGCGGCGGTGCAGGCCGCGGCGCCTGACATCAGCAGCGCGCCGGTCAGTAGCGTGTGAAGGTAGGGGCGCTTACGGCGAGGCATGGTGAACCCGCAATTCGGCATGGTCGGCAAGAGCTTCGTGTTCGCTGCGCAACTCGCCGACGCGCTGGATAGACGCGAAGATCGCGAGTATCCCTGAGGTTTCGCCCGGCGTGAGCGTAGGTGGATAAACAAACGAAATGGCAGGAGGTAGACGAGCGAGTCGAACAGCGCACCGATCAGGCCGTACTCGAACTCCGGATGTTTTCTTACGTATTATATGTGCAGGCGAATCGTCGCTGCTGGTCCGGAACCGCACCTGTATGGTTATTGAGACGAGAACGAGGCCTGGGTTGCGACTCGCGACGCGCTTTATTCGGCGGCGAGCTGCCGTTGCGCGTACAACTAATGCGAAGCGAAGCCGCGCGGGCCTGGTTCATCGCCCCGGCTGCAACTGGCCCCAGCTCACGAGAATGGCCTGAATGCTGCGCGCGTAGGCATCGCGCTCGTGCGGCGATTCCGAGTGGTACGCGCCAATGGCGCGCCATGTGTTGCCGTATCGCACCATCTTTTGCTTGAGCAGCCACGCGGCCACGAAGATATTCACGCACGGGTCCGTGAGGGCGCCGTGCGGAATGCCCTCGCGGGAAAGCTCCGAAAAGTGGATCGAGTTGATCTGCGCTTGCCCCACGTCGATCGAGCCGTTGGCGTTGTGATTGACGGCCGCGGCGTCCCCTTTCGATTCGCGCCATGCCACGGCGCGCAGCACGAGCGGATTCACGCCCTGGTAGGCGCCGGCCTTTTCAAAACACTCGTCGGCGGGCGGCGCGGCGTGCGCGGCCGTTGCGCCGAGCGCCGCGAGGCACATGAACGTCACCCAGGCGCGGACGACTCGGGATCGCAGGCTCAGGGCGTGGGTCTGCTGCGGCATGGGGCGAAGCTCCGGGTTAGGCGTCGCTGCGCGACATGAATGCGCGACGTTACTGCGCGAGAGCGGAATCGAGTTGCTGCTCGATGTCCTTGAGATAGGCGCGCGAAGTGTCGGAGACAACGAGGCGCGGCGTGGGCATGGCGCAGTGGCAATCGCGCTGACGCACCTTCTTCTTGTTGTGCGAGGACGAATGCGGCGCGGGCACCTCGTCGTCGTCGCCGCTCGAGGGCGGCAGCATGGCGAGCGTGGGCAGCGGCGGATAAACCTTGTCGGCGGCGGGCGTGGCGGCAGCGGCAACGGTGGTCGCCGCCCCGGTGGCAGATGTGCCGGTAGCAGGCTGGCCGGCCCAGGCGACGCTACAAAAGCAGAGTGCGGCGGCGGCGCAAACGATTGGACGCATCGTGTCAGCTCCCCGCATGCAACGGCTCGATCGAGACGCTGTACGTCTGGTTCGCACCGGCCGTCAGGTTTTCGAGCGTCGGCTTGGATCCCTGCGCGGGCACGCCGCGCCAGATGGCCTGATTGATGTACTTGAGGTCCTGGCCGAGCGCCGTCACGCGGATCACAGTGGGCTGCTTCTGCGCGGCGGCGAGCGCGCCCGCCTTGGCGAGCACCGCGCTCAGTTGCGGGTCGTGCGCGCCGAGCGCATCGGCGGGAATGTCGAACTTCATGATGACGTTCGACACGGCAGGTTTCCCGGTCTGTGCCGTGGTGGGCGGCTGCAGTTGCGCGCAGCCTGTCATAACCATTACGGCAAGTAAAAGTAAAGCGCGCGTCACGGCCGGGGTCTCCAAAAATACGTGGCGATGTACGCGTTTTCGGCCTCGCGCGCGCGGACTTGATACCCGGCCGGCAAACGTTTGCCAAAAAGAAAGAGTTCGCTCGCGCAGTGCCGCTTCCCGGAAGGTCGCTCGCGCCGAGGCGGCGTTCGGGCAGAGAACTGCCTCCCGGATCTCACGGGAAATGCGCCGCGCATGCGGCGAATAGGTATGAAGAATATTGAGCGGCGGCGCGGCACCGGCCCAGGTGCCGCGCGCCGGCTTGCTTTAATTGAGCTTGCCGAGCACCGCGCTGAATTCATCCTTGGTCAAGGCGCGCAGCGTTTGCGTGCGGATATTGCCGAGCGACCCGAGCGCGAGGCCGAACGCCATGAAGCTTTGCTCGTCGGGCGCTTCGATGACCGTAACGATGTCGTATTTCCCGAGCGTCCAGTAAATCTGCTTCATTTCACAGCCGAAAGTCTTGGCCATTTCCGCGGCCTGACCGGCCCGCTGCACGCTGTTTTTGACAGCGCGAATCCCCTGGTCGGTGAATTGCGCAAGCACCACATAGGTCGACATGACGATTCCCCTTACGATGACATCGAAACGCGGATTACTGGCTCCCCTCGGCCGACCCATCGGGCCGGATGTTCTGGTTATGGCGGAAAAGATTGTGCGGGTCGTAACGCGTCTTGACTTCGACGAGACGGCTCATGTTCGGACCATAGGCGGCTTCGACGCGCGTGCGTTCGTCGTCGGTGAGGAAGTTCACGTAGACGCTGCCGAGCGCATACGGCGCGGAAGCTTCGAAAAAGTCACGCGCCCACGCAACGCAGCGGGCGTCGTCGGCGGCATCGGACCAGCGGCCGTGCACGTTCATCACGTAGAGCGCGTCGCGATTCGGGTAGGCCATCGCATCGGGCGCGACGCGCAAGGTCGCGCCGCCGATTTGCCCGAAGAATATCTCGCACTCGGGCGAGGGCAGCCTGGCGATGGCATCGGTCAGCGTGTCGATGAGACCGTCGGGCAAGGTGGCGAGATTGTGCGATTTCCAGTAGTTGCGCGCGCCCGGCGTGAGAAGCGGATCGAATGCCTGTTGCCAGGCGGCGTACGGCATCGGCCCGAGATGCTCGCCATAAGGCTTGCCGAAGCGCCGCACCCCCTCCACTGCGTTCGGCCCGTTTTCGAGCGGCCCCGAATAGCAGATCGCGAACGCAATGATCGGCTTGCCGTGCACCTCGGGCGGCAGGAACGGCAGCGGCGGTGCGAGGCGCGACACGCTCCACACCGTCAGGTCTTCGGGCATCGTGCTGGCCGCCTCGCGATACTTCACGAGCGCTTCTTTCGCGGCGTCGAACGGCAGCACGACGAGTCCGCCATAAATCTCGGGGCCGACGGGGTGAAGCGCGAACTCGAACATCGTGACCACGCCGAAGTTGCCGCCGCCGCCGCGAATGGCCCAGAACAGGTCGGCGTTGTCGTCGGCGCTCGCGCGTAGCAGTTCGCCGTCGGCGGTCACGACATCGGCGGCGATCAGGTTGTCGACCGACATGCCGAAGCGCCGGCTCAGCCAGCCGAAGCCGCCGCCGAGTGTGAGACCGGCCACGCCCGTAGTCGAATTGATGCCAAGCGGCGTGGCGAGGCCGAACGCCTGCGCTTCATGGTCGAAGTCGCCCAGCGTCGCGCCGGGTTCCACATACGCGCGGCGCGTGGCGGGCTCGACTCTGACCGACTTCATCAGCGAGAGGTCGATGACGATGCCGCCGTCGCAGAGCGCGCTGCCCGCGATATTGTGGCCGCCGCCGCGCACCGCAAGCGGCAGCCCCGATTCACGTGCGAGCGCCACGGCTTGGCGCACGTCGGCGCAGCCCCGGCAGCGCACGATGAGCGCGGGGCGGCGCTCGATCATCGCGTTCCAGATCTGCCGGGCTTCTTCGTAGCCCGCGTCGCCGGGTTGCAACGCGTCGCCGCGCAGCGCGCTTTTCAATGTGGCGATGGATTCGCTCGACAGGCTGGACATGGCACACCTCTCAATTCAACGGATCGGACACACGCGCACCCATGGACGGGCATGCGTTTTCATGGAATGAACGGAACTGCGGGCGACCGCTTCAATTGTCGAATCAATGCGGCTGACGCATGCGCGAAACGCGGCGTGCGTCCGGTCGGGAAAGCGGGAAGGAAGGGCTTTCGAAAAGGGCGGCGGGGGCAGCCACAGACCGGGCGCGAGGGAACCCGGCGGCGAGCGCCTCGTGGCATTGCCGGGCTTCACCCCAGGCTGCCGCCAAGCCTCGCATTTTCATTAGATAACCTAAATTACGCAGCCTGATAAATAAAACCGCGAGCAATGAATTCAGATTATTGTTGCATGGATTTGCTTTAACAGTTTAGCAAGCGAAATGCATGGTTTCTAAGATTTTCGCGCATGCAATGCACGTGAGAACCGGCCCCGCGCGGCGCACGTTTCCGGCGCCCCGGGTCCGGAGCGCCGCCAAACGTCAATTGCCACCCGTTCGCCCCGGCAGGTTCGTCCGTGGCAGAATCAACCGCGTCCTGCAGTCCCAACATCAGCGTCAGGCCTTTCCAGCCGGGAGCCGCTCGTGAAATACCCGCTAATCGTTGGTTTGAGTATCGTATTCGTCGATGTCATCGTGTGGCGTGCGCGGATTCCGCCGCAGGATCTGATCAGGCTCTTCATACGGCTCGCGCTGTTCGCGGCGCTGAGCTGGGTCCTGTTTTCATCGGGCATGAATCCGTTCGGGCAGGCGCCGTACCTGGACGCGCCGGAGCTCCACTGGCTGGCCCAGGTTCTGGAAATCGTCTGGTGGCTGATGGCGGCGCGGCTGTTCACCCTGTCGCTCGACTCTCTGCTGCTGCCGCGCGCCTGGCGCAAGCAGCGGCTCTTTTCGGACGTTTTCGGCGCCGTTGTTTTTCTCGCGGCGGTGGTGGCCGCGCTCGCGTTCGTGCTCGAGCTGCCCGTGCGCGGTCTGGTCGCAACATCGGGCGCACTGGCAATCGTGCTCGGCCTCGCCATCCAGAGCACGCTCAGCGACGTTTTCGCCGGTATCGTGCTCAACGCCACGGAGCCGTACACGGTTGGCGACTGGGTCGTGATCGACGATGTGGAAGGCAAGGTCGTCGAAATGAACTGGCGCGCCACGCACCTGTTGACCGGCCAGGGAAACACGCTGATTGTCCCGAACGCGATGACTTCCAAGGCGAAAATCTCGAACAACAGCAGGCCGGCAAACGTTCACGGTCTTTCACTCGTGCTTGAGATCGACCCCGAAGCACGGCCGAAGACCGTGATCGACGCGCTGGAGCGCGCGCTGACCGGCAGCAACGCCATCCTCAAGACGCCAGCGCCCTATGCCCGCATGCAGCGCGCCACGCTGAACTCGATCCATTACGAGGTCGTCGGGTTCGTCGACGACATGAGCAAAAAGCGCGTGACGTCCAACGAGCTGTTCGACTTGTGCTACCGGCACCTGGCGGCCTCCGGCGTGTCGTTGCGGGCACTGGGCGTGCCGGCGCCGGTAATGGAAGCGCATGACGCGAAGGAGGCGCTGCTCAAGCGCGTGTCGCTGTTCGAAAGCCTGAGTGCCGATGAGGTGACCCAGCTCGCGAAGCGTCTTTCCCGGCACGAGTACCAGGCCAATCAACAGATACTTGCGCCGGATACCGTGCCGGATAGTCTTGCCATTATTTACGCGGGTGTACTCTCGGTGACTTTCCGTGAAGCTTCGGGCGAGCGCGAACTTGCCCGGATCGGACCGGGCGAAGCGTTCGGCGAGGCGGGGCTGCTGGCGGGCCTGCCCATGCATGTGTGCATTACCGCGCTGACGCCGACGGTCCTGTTCGAAATCGGCAAGGACGACATGACCGCGTTCCTGAAAGAGCACCCCGAAGTCGCGAAGCAACTGTGCCAGCTATTGGCATACCGTCAGGACAAGATCGCCAAGTTGACGACCGCGCTTCCCGCCGAACAGGAGCAAGGCCATTCCCTCTTCGAGTGGCTCTTCGGTAAGGTGCGCAATATCCACTCGCTGTACGATTCCTGACGGGCTCGATTTCGGCGCACCCTCCAGCGCCTACAGCTCGGACTCGATCGGCAGCAGGCCCAGGAACCAGACGCCGGTACGCCGCATGAAAGATACATCGGGATCCGAATCATATTCGGTCACGGTCCCGTTCGCGGCGGTGTCGATCCAGACGATCCGCGTCTTGCCGTTGGCGTCCGTGCGTTGCTCGACTCGCCAGGCGATCTGGTCCAGTTGCGGCTCGACGTCGTCGATCACCTGGCCGGCAATCGCCGGGCTGTCGCACAGCACGCCAATTTCCGTATTGAGTTTGCTCGAGCGAGGGTCGAGGTTCATCGAGCCAATGAAGATGCTTTGCCGGTCGAACACGTAGGTTTTCGCATGCAGCGAGGCCCTCGAAGAACCAAAGAACCTTCGTTGTGCCTTCACGTTGGACGCACCAACCGGCTTCAGTTCATAAAGCCGCACGCCGGCCGCGAGGAGATCGTCGCGATAGTGGTCATAGCCCGCATTCACGGCGACGACGTCGGTTGCGGCCAGTGAGTTGGTCAGTACCGTGACGCTTACCCCGTGCCCGGTCAGATCGCTTAGCCACGCAACGCCCGCTTTCCCCGGTACGAAGTAGGGGGAGATGATCAGCATCTCGTGCGTGGGTTTGAGCTTCAGCGCCGCAAAACGCGTCATGAGGTGGCCTTGCGCGTCGCCCGGATCGCGGGTGATCTTGGACGGGTCGTCGTACAGGAGCGTGGCCTTCCCCCAGGAGAAGTTCGTGTCACCCGCCGCGAGAGCTTTGGCCAGCCGTTGTCTGGCTTCCACGACATAGGGCGAGTCATGCTCCGACTGGACGTACTCGTCCAGCTTCGCGCGGTAGGCGGCCAATGCGGACGGATCCGCGGGGTGTCCCATCAATTGTTCGATCGAATAGCTCGAATCGGAATTCCAGAACGCGTCAAAGACGTTGGAGACCTGTCCGACAATGGGGCCGTGCACCAGCACATCCAGATCGCCGAAGGCAACGGCTCTCGACGCGCCGAAGTATTCATCGCCGATATTGCGGCCGCCAAGGATCGCGGCCTCATTGTCGGCAACGAGCGCCTTGTTGTGCATGCGCCGGTCGACGCGGGAGAATTCCAGCGCGGACGACAATGCCTTGAAGCGGCGGCCCGCAACGGGATTGAAGAGCCGTATCTGCACATTCGGGTGCGAGCTGAGCGTGAGCAGCACCTGGTCGTCCGCATTGGTGCCGAGGTCGTCGAGCAGGACACGAACGCGCACGCCGCGGTCTGCCGCCTTGAGTACCGCCGCCGCCAGTTCGTGGCCGGTCAGGTCGTCGTGCCAGATGTAGTACTGCAGGTCGAGCGAGCGCTGCGCCTTTTCGGTGAGCACGACGCGGGCCACCAGCGCGTCGGTGGGGTCCGGCAGCAGGTGAAATGCGCTTTCGTCCGGATGGCGCTGCGCTTCGGGGGCGAAGAGCGTGCCGAGCGGCGTGGACGCCGTGTCCTGCAGCGCGAATGTCTGCGGCCGGTTGGTCTGCGGCGGCAGACTCGCGCACGCGCTCAACACACAGGCAACAACGATTACGATGAGACGCTGAAGCTTTGTCATGTTGACACCTCGCTGGAGCATCCGGTCGGAACGAGTCCCGCTTCACACGGGTATTCGCGGTAGGAATCATACGCTTTACGTTGTATTATCGACGCACACCAGCCCAGCATTGCTCCATGACCGACGTCGCCCCCGACGAAGTGCGCCTCGCTGCCGAAATCGAGCGGCTTAAAGCCGAGTTTCCCAAAACGCGCGAACTCTATCGCGAAGTGTGCGCGCTGATGTTCTTCCGTTACGGCATCACGCCCACGGCCAACCGGCTCTATCAGCTCGTGCGCCGCGGCAGCATGAGCACGCCTACGGCAGTGCTTTCGGAGTTCTGGGCCACCCTGCGTGAAAAGAGCCGCGTGCGCATCGAGCACGCCGATTTGCCCGAGGAACTGCAAGGGGCCGCCGGTGAACTCATGGGCGCGCTATGGACCCGCGCCACGGCGGCCGCGCAGGCTTCGCTCGAAGCGCTGCGGCTGGAAGTGGAAGCGGCGCGACGTGCCGCGGAAGGCGCAACCGCCGCCGTGCGCGCCGACCTCGGGCACACCGAGGTGGCGCTCGAACAGCGCACCGCCGCGCTGCTCACGGCGCAGGTGCGCATTCAGGAGCTGGAACAGGCGCAGGCTGCCGCCGTTGCGACGCGCGGCGCACTCGAAGCGCAACTGGAGCGCGCACGCGAGGCGGGCCGGGAACGCGAGACCGCGCTGAACCAGGCACGCGCCGATTTTGCCGCCGAACGCGACAAGTTGCGCGCGAGCGCCGAACTTGCGCAAGCCGAAGCGCAGCGCGCGGTGCGCTCGGAGGAAAGCGCGCGCGCCGAAATTCAGGCATTGCAGGCGCAGATGGGCGATTTGCGCCATCAGGTGGGCATGCTCGAAGGCCGGCTCGACGCACTGCGTTCGACCCGCGATCAGGTGCGCGAGCGTCAGAATGCTCCCGCGAAACCGTTGCGAGCGGCGCGCAAGACCGTGCCCAAGACTTGAGGGTCTGGACTACGCGATGATTCGTTCGTCATCCTGAGTGAATGGCCGCGTTCGCAGCGTTTCACTCGTCGCGCACACGCACCGGCAGCTCGGTCTTGTACTCCACACGGCGCAGCGCCACGGAAGTGTGGATGTCGCGCACGCCTTCGATCTTGGTGAGGCGCGTCATCACGAAACGCTCGATGCCCGCAATATCGCTCGCCACCACGCGCAGCATGTAGTCGAACGCGCCCGTCATCAAATAACACTCCATCACTTCGTCGTAGTTCGAGATTGCGCGCTCGAACGCGGCCAGCCGAGTCTCATTCTTCTTCTCGATCGCCACCGACACGTAAGCGTTCACCGGAAAGCCCGCCTTCTCCTGATCGAGCAGCGTGACGTACTGCGTGATGACGCCGCGCTCTTCGAGCATGCGGATGCGCCGGTAGAACGGCGAGAGCGAAAGCCCGAGCGATTCCGCGAGGTCGGCGGACTTCACGTGCGCGTCGCGCTGCAGGGCGTGCAGGATGGCCACATCCACGCGATCGAATTTCATTGGCCAGGTTTCCCTAAAAGTGATGAATTTGGGGCGAATGTTGCTAATTCGCGAGTAATCTGTGGCTCAGTTTGGCACGAATCGCCGCTATTGGCTACCTAGAATCCGCTAATACCCACAAGCCGAACAGCGGAGACAACCATGAACATGCGAGCCGTCGAGACCGAGCGCCAGATCGATACGGACTATCGCCTCGAAGACCGCTACCTGCGCGAGGACGGCGCGGTCTTTCTCACCGGCACCCAGGCGCTCGTGCGCATCCTGATCGAGCAGGCGCGCGCGGACCGGCGGGCTGGGCTGAAAACGGCGGGTCTCGTCTCCGGCTATCGCGGCTCGCCGCTTGGCGGATTCGATCAGGAACTGTGGCGCCAGAAGGCACTGCTGGCGGACTTCGACGTGCGCTTCGAGCCGGGCCTGAACGAAGACCTCGGCGCGACGATGCTGTGGGGCGCGCAGCAACTCGACGCGTTTCCCGGCAAGCGCGTGCAAGGCGTGTATTCGATGTGGTACGGCAAAGGGCCTGGCGTGGACCGCACCGGCGATGTGTTCCGCAACGCCAACATGCTCGGCACGGCGCGGCACGGCGGCGTGCTGGCCGTGGCGGGCGACGACCACGCGGCGCAGTCCTCGATGTTTCCGCACCAGACGGACCACGTATTCGAAGGCGCGATGATGCCGATCCTCTTTCCGGCTTCGGTCGAAGAGTACATCGAGTTCGGGCTCACGGGCTATGCGCTTTCGCGTTTCAGCGGGTTGTGGGTGGGCTACAAGGCGATTACGGAGACGGTGGAAAGCGGCCGCTCGATGCGTGTGGGCAGTGGCGTGCCGTTGCGTTTGCCGGAGGACATCGCGGTTCCGGCGCAGCGCGGCTTCAACTACGACACGCAATTGCGCTGGCCCGCGGAGCGCGCCGAACTGGAGCGCCGCGTGCTCGAAGAGCGCCTGCCCGCCGCGCTCGCGTTCATGCGGGCGAATCCGCTGGACCGCGCGCTGTTGCGGCCCGCGCATGCGCGCGTGGGCATCGTGACGGTGGGCAAGGCGCATGCGGATGTGCTGGCCGCGTTCGAGGCGCTGGGTCTCACGCCCGAGCGCCTCGAGCAGCTCGGCATCGGGCTCTATAAGGTCGGCATGATCTGGCCGCTCGAAACCGAAGGGATCAAGTCGTTTGCATGCGGCATGCAGGCGCTTTTCGTCGTGGAGGAAAAGCGCTCGTTCGTGGAGCGGCAGATCAAGGAAGCGCTTTTCAACGTGTCGGCTCATGAGCGCCCGTCCGTGCACGGCAAGACGCTGGGCGAGCGCGAGCCGCTGCTCCCGGCGGCGATGGAGTTCGCGCCGGAGCAGCTTGCCCGCGCGCTGCAACGGTTTTTTCAGCACGTTTCGCTTGAGATTCCACATGTCGTTGCGAGCGCAACGAATACGCGGTCGGGCGCGCAGCGTGTCATCGCGCTTGCTTCGGCGCCGGCGGGCGAACCGCTCACCCGCAAGCCATTCTTCTGCGCGGGCTGCCCGCACAATACATCGACGCGTCTGCCGGACGGCTCGCATGCGGCGGCCGGTATCGGCTGTCACATCATGGCGCTCGGCGAGGCGGGCAACACGGCGACGTTTTGCCAGATGGGCGGAGAAGGCGTGCAGTGGGTCGGCATGTCGGCGTTCACGGACATGCCGCATCTGTTCGTGAATCTCGGCGATGGCACCTATCAGCATTCGGGCAGCCTTGCCATTCGCCAGGCCGTGGCGGCGCGCGCGAACGTCACTTACAAGATTCTCTTCAACGACGCGGTCGCTATGACCGGCGGTCAGCCCGCCGAGGGCGGCCTCACCGTGCATCGCGTGGTGGCGCAGGTGCAGGCCGAAGGCGTGAGCGAAGCCGTCGTTGTGACGGACCGGCCTGAGCAATACGTGGGCGCGCATGCGTTGCCGACGGGTGTGACGCTCTTGCACCGCGACGCACTCGACGCGCTGCAGCGCCGCCTGCGCGAGCAGAAGGGCGTTTCGGTGATCGTCTACGACCAGACCTGCGCCGCCGAAAAGCGCCGCCGCCGCAAGCGCGGCAAGCTGATCGATCCGCCCACGCGTGTGGTGATCAACCCGGCTGTGTGCGAAGGCTGCGGCGACTGCTCCGTGCAGTCGAACTGCATTGCGATCGAGCCGCTCGATACGGAGCTGGGCCGCAAGCGGGCCATCAATCAATCGAGCTGCAACAAGGACACCTCGTGCGTGAAGGGCTTTTGCCCGAGCTTCGTGACGGTCGAGGGCATGGAGCCGAAGCGCCCGGACGCCGCGCGTATTCAGCGCATCGAAGCCGAGTTGCGCGCCACGCTCGCGCCGCCCGCACGCGTGCCGCAGGCGCTGGAGCAGCATCTGCGCATGGTCGTGACCGGCGTGGGCGGCACGGGCGTCGTGACGATCGGCGCGATCCTCGCCATGGCCGCGCACCTCGAAGGGCGCGGCGCCTCGACGCTCGACTTTACCGGCCTCGCGCAGAAGAACGGCGCGGTGTTGAGCCACGTGCAGATCGCGCAGAGCCGCGGGCTCATCACGACCTCACGCATCGGCGCGCATGCGGCCAACGTGCTGCTCGGTTGCGACGCCGTGGTGGCCGCATCGTCCGGCGCGCTCTCGCGCCTGCCGGCCAGTGGCGCGCGCGCCATCGTGAACGAGCGCATCACGGCCACGGCCGACTTCGTGCGCGACGGTGACCTTCCGGTGAGCAAGGCCGTGCATCAGGCGGCGATAGAGAGTGCGATGGGCGCGGAGGGCGCGGCGTTCTGGGACTGCACCGCGGCCGCGGAAGCCATTTTCGGCGATGCTATCGCCTCGAACATGATGATGGTGGGCTACGCGTATCAGATGGGCCTCGCGCCGCTGACCGAGGCATCGATTCTGCGCGCCATCGAACTCAATGGCGCGGCCGTGAAGATGAACGAACGCGCGTTCCTTTGGGGACGTTTGATCGCACAGGACGCTCGTGTGCTTGAACGCGTGACGGGAGCGGACGCTGCCGTGACGAACACGCCGTTCGAACTCGCCCGCTTCGTGGCCGAGCGCGAGCGCGATCTCACGCTGTACCAGAACGCGGCTTATGCCGCGCGCTACCGCGCGCTGGTCGAGACCGTCGCGCAAGCGGAGCGTGGCATTGAAGGTGCAAACGGCGAGCTTGCGCAAGCGGCCGCGCGTCATTACTTCAAGGTGCTCGCGTACAAGGACGAGTACGAGGTAGCGCGCCTGCATACGGACGGTGGCTTTGGCGCGTACCTGTCCGGGTTGTTCGACGGCACGGCGGGCAAGAAGACGTTTCACATGGCGCCGCCGGTCCTCACGCGACGCGACGCACAAACGGGACGCCGCAACAAGATCGCACTGCGCGGCGTATGGGCCGAGCCGCTGCTGCGCGTGCTCAAGCACGGCAAGGCATTGCGTGGCACGCCGCTCGACCCGTTCGCACGCCAGCGCGACCGGGTGATCGAGCGCGCGATGATCGGCGAATTCGAGGACGACGTGCGCCTCGTGCTGGGCAAACTCACGCAGCGCACGCTTGCCGCGGCCATCGGCCTGCTTGGCGTGCCGGGTGCGGTGCGTGGGTTCGGTATCGTCAAGGAGCGCAATTACGAGCGCTCGCGCAATGTGCGCGAGCAGTATCGTGCGGAACTGGCGGGTGAGACGGTTTGAAAGATCGGATAACTAACGGATGGAGGGGATGCAAATGATTGTGCAGGACAAGACGTTTTTCATCACGGGCGGCGGGTCAGGACTTGGCGCGGCGGTGGGCCGTCATCTGCTCGAACGCGGCGCGAACGTGGTATTCGCCGATATCGATATTGCCCGTGCACGTGACGAGGCGGCGCGCGGCGGCGAGCACGCGATGGCAGTTGAAGTTGATGTGACTCAGGCAGCAAGCGTCGAGGCGGCAATGGCGCTCGTCACGCAGCGCTTCGGCGCGCTGCATGGCGTGGTGAACTGTGCGGGGATCGCGCCCGCGCAACGCATCGTCGGAAAAGAGGGCGCTCATTCGCTCGATCTGTTCGCGAAGGTCGTCAGCGTCAACCTCATCGGCACCTTCAACGTGATGCGCCTGGCCGGCGTAGCGATGGCGAACAACGCGCCCGACGCCGGCGGCGAGCGCGGCGTGATCGTCAACACGGCTTCGGTGGCGGCGTACGATGGCCAGATCGGGCAATCGGCCTACGCGGCTTCGAAGGGCGGTGTGGTTTCGCTCACGCTGCCTGCGGCGCGCGAACTGGCGCGCAATGCGATTCGCGTCGTGACCATCGCGCCCGGTATCTTCGAAACGCCGATGCTCCTCGCCATGCCCGCCGAAGTGCAGCAGGCGCTGGGCGCGGGCGTGCCGTTTCCGCAACGCCTTGGTCAGCCCGCGGAGTTCGCGGCGCTCGTCGAGCATATCGTCGGCAACCGCTATTTGAACGGCGAAGTGTTACGGCTTGACGGTGCGTTGCGTATGGCGCCGCGCTAGGTGACGCGATGCGTCCGGCAGGCCGCCGCCGGGACATCGAAGACCACGTATCGTAGAATCGGAACCCACGACTCACGATATTCGAAAAGCACATGGCCAAGGACGTGACTTTGCGGCAGTTCCGCTACTTCGTGGCGGCGGCGCAAAACGGGCAGTTTTCGATGGCGGCGGCGGCCGAGCATGTCTCGCAGTCGGCGATCACCAATGCGGTGCTCGCGCTCGAGGAGGCGCTCGGCACGCGGCTTTTCGTGCGCTTGCCACAGGGCGTGGAACTGACGCCCGACGGGCAGGACTTTCTCAATCACGCGCGGCATGTGCTGGAGTCGGTGCGCGACGCGCTGCACAAAGCGCCGTTTCGCGCGCACAGCCTGCGTGGCACGGTGCGCATGGCCGCCTCCTATACGCTGCTCGGCTATTTTCTTCCGGAACTGCTTGCGCGCTTTCGTGCGACGTATCCGGAGATCGAGATCGATCTACACGACCTGGATCGGCCGGCGATTGAAGAGGCGGTGCTCGCGGGCAAGGTCGATCTTGGCGTGGCGCTGCTCTCGAACGTGGAGCGGCGCGCGCGTTTCGGCCACCACGTGTTGATGCGTTCGCGACGGCAGTTGTGGGCCGCGCCGACACATCCACTAGCGCAGATGGGCACCGTCACGCTGCGCGACATCGCGCGCTACCCCTATATCCTGATCACGGTGGACGAGGGCGAGGCCTCGACGCTGCGCTACTGGAAGAAGCGGCGCATCGCACCGAATATCGCGTTTCGCACGAGTTCGATGGAGGCGCTGCGCGGGCTCGTCGCGCACGGCTTTGGCGTGACGATTCTCTCGGACATGGTGTTCAGACCGTGGTCGCTGGAGGGTAAGCGCATCGACGCGTGCGCCATCGAGGACGCCATTCCGCAGATGGAAGCGGGCATGTTGTGGCATCCGGGCGCGGTGTTGAGCGATCCGGCGCGCGCGATGCAGCAGTTTTTGATTCATGCTTGCGGGAATTGAGGGACGGAGCTTCGCGCTTTTTTTCGAACTCCTCTGATATTCCCGCCACTTCCATTTCCCTAACCTGATGCCTTCACCCGAATCATTCGCGCTGGAGGCAAATCATGGGTCCGCAACTGTTGCTCGATACGTCGCATCTGATGAAACACGTCGATGCGCTGGGCGAGTCCATCCACGCGCACGCCAACGCACATCCCGTTGCACAGCGCGAGCGTGTCGTCGTCGATTTCGTTCGACGCCAGTGCACCGAAATTATCAATCTTGGCGTGGCGCTCGGCTGCGCGGCATTTTGCATGGGTATCGTGCTCGGCGCGTACCTCTTGCTCGAACGCCTCTAATCCATTCACCGAGGCCACTTCAATGTCCAAACTCCGCGAACGCTACCGGGCGGGAAAAAAGCCGGTCGACCCGGATAGCTATCTCGCGGCCATCATCGAGCGCCACCGGCATTTGTACGCCGATATCGGCATGTGCATGGGCGTGCTGGTGGTGGTCGTCTGCCTCGTCGTTGCGGCGCATGTGATCGCCGACTGGCTCAACCTCGCGGTCTAGCCGCCCACAGCCGGGCCGCAGGCCTGTTCCTCCCGCCATGCCTTCATGGCAAGATACGCTTTCCCTCGCGCCACCCCGGGCACCGTACCCGGCTAACAACAAGGAAGCGTCATGTCGGCCGTGTCGGCATTCAAGCTCGTGCTCCTGTCGCTCATCGCCATCATCGCGCTCGAGCTGCTCGCGAAACGGCTGCGTCTGCCGCCCGCTGCCGCGCTGCTGGTCGGCGGCGCCGCCCTGGCGTTCGTGCCCGGCCTGCCGCCGGTCGTGATCGACCCCGACCTCGTCCTCATCGTATTCCTGCCGCCTCTGCTCATGGACGGCGCTTACTTCTTCGTCTGGTCCGATTTCAAACGTCACCTCGCGCCCATTCTGCTTTTCGCCATTGGCGCGGTGGCGTTCACGACATGGGCGGTTGGCGTGGTTGCGCATTGGGCCGTTCCTTCGCTGCCGTGGGCTGCCTGCTTCGCACTGGGCGCCGTGGTGTCGCCGCCCGATGCCGTTGCCGCGAAGGCCGTGCTCGAACGGCTCGCGCTGCCGCGCCGCCTGATGGTGCTGCTCGAAGGCGAGAGCCTGCTCAACGACGCCGCTGGCCTCGTGCTGTTTCGCTTCGCCGTGGCGGCGGCATTGACGGGGGCGTTCAGCGAACCGAACGCGGCGCTCAGTTTCGTCGGGCTCGCGCTCGGCGGGATCATGGTTGGCCTTGTCGTGGGCTATGTGGTGGTTTGTCTGCTGCGTCAGCTCGAAGACGAATACCTGATCATCACCGCGTCGGTGCTGGCGGGCTGGATCGCCTATATCGCGGGGGACATGCTGGGCGTTTCGAGCGTGATCGCCACGGTTACATGCGGCATGCAGTTAGGCTGGCATCAGCACGAAGTCTTTTCGGCTACCGTGCGCAGCCGCGGCACGGCGTTCTGGCAGGTCATGGTTTTCGTGCTCGAGGCGCTGGTGTTCGTGCTGATCGGCCTCTCGCTGCGCGGGGTCATGCTGCGCCTCGGCGGCACGGGCAATGCGGTCGCGCTGCTCGGTCCCGCCGCGATGGCCGTGGTGCTCGCCGTTGTTGTCTCTCGCTGCGTGTGGACCTATGGAATCGAGATCGTGAGAGCGGCGTTGCACCGGATATTGCCGGACCGTGTGAGCGCCGCGGACTTTCGCGGTGCGGCGGTGGTGAGCTGGGCCGGCATGCGCGGCGTGGTTACGCTGGCGATTGCGCTTGCGTTGCCGGAGGCGATGCCCGGACGCGATCTCATCCTTTTCGCTGCGTTTGCCGTCATTTTGTTCACTGTGCTGCTGCAAGGCACGACCATCGGGCCGCTGATCAAGCTAATCAGGCCTGCGAACGATATCGAAGGTGAAACCGCCTATCTGAATGAACCGCAAGCATGGGCGCGCCTCGAAGCCGCTCAGCTTGCGGCGATCACGCCGCTCGTTCACGGCGCCGACGGCAGCGTGATACATCCGCGTTTGCTGGAGCAGTATACGTATCGGGCGAACCTCACGCGCAATTATGCGAACGCCGAGAGCTATCCCCAGGAAATGCGTACCTCGCACTACGACGTCGTGCTGGCCGCGGTCGAAGCCGCGCGCGCGGAGCTGTTGAAGCTGCACCGCGCCGGCCAGATCCATGACGAACTATTGCGCGTTCT
Source organism: Paraburkholderia acidiphila (assembly GCF_009789655.1). GTDB lineage: Bacteria > Pseudomonadota > Gammaproteobacteria > Burkholderiales > Burkholderiaceae > Paraburkholderia > Paraburkholderia acidiphila. The sequence continues at coordinate 476,958 of NZ_CP046911.1, forward strand.
CGAACGCGACCTCGATCTGGAAGAGCTTTCGGCGCGGCACGGGAGAGGCTGATACTCCCCTTTGCGTTCTTCAGGCGTGCACGACGAGGGGCGCGAACAGGTGCGAAAGGTCGCGCGCCCCGGCCGTCGCCACTCGCATAGTTCAGCGCCACCTGGCGCGCGATGCCCACGGGTTTCTCGCCCAGCGCGGCGATACCGCAGCCCAGCGCGTCGGCGGTGTGGGTCTTGACCGCTTCGATCGTGTTTGCGTCGAGGTCGTCGTAGCTCAGCGCGGCGGCGTAGGCGGCGAGCCGCTGCGCGATGGTGGGCGAAGCGGGTGCGGACGCAACCTTCTGCGCACGCGCCGCGCCCATGCCGCCAAATGTGCCCGCGCCCGCGGCGAGAGCCGTGAGCGACGCCATGAATGCACGCCGTTGCATGCGGTGTCTCCTTGTTCCTTGTTGGTTTACGTGAAGTTAAACGAGCAGCAACAGCGCCGCGCCGAATACCACGGTGCCGAGCAGGAAGGTCATGACCGTGAAGCCGAGCACGCGCTGCACGCCAATACCGGCCATCGCGACCACGGGCGCGGCCCAGAACGGCTGCATCATGTTGGAGACCTGTTCGCCCATTGCCACAGCCATGGTGGTGGCGGGCATGGAGGCATGCAGCGCAATCGCCGCGGGCACGACGAACGGGCCTTGCACGGCCCAGTGGCCGCCGCCGCTCGGAATGAAGAACGTGACGATCAGCGAGCACACATAGCTCCAGAACGGCAGCGTGTGCGTGTTCGAGATTGCGATGAAGAAGTGCGAGATCACGTTGGGCAGGCCGGTGGCGTCCATCATGCCCATTACGCCGCCATAGAGCGGGTATTGCAGCATCATCGAGCCGGTTTGTTTGGCGGCGTTCTTGACCGCGTCCGCGTAAGCGAGCGGGTAGCCGTGCAGGATCACGCCCGCGATGAACATCACGAAGATCACGGCGTTCACGCCGGAAAACGCTTCAATGTGCTCGATTTGCGCGAGCACGAGGAACGTCACGCCCACGAGACCGATGAACGCGCTGCCGATCCACGAGTATTCGAGCCATTTGGCGAAACTCAGCTTGCCTTCGGGGCGCTTGCGCGGTTCCGGGTCGGGGTTCTTTTCGATGTCGAGCACGACGGCGTCTTCGTCGCGCGGCTTGAGGAAGGCGAGCACGATGGGCGTGGCGATGAGCATGACGACCACGGGCACGAGATTGAACGCGGTAAACACGGTGTCGCCGAACGGCAGCACTTCGCCGGTGAGCTTTTGCACGACGTTCATCGCGCTGCCGGGCGTGGATTGCGCGAGCGCGATCGAGCTGGAAATGCCGCTCGCCCATACCACCCAGCCTGAAAAGCCCGCTGCGACGATCCAGGCGAAGTCCACGCGCATGCGCTTGGCCACTTCGCGCGCGAGCAGCGCGCTGACCACGAGGCCGAGGCCCCAGTTGAAGAACGAGGCCACGGCCACGAGCACGAAGGTAAGCGAGGCCGCCTGCACGGGCGTGCGGGCAATGCCCACGAGCGCCTTGAACACGCGCTGCACGGGCGCGGCGTGCGCGAACGCGTGGCCCGTGACGAGGACGAGTGTGATCTGGAAGGCGAACGTGAGGATATTGAAGAATCCCTTGTACCAGCCGACCACGAGCGTGTTGAGCGTCGCATGGGGGGCGAACATTGCCGAGAGCGCGGCCACGATTGCGGTGATGAGGATCGCGAGCACGAACGGGTCGGGAATGGTGCGCTCGAACAGGCTGATCGTCGCGTCGGTGAAGCGTGTCTTGCGTACGGGGGCGGCGGTGGCGGTGGACTTCACGTGTTGTCTCCTGGAGCGGAAAGTGGCCGCGCGTACCTGGCGCGCGGCTGTTTGTATCGGGTGCGTAGTAGCGCTAGTTCATCGGGCGAAGCCGTAGAGTTCGGCGGGGTTGTCCACGAGAATCCGTTTGCGCGCCGCTTCGTCCTCGACCCATGTTCCGAGCAGATTGAAGATCGACGCGGTATCGGGCTTGTGCGCTTCCGTTACGTGGGGCCAATCGCTGCCCCACACGGTGCGCTGCGGCAGCAGTGCTGCCCATGCGCGCGCGGTCTCGGCAATGTCGGCGTAACCGCCTGCGAGTCCCGCTTGCGAATCCAGATAGGCGCCCGAGAGCTTGACCCACACGCGCCCCGAAGCCGCGAGGCGGCGCACCACGCCATACGCGGGATGCGAAGTGCCCGCGGGCAAGGGCAGCCGCGCGAGATGATCGAACACCATCTTGCAGGGCAGTCGCGTGAGCAACGCTTCGTGCTCGACGATCTGATCGGCGGTCCAGTGCAATTGCACATGCCAGCCGAGTTCCGCGATGCGTCGCGCAAGCGGCTCGACCATGTCGAAGGTGACGACCGCTTGATGCGGCGTGTACAACGTGAAGCGGATGCCGCGTATGCCGCCGCGATCGAGCATGTCGAGTTCGGCGTCGCTCACGTCGGGGCGCAGGACGGCGACGCCGCGAGCGTTGTCGATACCCAGTTGGCGGATCGCGTCGACGGTTACGCAGTTGTCGGTGCCATACGGACGCGGGGTAACGATGATGGTGCGCTGCGTGCCGGTGCGTGCCTGTACGCGGCGGTAGTCATCGACCGTTGCGCCTTCAACGATGCGTGCATCGTTGCCGGGCGACGCGGCGAAGCGGCGATCGTAGATATGGATATGCGAATCGCACGCGAAGGCGGGCGCTTCCATGCGCGCGTTGGGTATGTCGATGGTATGGACATGCTGCTCACGGTCCATCGCGTTGTCTCCTTGTTTGCCGCGCACGCCAACGGGGATCGACGTGCGCCGTTGCGGCTTTTTCTGTTCAGAGCACGGCGTGCTCGTTTCGCAAGCGCTCGATCTCCGCATCGTTCCATCCGGCCTCGCGCAGCACCGCATCGGAATGCTCGCCAAAGGCGGGCGCGGCGATCGGATCGGGTGCGGGCGTCGCGCCAAAGCGGATCGGCTCGCGAAAGCCGCGGTACGCGCCCACGCCGGGATAGTCGTAGCGCGTGACCATCTCTTCTTCGAGCACCTGCGGGTCGTCGAACATATCCTCGACCGTGCGCGCCGCCGCGCAGGGCACGGCTTCGCCGAAGTGCGCTTCCCATTCGAGCGCGCTGCGCGCCTGCAATGCGGCGTGCAATTGCGGCACGATTTCGTCGCGATGCTCGGCACGTTTGCGCACCGAATCGTAGCGCGGGTCCTGCGCCAGTGCAGCGAGCCCGGTTTTTTCGCAGAGCGCCTGCCAGAAATGCGGCGTGTTCGCCGAGATGTAGAGCCAGCCTTCGCGCGTGGGATGAATGCCGGTGATGCCGCCCGAGCGCATGTCGCGGCCTACGTCTTTCGGTTCGCCGTCGGCCCAGATCATGCGTGCGGACTGCATGGTCAGCGCGCTGCGCAACAGCGAAACGCCCACGTACTGGCCCGCGCCACTGCGTTCGCGCTCGAACAGCGCGGACGATACCCCTGCTGCAACGAGCGCGGCGGCGTAATAGTCGACCACCGAGCCGTAGAGAATCTCGGGCGGCCCGCCGCGCTTGCCCTGGAACGTGCACATGCCCGTCATGGTTTGCAGCACCTGGTCGTAGCCGGCCTTGTCCTTGTTCGGACCCTGGTCGCCATAGCCGGTGACCGCGCAGTAGATGAGCCGCGGATTCACGTCGCGCAGTTGTTCCCAGGCAATGCCGAGGCGTGCAGGCACGCCGGGCCGGAAGTTATGCACGAGCACGTCGGCCTGTTTGACGAGACGCTGCAGCACAGCCTGGGCGGAGAGTTGCTTCAGATCGAGGACGAGCCCGCGTTTGCCGCGGTTCACGCCGAGAAAGGCGCGGCTTTCGGCTTCCAGTGTGGAGGGGTACTTGCGCAGGTTGTCGCCCGTGGGCGGTTCGATCTTGATGACGTCCGCGCCTTGATCGGCGAGCAGCGTGCAGCCATAGGGGCCGGCGATATAGGCGCTCAGGTCGAGCACGCGCACGCCAGCGAGCGGGCCGCGCGGCGCGGCGTTCGTTTCGGGTGACGGGTTCATTGGCGCACCTCGCTCGACGTTGCGCACGCAACGAGACCAAGCCGCTCAGCGCGTTGCACGAGCGCGCGAGCGCGTTCGACGAATGGCGCGTCGATCATCTTGCCGTCCACGACATAAGCGCCCACGCCGTCACGTTCGGCGTTGCGTGCGGCTTCCACCACACGCAACGCGTGAGCGATTTCTTCGTCGGAAGGGCGGAACACATCGTTGGCGAGTGCGATCTGGCTCGGGTGGATACAGCTTTTGCCGAGGAAGCCGAGCGCACGGGCCAATTCGGCCTCGGCGCGGAATCCTTCGGTATCCTTGATATTGGCGAAAGCCGAATCGTACGCGAATACGCCAGCTTCGCCCGCGGCGAGCCGCAGGCTGAACATGGCTTGCTGCACGGCTGCCGGATCGCGCCGCGCGATGCCGAGCGGCTCGAACAAGTCGCCAAGACCCAGTTGCAGTCCCGCCACGCGCGCATGGGCGGCCGCGAGCGTTGCGGCCTCGCGCAGCGCGCGCGGCGACTCGACGTTGAGCAGCAGCCTCACGGGGCGGCTCACGCCGTTGCTGCGTTCCGCGCGCTCGATCGCGGCGGCGGCGGCGCGCACGTCGTCGGCGGATTCGGGTTTCGGCAGATTCACGTAATCGAGACCGGGCTGAACCACGGCGGCGATATCATCGGCGAACCACGGTGTGTCGAGCGCGTTCACGCGTACGATCAGCACCTTGCCGCGTTCGCGCACGGCAGGCGAAACGAGCAGGGCTCGCAGCGCCTCGCGTGCTTCGGGTTTACGCGCAGGCGCAACCGAGTCTTCCAGGTCGAACGACAACGCGTCCGCGGCGCTCGCGAGCGCCTTTTCGAACAGCTCCGGGCGCGATGCCGGTACGAACAGTTTGCTTCTCATCTCCACGCATTCCGTATAGATCACCACTGAAGGGCAGTCTACGATCGGCAATGATTTAGATAAACTATGCGGATCTATCTTCAAACCATAGAAAAGCTACGTTTATGGATACAGCCTTTCTGAGCAACCTGCTGCTGGTCGTGGAGAGCGGCTCCATGGCGGAGGCTGCGCGTCGTGTGGGCGTGACGCCCGCCGCGATCGCGCAGCAAATCCAGGCACTCGAGCGCGAACTGGGTGTCGCGCTCGTCATGCGCGCGGGGCGCACCGTCATTCCCACGGAGGCGGGCCAGCGCGTGGTGGAGCGCGCCCGCTCGCTCGTGCGCGGGTTCGACGAACTGAAAGCGTTGGCGCAGGAGCAGGAAATGGGCGGCGAACTGCGCGTGGGGACCATCACATCGGCGCTGCTGAGCGTGCTGCCCGACGTGCTGGCCCGTTTCGCCGCAGCTTTTCCGCAGGTCAAACTGCTGATTCGCGCCGGCACGTCGACGGAGCTATTCGAAGACTTGCAGCGCGGCGAGCTGGACGTGGCTATCTGCCTGCACCCGGCCTTCGCGCTGCCGAAATCCTATGACTGGCATCTGTTGCGTGAAGAGCCCATCGTCGTGCTTGCGCCTGCAAGGTTCGCGCGGACCGATCCGCACGAACTGCTGCGACGCGAGCCGTTTATTCGTTACGACCGCGCGCTCGGCGGCGGCAAGCAGGCCGACCAGTATTTGCGCCGCGCGAAGATCGCGCCGCGCGAGCTATTCGAATTGAACTCGCTGATGGCAATTGCGCTGATGGTGGATCGCGGCCTTGGCGTTTCGCTCGTGCCCGATATCGGCACGCCGCTTACGAAGGACTTGCGGCTCGCGCGCCTTCCTCTGCCCGAGGCTACCGAGCCGCGCCGCTTCGGCATTTTGTGGTCGCGCGCTTCCACACGCAGCCGCGTGATACGCGGGCTGATCGAATGCTCAGCAGAGGCGCTGCGCCGGTGATGACGGGATAGCGGGTTCGCGCGGGCTCATGCGCCAGCGCATCGTGACCATCGCACGCTTGTCGTCATCGTCAATTGCGTGTCACGAAAACTCAATATTCGAATGTTCGAAAGCATTGCGATAATTTAATTCGCATAGCGAAATTATCTTGACGAAAAACGCCGTTAAACATAAGTTTGTTGGAGGGTAGGGGTGGGGACCGGAATAGTGGTCTAACTGCGGTGCACTGTGCTGTGCTTCTGCCCGATCCTCGCGAGTCGATCGCACGGGAGGCCCAGCATGAGCTTGACCGGAGCACACCATCTATTCGGTGGCGTAAGCGAAACTGGCATCGACAAATTTCTCGATGTCTTCTTCACGGCGCGCCCGCATTTGCTCGCTTACGGCACATCGCTATTCGCAACCAATCCCAATCTCGTCACGCCAATCGATACGTCGAGCCTTCCTGGTTTTTTACTGGGGCTTCAAGCGCTGATTCGCTTCGAAATACCGAAGGTGGACATCACGCCGCCCGATTCCTCAACGGAGTTGCTGCCTCCTGGCAATGACCAGTTTACGGTCTACACGACCGTGGTGATCGACTTCCTGTGCGGAACGCCGAAGGAGAGCCGCACGGGCGACCGGGGCGCGCATCTCATCGAACTCAAGTTGCAGGTTGCGGTGCTGTGCGCGCCTCGCGTCGTGAATTCGGCGCCGGGATCCGGGTCTATCGGCATTTCGCTCGTCGAGGTCTCGGTCGAGGGGATCCAGCCGGTCGCGCTCGAGCAGATTGTGGAGTGCATCCTGACCGCGTTGCTCACGTGGGCGCTCGGGCAGGTCACGATTCCGTTCAACGTGTTCACGCTGGACGGCGTCTCGCTCACGCTGCAGCAGGGCCCCGTGGCCCAGGACGACCAGATCGAAGTTTTCGGCGACATCACCTGAGGAGTATGGCGATGAGCGACATTACCCTCGCGGCGGACCAGGTGGCGGTCACGCGCCTGTTGCACGATGCCGAGACGCTGCTCGGCACGCAGTCGACCTCGACATCGGGCAGCCTCGGGCCGTTCGTGGTGTCGGCAGGCGCCAGTGCGTCGTTTTCCGGCGGCACGGTCGTGCTTGCGCCGCCCGATACGATTGAAATGACCAACGTGAATCTGAATTACAGCTTGAATCTGTCGTTCGGTGTCGACCTCAACGATTTCCTGCCGAACTTCTGCATTCCTCAGGTGTGCGTGGATATACCGTGCGTCGGCAAGGTCTGCACGCCAAAGATCTGCATCAACTGGCCCACCGTCTCGATTCCGTTCAACTATTCGGACACGCTGACCTTTTCCGCCGATTTCTCCGTCCTGCCTCAGTTGAACGCCGGCAACTGGCTCATTAACGTACGCATTCTTTCGGTGCCGAACCTCTCGCTCAGTGTGGCGGCCGCCGCGATCCTCACCGCGCTCGGGCTCGCCATCGAGGCGGCGGTGGCGTGGGTGCCCTTCATCGGGCCGTTGCTTGGCGGCCTGATCGCGGCGCTACTGGCAGCGATTGGCGTGGCCGGAATCACCGGGCTGATCGGGCCATTGCTGACACCGTTCGTTGCTGGCCTGACCTTCACGATCTACAAGGAGCCCGCTGTGCAGCAGGTTCTGCCCGCGGCCGGCCCGAGCGATCCGGCGGTGTCCATTAATATCCTGTCGCTCGATTGCGCGGTTCAGCAAACCGACAAAGCCGAGCTCGTGGTCACGGCAGGCATCGCTTCGTGAGACCGTTGGCCTGGAGAGCAGAACATGAACAGTCTGGACAGCCGTTACTTGCGCGTTGGCGACACCTTCGCGCATCGCTTCACGACGCCTGGCGCGCATCGCTACGCGCTTGGCGCGCCCCGCGCATTGAGCGCACCGGGTCATCACGCGGAGTTCGCGATCTCGGTGGCGCAGGAGGCGGGCACCGCGCCGAGCACCCACTATGTCACGGTCGTGTTCGCCAACGGCGAATTTGCTGCCGAACCGGCGGAACTTGCAATCAAGCGTAACGACGTGGTGATGTGGTCCACGCAGTCGGCGTCGACCGCGGGCTTTTCCGTGCAGGGCGGCGAGGGGCACGCGCGCTTCGACAGTGCCTGCCTACCCGCGAACAGCATGTATTCGCACGCTTTCGGTAGTGTGGGTGTTTTCGAGTGGAGCAGCATCGCCGACCCCAAGCTGTGCGGCACGGTAACGGTGCAGCCTCATCCACCATGCCGTACTCACGCCGAGCAGGAGGCTTTCATGGGCAGCCTCGCGCAGCCCACGCTCGTGATGATCGATGGTCTGAAGGCGCATCCGAAGAGGGTGTCCATCACGCTTGGGCAAACGGTGTTCTTTGCAGTGCGCTCGGGCGGCGATGTGGCCATTGTCGATAGCGTGCTGCAAGGCGTGGACTGGGCCGCGCTCAACCCGCAACCGCTTCCGCCGAAGGAAGGCGGCGCGGTCGCGGAATGAATGCGCCATACGCCATACGCGCCGCTACGCAAATAAGGACTTGAAGGACTCCCAATAGGTCATATCGGCGGTGGAGTCGACCACCGTTGCACAAACGGGATTGTGGTCGCTAACGGGTACCGAAATGGCCCAATGGTGAATGATGGTCAGATTGTTGGACACGTACACGCGATCGAGATTGTGTCCGCTGACTTTGTGAGTTGGCGTGCCAGAGTAGGCAAAGTTGTATGCTGAAGAGTCGACAGACCGAATGGTCATTCTCGATCTTGAGCTCGAACCAAGTGCATGAACGGTGAACGTCTGGTCGTTAAAATCTCCGCCGATTATGCAGGTTGTTGCACCCGTTTCCCTGAGTGCGCCGATGAGCGCCTGCGCAATGCCGCCGTTACCGCGCTTTTCATGCCAGGTGCCATAAAGCATGTTGCCAATCGTGATATAGCCGAGGCCTCGATCGTATCCGAAGCTAAAACCAATGCTCGTGGCTTGCTGCGTCGAAACGATAGCGAGACTAACCCGATTGTTCCGGTAAGCATCGGTGTCTGCACCAGACCAGCCGTAAATGTACAGCCCGTCGCGCTGGGTCCCTGCGGGTTCGGAAGCCAGCGCGCCGGCCTCTTGCAGGCAAATCACGCTGCAGGACCGCGCCAGCTGCTTGACGATGTCCCATTTTGCGTTGTTGTAGCCCTGGCTGTTCCACGTCGCCACAGTTGTTCTCATAACGGCTCCCCCTGGCTTTGCGGCACTATTCGATGTTCTTGGTGTTGTACATGACACTCGAGTGCCACCCCGACACACTGAAGGAAAGGCTATAGAACCAGGGAGTCAGCCAGCTTGATGGCCGCCCCATGACGGAGGACAAGCCTCCCGCGGCCAATACATCGTCCACGTAAGTGTGGCAGTTGTAACTATCGGACGTGTAGCGGTTGGCCAAAAACTCGCTGTAGGTCAGCGTTTTTCCGCCTTGCGCGTTGATGCGCTGGAGCATTTGTATTGCGCTGGTTCTAGAGATGGGCTTCGTGAAATACCAGAGATTCATGCTTCCCGCATTGTAGGTTTCGTCCGTGCTCACACCTTCTGCACCGAGGGACCCGTCGCTGTAAATGCCGGTGGAAACATATCGCGGATGGACCGGCGCGGCTCGCCAGATCGCCAGGCCGGCGTGACCCGGATAATACTTTGGCGAGAACAGGCTCCCGCCAAACGGATTCCACGAGTACACCAGATCGAGCATCACTGTCGCGCGCCATCCGTCGGTCGCGGCGGTTTCGTTGAGCACGCCGCCGTCGACACGCGTTCCGTTTGTCACGAGGCGCATGACTTCCTGGTGCATGGTGGCCGAAGTGCTGTAGGGCTTGAGTTCCTGCGCACGGTAGCCGCTTTTTCCGAATCCGTATGCACTCACTTTCGTTCTCCGAAATTTGAAGAAATGGCCTGTGCGATGCTTTCTGGTTGAGCTATCCGGCGAGAGTATTGACGATGCGAAATAGATATCGGCTGCGCGGTCGCTGCAACCGGGAGTTCTGGTCAACCTGAGTGAGTCATTCCCCGCGTACGTCTCATAGCGTGTGCTTGCCGGGCAGGCGGTCTGATTGCCTCCCGCCAAATGAGTCTAGGATGAAAATCACGCGTGCGATATGGAAACGGTGCGTCAGCACGGCTTCAAATGTAGAACGCATAATAATCGTCGCAGCTTGCCGAGTTGCCTTCGTTTGCAATGCTTTGTGCGGGCGTCGGCGCACTGCATTCCGGGCTTGGCAGAAAGCGGCAATGGAAGCGGGCCAGCGGCGAGCCGGCCGCATGAAGATAGGCGTGAAAGCAGGGGGTAAGCGTATTCGCTGGCGCGGCGTCGTGGTGTTCCCTCACTCCTCCTTTTCGTCCGCTGCGCCAGTGCCCGCGATCATGCGCACGCGTTTGCGGATTTCCGAATCGAGAATCAGCCGCCCGCGCAGTTTGCCTTTCATTCGCTTGACATGCTTGGGCGCCTCCGTCATGTGCTGGACCATGAGCGCGCGCACACGTTCGACGTCGCGCTCGCGCGCGGCGTTCACGATCTCGCGGTGAATCTTGACGTTCGAAGCGCCAAAGCGGCGATGCTCCGCAATCGGCGTGTCGTTCCTGAACTCGATCAGCTGGCGGATCATTTCGTTGATCAACTCGCAGATAAAGCGCAGGAACGGGTTGGGATTCGCGGCCGCGAGGATGTCGTGAAACGTCATGTCCTCCTGACGCTGACGCACGAGGTGGCCGTGGTCGTGCGGCCCGCTCGCACCGTCGCAGCATTCGATGTTCGCTTCAAGCGCGGCAAAGTCCGCCTCGGTGAGATGCGGCACGGCGCCCGCAGCGAGTTCGGGCTCGAGTTGCTGGCGCACGGTATAGATGTCGTCGATCGAGACATCCTTGAAGAACAGATAGTTCTGCAGCAATTGCAGTGTGCGGTCGAGCGGCACTTCCACCACCATGCCGCCGCCGCTCGGCCCCGTGGACACCTTGATGAGCCCTTGCACTTCGAGCGACTTGAGCGCCTCGCGGATCGTGCTCTTGCTGACCGAATAGAGCTGCTGCAATTCGGCTTCGCGCGGTAGCCGGTCGCCCGGCTTCAAATCCTTTTCGGTAATGAGGCGCTTGATCTCCTCGGCGACGAGATCGGCGCGCTTGGGCTGCTTGATCTCGACGGCGACCCCCGATCTGACCCGGTTCGTGACCATCTTCGCGACTCCCTGCGTAATGTTGGTTTCGTTGTTTCGTTTGCCTCGCGCCGGCCGCGCCGCGGTTGATGGAGAGGCGCTGCGAGGCAGACGAGGTTTTTGACGGATTGACACTGCAATTAATTATACCTAGCATCGGGTTCATTCTATTTATCATGATAAATAGAAATCACCGTCTCGCAGGCCGCCTCGTATGCGCCGGTACGGTTTTGCAGTCTGCCGCGTCGTTCGTGTCTGTGTTTCCCCACAAGGAGCCTCAACTTGAATCGCCGAGAACTGTTGAAACTGGCCGCGCTGTCGGCCATGCCGGGCGCGCTGAGCGTCCTCTCGTCCTCACGGGCGTTCGCGCAGGGGGCGGCCGGCGTGCAGCTCGCGTGCCCCGTGCCGATGTCGGGGCCGTTCGCGGCCAACGGCAAGTACGCCGATCTCGGCATGCAGCTCGCGGTCAAGCAGTACGGCAAGGTGCTCGGCTTGCCGCTCGACTACACCACGCTCGACACCGAGGGCAAGCCCGCGACGGCCGTGCGCCGCGTGCAGGAGATCGAACAGCAAAAGGGCGTGCGCTTCTTTGCGGGCGGCGTGCTGTCTTCCGAAGCGCTCGCCATGGGCAAGGAAGTCGACAAGAGCGGCGGCGTCTTCATCACCACGGCCGGCGCCGACGAAATCACCGGCAAGGACTGCAACGCCGCCACGTTCCGCTGGTCGGTGCCGACCTTCGGCGCGATCGAGCAGACCGTGCGCCCGCTCATCCAGATGCAGCCGAAGGCCAAACGCTGGTACACGATCACGCCGCAATACGTGTTCGGCGAAGGCCTGCTCACGGCCGCGAAGAACGTGTTCAAGGAGAAGGGCATCGAGCACGTGGGCAACAGTTATCACTCGCTCACCGAGAAGGAATTCAGCGGCTATCTCACGAACGCGGTGGCCGCCAAGCCCGACGTGCTGCTCATTCTGAACTTCGGTTCGCAGTCCTCCGATACGCTGCGCCAGGCCGTGAGTTTCGGCATGAAGAACAACTGCACGATTCTCATGGCGTGGGCCTCGGGTCTCGAACAGTTCGAGGCGCTGGGTCCGGACCTGTGCGATGGCGTGTACTTCGGCGCGCAGTACTGGCACGGCATCGACACGCCGCTCAATCACGACCTCGTGCAGCGCACCCAGGCGGCCTTCAAGGCGAATCCCAACTACAGCCTCGCGGGCTCGTACATCTGCTCGAAGATCCTGCTCGACGGCATGGTGAAGGCGGGCAGCGCCGATCCGAAGAAAGTCGTTGCCGCTCTGGAAGGCATGAAGTATGCGGGTTTGACGGGACCTGAAGAGATCCGCAAGGGCGACCACCAGGTGCTCAAGAACTACTATCTGTTGAAGGGCAAGAAGAAGTCGGCGATGAAGAATGCCGACGACTACGTGGACATCGTCAGCTCGGGCCAGTCGTTCCTTCCGCTCGACAAGACGGAGTGCAAGATCGCCTGAGGTTGCATTGCGGGCCCAGGCGCCGCTTGTCGGTCGCTCGTTCGTCACTTCTATGCTACGCACGCCATGAATGTCTATCTGCTGCAGATCATCAATGGGATCGGCGTCGGGATGTTGTATTTCCTGCTGGCGGTCGGTCTCTCGATCGTCTTTGGCCTGTTGCGCTTCGTGAATTTCGCGCACGGTGCGTTCTACCTGCTTGGCGCCTATTGCTGCTATCAATTTCTGCAGTGGTCGGGCAGCTTCTGGCTCTCGCTCGTGATCGTGCCGATCGTGGTGGGCGCGCTTGCGTGGGTCGTGGAGAAACTCGTTTTGCGGCATATCTATGCGCAGCAGCACGAGTTCCATATTCTCGCCACCGTCGGGCTCGCACTCGTGATCCAGGAATGTGCGATTCTCGTGTGGGGACCGCTCGGCGACAACGTGGCCGTGCCCGATGCGCTGAACGGCGTCGTGATCTGGGGCAGCTTCGTATATCCGAAGTACCGTCTTTTCGTGATCGGCTTCACCGCCGTGCTCGCCGTGCTGCTCTGGTGGGTGCTCGAAGGCACGCGCCTCGGCAGCGCGGTGCGGGCGGGCAGTGAGTCGTCGGAGATGGTGTCGCTGCTCGGCATCAACGTCACGCGCGTATTCAGCCTCGTGTTCGCGCTCGGCGCGGCCACGGCGGCGCTCGCGGGCGTGCTGGCGGCGCCCATCCGCGGCGTCGATCCATTCATGGGGCTCGAAGCGTTGAGCGTGGCCTTCGTCGTCGTGGTGGTGGGCGGGATGGGCAACTTTCTCGGCGCGCTGGTGGGCGGCCTGCTGGTCGGGATTGTGCAGAGCCTCATGAGCACGCTCTGGCCACAGGGCGCGCAGCTCATGATTTATGTGGCGATGGCGGCCGTGCTGCTGCTGCGTCCGAACGGACTGCTCGGGAGGGCCGCATGATCGAGTCGACGAAACTCGCCGCTGGCGCGGGCACACGCGATGCGGCCGGGCCTGGCGGGCTGCTGCGACGCTATCGCTATGTTCTCCTTGCGATCGTCGTGGTGTGCGCATTGCCGCTTACCATCCGCTCGGGATCGCTCGCGACCGAAGTGCTCGTGTTCGCACTCGCGGCGCTCGGCTGCAATTTGCTGCTTGGCTTTACCGGGCTCCTTTCGTTCGGGCAGGGCATTTTCTTTGGACTCGGCAGCTATACCGCCGGTCTCCTGCTCACGCACGGCGTGCCTTCGGTGCTCGCGGCGCTGGTGGCTGCGGCTGTGCTGGGTGCGCTCGCGGCGGCGATGGTCGGCTGGTTTTCCATTCGCCAGCGCGGCACGTACTTCGTGATGCTCACACTCGCGTTCGGCCAGCTCTTCTACTTTCTCGCCTATTCGTTGCCGGATATCACCGGCGGCGACAACGGTCTGCTCGATATTCCGCGTCCGGCGCTTTCGGTCGGATCCCACGCGCTTGTCGCACTCGATTCTCCGTGGCAGTACTACGGCTTCGTCGCCGTGGTGTTCGTCGTCGTGTTCGCGTTGATGGTGCGCGTTTCGCACTCCGTGTTCGGCCGCACGTTGCTCGCGGTTCGCGACAACGAAGCGCGCGCAGGCGCGGCGGGCTATCACGTGAGCCGCTTCAAGCTGATGGCGTTCGTGATCTCCGGCGCGGTCACGGGTCTTGCCGGCGCGCTGCACGCCATGATGACCGGGATCGCGCCGCTCTCAAACATCGACTATCACACGAGCGAAATGATCCTGCTGATGACGGTGATAGGCGGGAGCGGCAACCTGTTCGCCTCGGTGATCGGCGCGGCGTTTTACGTGCTTTTTGCCGACTGGCTTTCCACCTTGTGGCCGCGCTGGCTGCTGCTGCTCGGCCTCGTGCTGATCGCCGTGAGCCTCTTCATGCAGCGCGGTCTGTGGGGTTTGGGTGAGCGCGTCGTGGCCGCGCTTCGTCGTACCGATGGCGCGGACGCGCACAGCAAGGAGCAGCCATGAGCGAAGCGATTCTGGAAGCGCGTGGCGTGGTGAAGCGCTACGGCAAATTCACGGCGCTTTCGGGCGTGGACCTGCGCATCGCGCCGCGCACGGTGCATTCGGTGATCGGGCCGAACGGCGCGGGCAAGACCACGCTCTTTCACGTGCTCACGGGCACGGTGCCGATCTCTTCGGGTTCCATCGTATTCGACGGCCACGACATCACGCGCGAGCCCGATCACAAACGCGTGCGCCGCGGTATTGCGCGATCGTTCCAGGTGACGAGCCTGTTCCAGAACCTGAGCGTACGCGAGAACCTGCGCGTGGCGGCACAGGGCGTTCAGGCGCGCCGCGCGCTCAACGCATGGACGCCGCCGCACGGCGCGCTCGCCCACACGGAAACGGTGGAGCGCGTGCTGGAGCGCCTCGCGCTGCAACGCCATGCGGATACGGCGGCGGGCGCGCTCTCGCATGGCCAGCAGCGGCGCCTCGAAGTGGGCATGGCGCTGGCCGCGCGGCCGCGCGCGATCTTCCTGGACGAGCCCACCTCGGGCATGGGCATCGACGATCTCGACGACATGAAGGCGCTGATCCGCGGCCTGCGCGACGACTATACGGTCGTGCTCATCGAGCACAACATGGGCATCGTCATGGATATTTCCGACACCATCACGGTGATGCAGCAGGGGCGAGTGCTCGTGGAGGGCAAGCCCGATGCGATACGCGGCGACGAGCGCGTGCGCAGCGCCTATCTCGGCAACATGATTACGGGAGGCCGCGCATGATGCTCGACGTACGGGATATCCACGCCTACTACGGCAAGAGTCATATTCTGCAAGGCGTGTCGCTGCAGGTGAACGAGGGCGAAACGGTCACGCTGCTCGGCCGCAACGGTGCGGGCAAGTCCACGACGCTCAAGGCGATTGCGGGCGTGGTGGCGCCGCGTCGCGGTGAGATCGCCTTCTCGGGCAAGACAATCAGCGGGCAGGCGGCGCATCGGATCGCAGCGGCGGGCCTGTGCTTCGTGCCAGAGCATCGCGGCATTTTCCGCCTGTTGAGCGTGGAGGAAAACCTGCGCCTCGGCGCGCGCAAGGATTCGCCGTGGCAACTCGAAGACATCTACCGGATCTTCCCGCGCCTGCAGGAGCGGCGCAAGAACGGCGGCGCGCAGCTCTCGGGCGGCGAGCAGCAGATGCTCGCGATCGGGCGCGCGCTCATGAATCATCCGCGTCTGCTAATGCTCGATGAACCCGTGGAAGGGCTCGCGCCCGTGATCGTCGAGGAAATCGTCGAACAGCTCAAGCAGATCAAGGCGGCTGGCGTGGCGATCGTGCTGGTCGAGCAGAACCTCGAAGTGTGCACGCAACTGGCCGACCGCCACTACATCATCGAGCAGGGCGTGATCGTCTACACGGGCGGCAACGCCGAATTCGCCGCCGATCATACGGTCAAGGACCGCTATCTGGGCGTGGGCGTGGTTTGAGCGTCGCGTCCCATTCAAGCAAGGAACCCTAACGATGCAAGTTCAGGAAACGACTCGCGAGCCGCTCGCCGGCCTGCGTACGAACGGCGCGCGCCTGTGGGCCAGCCTCATGCGGCTGGCCGAAATCGGTGCAACGGAAAAGGGCGGTGTGTGCCGCCTCGCACTCACGCCGCTCGACCGCGAAGGGCGCGATCTGTTCGTGGCGTGGGCGAAAGAGCTGGGCTGTACCGTGCGCGTGGATACCATCGGCAACGTCTTCGCGCGGCGCGCGGGTGAACGCGACGACTTGCCGCCTGTGATGACGGGCAGCCATATCGACACGCAGCCCACAGGCGGCAAGTTCGACGGCAACTACGGCGTGCTGGCGGGCCTCGAAGTGCTGCGCACGCTGGAAGAGGCGGGCGTACGCACGCTCGCGCCGCTCGAAGTAGCCGTGTGGACCAACGAGGAAGGCTCGCGCTTCGTGCCGGTGATGATGGGGTCCGGCGTATTCTCCGGTGCTTTCACACTCGAACATGCGCTCGCACAGCGCGATCGGGACGGTGTTTCGGTCTCCGAAGCGCTGGCGAAGATTGGCTATGCGGGCGCGGGACCCTTGGCGCCCCATCGCGTAGGCGCGTATTTCGAGGCGCATATCGAACAGGGGCCCGTGCTCGAAGCGCACGAAAAGACGATAGGCGTGGTGCAGGGCGCGCTCGGCCAACGCTGGTACGACGTGACGGTGCACGGCATGGAGGCGCATGCGGGGCCCACGCCGATGGATTCGCGTCGCGACGCGCTGCTCGTTGCGGCGGCCCTGATTCAAGAGGTGAACCGCATTGCGCTTGCGCACGCGCCGCATGGGCGCGGCACCGTCGGCTGGGTCGACGTGCATCCCAATTCGCGCAACGTGATTCCGGGGCGCGTGACGTTGACGGTGGACCTGCGCGCCGCCGATGAAGCTGCGCTATTGGCCATGGACGCGCAATTGCGCGCGGCGTGCAGCGAGTCTGCGCGTCGGGCAGGCGTGAAAGTCGACGTCGAGCAGGTCGTGTACTTCCCGCCACAGCCTTTCGATCCCGCGCTCGTGGAAGCCGTGCGAGCGGGCGCGCAAACGCTCGGCCTTTCCGCCATGGATGTGGTGAGCGGTGCGGGACACGACGCCGTGTATCTCGCGCGCGTGGCGCCCACGGCCATGATCTTCGTGCCCTGCAAGGACGGCGTCAGCCATAACGAAATCGAGGATGCGCGCCCCGAACATCTGGAGGCGGGCTGCAACGTGCTGCTGCATGCGATGCTGGCGGCGGCGGGTGTGGCCGGTGCGGGTAAGGAGGACGCTGCATGAAGATCCTGATTGCGCGGATGAATCACGAGACCAATACGTTTTCTCCGGTGGCCACGCCGATTGCGGCGTTTGGCGGCGATGGGCCCGCTTGGGGGGAAGCGGCGTATCGCGAGAACAAGGGCATGCGCACCGCAATGTCGGCGTTCATCGACGCGGCGGAGCGCGAAGGCGCGCAACTCGTCACGCCCGTTTCGGCTTCGGCGAATCCGAGCGGCCCGGTGGCCGCCGATGCCTACGATGCGATCTGCGACGCTATCGTGGCGGCAGCGCCCGGCTGCGACGCCGTGATGCTCGACCTGCACGGCGCGATGGTGGCGCAGCAGTCGGCGGACGGCGAAGGCGATCTGCTCGCCCGCGTGCGCGCCGCGCTGCCCGCAGCGCCGATTGCCGTCGCGCTCGATCTGCACGGCAACGTCACGCAGAAGATGATCGACAACGCGGACGTGATCGTGAGCTTCAAGACCTATCCGCATGTCGATATGTACGAGACCGGCGAACACGCGGCGCGCCTGCTGCTCGATCGCATGCATGGCCGCGCGCAGCCGGTGCTGGCGTGGCGGCAGCCGCCGCTGCTCACTTCGACGCTGCGCAGCGCGAGCGCCGAGGGCGCCATGCATCGTGCCGTCGAAGCGGCGCGCGAGGCCGAGGCGCAGGGCATGCTGGCCGTTTCGGTGCTCGCGGGCTTTTCGCTTGCCGACATTCCCGCGCCGTGCATCAGCGTAGTGGTGGTGGGCAACGGCGACGCGGCGGCCGCCGATGCCGTTGCGGAGCGCATCGCGCGGCAGATCTGGAACGAACGCGGCGAATTTGTTTATCGCAGCGCGCCGCTCGAAGCGTCGGTCGCTCAGGCGGCGCAACTGGCGCAAGACGCCGACAAACCCGTACTGCTGCTCGATCACGGCGACAACTGCATGTCGGGCGGCACCTGCGACACGATGGACCTGCTCGAAGCCGCCCTCGCGCAAGGGCTGACCGGCATGGTGAGCGGGCCGCTATGCGACCCGCAGGCCGTGGCGGCGCTCATCGATGCGGGCGTGGGCGCCAGGGTCACGCTAGGCGTTGGGAACAAGCTCGCGCGCGAAGGAACCGGACCGCGCGCGCCTTTCATGGCGACGGGCGTGGTGCGGGCGATCACCGACGGCGAATATGTGATCACCGGCCCGACCTACACGGGGCAGCGCGCCTACATGGGGCGCGCGGCGGTGCTCGATATCGGCGCCGCGACGCTCGTCGTGACCGAGCGCACCCACGAGCCGTGGGACCTCGGCGTATTCGAGAGCGTGGGTATCGACCCGCGCCGCGCGCGCTTTCTGCTGCTGAAGTCGCGCATGTATTGCCGTCCGGTGTTTGTGCCGATCGCGGCCGCGCTCGTGGAATGCGACAGCCGCGGCGTGACCGGTTCGGACTACGATCTGTTTCGGTACGAGCGACTGGCGCGCCCGGTGTATCCGCTGGACGCCGACAGGCAGTGGCATACGAATTGAAATTCGAATAAGCGGTGGCTATACGTCGGAGTTTTTATAACTAGCCAGGCAGTACGAAGAAACGTCCTCCACTTCGAAAGGAAACCTTCATGCGTTTGCTGCTCGCAATGTTCAAACACGAAACCAATACGTTCTCGCCGGTTCCCACGCCGTTCGAACGCTTCTTTCGCCGCACGGGCGGCGCCCTTTCGGGCGCCGAGGCGCTCGAAGCCTTCCGCGGCACGGGCGGCGCGCTGGGCGCCTATATCGACGTCGCCGACGAGCTCGGCGCGCAAATCGTGCTGCCAGTGGCCGCCGACGCCTTCCCGAGCGGCCCCGTCCATGACGACGCTTACCGCCGCATCACGCAACTGATACTCGACGAGGTGGCGAAGGGCGGCTACGACGGCATCCTGCTCGATCTGCACGGCGCGATGGTCACGCAATCGCTCGACGACGGCGAAGGCACGCTGCTGCACCGCCTGCGAGAGATCGACCCGCATACGCCGGTGGGCGTGACGCTCGACATGCACGCGAATCTATACGACGACATCGTGAAGCACGCGACGGTCGTGACCGGCTATCACACATATCCGCACGTCGACATGTACGAGGCCGGACTGCGCGCCGCGCGCATACTCGCGCGCACCATCGCCGGGGAGATCAAGCCGGTGATGGCGTGGGGCAACAAACCGATGCTGCCTCACGTGATGCGTCAGGGCACGCATGCCGAGCCGAACCGATCGCTGCAGGCGCGCTGCATGAGGTACGAGCAGGGCGAGGCGCTGGCGTCGTCGCTGTTCGTTGGCTTTCCGAACGCCGATATCGAGAACGCTGGCCTGAGTGTCGTGGTCTGCACCGATGGCGACAAGACGAAGGCGGCCACGCTGCGCGATTCGCTGCTCGACGAAGCGTGGCGCGAACGCGAGACGTTTCTCTATGCGAGCGAGCCACTGCCTGAATCGATTGCGCGCGCAAAGGCTTCGGCGGCGGCCGGCCCGCTCGTGTTGCTCGACCATTGTGTCAACACCGCGTCGGGCGGCACGATGGATACGACCGAGGTGCTGGCGGAGGTCCTGAAACAAGGCCTCGACAATGCGGTGTTCTATGCGATCTACGATCCCGAAGCGGTACAACAGGCGATCGCGGCGGGTATAGGCAACGAGGTCACGCTCTCGCTAGGCGGCAAGCTGCCGATGCCCGCGTTGCAGGAGACGAGCCGCCCCATCGAAGTGACGGGGCGCGTGAAGCTCGTGTTCGACGGTGTGTTCCGCAATCGCGGACCGATGTATCGCGGCTCGCTCAACAATACCGGTCCGACCGTGGTGCTCGATACCGGCAAGGTGGAGATCGTGGTGGTGTCGGCGCATCAGGAGCCGTTCGATTTGAACTGCCTGTCTTCGGTGGGCATCGACCCGACGCAAAAGCGCTATATCGTGCTGAAAAGCCGCGTGCACTGGCGCGCCGGTTTCGGCGACCTCGCGCGCGAGGTGATCGAATGCGCGGGCGTGGGCGTCACGACTTCGGATTACGGCAAGCTTGAATTCAGGAAGGTGCGGCGGCCGATTTATCCGCTGGATGCGATGTGACCGCCGCAGCATGCAGATTTAATACCCCTGCACCCAATGCCCCGGAATCCACACCCACTGGTTGCCTTCCCAGCGATAGTGGCCCTTGGCCCAGGCGTAGCCCTGGGCGGGGGCGGGCGGCGGTGTCTCCACGCGCGGCGCCGGTTCCGGCGGGCGGGCCGGTTCCACGATACACGCGGAAAGCAGGGTCGCGCACGCGACCAGGGTAACCGGGTGCGGCAGCTTTATCTTCATGACAGTTTTCCTCCACTGATTTAAATTATTTCGGTATCCGAACAGATTGCTGGTCCCCTGGTATGCCGTTTCTGCGTTTGTCAGCTTTAAGCGTTCACGCCCTTATCAAACCCGTAGCCGCACTTTTCGTACCTGCTTCGCCGAATAGCACCGACGCCGTGTGCTGCGGATCGAGCCCGAGGCTCTCCGCGGCGGCGCCCGCGATCAATGCGTCGAGTGACGCGGTGGGCTTGAGGTCGCGCGACTCGTAGAGATCCGCGCTGCGCAGCCCCGGCCAGTCGGCCTGTACCCGACCACCCGCCACGGCGCCGCCCACGAGCATTGCCACCGAAGCTTGCCCGTGATCGGTGCCGCCCGTGCCGTTCGCCGCGGCCGTGCGGCCGAATTCCGTCGCGACGAGCACCGTGGTCTTGTCCCACGCGGGGCCGAGGCCGTCGCGCAGCGAGGCGAGCATCGTGTCGAGCGCTTTTAGCTGATTCGCGAGCCGCGCATTCTGCGCGCTGTGCGTGTCCCAGCCACCGGTTTCGATCATGGCGATGCGCGGACCATCGGGGCGCGCGAGGAAGCTCGCGGCCAGCTTGCCGACGCTCGCGGGGTCCTGGCGCGCACTGGCGTCGCCGGCGAGTCCGCGTGCGTTCATGGCCGATGTCCAGAGCGAACGCAGTTGCGGATCGGCTTCGTAGAGCGCCGAAACGCGCGTGAGCAGATCGTCGGACGCGCTGGGCAGCGCCGAGGGCGCATACGAACTCACCTGCACTGGACCGCGCAGCGCGAGCGGCACGGTGGGGGCGAGCGCAATGGCGTTTGCGCGCGAGGCAGGCAGCATGGCGACGAGCCGGTTGAGCCAGCCGTCCTTGACCTGGTAAGGCGCGCGGCCGCCGGTTTCGAGCACGTTCTGACCGTCGAAGTGCGAGCGGTCGCGATACGGCGAGGCAATCGCATGCGCGAAGAGCGCCTGCTTTTCGCCGTACATCTGCGCCATCTGTACGAGCGACGGATGCAGCGCGAACGTGCCGTCGAGTTTCGTGGCGCGGTCGATATCGATGGCGAGCGGGCCGCGCAACGTGGCATAGGCGGGCTCCGCATAGGGCACGACGATGTTGAGGCCGTCGGCCGCGCCGCGCTGGATCACGAACACGAAGCGGCGCTCGGTTTCGACGCTGGCGAACACGATCTGCGGCGCGACGAGCATCGCGCCCGCGCCGGCCGCGGCGACACGCAGGAAATGGCGGCGGGAAACCATGGCGGTTATCTCCTCAAAAAATCGGGCGAGACGAGCAGCAAGGCGATTGCTGTGGATGCGCTCTCGGCATGTGCAACCGCGCTCGCCGTGGGCGCGCTGAGCGTGGCGCCCATGAGCGTGTTGCCGAGCGTGCGGGGGTCGAGCCGGTCGCCCACGCGCGCCGAGAAACGCTGCGCGACTTCCACACGGCGCACGAGCGCATCGGGTGCGGCCCAGCTTGCGGCGATGTCGTCGTAGCCGGCGGGCGAGCCCGGCCGCCACACCGGCTGGCCAAGTTGCGTGAGCAGCGGCGCGGCATTCATGTCGCCTGGGTCGCGCCAGCCGAGACCACGCATCGACGAGACAGTCCATTCCCACGGCGTCTTGAACTTCGCATCGACCGGCGCCCAGGCTTGCGGCGCTTCAACGAGCGCGCGGTACACGGTGGGCAGATCGCCGCCGCTTTGTTCGAAGGCGAGCGCGAGGCGCTCGGTCAGTGCGGGCGGCGGATTGTCGGCGACGAAGTGGCGTGCGAGCTGGAGCGCGATATGGCGGCTCGTGGCGCTCGCGTGCGCGAGGTCGTCGAGGATGGCGCGCGCCTGCTGTTCGCCCGCTTGATCGTAGCGCTTGCCCATCACGGTGCGCGCGCCGGGTTCGTGCAGTGCGGGGCGAAACACAAAGCTGCCGGGCGCGGCGGCATTGGCCACATTCCCCGGCTGCGGACCGCGCACGCCTGCCACGCTCCAGCCCGTGAGCGCGCGCGCGAACTCGGTCACATCGTCCTGCGTATAGCCAGTGCGTACGCCGAGCGTGTGCAACTCCATGATCTCGCGTGCGAGATTCTCGTTCAGGCCGCGCTTGTGCGCGGGGTCGCGCTGATCGGCGCGCAGCGCGGCGCGGCTGTCGGGCCCAACGGAGCGCGTCTGGTCGAGAAAGAGCTGCATGGCGGGGTGCTGCTCGACGGCGACCAGCATGTCCGCGAAATTGCCGAGCACGTGCGGCCGTATCGTCTCCATTTCGAAGGCGCCCGCAATGCCGGCAATCAGCGCCTTATCCACCGATACGGCGAAGTGGTTCGACCAGAAGTGCACGAGACGCTCGACGAATGGCGTGTCGGTCTGCAAGGCGCTCGTGAGGCGCGCGTTGACCGCGCTGCGGTAGATGCCCACGCTCTCGCGGCGGATCGCCTGATTGACCGCGCGGCGCGCGGCTTGTAGCGCGTTGGGTTGTCCGTTCGCTTGTTCATTAGCCTGCGAAGCGGCGCTCGCTGCCATGTCGTCCGTCATGCCTTGCTGGCGCTCGGCGCCGAAGCGGGCGGCGAGCGCCAGTGTCCCGGGCTCGTTGCGCCATGCCGCGGGCATCGGCTCGTAGGCAGCGAACTGGCTGAGCAGCCAGCCTTGCGGGTTGGCGGGCGGCGTTTCATCGGCGCGCGCGCCAAGGCCGAAGCGGTTCATGGCGATCGCGCCGGCGCGGCTATTCGAAAGGCTTTCCATGCGCGGTCCTTGTGCTCGCGGGAGCGTTGCGTATTCCCGTTAAACGTACGTCGCCCGCGTTATCCGTCGCTGGTCGGTCAACTTTTTTATTGTGCGTTGCCTGCCTCGCTTGCGGCAGGTTGCGGCGGTTTTTGCTGCTGCGCCGGCAGGCGCCACTGGCCGCGCTTTTCGAGTCCTTCGACGAATTTCACGCGTTCTTCCGGCGTGAGCGTGGCTGCGAAATCAACCACGCCGCTTTCGATTTGCGCGCGCAACGCGGTATCCGCTGTGCGCGTGCGCGTGAGCGCGGCGTCGATGGCGTTGCGGTCGAGTTGCGGCGCGGCGAGCAGGTCGAGCACCGCGCGCCGTCCGTCGCGTCCGTCGCGCGCGTACTGGCGGCCTTCACGGCGCGAGGACTTGAGCGCTTGCGCGAACTGCTGCTGGCGTTGCGGCGAAAGCTCATCGGTGGCGAAGCGCAATGCCACGCGCTGCGCGGGTTGGGCCTGCGGCTCGCCGCGCACGGCGAACCAGCGCCAGGCGCCGCCCGCAATGCCGCCGAGCAAAAAGACATTCAGGAGTACCGAGCCGACGAGCAGCATCTTCCATGAGCGGCCGTTCATTCGTCACTCCCTTCTGCGCCGGGGTTCAGGGTTGATTCGCTCCAGTCCGAACTCGTCCCGCCAAAGCTCGTGCTGAGATAGGTCTCGTGCGGCGCCGCGGGCGTCGGGCCGCCGAGCACGACTAACGAAATCGTCAGCGCACCCGCGAGCGCTCCGGCGAGGCCTACGCCCGCGAACGCGGCGCCTGACCACCAGAAGCTGCGACGCTTCGCAGCGGAAACAGGCGTGAGCGCGGGCTTGACCGGTGCGCCCGCAACGATCTGCTCGAAGCACGCGCGCGAAGGCGGCGCGACCATGTCACGGGCGAGCCAGCTGTCGAGCTCCATGGCTTCGTCGAGCAACGCGTCGGCTTGCGCGCGATGCGCACGCGCCCATTCGAGCGCGTCGTCGCGCTCGTGCTGTGGCCAGCGCTGCGGGTCGGCGCCATAAGCGGCGACGAGAGTGTGGAATCGTTCGGGTGTCATACGGTGTCCTTACCGGCAGCTTCGCCGGCCAGTTGTGCGCGCAAGGTGCGCCGGGCGCGCGCCAGCAGGCTTTCGAGCGCGTCCACCGAAATAGCCATCAGGCCGGCTGCTTCGAAGTTCGACAGTTCCTGATAGTAAGTGAGCACGAGCGCTTCGCGCTGACGCACGGGCAGCGCCGCGAGTGCGGCGCGCACGCGTTCGTCGCGCGTGCGCGCCTCGATCTGCTGGTCGGGCGAGCCAGCGGGATCGGGTGTCGGCTCGCTCATGGCGTGCACGTCGTCCACGCTCTCTTCGCGGCGGCCGCGCAAGCGGTCGTAACACAGGTTGAGCGCCACGCGATGCAGCCACGTGTCGAATTTCGCTTCGCCGGTGCGCCAGGTGGGCGCCTGTTTCCAGATCCGCATGAAAGCGTCCTGGGCGACGTCTTCGGCTTCGCTGCGGTCGCCCAGCATGCGCGTGGCGAGGGCGATGAGGCGCGGCAGCTTGCTCGCGACCAGCGCGCGCACGGCAAGCGGATCGCGCGCGCCGACGCGCGCGACGAGGTCCGCGTCCGGATCGCGTTCGTTCAAAGCCTTCCCGGCCTTGGAGGTCTGCAATGATTGAACCGCAGGCGAACCCGCTGCCGCGCCGTCATGGTCGTTTCCCAGTTCGAAGTCGGGCATTCATCCCTTATGCCGGTCTATGCGGCGTCATGCCCAATGGCCCGGAATCCATCGCCAGTTCGGGCCGTCCTCGACCCAGTGGCCCGGCACCCAGTTGTAGCCCGAGCGGGCTTCCTCCCAGCGGCCGGGCTCCCACACATACACGCCGCGGTCCCAGCGCCAGTGGCCGGCCTGCCACACATAGCCTTCGCGCGGCGGCGGGGCCGTTTCTTCCCGCGGCGCAGGCGGGGGCGAAGTCGGCGCGACGACCACTGGCGGCTGCGGCGGCGCATTGGGCTCGACGACCACGGCCTGAGCTAACGCGGCCGTTGCGGTGGAGGCGAGCAGAGCGGCGGCAAACGACGAACGCAGTGGTTTGCGGATCATGATTTCTCTCCCTTGATGCTAAGGGGTCAACAGCCCCCCTATGACTTGAACGGCGCCGCGGGGGAAATCCGTCGCGGGCCATTCATTTCGCATGCAATTTCCGCGCTCGGCGTCGAGCTTACCGATTCCGAAAGCATGTTGCCAGACAACTGCAAGTTCCGATCCCGAAAGACTTACGCTAAGGGTTTTTACCTAATATGAACCGCCACAAAATTGTTAAATTTCTGTCTTAGAATGGACACTCTAGATTGACTGCGGCGATGCAGCATTAGTTTTCAAACATAGGAACACAGCCGTCAGTCAAGCCATCGGGGGTTGGCGCTTTAATTAGTTTGACTAACCAAGGAGCATGAACTGATGTCTGTTTCCGCACCCGAACAATTCCGCGCGAACTACCAAGCCGGCGTCGCAGCGTTCTTTGCGCTCACGAAACCTGTTTTCCAGGGCGTGCAGGCTGTCATCGATCTCAACGTCCAGGCCAGCAAGGCGGCCATCGCCGAAAGCGAAGCGACGCTCAAGGGTGCCTTCCAGAGCGGCAATCCCGCCGAGTTCCTGACGCAGCAGATTGGTGCGTCGCAGCAAGCCGCGGCCAAGGCCATGTCATACGGCCGCCACCTCGTCGACATCGCGACGACGACGCAAAACGAGCTGATCCAGGCCGCCCAGGCGCAATCGGGCGAACAGGAGCAGCGCTTCAAGGCCTTTTCCGAAGGTCTGACGCAAAACGCACCCGTGGGCGCCGAGTCCTTCGTCGCGGCCATGAACTCGACGTTCGCCGCCGTGAACAATGCCGCCGAGACGCTGCGCGGCGTGACCCGCCAGGCCATCGAAACGGCCCAGAGCAATTTCCAGAACGTTGCCGCTTCCGTCCAGGAAGCCGCGCCGGCTGCCGTCCAGCCGGCAACCGCCAAGGCAACGAGCCAGGCCAAGGCCTGATTCCCGTTCCTGCCAGACCGGTAATACGCCAATACGCGCCTTCGTCGTCGTGACTGAACGACGAGGGCGCGGTATTTGCCGGCTTAGCTTTCAAGACATCGATTTTTCAGCGTAATTGCAGAGCAGGAGCTCAACATGACTGACATTGTGATCGTTTCGGCCGCACGTACGGCAGTGGGCAAATTCGGCGGTTCGCTCGCGAAGGTGGCGGCGCCTGACCTGGGTGCGATCGTCATCAAGGCCGCGCTCGAGCGCGCAGGCGTGAAGCCTGAGCAGGTGAGCGACGTGATCATGGGTCAGGTGCTGACCGCCGGGTCGGGCCAGAACGTGGCGCGCCAGGCATCGATCAAGGCGGGCCTGCCCACGGCCGTTCCCGCCATGACGATCAACAAGGTGTGCGGCTCGGGCCTGAAGGCCGTGATGCTGGCCGCGAACGCGATCATCGCGGGCGACTCGGACATCGTCGTGGCCGGCGGCCAGGAGAACATGAGCGCCGCGCCGCACGTGCTGCCGGGCTCGCGCGACGGCTTCCGCATGGGCGATGCGAAGCTCATCGACAGCATGATCGTCGACGGCCTGTGGGACGTGTACAACCAGTACCACATGGGCGTGACGGCGGAAAACGTCGCGAAGGAATACGGCATCACGCGCGAGGAACAGGACGCGTTCGCGGCGCTCTCGCAGAACAAGGCGGAGGCCGCGCAGAAGGCGGGCCGCTTCGACGCGGAAATCGTGCCGGTGGCGATTCCGCAGCGCAAGGGCGAGCCGCTGCAGTTCGCGACCGACGAATTCGTGCGCCACGGCGTGACGGCCGAATCGCTCGCGGGTCTGAAGCCGGCGTTCAACAAGGAAGGCACGGTGACGGCGGCGAACGCCTCGGGCCTCAACGACGGCGCGGCAGCGGTCGTGGTGATGTCGGCGAAGAAGGCCGAGGCGCTGGGCCTGGCGCCGCTCGCGCGCATCAAGGCGTACGCCAGCGGCGGCGTGGATCCGAAGATCATGGGCATGGGCCCGGTGCCGGCCTCGAAGCGTGCGCTGGAGCGCGCGGGCTGGTCGGTGAACGACCTCGATCTGATGGAGATCAACGAGGCGTTCGCGGCGCAGGCGCTGGCCGTGAACAAGCAGATGGGCTGGGACACGTCGAAGATCAACGTGAACGGCGGGGCGATTGCGATCGGTCACCCGATCGGCGCGTCGGGCTGCCGGATTCTCGTGACGCTGCTGCACGAAATGCAGAAGCGCGATGCCAAGCGCGGCCTCGCCTCGCTGTGCATCGGCGGCGGCATGGGCGTGGCGCTCGCACTCGAGCGCGCTTGATTGCCGCTCGATCCCGCTTTTAAAGCAGTAATCAGGCAGTAAGCGGCTCGTCGCGCGTAAGCAGCAGCGAGCCGCCAGTAGCAGCAACCACGCGCAATACCAGAAATTAATCAGAAGCCGCGCGGTATTCGCCTTGTCCTCGTCTTGGGTGGAAAGACGAAGCGGGGCAACAGTGCATGTGGCGCCTGCCCGTTTAACGCGGAACGCCACGGTTTGATTGACGCTCAACTCTCGCGGATATATAGGATGACTAATCGTATTGCATTGGTAACAGGTGGTATGGGCGGCCTTGGCGAGGCCATCAGCGTGAAGCTGCATGATGCGGGCTATCGCGTCGTCGTGACGCATTCGCCCGATAACGCAGGCGCCAAAGACTGGCTGGCGCGCATGAGGGAGACCGATCGCGAATTCCACGCCTATGGCATGGACGTAGCGGACTATGATTCGTGCCAGCGTGGCGCGCAGAAGATCCAGAGCGAGATCGGCCCCGTCGATATTCTCGTGAACAACGCGGGCATCACGCGCGACATGACGTTCCGCAAGCTCGACAAGGTCAATTGGGACGCCGTGCTGCGCACGAATCTCGACTCGATCTTCAATATCTCGAAGCCGCTGTGCGACAGCATGGTCGAGCGCGCGTGGGGCCGCATCATCAACATTTCGTCGGTGAACGGCTCGAAGGGTTCGGTCGGCCAGACCAACTACGCTGCTGCGAAGGCCGGCATGCACGGCTTCACGAAGTCGCTCGCGCTCGAAGTGGCGCGCAAGGGCGTGACGGTGAACACCATTTCGCCGGGCTATCTGGCCACGAAGATGGTGACCGCCATTCCTCAGGACATTCTCGACACGAAGATCCTGCCGCAAATTCCCATGGGCCGTCTTGGCAACCCGGGTGAAGTCGCGGCGCTCGTGCTGTTCCTCTGTTCGGACGAAGCGGGCTTTGTGACGGGCGCAAATATTCCTATCAACGGCGGCCAGCATATGCAGTAACGCTATGCTAAACATGTACCGCACATGAATGATGTCAGGCGAATTTCGCTTGATGGCGGTGCGGCGCCGTATGAAACCGGCAGGCACCGGTAATCCGTACCGACCGCCGCATTGCAGGGCACGTGTAAAGCGCGCCGTGCAATGCGGCGGTTTTGCATGGGGGCGCCAGTTTGCGGGGCACGAACGCGTCGATGCGTGCCGCTATAATTGGCCACCCCACGCGCGACCGGAGACCGGCCTTTGTCGAGCATTGCGAAACTGCTGTCCATCCTCGAACTCTTTTCCGAGGCGCGGCCTTTTCTTTCCGCCGAACAGGTGGCGGCCGAACTGCAATGCTCGGTGCCCACCGCTTACCGCTATTTGCGTGAACTCGTCGAGACCGGCATGCTGCTGCGCTTCGTGGGCGGCGAATATGGCCTCGGCCCCCGCATCATCACGCTCGACTACCATCTGCGTATTTCCGATCCGCTGCTCAAGGCGGGGCAGCCGGTCATGCGCGAGCTGGCGGAGCAATCGGGCTTCGATGCCGTGATGTCGCGCTGGTATGGCAACGAACTCGTCGACACCCATCGGGAATCGCACGACGCCGTGTTCGACCTGCGCTATGGGCGTGGCCGTCCGCGTCCGCTTTTTCTCGGCGCCGCGCCCAAGGCGATCCTCTCCACGTTTCCCAAGGCGAAGCTCGCCGCGCTGTTCGAGCAGTACCCAGAGGACATTGCCGCGAGCGGACTCGGCGCCTCGCTCGAAGAGTTCCGCGCGAGTCTGCTCAAGATCCGCCGCGCGGGCTTCTATCTCTCGAAGGGCGAACTCGAAGCGGGCATGTCCGCCGTCGCTTCGCCGCTCTTTACCGACGCATCCGGCGAAGCCGTGGCCTCGCTCGCGCTCGTCGTGCCCGAGCAGCGTCTCGCGTTCTTCAACCTCGAGCGCGTGGTCGAGGCCGTGAAGGACGCCGCCGCGCGCATCTCCACGCGCGTGCGTGCACTGATCGAGTCATAAAGCGGCGGCGCGGCGTCACGCTACGCCCATACGCGCCGCCATCTCCCTTTCCCACACCGCGCGCGGCCGGAACCCCGGCAACGTGCTCGCGTGGCGCTCGACTTCGGCCAGCAACGCCTCGTCGGGCAGCGTGAAGTCCACGCTCACGCGCATGGGCTGATCCACGTACCACGGCGTGTCGATGAAAATCTCCAGCCGGTTGCCCTCCGGATCGCGCGCATAGAACGAAATGGCATTGCCGTGCGTGACCGGCACGATTTCCTCCATCCCTTCTGCCACAAAGCGCTGGTGAAAGTGCTTGAGCGTGGCGAGGCTGTCCGCCTCCAGCGAAATCTGGTTGATCGGATTGAACGGCAACTGCTCGGGCCTGCCGCTCGCCAGCACGATCTGGTGATGCACGCGGGGATCGCGGCTCAGAAAGACGAGGCTGACCTCGCCGCGGGGCGTGGGCAGCGTGCCGCGGTCCGTGACCGTGAATTCGAGCACGCGCGTATAGAAGTCTTCGACCTTCGCCATGTCGGACACGAAAAAGCCCATGTGGCTGAGCGTGAGGCCGGTTCGCTTCGTGGTGGCTTCGGTATTCGGCAGAGTCATGCTGTCTCCTGGTGTAGTGATAAACCCTGATAAAAATCAAGTTGTGTGACGCGTTTTTCGTAGTGTATTCTCAACATACGATAAACGCACCAAGAAATGCGCGTCCCGATTTCAAAGGAAATTCATTCTTTATCACCGGAGCATCATGAAACTCGCCAGCTTTTCCACCCATGAAGGTTCGTCGTTCGGCGTTGTGCGCGACGGCGCGGTTTTCGACCTCAAGAAGCGCCTGAGCGGCCGCTTTGCCGACCTCAAGTCGCTGATCGCGGCCGGCGCGTTTGCCGAAGCTGAGCAAGCGAGCGAAGGCAAGGGCGACTATCCGCTTGCCGAAGTCACGCTCGAGCCCGTCATTCCGAATCCGCAGCAAATCTTCTGCGTGGGCCTGAACTACGCGGAGCACGTGAAGGAGACCAACCGCGAGACCACCGAGCAGCCCGTGATTTTCATGCGCGTGCCGGCTTCGCAGGTGGGCGCGGGCGCGCCCATGCTGCGCCCTCGCGAGTCCACGCAATTCGACTATGAAGGCGAGATCGCGGTGATCATCGGCGAGGGCGGGCGGCGCATCGCCGAGGCCGACGCGTGGCGCCATATTGCGGGCTACAGCTGCTACAACGACGGCTCGGTGCGCGACTGGCAGCGCCACACGGGCCAATGGGGACCCGGCAAGAACTTCTACCGCACGGGTGCGTTCGGACCGTGGATGGTCACGAGCGACGAGATCGAGCCGAACGCGCTAATGACGCTCGTCACGCGCCTGAACGGCCAGGAAGTGCAGCGCGCGACCACGGAGATGCTGATTCACGGCATTGCGAAGCAGATCGCGTATCTGTCGACGTTTACACCGCTTTTCCCCGGCGATGTGATCGTGACCGGCACGCCGGGCGGCGTCGGCGCGAAGCGCAATCCGCCGCTTTTCATGAAGCATGGCGACGTGGTGGAGGTCGAGGTGGATCGCATCGGCGCGCTCAGGAATCCCGTCGCGGACGAAGCTTAAGTGGCAGGACGCCGCCCGCGTGGAGCGGGCGGCGCTGTTGCCCTCGTAGTTATCCACGCTGTTAGCCATGTATCAGGTGAATGGGATGAAGGATGTCGTAAACAATTCGGCATGCAAAGCAAATTCGACGCCCGACTATGATGTCGCGATCATCGGCTTCGGGCCGACCGGCGCGACGCTCGCCAATCTGCTCACGCTGCGCGGCCTCAAAGTCGTGGTGTTCGAGCGCGACAAGGACGTGTTCCAGCTGCCGCGCGCCGTCCACTTCGACGGCGAATGCATGCGCGTGTTTCAGGCTGTCGGGATCGCGCAGGCGCTGCTGCCGAACCTCTTCGTCGGGCCGGGCATGAAGTTCGTCAACGCGCGCGGCGAACTGATGATCGACTGGAGCCGGCCCGGCGGCATCGGTCCTCAAGGCTGGTGCGCGAGCTACAAGTTTCATCAGCCGGATCTCGAACGGGCGTTGCGCGCGCAACTTTGTGCGCGCGGCGGGGCGGAGGTGCGTTTGCGTCACGAGGTGTTCGCGCTCGACGAACGCGACGACCACGTGCGCATCCGCTTCGAGGATACGGCGCAAGGGCGGCTTGCCCACACGACGGCGCGTTACGTGGTGGGTTGCGACGGCGCGCGCTCGACGGTGCGCCGCTTCATCGGCACGGAGCTTGCCGATCTGAAATCGCACGAGCGCTGGGTCGTGGTGGACGTGCTGCTCGCGGGCGAGCGCGCCGACCTGGGCGACTACTCGATCCAGTACTGCGACCCTGCGCGCCCGACCACTTACACGCGCGGGCCGCATAACCGCCGCCGCTGGGAAATCATGGTGATGCCGGGCGACGACGAGCGCCGCGTCGGCACGGCCGAATGGATCTGGGAGCGCCTCGCCCGATGGATCACGCCCGAGCACGCGCAACTCGAACGCTCGGCGATCTACACGTTCCATTCGGTGATCGCGCAGGGCTGGCGGCGCGGCAGGCTGCTGATCGCGGGCGACGCCGCGCACCAGACGCCACCGTTCATGGGGCAGGGCATGGCCGCGGGCATACGCGACGCCTCGAACCTCGCGTGGAAACTCGCCGATGTGATCGCAGGTACGCTGCCCGAAACGCTGCTCGACACCTACGAGAGCGAGCGCGAGCCGCACGTGCGCACGTTCATCGAAACGGCGGTGCAGTTAGGCGGCGTGATTCAGGCGACCGACAGCCACGCCGTGGCCGCGCGCGACCGCGAGATGGCGGCGGCGATTCGCGAGTTCCGCACGCCGCAACCGCGTTTGGGACCTGGCTGGCATGCGGGCGCCGCTGGCGGCGATATCGGGCCGCAACCCGTGTTCGAAGACGGTACGCGTCTGGACGACGCCGTGGGCTATCGCTTCGCGCTGGTCGTTGACGAAGCGCTCGCGCAATGCGCGCAGGAAGCGCTAACGAACTCGGCACAACGCGAGCGCGTGGCGATCGTTCCGGCTACGCCCATGCCGCTTCGAACGTGGCTCGCGCAAACCAGCGCACGCGCCGTGCTGCTGCGGCCCGACCGCTACGTTGGAGGCGTGGCGCGCGATGCGAGCGAACTGGATGCGCTGCTCGAACGCGCAGGCGTTGCGCGCGAGCCGCAGCGGCGCGAGGCCGCGGCAGTTTGATCCCGGGCGGCCCGCAATGCAACGCGGCTGCCCAGATGCATTTGAAGAAGAGGCGCAGGACGAAGATCCGCCATCAGTGCTCGAAGCGCCGCCATGTCAATCATTAAGGAGAGCAAATGGAGACGACCCCCTCACAGTGCGCGCCGCAGTCCGCCAGGCCTGGACTGACCCGCGCCCAATGGAAGATGATCCTCATAGCGAGTCTGGGTGGCTCGCTGGAATTCTATGACTTCGTGATTTACGGCTTCTTCGCTCACTCGATCGCCGCGCAATTCTTTCCGGCGAGCGACTCGCTCGTGAGCATGCTGCTGACGTTTTCCGTGCTTTCCATCGGCTATATCATCCGGCCGCTCGGCGGCATCGTGCTCAGCAGCCTGGGTGACCGAATTGGCCGGCGGCCCGTGTTCGTGGGCTCGATCGTCGTCGTGACGCTGGCGACGATCTGCATCGGTCTGCTGCCGAATTACGCGCGCTGGGGCATTGCGGCGCCCATCGCGCTGATTGGCTTGCGCGTGCTGCAAGGCTTTTGCGTGGGCGGCGAAATGCCGGGCGCGATCACCTATGCGGTGGAAGCGGCGCCGCGCCGCGCGGGTCTCGCCGCCGGCGTGATCGTTTGCGCGATCAATACGGGCGTGATGCTCGCGACGATCGTCAATCTCGCCGTGCAGTCCGCGTTGACCCCTGCCGACGCCGCGAGCTACGGCTGGCGCATTGCGTTCCTCGTGGGCGGTGTGTGCGGGATCGTTTCGTATCTGTTGCGCCGCAATCTCGACGAGTCGCCCGAGTTCAAGCAGATGCAGGGCGCCGTGGTGAAACAGCCGTTTCGCGAAACGCTGTGCCATCATCGCGGCGCGGTGGTGGGCGGCGCGCTCTCGATTGCGGTGATGGCGGGCTTCAATGGCGTGCTCTACGGCCACATGCCCGCGTATCTGATTCAGACGTTGAACTACGCGCCGCGCGAGGCCGCCCTCGCACAGAATGCGTATTTGCTCGTGAGTTCGGTGGGGCTGCTCGCGGCGGCCTGGGCGGGCGACTTCGTGCCGCGCCGCTACCTGCTGCGCGTTTCGTGTGTGCTGCTCGCCGCGCTTGCCTGGCCGTTCTATACGGCGCTCGCGGCGCACAGCGTGAACGTGATCGTGCTGTTCGTGCTCGCTGCGCTGGTGTTCTCGCTCGCAAGCGGTACGTGGGCCGCGGTACTGGCCGACCTCTTTCCCGTGCAGGTGCGCTTTAGTGGCATCGCGCTTGCGTACAACGTTTCGGTGGTCGTGTTCAGCGGCTTTGCGCCGTTGCTCTGCGCGGCCTTCGTACGCATGAGCGGATCGACGGCGGCGCCCGCGTGGTACGTGACCGGTTCGGCGCTGGTCGCGCTGGTGGCGAACCTCGGGCTGCACGCTTCGTCGCGCTCGCGCGTCGAGCGCCCGGCAGCGGCGGCGGGCTAGGGTCAGGCGTGGTCTCCTGTCGCGACCGCTCGTGCGCGGATCCCTCTCAGCGCTTATCGGGCGTTCCAGCGGGCGTTCCAGCCCGCCCCGGGCACGCCCGATGCGCTCACTGGCCAAAGCGGCAGGCCAACGGCACGAAGCGTGCGTATTTGCCACTCGACGAAGTCAGCAAGGAGAACGCCAACACGATGCTCGCCGAGAGCCGCTTCACGACTCGTTAGCGACGTATTGCACTGGCAAGGAGGCAGCCATGAAGCATCGCGAGAGCCCGGACGACGACGGCACGCACGTCAAGCGTCCGCAGCACGAAAGCAGCGAGCCGCTTGCGCGGCGCCACCCGCACGAGCCGCGCTCAGTGGGCCGCCAGGGGCATAGCGACGTGGAAAGCGGGCAGGAGGACACGGACCGCTGGGGCGCCGATGCACACGAGGAGCGCACGAAGAACGACGCTCACGCGAACCGCGATTCGGGCCGCGATCCGAACCGCAACGCGCGGCAGGGGCGGCACTGATCGCCGAAGCCTGGCGCCTGCCCCTGTGCGCGGCGTTACTTGGGCGAAACGTCGATGTCGCCGAAGTATTTACGCGCGAGCGCGGTGACCGTGCCGTCGGACTCGATCTTCGCGATGGCCGCGTTCAGGCGCTCACGCAACGCCGAGTTGCCCTTGCGGATGCCGAACGCCACGCCGCTACCGAGAATCTTGTCGTCGCGCACGGCCTCGCCCACGAAGGCGAAGCCTTTTCCTTCGGGCTGCGAAAGGAAGCCCTTCTGGCCCGCGGGCGCGAGCACGAGCGTCCCGTCCAGACGCCCCGCGCCGAGGTCCGCGTAAATCTGGTTCTGGTCCTGGTAGGGCACGACCGTCACGCCGGCCGGCTCCCAATGAACCTTTGCGTAGGTTTCCTGAATCGACGATTGCAGCACGCCCACTCGCTTGCCCTTGAGCGACGCGGCGGTGGCGACGAGACCGCTGTCACTGCGCGCGATCAGGCGGCTCGGCACGCGATAGATCACCGTGGTGAAGTCGATGGCCTCGCGGCGCTTTGCGGTGGCGTTCATCGCCGAGTTGATGGCGTCGAACTTGCGCCCTTGCAGTGCGGGAATCAGGCCGTCGAACGACGTTTCCACCCATTTGCAGGTCATGTTCGCCTTCGCGCACACGGCATTGCCGATGTCGATATCGAAGCCCTGCAGCGTACCGTCCGAGGCCTTGGTTTCGAACGGCGGATACTGCGCTTCGACGCCGAAGCGCAACAGGTTCGTGTCTGCGAATGCCGATGCCGGGCCGAGCACGCCGTACACGCATGCCAGCGCGAGGAGCGCGTTATGTCGCTTCATGGTGATCTCCTTGCCTATGAGTTTCGTTGTGGTTCGAGCGCAGTGCCTTAAATCGCGCAAAGGCGGCGCGCGCCTTCGAGCAATGTTTCGTCATCCTTGGCAAAGCTCAGGCGGATGATGCCTTCGTCGGTACCGTCGGTGTAGAACGCAGAGAGCGGGATCGTCGCTACGCGGGCGTCGCGGATAAGCCGCAGCACGAAGTCGCTGTCGCGCTCTTCGGAGAAGGCGCGAAAGCGCGCGAGCATGAAAAAGCTGCCTTCGCTCGGCAGCAATTCGAATCGCGAGGCTTCCAGCGAGCGTGCGAGCAGGTCGCGCTTGTGCTGGTAGAACGCCGCGAGGCCCAGATAGCTTTGCGGCTCGGCAAGCGCCTGTGCGAATGCATACTGCATGGGCGTGTCGGCGGAAAACACCATGAACTGGTGGACCTTGCGGATCTCGTCCATCAGCGCGGCGGGCGCGAGGCAGTAGCCCACGCGCCAGCCCGTGACGTGATACGACTTGCCGAACGACGACACGATCACGCTGCGTTCGGCCAGCTCGCGGTAGCGCGCCATGCTCCGGTGCGGCGCGCCGTCGAACACCACGTGCTCGTACACTTCGTCGGAGAGAATCACGATGTCGGTGTTGCGCGTGAGCGCCGCGAGACGCGCGATGTCATCCTCGCCGAATATCGTGGCGGTGGGATTGTGCGGCGTGTTCACGATGATCATGCGCGTGCGTGGCGTGATGGCCGCGCTCACCGCGTCCCAGTCCACGCGGAAATGCGGCTGCGCGAGCTTGATCGCCACGGGCTTCGCGCCCTGCAGACGCACGATGGGCGCATAGCTGTCGAACGAGGGCTCGAAATAGATCACTTCGTCGCCGGGGTGCACGAGCGCGCTGATCGTGGAGTAAAGGCCTTCGCTCGCGCTCGCGAGCACGGTTACTTCACTCGAGGGATCGTAGTGCGCGCCGTGAAGCGTCTCGAACTTGGCGGCCAGCGCTTCGCGCAAGTCGCCGAGGCCCGCCATCGGCGCGTACTGGTTGTGCCCCGCGCGCATGGCGGCGGCCACGTCATCCACGAGTTTCGCGCTCGGGTCGAAATTCGGTGCGCCTTGCGAGAGGTTCAGCGCCTGATGCTCGGCGGCAAGCTGGCCGATCACCGTGAAAATCGTTGTGCCCACATCGGGCAGCTTCGAGCGGGCCTGTGCGGCGCTCTGCATGGTCGGTCTCCCTGCGGGCGACGTGTCCCGCGTGACTGGAAAGGTGCAAGGCGGCGCGTTGAGCGTGCCTCGCACGAAGCGGCCCATTACGCCGAAAGAGCGGCCCGCATGCAATCGATTAATTCTCATGCCCGCCATGCACGGCGCTCATGGCGGCGCGCACGGTGGCATGGATGGCTGCATGGACGGCTGCACTACGGCGTCGCGCGGTCTTGCCCGATCCACTCGCTGAACAACTGCACCTTCTTTTGCTGGGCCACGCACTCGGGGTACACGAAATAGTAGCGCGAGCCGGTGGGCACGGCGAGGTCGAAGGGCATGACAAGGCGCCGTGTCTCGACGTCCTCGCGCACGAGCGTGCGGTCGGTAATGGCGACGCCGAAGCCCTGCATGGCCGCGGTAGCCGCGAGATCGAGCGACTCGAACGTGGGACCGAGATTGGCATCGACTTTTTTTGCGCCTGCGCGCGTGAGCCACAGGCGCCAGTCGGCGTGATCGCGCGTGGGGTGCAGCAGGGTCTGGTGCGCGAGGTCGTCGGGCTTGACGAGCGGGCGGCGCGAGCACAACTCGGGCGTGCACACGGGCGTGAGGTATTCGTCGAAGAGCGGCACCGCGTGCACGTCGGCGCCGGGCGACGAGCCGTAGATGATCGCCGCGTCGAACGGCTCCGCCTGGAAGTCGACTTCGTGCCCCCACGTGGTCGTGATCTGGATCTGCAGGTCGGGATGCTCGTTCTGGAAGCGCATGATGCGCGGCAGCATCCAGCGCATCACGCAGGTCGGCACCTTGAGCGCCAGTTCGGTGCGCTGGCGCGTGAGGCGTTGCGAGGCTTCCTCGATGCGCCCGAAGCCGTCGCGCACGGCGGGCAGCAGCTGTTCGCCTTCGGCGGTCAGCGTGAGGCCCTTGGACGAGCGGCGAAAGAGCGGCAGCCCGTAATACTGCTCGAGCGTGAGGATTTGCCGGCTCACCGCGCCTTGCGTGAGGCAGAGATGCTCGGCCGCGCGCGTAAAGCTGCCGTAGCGGGCGACCGTTTCGAAGATTTGCAGGGCGTTGAGCGGGGGTAGGCGTCGCATGGCGGTGGTTGGGCGGCCGGGCGGGCGCGCGCGTCCGGCGGGAATCGAGCCGCTATGATACGACGGCCGCCCGTTTCAATCGTCTGCGCCGCCTGCGCCTCGCGCCGGGTCTGCCGCGCGTGTCATATCGATCGTTGCGTGCGCACCGAAAAGCGCGCGAATGCCGGGCGCGGAGAGCAGCATGGCCTCGGCGTTGTGGCCCGCACCTGGAACCTCGAACCACGAATGACGACACGGGTGCTTTGCTACGGACTGGGTTTGGATTTGATGGCGCGGCGTTTCGCCCAGAGTGTTGGAGGGATGTCGTCGGGGCGCTTTTCCGCCGCCACCGCATTGTAGTGGGTCTGGGCTGCGATGGGCAGGAACCGCACCGGCGTCCACGTCATCCGCGTGCGGCGTCCTGCGGTGAGTCCTTCCTCCAGATTGACGCTCAGATACCCGTGCGATGCCACAGGCGAAGAGGCTCGAGAACACGACGAGTGGTAGTTCATGTTGGTAGCCAGAGCAGAGGAAAAGGCTCTTATCGAAGATATATGCGTGCATCATGCGCTTGTAGCAAGCGACAATGCGTTATCTCAACAGCGATAGCTGTCGTTGGTGCGCTCCTGGCTCCGGTCTTCACACGATGATCGACAACGAAGTGCCTCCGGGGTCCGCGGATATCCGGAAGCTGCTTGAGATTGTTGCTCGGTGTAATTCGTCGAGGTAGCAAACACGCACATTCGCTGGAGTAACAAAACGCGAACTAACATCTCGCTTGGCTCACTCGTCCGCTCAAGTACTGGAAGAGTGGCGGACCGCACCGACCGTCTTTCGCCTCAGCGGGCTTGTCGCCACACCAGCGACCCGGCAGCGACTCCCTGCCAGATCCCCCCCAAAAGGAACGGGTTCGACGGGACACGGAAGTGCTTAGACTCCCGGGCATGCGGACCGATTCGACATTCGCGATTCTCTCGTGAGGCTTCGGTGTCGGACGAACACCGGAGCAATCCAGGTGATGAACCGCGACAACCTGTAATCAGGCAAAAAAGCGCTGGGGTGAGGAGCCTACATGGAATACCAATTCTTGTTGATCGATGTCGCCGATAAAGTGGCTACCGTTACCATAAACCGTCCAGACAAAGGAAACGCACTTTCGCCGGCAGTGCTCGAGGAGATTGTCTCCTTGTTCACGCACCTCGCTGAGCGGCAGGACGTCAGCGTTGTCGTCTTTACGGGAGGCGAGCGGTATTTCTCGGCGGGATTCGATCTGAACGAGATCCGCAAGCTCGAAAAGGTCTCGAACGAGGCCTATACCGCGCTTTTTCATCGTGCCTACCGCGCGGTTCTCTTCTGTCCGCAACCGGTCATTGCAGCGGTCGGCGGACCTGCCATCGCTGGCGGCTTCGACCTGACCATGATGTGCGACATACGTTACGCCTCCACGCGAGCCAGGTTCGGCCAGCGCGAAGTGGCGTTGTCGCTGCCGCCGATTCTCGACCCGCTTTGGCGCATCGTCGGGCTCGGACGTGCCAGGGAGGTCGCGCTGACTGGCAGGATCTACGACGTGACTGAAGCGGAACGGATGGGTTATGTCAGCCGGGTCTATCCCGAAGGCGAATTGCTCGCTTCCGTGGCCGCCATTGCTGCGGAAATGGCCAGCTATGACCGGACGTGTCTGGTGGAGTCGAAGAAGCTCTCCAACCAACTGCTGAATTTCGATCTCGATGGATCGATGCGGACCCAGGAATGGTTGTTCAGAAGCTATATCGGCTCGTCCGAAAATCATCAGCGCATCGATGCGCTGCAGGCCCGCCTTGCCAGCGAACGGCGCAAGTAATGGGTTCGATCAACCAGACACACCCGAGGAGACATAATCGATGAACGTACTGATCGTATTCGCCCATAACGAGCCGCAATCGTTCAACGCGTCGATGAAGACCGCCGCGGTCGAGGAGTTCCAGTCGCAGGGTCACGAGGTTCGGGTGTCGGATCTTTACGCGATGCAATGGAAAGCCGTTGCCGATCAAGATGATTTCGGCTCGCGCGCCAACGCGGATTATTTGGTGTACGCGTTGGAACAACGTCAGGGCTACGAAAAGAAGACCTTGGCGGCGGACATCCTGGGCGAACTGGAAAAACTCGACTGGGCCGACCTGGTGATCTTCAATTTCCCGGTTTACTGGTTCTCCGTGCCGGCGATTCTGAAAGGCTGGTTCGATCGGGTCTTCATTTCCGGCAAGTGCTATGGCGGCATGCGGTTCTATGACCGTGGAGGCTTGCGGGGCAAGAAAACGATGTTGGCCATCACGATCGGCGGTCAGGAGCACATGTTGTCGGAGGAAGGAATCCACGGCGAACTCGATGCCATGCTACGCCCCATCCTTCGCGGAACGCTGGGTTACACGGGGATGGCCGTGCTGCCGCCG
The DNA here is from genome assembly GCF_009789655.1 of Paraburkholderia acidiphila. Taxonomy (GTDB): domain Bacteria; phylum Pseudomonadota; class Gammaproteobacteria; order Burkholderiales; family Burkholderiaceae; genus Paraburkholderia; species Paraburkholderia acidiphila. The sequence continues at coordinate 517,262 of NZ_CP046911.1, forward strand.
TTCGTTGCCTGGCATGTTCCCTACGTCAAGCCTGAGCGGCGCACCGAATTGCTCGAGCAGTACCGTCAACGGCTGCGCCACATCGACAGCCTCGTGCCATTGCAGTTTCCGTCGATGGACGACTTCGACGACCAGCTTCGCCCCAGGAAGTGCGCTGTCACGCGCGTTTGCGATTCGGATTCGGTGCGCGCCGACTGACCGGAGACGGCGAATCTCCCAATACCTCGCCAGAACGGATGCGCACGTCGGACCACTCCTTCGTGCGCTAACGTATTCGTGCTGGCGGAACGGAGCGCATGCAAGAGGAGCACGACGCGCGGATCTGAAAGCGCAGGATGCTCGAACCCGACCGCGGCGCGCCCGGGAATCCACCACCGCCGAGGGACGCGCAGCCTCAACGGCGCGATTGCTCCTTCCACGCCTCTTCATCCATCGCGAGCCGGAAGCCCAGATGTGACATGCCATTCATCGGGTCCGTGCCGCGCCGCGCACTGGTCCGATAGCTGATGCAGTAGGTTTCGCTGCACAGGAAGGAGCCGCCGCGCGTCACGCGTTCGGGCGCATAGGCCGTGGGGCCGTTCCCGGGATCGAAGCTTGCGCCAGGCCCCTGAGGATTGCTGATGATGCGACCGGACGCGGCCTCGATCTGGAAGGCGTCCGCGCGATACCAGTCGGCGACCCATTGCCAGACGTTGCCGGCCATGTCGTAGAGGCCATAGCCATTTGGCGCGAAGCTGCCCACGGCCGTCGTGCCTACCTGAACCTTTTCGTGAGTGCCGCGGTCTTCGGTGACGGGGAACGGGCGAGCCGCATCGTCCCAGGTATTCGCCATCTTCTTGCCGTTCGGCGCGAATTCGTTGCCCCACGCGTAGTCGGTCTGCCGGAGGCCGCCGCGCGCCGCGTACTCCCACTCCGCCTCGGTCGGCAACCGCTTGTGCGCCCAGCGCGCGTAGGCGAGGGCGTCCTCGTAGGACACCTGCACGACGGGATGATTGTCCTTGCCCGCTATGCTGCTGCCGGGCCCGGTCGGATGTCGCCAGTTCGCGCCCGGCACGAACTTCCACCAGCGCGAGTAGTCATTCAGCGCAACGGGCGCGTCGGTGCCCGTGAAGACGAGCGCGCCGGGCACGAGCGTGGCGTCGTCAGGACGCAGCGTGCCGGGCGGCAGTTGAACGGCGAGATCTTCCCAGCGTGGCTTGCGTTCGGCTGTGGTCACATAGCCGGTTGCCGCGACGAAGCGTGTGAACTGCGCGTTCGTGACGTCGTGCCGGTCGATCCAGTAGCCGTGCAGCTTGACTTCGTGCGCTGGCCGCTCGTTGGGCTGCGCGCGCGGGTGCTCGCTGCCCATCGTGAACTCGCCGCCCGGAATCCACACCATGTCCTTCGGGCCGCTCGTGCCGTCGCCGATCGCGAGCGGGGCGGGATCTTTGAAATGCTCATACGCGGCGATGGCGGTGCCGGTCACGACGAGCGTGATCGCAAGTGCGGCCGCCTTTTGCCAATGCTTGTTGGGTGACTTCATTGCTGTTTCCAGATGCAAGAAACGCCGACGTCGGACTGCACGTCGGCGCGTGTCAAGCCTACTTCAGCGAGGCCTGGGTTCTGGGCGGGTACTTCTTCAGCACCTGCTGATAGCGCGCGAATTCCATCACGAGCGGCACGCTGGCCGGAATGTGGCGGATCGCGATCGACTCTTCTTCCTTCGGGTCCGTGTACAGGTTGAACACGAGCACGGTCCATGCGTCGCCGACCATGCCCGCGAAGCCGCCGTTATAGCCCTTGTGCGTCACGGCGTCGGGCAACTGGAACTTCTTCATCAGCTTGAACTCGTCAACACGCACCGCGGAAAGCTCGTCATTCCAGAAGTAGAACTCGCTGCGCCGGTTCGAGACGCCCTTGTCGGCGAGCAGGAACGAGGTCTGGTCGATGCCGTCGACGTAGGTCTTCGGCGGTACGAGCTTCGCGAGATCCGCGCCAGGCGCGCCGGCCAGCGCGACCGACGTGTTGAACAGGTCGGCGAAATCGAACAGGCCATCCGAGCGGCGCGGTTCGACCATGCCCTTCCAGTACACGAAGAACGGCGAGCGCACCGCGCCTTCCCAGGTTGAACCCTTGCCGCCGCGGAACATCGAGCGCGCAGCCGGCTGGACTTCCTGCTCGGGACCGTTGTCCGACGCGAAGAACACGATCGTGTTGTCGAGCTCGCCGTTCGCTTGCAACGTGTCGATCAGCTTCTTGAACATGTCGTTGACCTGCACGATGCAGTCGCTGTAGTTCGTGCGCGCGGCCGACCTCCCTGCGTAGTAGTCGTTCGGATAGTTATCGAAGTGACACGCACGCGGCGCGTAATACAGGAAGAAAGGCTTCGTTGCGCTCTTCTCGCGGTTCAGGAAATCGACCGTGTAGTCGAGCCACTTCGTGTCGAGATCCTTGATGGTTTCGGTGTTGATCTCGTAGAGCGGCTCAATCTTGCCGCCCTTCACCGCGTGCACGTCGCTCTTGTTGAACGGCAGGTTCAGGATGTAGCGATAGCGCTGCGGGCTCAGCGCGATTTCGGGGTTGTATTGCGGATCGCGCCACTCGGTATACATGTCCGACACCGAGAGGAAGCCGCGGAAGTCGTCAAAGCCGACGTTCTGCGGCTGCGAGCCCACGTTTTCACCCATATGCCACTTGCCGACTGCCTGCGTCGTGTAGCCGGCGTGCGAGAGCAGTTCGGGTAACGTCGTCAACCCCTCGAGACCACCGGGCTGGCCGTACATCGGTGGAACCTGGATGCCGTGGTGGGCCATGTTCTGGCCGGTCATGATGGTCGCGCGCGTCGGCGAGCAGCTGGGCTGCGAGTAGGCCGAGCTCAGGATCAGGCTCTGACTGGCGATGCGGTCGATGTCGGGCGTGGCGTTGCCCACCGCTTCGCCGCCGCCATTGAAGCCGAAGTCGCTGTAGCCGACGTCGTCGAGCAGGAAGATCACGATGTTCGGCCGCTTGCCGGTCTTCTGCTGGAGCGCCTGCAACTTGCGTTCGGCTTCCTGCTGCTGGTCGGCGTGCGCGATGACCGGTTCCATGTTGTCGGCGAGCTTGACCGTGCGCAAGGCCAGATACTGGTTGGGCTGGTCATAGCCGGCGAAACCCTGCTGCCTCGTGGGTTCGGTGACCGTCTGCGCGCCGGCGCCAAGGGAAAGCGCCAGCGTCGCTCCTGCGGCCGCAGCGAGCAAGGCCGGGATCATACGTTTCATTTCGTCTCCTTCCGTAGTTGGGATGGCCGGCGACGACTCGCGGCACTTCAGTCGTACGAAGGTTGCAGCCTCGCCGTTAGCGCGCAACTGCCACGGGGGGCGCAACGTCGTCGCTAAGCGCCGCATCGGGTGCACGCCGACCCATCGTGGGCGAAATGGTCATGTCCGCGCGTTGCGCAGTCACCCCTAATAAAGGGGGGGAGAATTGGTTGCCGCGATCGCGTACTGTGCCTTACCCTGCATTTGCCTGTAGTCGTTGAAAATGGTGACGGAGCGTTGCGTGCGGCTCCAGCCGGGGGGCGATATTGGCAGCCGGCGAGCCGAAGTGGGCGTGGCGGCCGGCACGGCGCGGTTTCGCAAAAGAATATATGGAGACTTTGATGAGCGGCACGAATTCAGGCACCCTGGTCCATCGCTTTCTGCACTGGGAGCGCGTACAGCCGGATACGCCCTGGCTCACCGAGACGACGGCCGACGGGCGAGTCGTTGACTACACCTGGCACGAGGTCGGCGACCAGGCTCGGCGCATGGCTGCGTATTTGCAGTCGTTGCGACTGCCGCCGCGCAGTTCGATCTCGATCGTCGGAAAGAACAGCGCGCACTGGATCATCGCAGACCTCGCGATCTGGCTGGCGGGTCACATTTCCGTGCCGGTGTACCCGACCATCAGCGCCGACACCGCGCAGTACATCTTCGAGCATTGCGACGTTCGCCTGCTTTTCGTCGGCAAGCTCGACGGCAAGACCGATGGCTGGAACGAAATCCGCAAGGCCGTGCCACCGCATGCGCAACTGATCGGCTTGCCGATGTCGCCGGTGCCGCAAGACCTTCAGTGGGACGATATCGTCGCGAAGCAAGCACCGTTGCAAGGCGTCCACATGCCGGCGCCCCAGGAGTTGGCCACCATCATCTACACGTCCGGCAGCACCGGGCGCCCCAAGGGCGTCATGCACAGTTTCGGGACGATCTTCGAGTATGCGACGCGGGCAGGCGAATTCTGCGGCTTCACGCCCGCCGACCGTGTCCTTTCCTATCTGCCGCTCGCCCATACGGCCGAGCGTTCCTTCGTCGAATCGAACTCGCTCTGCCACGGCTTTCGCGTGTTCTTCAACGACAGCCTCGCGACGTTCGTCCAGGATTTGCATCGCGCGCGGCCCACGGTATTCATTTCGATGCCGCGGCTGTGGACCAAGTTCTACCAGGGGACCTGCGCGAAAATTCCGGCAACCCAGCAGGCGCTGCTGCGCGAGACGACGCCCGAAGCCGAGGCCTTCAGGCAACGGATTCTCGAGATGCTTGGACTCGGTGCAACGCGCATCGCTTTCACAGGCTCCGCGCCGCTGCCGGAGGAGATCACGAACTGGTATCGCGCGCTTGGCCTCGAATTGCTCGACGTCTACGGCATGACGGAGAACTTCTCGTACTCGCATTACAGCCGCCCAGGCCTCGTGCGGCCCGGATATTGCGGCCAGGCCATGCCTGGCGTCGAATGCCGGATTGCCGGAAACGGCGAGATTCTGCTCAAGGCGCCGACGATGATGCTCGGCTACTACAGGCAGCCCGACCTGAGCGCGCAAAGCATGACCGAGGACGGCTACTTCAGGACTGGCGATTGCGGCGAACTCGACGAAATCGGGCGCTTGAAGATCACGGGGCGGGTGAAGGAAATCTTCAAGACGAGCAAGGGAAAATATGTGGCGCCCGCGCCGATCGAGAACAAGCTGAGCCATCCGAAAGTCGAAGCCGTGTGCGCGACGGGACCCGCTTTGCCGCAGCCGTTTGCGCTTTTGATGCTGTCAGCCGCTGCGCGAGGCGAGCTTCAGGACGCGGCGGGGCACGACGCTTTGCGAGCGGAACTCAAGGATATGCTCGATAGCGTCAATGCAACGCTCGAAGATCACGAGAAGCTTGCCTTCGTCGTGGTCGTCCAGGACGCCTGGACGACCGACAACGGTTTGCTCACGCCGACGATGAAAGTCCGGCGCGGCGCGATCGAGGAGCGCTATCTGCCGATGGCGCACGCGTGGGCCGAACTCGGACAACCCGTCGTTTTCGAAGCGCAGGCCGTCGAGACGCACTGATCCGCAAGCAAAGAGGGTAGCCGCCGCGGCTACCCTCTTTTGTCGATGCCGTGCTCGTCGGGCACGGCAATCGGCGTCACGCTTACTGCGGGTTCACATCCTTCATCGAAGCCATGTCGATGACGAAGCGATATTTCACGTCGTTCGACCGCATGCGCTTGAATGCCGTGTTGATATCGCGCACGTCCACTATTTCGCAGTCCGGCGCGATCTGGCGCTCGGCGCAGTAGTCCAGCAATTCCTGCGTGGCGGCGAGGCCACCCATCAACGAGCCCGCGATGGATCGGTTGTTGATCATCAGTAGCGCGCCGTGAATCGGCTCCAGCGGCTCGATCGCGCCCACGAGCGCGAGCACGCCGTTGCGACCCAGCAGCATGAGATATGGATTGAGGTTGTGGCGAGTCGGAATGGTGTCGAGGATGAAGTCGAAACCGTTTGCCGCCGCCTTCATTGCTTGGGGATCCGTTGACAGCAAAACGTGCTGCGCCCCCAGCGCGCGCATCGGCGGCCTTGGCCGGGGACGACGTGATCACGGTGACCAGCGCGCCGAGCGCGGCGGCGAGCTTGACCGCCATGTGTCCGAGTCCACCGAGTCCAACCACGGCCACGCGCGTGCCTTTGCCGACGCCATACCTGCGCAGCGGCGTCCACACGGTGATGCCCGCGCACAGAAGCGGTCCCGCGAAGCGCAGATCGAGCGCCTGCGGGACGCGCAGCACGAACTTCTCGCGCACCACGATGTTTTCCGAATAGCCGCCGTAAGTGGTTTCACCCGTTTGCCTGTCCTTGCCGTTATAGGTGGGCGTCGGGCCGCTCGTGCAGTTCTGCTCTTCGCCTTCTTCGCAGGGTGCGCAGTGCTGGCAGCTGTCGACGAGACACCCCACGGCCACGCGGTCGCCGACCTTGTAGCGTGTTACGTCGGTCCCGACGGCCGTGACGTGGCCGACGATCTCGTGGCCGGGCACGAGCGGGTATCGGGAGCTGCCCCAGTCGTTGTGCAGGTAATGCGCGTCCGAGTGGCAAATGCCGCACCAGGCGATGTCGATGGCGACATCGTCGGGGCGCAGTTCGCGCCGCTCGATGCGCATGGGCGTGAGTTCGGCGTGCGCTTCGCAAACGCCGAACGCGGTGCATGAAGTCATGTCGTTTCCTGATGTGTGAGTGTGCGCGGCGGGCAGGCGGATGCGTTCAAGGCGGAGTTCCGCCGGCCCGTCGCGAACAGGTTGCTAGATCTCGATCGAGGCCCGCAGCCAGGGCGCGGGTGTGGTTTCGGGTGAGGCGATCTGATTGGAGATCCACTTGCCCATGCGGCGCATCGGCTCGATGGCGTCCTGCGGGGCCTGCCATTTCATCGCTGCGGCGTAGCCGAGCGAGACGATTCGCTGCGCGCCGAAAAGCGGCATGCGATCTTTCAGTTCGTCCTTGACGCTCTCCGGATAAATGCCAACGGTCTGCGTATAGGCGTCCACGGCGTCCATCATGTCGTCGAGCGAATCCACGGGCACGAGGTTCGCCGTGCGATCGTCGAGGCTCGCGGCGAACTCCACGGGTTCCGGTAGTTGCGAACAGATGACCGCACCTTCGCCATCCTTGCCTCCTATCACCCTGTACCATTCGTCGTCGAGCCGTAACGCATCGACGTGGGCCTTGAGCCCCTGGTCATAGCGTTTGGGGGTCGTGGAAAGCGTATTGGGCAAGCACATCATCGCGTCGTACACGTAGCGCCCGAACGTGTTGAGCTTCTCCAGCCCGGCTTCGTCGGTGCCGCTCTGCACGTAGGCCACGCGCGCGCAGACGCATCCCTTCTGGTTGAGTGCGCCGATATCGCTCGCGAGGCGCAGGGCCGCCTCGCGCATGGTCGCGTCGTCCGAGAAAGTATCCTTGCCAATGATGCTCGCGCTGCGCTTCGGATCGAGCGAGATCAGTTCGAGTCCAGGCTGGATGTATTGCGTGACGTGCTTGAGCGCGGCGAAGCCGCCCCACGCAACGATCTTCTCGATGTTGTGCGGCTGATAGAGCTGCCGCTCGAGGCCCTCGTCGCCGCCTTTCCAGTAGGCCACGCTTAGATGCCGCGTCAGCGGGTGATCGGGCGCCATGTCGACCATCGTGCGCGCGATGGCGAGCGCGGTGAACGGATCGTTAGACGGCGCCTTGATGATCGCGTCGCTGCGCAGCACCATGTTGCGCAGGATCGTGATGAGTGAGAGCGGTACGGCGTTGCCCGCCACGATATGAAGGGTACGCGAGCCAAAGCAGCGCGTCTCCAGTTCGGTGCCGTCGATCAGCCGCTCTTTGACCCAGCCTTCCAGATAGCGGATGCCCACCGTCTTTTCGACCATCTCGGTGATGAACTCGCGCGAAAGCAGGTTGCGCAAACCGAGATAGGCACCCTTGACGATCGTCTGTGTTACCGGCGAGGTCAGATAAGAAAGCTCGCAGGCTTCCTGCAGATACGCGTTCGTGCCGAAGTCGAGCCGCTCGCCGAGTGCTTGCGCATAGTCGAGAATGTCCGCGAACGTAAGCGCGTAAAGATCCGCGAGCCGCGCCGGATTGGCAAGCGGCAACTTGTGCAGATACTGGTGGGCGTCGGGCGTCAGGAAAGCGAGGTCGCCGCCCCGGCCGCCCACTTCGATCAGATTGTCGGTGATGACTTCGCCTCGAATGATCATTGGCGCAATGGGCCTGGTCATAGGAATCAACCTTCGAAATTGTTCAGAAACGCCATGGCGTCGCGATGCGCGCTTTCGGTTGCGGCGCACGTGATCTTGTCGTCACCGCCGTTTTTCTCGCTGTAGCGCTGGAGCGGCGCGGCGACATAGCGGCTCGGCCGGCCGCACGCGCATGGCTTGTCCCACTCGATGGTGAGTTCGTCGCCGGTGATGAAGCCTCCCCAGCGGTTGTCCGCGCCCAGATCGAAGAAAGCGGCACGGCCGGTCACGCGGCCTGTGCGCGCAAGCGGTCTGCTGGTTTCGGGGGCGAGCAGATACGGAATCACGGTCGGCGCGAAGTGATAGTGGCCGTGCTCGCAGCGAGCATGCGATCCGCCCACCACTTCGGACATCGCATACGTCTCGTTGAGCGTTTGCGCACCGGTGAAACGCAGCACGTCCTCGCGCCAGCCGTCCGGTTGTACCGCTCCCTTGGCGCCGCCGGTCGTGGTGATGTACGACTGCGGATGAAACACGCCTTCGAGCCCGCGCTCAAGGCCGGCTTTCGCCATGTTGTGCAGCAGGTTCCACGTCGCGCCGATGAACACGCGCTGGCCTCTCAGTTCGGCCGACATCTGACCGAAGAAGCGGGCGAGATACCCGGGCATGTCGGCCTGGAACTGGTCGAACGCTTTCTTCTTCGCCAGCAGTTCTGGGCTGACCTCGACGCGCTCGAGCGTGCCTTTCGCTTGCGCCGCCCTGAGCCTCGCACCGAGGTGCAGCACGTCGGTGGACAAGGTGCCGGGAAATGCGCAGTGAAAGTGCGACTCGTCAGGAAGAAGCGCCTTGATCAGAAACTCGTTGGCGCGCACGTGTGAAAGGTAGCCGTTGCGATAGTACGGATAGATCGTATGCAGGTCGGGCGACGGTGTGTCGGCGTCATCGGTGTTCCACACAATCATGCGCCGCAATGACGCGGTCTTCTCCCATTCGCGCGTGCTGTTCGGTAGAAGTGACAACGTGCCCGACGTGCCCGATGTGTGGCAGATGCGCAATTGCGGGACGGCCTCGTCCATCGTGGCGAACCAGTCGTCGAGTCCGGTGCAGCGGCTGACGTCAGCCGCTGCGATGGCTTCGGCCATGGCGGGCGTCACGAGCTTGCCGAGCCACCGGTTGATCTGCGTGAAGTTCTTCTTCTCGAGCAACGATGGCGGATAGGACTTGTAGACGGTGTGTTCGAACAGCAGCGGCACGATGTCGTCGAATACTTCGACGTGGTTCACGCCTTCGCCGTCGGCGAGCTTCTTGAGCGTCGGAATGCAATCGCGCAGTTCAGCGAAACGTTGCTTCAGGGCGGCGAGCTGGAGTGCGTCGGTTTCGGCGCGAGGCAAGTGATTCCAACGGCGATGCGAATGCCCGGCGAGCGCCGCCGGCTCGTTCAAAAGCAGCCAGACCTTCTCTTCGAAGGATTTGTCCTCGATTGGCATGTTCATGTTCTCGGATCGGATGAATAGGAGCGAGGAGCCGCATTGCCAGCCGCGGCGCGACCTCGCGCAAGGCGCGGAGTTGACTGCCACACAAGTATGGGCGCGCCTCGTCGCCCCGGGTTCCGGATTCGATATTTGGCAAGTGCTTGAAGTATCGGGACAAATCGCGTGAATCGCGGCGGCCATTCTGAATCGGTGGTCGAATTGTTCCGGGTTGCGGGGGCACCGGAAGTACGCTCCCTCAGATCGACCTATGTTAATAATCAGGTATGCGTATTAATGTATATGCCCATGACGAGATCAGCAGGAGAGACAAGATGCATCGCACCACAGGACGCACGTGATGGAAAAACGGCGCCGTGTTGCTTTGGCAACGCGGCGCCGCATGCGGGTCGGGCTTTGTACGTGGCGCGACCGGTCGTCAGAACTGGGCGTCGTCGAGTGCGAGTACGCCTTCGTTGCCGCGCGCGCTGACGATCGAGGCCTCGAACGCCGACGTTTGCGGCAGGATGTGCGTCGCGTAGAAGTGCGCCGTCGCGATTTTCGCGCCGTAGAACGAAGGGTCCTCCGCCTCGCGCGTGGCGCTGGTTAAGAGCGCACGCGCCATTTGCCAGCCGCAAAGCACGATGCCAGAGAGCTTCAGGTAGGGCACGCCGCCCGCGAATGCCGCGTTGGGATCGGACTTGACGTGGCGCAACATGAAGTCGATAGCGTTCTCCATGGCCATGCGGCCCGCCAGCAGATGCCGATGCATCGCGGTGAACGCCGGATTCGAATCGGCTGCCGCGCGCGCCTTGAGTTCGGCAAGCGTGTCGTCGATGCGGGCGAGCATCTGTCGCGCGACAGCGCCGCCGTCGCGCACCGTCTTGCGGCCGATCAGATCGTTCGCCTGAATGGCGGTGGTGCCTTCGTAAATTGGCAGAATGCGGGCGTCGCGATAGTACTGTGCCGCGCCCGTCTCCTCGATGAAGCCCATGCCACCGTGCACCTGCACGCCGAGGCTCGTGACTTCGAGCGAGAGCTCGGTGCTCCAGCCCTTGACGATCGGCACCAGGTAGTCGTAGATGGCGCCATGCCGCGCGCGCAGCGATTCGTCCGGATGCCGGCGCGCCAGGTCGAAATGCGATGCGGCCACGTAGGCGAGTGCGCGCGCGCTTTCGGTGAGGGCGCGCATCGTCGCGAGCATCCGCTTCACGTCGGGGTGACGGATGATGGGCACGGGGCCGTCCGACGAGCCGTCCACCGGCCGGCTCTGCACGCGCTCCCTCGCGTAGGCCGCGGCTTTTTGATACGCGCGCTCGGCGATCGCGATGCCCTGCATGCCCACGGCGAAACGCGCCGCGTTCATCATCACGAACATGTATTCGAGGCCACGGTTCTCCTCGCCGATCAGAAAGCCCGTGGCGCCCCCGGCATCGCCGAATTGCAGTACGGCGGTGGGGCTCGCCTTGAGGCCGAGTTTGTGCTCGATCGACACGCACTGCACGTCGTTGCGCGCGCCCGGCGATCCGTCCGCGTTCGGCAGGAACTTGGGGACGAGAAAGAGCGAGATGCCCTTGACCCCCGCCGGCGCATCGGGCGTGCGCGCGAGCACGAGGTGGACGATATTGGGCGCCATGTCGTGCTCGCCCCACGTGATGAAGATCTTCGTGCCGAATATGCGGTAAGCGCCGTCTTCCGCCGGTTCGGCTCGGGCGCGCAGCATCGCGAGGTCGGAGCCGGCCTGGGGCTCGGTCAGGTTCATGGTGCCGGTCCACTCGCCGCTGATCAGCTTCGGCAGGTATTGCGCCCGCTGCGCGGCCGATCCGGCGAGCAGCAGCGCCTCGATCGCGCCGTCCGTGAGCGATGGGCACGTCGCGAACGAAAGATTGGCCGACTTGAGCATTTCGAGGCACGGCGCGGCAAGCAGCTTGGGCAGGTCCTGTCCGCCGTATTCGGCGGGATGCATCAAACCCTGCCAGCCGCCTTCGACGAACTGCGCAAACGCCTCCTTGAAACCCGGCGACGCGTTCACCTCGCCGTCGTGCCACTGGCTCGGGTTACGGTCGCCCGTGACGTTCAACGGCGCGAGAACTTCGCCGCAGAACTTCGCACCTTCCTCGAGGATTGCCTGTGTCGTCTCCCGCGTTACGTCGGCGTATCCCGCCAGGTCTGCAACCGTGTCGAGTCCAGCCAGTTCGGTCATCACGAACATCATGTCGCGGATGGGCGTGGTGTAGCTCATGGTTCTTCCTGAAGTGTCTGATTGCATGCCGCGCCGTGGGTACTCGCGGCTTCGCCGTGCCGTACCGTGTCGGGCCCAGCGTGGCATGTTCGCTGAACGTACGCCGCGCTACGCCCCTCCAAACGAGGGGTGAACGCACCCTGGGCGCCGCCTATAGTTGTCGAGGGGCAATCCGTCCGTCTGGCTGAGCGCTGGCGGGGCCCGAATCTGAGGAGCGGAAATGGCCCGAACGAGCCGTTCATCGGCGTCAGGCGAGCAGGCTTGCGTGGTCCGCGTGGAAAGGCCCGGCGGCCTGCGCAAGGCCCCGCGCCAGGCGAGGTCGGTGGCGCTCGTCGCCGCCTTGAAGGAGACGGGGCGCAAGATTCTCGAAGAAGAAGGGCGCGAGGCGCTGACGGTGTTGCGCGTGGCGGAAAGCGCCGGCGTCGCGGTCAGTTCGATCTACGAGTACTTCCCGACGATGGATGCGCTCATCGCAGCCGTGTTCGAGGATTACCGCACCGAGTCGCGCGACGCATTGCTGGCCGGCATTGCGGCACTCCCCGCCAGCGCGACGCTCTATGACGGCGTCCTTCTGACGCTGACTGTGGGCATCGGCGTGCATCGCAAGAAGATGCTGCTCGATCCGGCATTCAATATCCGGTCGACGCACTATGAGGAACTCGTCCGGCTCGACCTCGTCAAGGCGCGCGAGGTCTGGGAGGCGGGCGCCACGCCCGCCTTGATGGCGCGCTTCGACTCGGAAATCCGCGTGCGCGATCCCGAGATGGCCCGGTTCCTGGTACTCCATACACTGCTCGCGTTGCCGCGTGCGATGGTGCTCGAGCGACCCGATTACCTGGCGGCACCCGACGCGCCGTGGCTTCTCGCACGCATGGTTCACGCGCTCTTGACAACCGAGCCGCGTTGACCGGCTCGCACGGCCACAGCAAGCTGACGTGCGCAGTCCGCGACTAGCGTGCGTTAGCGTTCCGGCCGCCTGCGCAAGCGCGCAGGTCGAGTACGCCTTGCACCTCGCCAAACGCGCGCTGCAAGGTCATGCCCGTCGCGCAGGCGATGCGGTGCATCGCGGTGTTGCCGGAACTGAAATGCAGCGAGAAGGTCTCGACGGCGCGCTCGCGCGCCGCCGCCAGCGCGCACTGCGTCAGCGTCATGGCGATGCCGCGTCGGCGAGCCTCGCGCTCGACGGACACGCCGAACTCGCTTTCGTCTCGCGCGTCGTGCTGCCCGGCCAGCGCGAGGTGGCCCACACCAACCAGGCGCAGTCGCGTGTCGTACGCGCCGAACATCACATCGCGCTCGAACGGGATGCCTCCAACATAGGCTTCGATCGTCGGGTCGCGCACGGTCTGGCCGAAGCGCAGCGCGCGCTCATCGGCATCGAGTGCCAGGAAATGAGCGAGCACCTCGTCGCGAAACGATTCGTCGAGTGTCGTCACGACGTAGTCTTGCCGTGCGATGCCATGAGCCGCCGCCGGATCGACCGGAGCGGTCCGTGGCGAAGCCCCCGCGCCAGCCGCCGCGCGCATGAACGCTCGCGTCACGCCCCGTCGGCGCCCGTTGCGCGAAGGCGTCGGGTGGGGAGATTTCGATTCATGTTGTGCCTGTCAGTGGACTGTCGATGGCCAGGCCGCTTCCTGGGTTTTCGAGTTCGGGGTTGGATTGCCCGTGCGTTCGCGGAACGGCACGCCGGTCCGGGCCCGGTCGGCGCTTCGAGCTGTGTCGGCAGGATAGGTCGCGCTTTCGCTCGGCCGTCCCCCTCCTAACGAGGGGGAAGGTGTGCAGGGGAAAAATGCTTAACTTGACGAATCCGGCACGCTGCGCCTTTGCGCGCGGGCCCATGGTCGCAATGCGCGGCCCGCGCTCGCGGCGACCGCTCCCGTTCTTCACGGCGGCGGCCGGCAACGCGCAGCGTCAAGAGGCGACACGGGCCGCGACCAGCCGAAACTCCAGATATCAGAGGAAACAGCATGACAGCGCAGTATCAGGCTCTAGATGGCGTAGCCGTCATCACGCTCGCCAATCCTCCCGTGAACGGCCTCGGGCTCGCCACGCGCATCGGCATTGCCGAGGGCATGGCGCGCGCGCTTTCCGACGATGCCGTGAAGGCGATCGTGCTCGCGGGTGCCGGCAACGCGTTCTCGGGCGGCGCGGATATTCGCGAGTTCGGCACGCCGCGCGCGCTGCAGGAGCCGAGCCTCGCGACGGTCATCGCCACCATCGAGGCGTCGGCCAAGCCCGTGGTCGCGGCGATCCACGCCACGGCGATGGGTGGCGGCCTCGAACTCGCGCTCGGTTGCCACTATCGCGTCGCTTCGGCGAGCGCCCAGATCGCGCTGCCCGAAGTCAATCTCGGCCTGCTGCCGGGCGCGGGTGGCACGCAACGCTTGCCGCGCGCGATCGGGCTCGAAGCCGCGCTCAACATGATCGTGTCCGGCGCACCGGTGAGCGCGGGCAAGTTCGCGCTCACGCGGCTCTTCGACCATCTCGTGGAAGAGGACGTGCAAGGCACGGCCATCCGCTTCGCGAGGGCGATCGCGCCGGGCGCCGGTCCGCACCCGCTCTTGCGCGACCTGAAGGTGCGCCACGAAAACGCCGAGGGCTATCTCGGCGTCGCGCGCCAGACGGTCGCCGCGCAGGCCGGCCCGTTCCCCGCGCCGCCGTGCTGCGTCGATGCCGTGGCTGCATCGCTCAAGCCGTTCGACCAGGGACTGGCCGACGAGCGCGACCACTTCGTCTACCTGCTTGGCACGCCCGAAGCGCGCGCGCTGCGCCACGCGTTCCTCGGCGAGCGCGCGGCGAGCCGCATCCCCGACGTGCCTGCCGATACGCCGACGCGCAGGATCGAGCGCGTCGCGGTCGTCGGCGCGGGCACGATGGGCGGCGGCATCGCCATCAATTTCCTGAATGCCGGCATGCCGGTCACGCTGCTGGAAACGAACGGCGAAGCGCTTGAGCGCGGCATCGCCACGGTCCGCCGCAACTACGAGAACAGCGTGAAGAAGGGCAAGCTCACGCAGGACGAATTCGGACGCCGCATGCGGTTGCTCTCGGCCACGCTCTCGTATCACGAGATCAAGCGGGCAGATCTCGTCATTGAAGCCGTATTCGAAGATCTTGCGGTGAAGGAGACCGTGTTCCGTGCGCTCGACGAAGTGATGAAGGCCGGCGCGATCCTCGCCTCGAACACGTCGACGCTCGACCTCGACCGCATCGCGGCCTTCACGCGTCGCCCCGAGGACGTAATCGGCATGCATTTCTTCAGTCCGGCCAACGTCATGAAACTGCTCGAAGTGGTGCGCGGCGCGAAGACCGGCAAGGACGTGCTCGCGACCGTCATGCAGCTCGCAAAGAAGATCCGCAAAACCGCGGTGGTTTCTGGCGTCTGCGACGGCTTCATCGGCAACCGCATGATCGAGCAGTACAGCCGCCAGGCGGGCTTCCTGCTTGACGAGGGCGCGCTGCCGGAGCAGGTGGACCGAGCGATCGAGAAATTCGGCTTTGCAATGGGCCCGTTCCGCATGATCGACATGGCGGGCAATGACATCAGCTGGGCGATCCGCAAGCGCCGCGCTGTCGAGCGGCCTGAATTCAACTACTCGAAGACAGGCGATCTGCTCTGCGAGAACGGCCGCTTCGGACAGAAGGTCAGCGCAGGCTGGTACGACTACAGGCCAGGCGACCGCAAGCCGTACCCCAACGCGTGGGTCAACGAAATGATCGTCCAGCATTCGAAGGATCTCGGTATCACGCGCCGCAAGATCTCCGACGAAGAGATCGTCGAGCGGCTCGTCTTCGCGCTCGTGAACGAGGGCGCGCGGCTTCTCGACGAGGGCATCGCGTCGAAGGCCTCGGACATCGACATGGTCTACCTGAACGGCTACGGTTTCCCGCGCTTTCGCGGCGGCCCGATGCGCTACGCGGACGAGGTGGGCCTCTACAACGTTGCGCGCGCGATGCGCGGCTACGCGCAGGGCTATCAGGGCCACGCCTGGGAGATCGCGCCGCGCCTCGTGCGGCTCGCAGACGAAGGCAAGGGCTTCAACGATTAAGCGCGCCGCACGTCACAACATCGAAGGAACGACACACCATGAATGAAGCAGTTATCGTCTCCACGGCGCGCACCGGGCTCGCGAAGAGCTGGAAAGGCGCGTTCAACATGACCCACGGCGCAACGCTCGGGGGCCACGCGGTCGGGCACGCGATCGCGCGCGCGGGCATCGAGCCCGGCGAGGTCGAGGACGTGTTGATCGGCTGCGCGAATCCGGAAGGCGCGACGGGCGGCAACATCGGGCGGCAGATCGCCCTGCGCGCGGGCTGCCCCGTCACCGTGCCGGGCGCCACCATCAACCGCTTTTGTTCGTCCGGACTCCAGACGATCGCGATGGCGGCGCAACGCGTGATCGCAGGCGAAGGCGACATCTTCGTGGCGGGCGGCGTCGAGAGCATCTCGTGGACGCAGCGCCAGATGAACCAGCAGTTCGCCAACGACCCGTGGCTCGTCGAGCACAAGCCCGAAATCTACTGGAGCATGCTGCAGACCGCCGAGAACGTCGCGGCCCGCTACGGCATCTCGCGCGAGCGCCAGGACGAGTACGGCGCACGCAGCCAGCAGCGCGCGGCGGCCGCGCAGGCGGCAGGCCTGTTCGACGCCGAGATCGTGCCCATCGAGGTGCTCGCAGGCGTGACCGATCCGGCGACGGGCCAGATCGTCACGAAGCGCGTGACCCTTGCAGCCGACGAAGGCATTCGCGGCGACACCACACCCGAAGGCGTCGCGAAGATCCGCACCGCGCTGCCGGACGGCGTGATTACGGCGGGCAACGCGTCGCAGTTCTCAGATGGCGCGTCGGCGGCGGTCGTGATGAGCGCGCGCCTGGCGGCGGCGAAGGGCCTTGAGCCGCTCGGCAAGTTTCTCGGCTTCAGCGTGGCCGGATGCGAGCCCGACGAGATGGGCATCGGCCCCGTGTTCGCGATCCCGAAGCTGCTCGCCAAGACGGACTTCACAGTCGAGGACATCGGCCTGTGGGAGCTGAACGAGGCCTTCGCGGTGCAGGTGCTTTATTGCGCGGACAGGCTCGGAATTCCGATGGACCGGCTGAACGTGAACGGCGGCGCGATTGCGGTCGGTCATCCGTTCGGCGTGTCGGGCGCACGTCTAGTCGGCCACGCGCTGATCGAAGGCAGGCGCCGGGGCGTGAAGCACGTTGTCGTGACGATGTGCATCGGCGGCGGACAGGGCGCGGCAGCGCTCTTCGAAGTGCTCTGAGCGGGAGGCGAACATGTCCTTGGTCCTTTCCCGGCAAGACCTGAGTTTCCTGCTGTACGAATGGCTCGATGTCGAGTCGCTCACGCGCATTCCGCGTTACGCCGATCATTCGCGCGAAACGTTCGATGCGGCGCTCGATACCTGTGAGCAGATCGCCACCGATCTCTTCGCGACCCACAACAAGAAGAACGATCAGCAGGAGCCGCATTTCGACGGCGAGAAGATCCATATCATTCCGGAAGTGAAGTCCGCGCTCGATGCGTTCAGCGCAGCAGGACTGATGGCGGCCGGTCAGGACTACGAACTTGGCGGCATGCAGTTGCCGCACGTGGTCGAGAAGGCTGGCTTTGCATGGTTCATGGCGGCGAACATCGGCACGGCGTGGTATCCGTTCCTCACCATCGGCAACGCCAATCTCCTGCTCGCGCATGGTACGGCCGCGCAGATCGAGGCCTTCGTGCGGCCGGAGATGGAAGGGCGCTTTTTCGGCACGATGTGCCTCTCGGAACCGCAGGCCGGCTCGTCGCTTTCGGACGTTGCAACGCGCGCCGAATACGAGCGGGAATCGCCGTTCGGTCGGCAATACCGCTTGCGCGGCAACAAGATGTGGATTTCGGGCGGCGAACACGCCCTTTCCGCGAACATCGTGCATCTCGTGCTCGCAAAGATTCCGGGCGCTGACGGCAAGCTCACGCCGGGCGTGAAAGGCATTTCGCTCTTCATCGTGCCGAAGTACCTGGTGAACGAGGATGGCTCATGCGGCGAGCACAACGACGTGGTGCTCGCCGGCCTCAATCACAAAATGGGAAACCGAGGCACGACCAACTGCCTGTTGAACTTCGGCGAAGGCACGCAATACCGGCCCGGCGGGGCGGCTGGTGCGGTCGGCTACCTGGTCGGTAAGCCGGGAGACGGGCTCGCGTATATGTTCCACATGATGAACGAGTCGCGGATCGGAGTGGGTCTTGGCGCAGCGGCCCTCGGCTACACCGGCTACCTGCACGCACTCGACTATGCCCGCAATCGTCCGCAGGGCCGCGCGGCCGGTCCGGCGGGCAAGGATCCGGGCAGCCCGCAGGTGAAGCTGGTGGAGCACGCGGACATCCGTCGCATGCTGCTCGCGCAGAAGAGCTACGCCGAAGGCGCGCTCGCGCTGAACCTGTATTGCGCGAGGCTCGTGGACGAAGAACGCGGCGCCCCCGATGACGCGTCGCGCGAACGCTGCGCGCTGCTGCTCGACATTCTCACGCCGATCGCCAAGAGCTGGCCGTCGCAATGGTGTCTCGAAGGCAACAGCCTTGCGATTCAGGTCCACGGCGGCTACGGCTACACACGCGAATACAACGTCGAGCAGTTCTATCGCGACAATCGCCTGAATCCGATTCATGAGGGCACGCATGGCATCCAGGGCATCGACCTGCTCGGGCGCAAAGTGACGATGAAGGATGGCGCGGCGCTGCGTGCGCTCGACGAAACGGTCCGCGCGGCGATCCGGGTCGCTGGTGAGAGCGGCGATGCGCAGATCATGAAGTATTCCTGTGAACTCGACACGGCGATGTCGAGCCTCAAGGGCGTGACTCAGCGCCTCGCGACGGCAGGCGAGCCGCCGCTGAAGCTCGCGAACGCAAGCGTCTACCTCGAGGCGTTCGGACACATCGTGATGGCGTGGATCTGGCTCGAACAGGCCCTGAGCGCGCACGACATGTTGACGGCCGGCAGCGGACACTCGAGCGAAGCGTTCTATCGCGGCAAACTTGCCGCCGCGGGCTACTTCTTCCGCTGGGAGCTGCCGCGTGTCTTCGCCCAACTCGATCTGCTGGACTCGCTCGACCGCACGACGCTCGATATGCAGGACGGGTGGTTCTGATGTCGTCGGTCTGTCGATTCGTCTTAGAAATTAGGATAACCAACAATGACAATTTCAGAAAGAACGATCTCGCTCGCGCTGCTGTTCGGCGCCGCCGTCTGGTCAGGCGCCGTGCAACCGGTCTGCGAGGCGGGCGCAGTCGAGACAGCGACACTTGCATCCAGTGTCGCGCCCGGCCCCGACCGGCAGGAGATGCTCACCGAGCAGTACGCGCGCCTCGTCGCGCGCGACGCCTGGTTCTGGGCGTGGCCGATGGTCAACCTGTACAACCGCCGCCTTGCGTTCAAGCGCGCGCCTGAACCCGGGCTAATCGGTGGCGTGCTGCCATTCGCGCCGCTCAACCGGCTCGCGATGCTGGGCGACTATATCGAGCCCGATCAGCGTTGGGTGGCCTGCCCGAACCAGGATGTCGTCTACGGCGCGGGGATACTCGCGCTCGATCAGGAGCCGGTGGTGATCCAGGTGCCCGACTTCGGCACGCGCTTCTGGGTTTATCAGCTCGCGGACATCCGCACGGACGATTTCGCGGGACTGGGCGCGATGTACGGCACGAGGCCGGGGTTCTACATGGTCGTCGGGCCGAACTGGCACGGTGCCGTCCCGCACGGTATCAACGGCGTGTTGCGCGCGCGCTCCAGTACGGCGATGGTCATACCGCGCATATTTCAAGCCGATACTCCCGAGGATCGAATGGCCGTCGCCGCGCTCACACAGGATATCGACGTCTATCCGCTGTCAGAATACGACGGCCGCATGAAGCACCATGACTGGAGCACCTTGCGCAAGTTCGCGCGGCCCGCCGGATCGGGGCAGGGCGAGACGCGCTGGGTACGACCCGAGACCTTCTTCGACGAGTTGCCCGCCGTGCTCGCCGATGCTCCCGCGCTGCCCGGCGAGGAAGCGCGCTACGCTCAGGTGCTGGCCGTGATCGCGGCGGCGAAAAGCAATCCGGCCATGAAGGCGGCAATGATCGACGAGGCGTCGAAGGCCGACCGGGAACTGGTGGATCCGCTGTTGCAGTTCCGTAACTGGGGCGTGCCGCTTCCATTTCACTGGACAACGGTGCACAACGGCGCGCGCTTCGGCACGGACTACTTCACGCGCACGGCAGTAGCGAAGTCGAACATCATGGTCAATGCGCCAAACGAGACGAGCTACTTCTATCAGGACCTGGATGCCTCCGGCGTGCGTCTAGACGGCAGCAACCGTTACACGATCACGTTCGCCAAAGGGCAATTGCCACCCACGCGCGGGTTCTGGTCGCTCACGCTTTACGATGAGCACCACTTCTTCGCGCCCAACGCGCTGAAGCGGTATGCGCTCGGTACGCGCAACCAGCAGATGGTCTATGGCGACGACGGCTCGCTCACGATCTATATCCAGGCCGACTCACCGGGCGCCGACAAGGAAGCCAACTGGCTGCCCGCACCCGCCGGAGCGCCTTTCTCGCTGATGCTGCGCAATTACTGGCCTACCGGCGCTGCCGCGGACAACCCGTGGACGCCGCCCGCGCTCGCGCGGGCGCAATGAACAGGACGGCAACGCGGGGACGGCGGGAGCGCGCTAGCGGATCAGGTCCTGCTTGCGCGCCCAGACCATCGCGTCATAGCGGCTCGACACGCCTAGCTTGGTGAAGATATTGCGCAGGTTCCACTTCACGGTCTCGATCGTGATGTCGAGCGCAATGGCGATGCGTTTGTTCGACATGGCCTGGCCGACGAGGCTCAGGATTTCCAGTTCGCGCTGGGTGAGCACAGGCTGCAGCTTCGACGCGCCCGTGCGGCGCGCGGCGCCTGCAACGCCCTCTGAGAGCAGCGCGCTCTCGGGGAACTTTTCGAGCAGGTCAGTCGCATACTGCAGCGCGGGGCCTTCCAGTCTGCGCTCGCGCACCATCTTCGCGAGCAATTTGCCGGCCGCCATGCCTTCGTCGACGA
Source organism: Paraburkholderia acidiphila (assembly GCF_009789655.1). GTDB lineage: Bacteria > Pseudomonadota > Gammaproteobacteria > Burkholderiales > Burkholderiaceae > Paraburkholderia > Paraburkholderia acidiphila. Next base: position 538,005 of record NZ_CP046911.1, read on the forward strand.
ACGTGCGCACGAGTCCGAGGCGCTGCGCCGCTTCTGCCGCACGGGCGAGACATACGTGCGCGTCGTCGTCGCTGCGCCGTTCGGCGAAGATGATGGCCGAAAGCAGGTCCGCGAGCGCGGCGAGGCGCCCGCGCCCGAACGCCTCGGCGTGGCTGCGTGTGACCTGCAGGGCGCGCAGCGCTTCCTCGGGCTGGTCGTGCCGCTGCACGCGCGCTCGCGCGAGCGCCGCAAGGGCGGGAATCTCGGCCCGCGAACCCTGTTCGGCGGGATGCGCCTGGGCGATTTCGTCGAGCAGTGCCAGTGTTTCTAGTGCGCCAGCATGGTCGTGCTTGAGGAGCCGGATCTTGACCTCTTCGCCAAGCATGTGCGCCACCGCGCGGACCTGCCGCATGCTGCGCAGGTGCGCGGTCTGCTGCTGCACGAAGGCGAGCGCGGCGTCGGGGCTCACCTGCAGCAGGTCGAGGCGTGCGCGGGAGAGCGACGTGCGGATCATGACGTCCGGTCCCGACGACTGGATCAGGCCGTGGCGATTGGCGATGGTTTCGCGCGCGTCGTCGATGCGGTCGAGTTCGTAGTAGGCATCCGCGAGCACGCTGGCGCAGATGTTGGCGCTAATCGAGTGACGCCCCACGGCCTGCACCGAGCGCGTAAGCAGCCCCGTACTTTCGCGCTCGGCGTCGCGCGCGTTGCCCTCGAGCAGCATCGCTGCGGCGCGCGTGGCCTGAGCGACGAGCGCCATGTCGTTGTTGCGCTCAGCGGGCGGCACGGGGTGCAGGTTGAAAAGACGCCGCGCCTCGGTGAAACGCCCCGCCGCCCCGTAAGCGGCGCACAGCTCGGCGACGAGCAGGTACTGCAGGAAGGCGTTGTCGATCACGTCGTCGCGGTGCGGTTCGAGCAGATCGATCATGCGCTGCGTGTCGTCGTGCTGGAACGCAATGGCCGCGTGAACCAGCGGCAGGCTGCTGCCAAGCTCCGGATGCGCCGAGAGCGCGTCTTCCTGCAGATGGGCAAGCCACGCCTTCGCCTTGGCCGGACGGGTGGTTAGCGCGACGGTCAGGCACGCGATGAACAGCAGCCGTTGATGGCGGAACAGCGTTTCTTCCGGCAGGCGTTCGAGCAGGTGCAGCGTGGGGCTCAGATATTCGAGGCTCCAGGTGGCCGGCGCCGCGCGCTCAATGACCAACGCCGCGAACTCGATGTCGCCGCCGGCGCTTGCATGGCGCACCGCTTCGGCGAGGAACCCGTGCGCGGCGAACCACTGGCTCGCGCGCCGGTGCAGCTCGCGCACGGCGCCTACGTCGCGCTGCGCCAGGCGGGTTGCGAGAAATTCGCCGAAAAGGGGGTGAAGGCGATACCAGGCGGTCCGGTCCTCCGAATCGACGCGGGTGATCAGCAGGTTCTCGTCCTCCATGCGCTGAAGAAGGTCGGCGGCGTGTTCGTTGCCGGTGACCTCTCGCGCGAGCGACACGTTGAAGCGGCGGAAGATCGACAGCGCCACGGCGAACTCGGACAGCTCGGCCGGAAGATACGCCATCACTTCTTCGCTCAGATAGGCCTGCAGGTCGCTCGAGCGCCAGATCAGGTCGCCCAGCTTCGCGCGCGTGTCCGGCCGGTTCTTGAGCATGATGACGATGAGCTGGATGCACGATGGCCAGCCGCTCGTCAGCTCGTGGATCAGTGTGAGCTCGTCGGCGTTGATCTTGCCGGGGCCGAGATTCTCGTCGACAAACGTGCGCGTTTCCGCGAGATCGAACGGCAGGCCGGCGCTGTCGAGTTCGACGATCTGGTCCATCATCCGCAGCCGGCTGAGGCTCAGGGGCGGCGTGAGGCGCGAGCCGATCACGAAGTGCAGGTTGCCCGGCGCCTGATCGACCAGCTTTTGCATGAACTTGTGCGCGAGCGGCGCTTCGACGTAGTGGTAGTCGTCGATCATCAGGTACAGCTCTTTGGGCAGCTCGACAGCGGCCTCGACGATGGCAGCAATGGCGGCATCGATGGCCGCGGCGCTCGCCCCCTCCAGCGGGAGGTCCATCTCCACCGCAATGCCGGCACGCTGCATCGCAGCAAAGACTGCGGTGCAGAAGTCGACGTAGCCCTTGTCGTCGGCCGTGAGCGAGAGCCACGCGACCTCGGCGGACGCCTTCAGGCAAACCTTGCGCCACTGGGCGAGCAGCGTCGTCTTGCCGTAACCCGCGCTGCCGGTGACGAGCGCCATGCGGCAATGACGCTTGCGCTGAAGCTGCGCGAGCAGTTCGGTGCGCGTCACGTACTTGGCGCCGATGCGCGGCGGCGAAAATTTGGTGGAAACCAGGTGTTTGGAAGCAGGCATGTTTAAGGCGTCACCTAGTCGGAGCGATGCGGCATGCGCGCGCCGGTACTGCGGCGCCGTACCGTGAACCTTCTCAAATACCGGCGCACAAGTGGCCCCCTCACAACGAGGGGTGCTATTCGGGTTCGCGAAAACTAACTTACCACAACCGAAGTGGCGATTACGTCCGTTCGCGATATTCCGGAGGGGAGATGAGTTATTCGCAGGCAGTGGTGGGTTCGGTGGGGTGGTTGACGATGGATCGGCCTGCCGCCATGAACAGTTTGAATCGTGAGATGGCAACGGGCCTGATCGCACAGTTGAATGCATGGCGCAATGACGACGCCGTGCGCGTCGTCGTGGTGACCGGGAACGGCCGCGCTTTCTGCGCGGGCGCCGACTTGATCGAGGCCGCTGAGGCCGCGCAGCCGGGCAAGCGGGAATTTCTCGAGCTGATCGTCGAGTTCTTCGACACGCTGCGCGCGTTCCCGAAGCCCGTGATCGCGGCCGTCAACGGGCTCGCGCTCGCGGGCGGCCTCGAAGTGGTGCTGGCCTGCGACGTGGTGCTCGCGGCCGAATCCGCGCGGCTGGGCGACGCGCACTCGAATTTCGGCGTGTTCCCGGGCGCGGGCGGCGCGGCGATCCTGCCTCGCAAGGTGCCGGCCAACGTCGCGCGCTATCTGCTGTTCACGGGCGACTCGATGAGCGCCGCCGAGCTCAAGGGCTACGGCCTCGTCAACGAGGTGCTCGCCGACGCGGAACTCAAGCCGCGCGTCCAGGCGCTCGCCGACAAGCTCGCCAAGAAGAGTCCGCTCGTTCTCGCGCGCATGAAGCGTGTGGCGAACGAGGCGGCCGACAAGTCGACGGCGGACGCGCTGCGTCACGAGCTGCTGGAGCTGCGCAACCACCAGCGCTCGTACGACATTCAGGAAGGTCTGCGCGCGTTCGCGGAAAAGCGCGAGCCGCAGTTCAAGGGCTGCTGAACATTACACGAAGGCATCACACGGATTATGGAAAACATCTACATCGTCGGCGTCGGCATGACGCCGTTCGGCCGCCATCTCGACAAGTCGGTCAAGCAACTGACCGCGTGGGCCGTCGAGGACGCCCTGAAGGATTCCGGCTGCGACCGCAGCTGGGTCGAGGCCGCCTATTTCGGCAACACGACACAGGGCCACATGCAGGGCCAGCACATGATCCGCGGCCAGGTGGCGCTGATTCCGCTCGGCTTCGGTGGCATTCCGATTCACAACATTGAAAGCGCCTGTGCCTCGGCCAGCAGCGCGTTCCATCTCGCGGTGACGCAATTGCGCGCCGGCATGGCGGACGTCGTGCTCGCGGTGGGCGCGGAAAAGATGTATTCGGCCGACAAGGCGCGCATGTTTTCGGTGTTCGACTCCGCGTGGGACGTCGAGACGGCCGAAGCGAACGCGGCGCAGATGGTCGAGCTTGGCCGGGGCGTGAGCGTGCCGGACGGCTCGCAGTCCGACAAACCCTATAGCGTCTTCATGGACGTCTATGCGGGCATCGGCCGCCAGCTAATGTCGCGCTACGGCATTACGCAGCGTCAGTTCGCCGCGGTGTCCTCGAAGAACCATGGTCATTCGGTGCACAACGCGCGTTCGCAGTACCGCAAGCCGATGTCGATCGAGGAAATCATGGCGGCGCCGCCGATCACATATCCGCTCACACTGCCGATGTGCTCGCCGATTTCCGATGGCTCCGCGGCGGCGATCCTGTGCACGGAGTCGGCCATGAAGCGCTATGGCTTCAACCGCAACCGCGCCGTGCGCGTGCTGGCGACGATCGTGCGTTCGGCCTCGCCGCGCGCGGGCGACGATCTCGCGAACCACATCACGGTTCACGCCGCGAAGCTCGCCTACGACGAGGCGGGCATCGGGCCGGAGGACATCAACGTGGCCGAACTGCACGACGCGTCGTCGATCGGCGAAATCGCGCTGTGCGAGAACCTCGGCCTGTGCAAGCCGGGCGAGAGCGGTGTGATGGCCGAGCGCGGCGAGAGCACGATCGGCGGCCGCCTGCCGATCAATCCATCCGGCGGTCTCGAATCGAAGGGCCACCCGATCGGCGCGACGGGCCTCGGCCAGATCTTCGAACTTGTCGAGCAACTGCGCGGCGAATGCGGTGCGCGCCAGGTGCAAGGCGCGCGCTTTGCGATCCAGGGCAACGGCGGCGGTCTGTGGGGCGTGGAAGAGAGCATCGACCATATCGGCATCTTCGGTCGCGCGTAATCACCAACGAATCAAGGAATTCATAGCATGCCTTATCAACTGCCAACCGAAGATCAGAACCTCGCTGTCGAGAGTTTCCGCAAGTTCCTGCAATCGGAAGTCAAACCCGTCGCGAAGGAGTATCGCGACCGCTTCATCCCGAAGGAAAAGATGCGCGAGCTCACGGAGCGCATCGCCGAATTCGGGTTGCCAGGCTGCACCATTCCCGTCGAGTACGGCGGCATGGGGTGGTCGTTCACCATGCAGGGCATGCTGTTCGAGGAACTCGTCGCGTGCTCGTGCGACATCGCGCTGTGCGTGATGCTCAACATGGGCCTCGCGTCGATGCTGTGCAACGCCCGGCCCGAAGTGCGCGAACGCTACATGCCGGACGTGCTCGCGGGCAAGATCTTCGGCTCGATCGGCATCAGCGAGCCGGACGTCGGTTCGAACGTCGCGGAACTCAAGACGCGCGCTGTGCGCGATGGCGACCACTTCATCGTCAACGGCGAGAAGACGTGGATCACCAACGGCGTGTACTCCGACGTGCTGATCTGCACGGTGCGCGGCGACAAGGGTCTCTCGCACATCCTCATCGACCGCAAGGAGCACGGCTACGAGTCGCGCAACATCGACAAGATCGCGCTCGGCTCGCAGTCCACCGCGCAGATTTTCATCACCGATGCGCGCGTGCCGGCGACGAACGTCATCGGCGAGGAAGGCGAGGGTCTGCGCAATACGATGAAGGTGTTCGAGAACGCGCGTGCTCACGTTGGCACGCTCTCGGTCGGCATCATGCGCGCCGCGCTCGAAGAGTCGATCGCCTACGCCAAAGAGCGCAAGCAGTTCGGCAAAGTGATCGCGGCTCACCAGCTCATCGCGGCGAAGATCGCCAACATGGCGATCATGGTCGATGCGTCGCGTCTGATGTGCCAGCGCGTGTTCGGCCTCATCGACGCGGGCGTGCGTTGCGACATGCAGGCCTCGATGGCCAAGGCGTTCGCGACGGAAGCCGCGGTCCAGGTCTGCCGCGATGCTGTGCAGCTGCACGGCGGCAACGGCATCACCAAGGACTTCAACGTCGAGCGTCTGCTGCGCGAAGCGATCATCATCCCGATTCCGGACGGCACGACCGAGATCCAGCAGCTCATCATCTCGCGGTCGCTGACCGGCGTGGCGGCGTTCGTCTGATCGCACGGTGGGCTGGCGGGCGCCGCTCGGGTGCCCGTTCTTTCCCGATTCCTCGCGCTCGCACGCGGGGAGCCGCATTTTTTTCTCCTGCGGGTTCGCCGGACGCGTCTCTTTCGTTGGGCGCCGCAGCGAGGAGGGCGCATGACGAGTGACGATTCGATGATCCGGCAGGCCGACGGCGCAGCCCTGCGTTACCCGTTCGAAGCGCTGCCCGCAGCGGGCGACGCGCTCAAGGTCGCTTCCGGCGTGCGCTGGATGCGCCTGCCGCTGCCCGGTGCGCTTACGCATATCAACGTGTGGGCGATCGAAGACGGCGACGGCTGGGCGATCGTCGACACGGGCCTGTCGCTGCCGGATTCGCGCGCGGCGTGGGAGGCATTGCTCGCGGGGCCGCTGGAGAACCGGCGCGTCACGCGCGTGCTGGTCACGCATCTGCATGCGGATCACGTCGGCCTCGCGGGCTGGCTCACGCGCCGTTTCGACTGTCCGCTGTGGATGACGCGCGTGGAATATCTGACCTGCCGGGCGAACGTGGCCGACCTCGGCCGCGAAGCGCCGCCGGAAGGCGTGCGTTTCTATCACCGCGCGGGTTGGGACGAGGCCGCGATCGAGTCGTACCGTGCGCGGTTCGGCCGTTTCGCCCGCATGATCGACGCGTTGCCGGGCAGCTTTCAGCGGCTCGAAGACGGGGCGCGCTTCATGATCGGCGCGCACGAGTGGCGGGTCGTGATCGGACGCGGTCACACGCCCGAGCATGCGTGTTTCCATTGCCCGGAACTGCGCGTTTTTATCGCCGGCGATCAGGTTTTGCCGCGCATCTCGTCGAATGTGTCCGTGCATCCGGTCGAGCCGGAGGCCGATCCGCTCGGCGAATGGCTCGCTTCCATCGCGAAGCTGCGTGCGGGGGTGCCCGACGACGTGCTCGTGCTGCCCGCGCACAACGAACCGTTCTACGGGCTGCACGAAAGGCTGGAGCGTCTCGAGCGCGGCGTGCTGCGCGGGCTCGACCGGTTGCGCGAGCACACGCGAATGCCATGCCGGGCGGTCGATGCATTCGGCGTTCTCTTCACAGGCAGCGTCGGGTCCGAAGACATGATGCGCTACACGCTCGCCACCGGCGAAGCCCTCGCATTCCTCAACTATCTTGTCCGGCGCGGCGAGATGCGCCGCGAGACGGACGCCGAAGGTGTCTGCTGGTACGCGCTAGCCGCGGCGTGAAAGGGACAGCCGCCGTGCGCGCAGCGCGGCGGCTGGCATGCGCCTGTAGCGCGGTTCACCCCACCTGGCGCGCGGCGTTGACCCAATACCGGTCGCGGATCTCGCGGCGAAGCACCTTGCCGACGGCGCTCAGCGGCAGGCTCTCGACGAATGCGATCGACTTGGGCGCCTTGAACCTGCCGATGCGGGCCTTCACGTGTTCGATCAGGGCGTCCGCCTCGATCCTGGCGCCGGTCATGAGCATCACCTCCGCGTGAACGGCTTCGCCCCATTCGTCGTGCGGCACGCCGACGACGGCGGACATCGCGACGGCCGGGTGCGCATCGAGCGCCGCTTCGACTTCGATCGCGTACACATTGAAGCCGCCAGTGATGATCATGTCCTTCTTCCGGTCGACGATGTACAGATAGCCTTCGTCGTCGAGATAACCGAGATCGCCCGATTTCCAGAAGCCGTTGGTGAACTCGGCGCCCGTGCCTTCAGGGTTGTCGAGATAGCCCCCGATCGTGGCGGCGGAGCGAAGCCATATTTCGCCGATGCTTCCCGCCGGGACCGGCGCGCCAGTGTCGTCGACGACGAGCAGTTCGACGCCGCACGCTATGCGCCCGGCCGAGGCGAGCCTCGAGGGGGTGGCCGCCGCGTGATCGGACTTGTTCAGCGTCGCGACGGGTTGCAGGCATTCGGTCGATCCGTAGACCTGTACGAAGATGTTGCCGAAGCGCTCCTGCAAGGGCTTGAGCTTTGCGGGACTCATCGGCGCGGCGCCATAGTGGATCGTCCGCAGCGACGTCAGATCGTGTTCGAGCGCCTCGGGCATGTCGAGCAGGCGGTAGAGCAGCGTCGGCACGAGCATTGCCATCGTGATCCGCTCGGCTTCGAGATTGCGGCACCACTGTGCGAGGTCCGGCGCGTTCTGGGTGACGGTGCAGCCGCCGCGAAAGAGCGTGGGCAGCATGCCGAGGCCCGAGCCGTGGCTGATCGGCGCCATGTGCAGAAAACGCGTTTGCGCGTCGAAGACCTGTTCGCGTTCGAGATAGTACGAGTCGCGGCACGCGAGCCAGTTCTCGATCGTATATTTCGCGCACTTGCCCTTGCCGGTCGTGCCACCCGTGAAGCGGTAGATGAGGATGTCGCGCGCGCTGTCGCTCTCGATGCCGGGATCCGCGTCGCTCACGCCTTGCAACAAGTCCCAGAGGCAGTGCAGCCCTTCGCGCGGCGCGGTCACCGGATCCATGCAAACCACCGTCGCACCGAGCGCACGGAGCATGCCGAAATAGGGGGCGATCAGATCGTTTTCGAGGAACACGACCTTGGGCCGGACGAGTTCGGCTTGCCACCGGTGTTCGTCCGGGCTGTCGCGCCGGTTGGTCCAGGCTGCGGTCGCCTCCCCCTTGAGTGCGGTCCAGGCATGCAGGAGCGAGAGGTTGTCGTTGTCGAGGATGCACAGGTAGGCGTCGCCACGCCGCAGGCCGAGGCGCTCGCGCATCATGTTGACGATGCGATTGGTGAGGCGGTGCAGTTCGCGGTGGGTGTAGCGGCGCGCCCGCTCGACGTTCACGAGCGCCTCGCGCTCGCCATAGCTGATGGACAGCTGTTCCACTGTTCGGGCAAAGTTGATGATCACTGCGTCGATCTCCGCGGGGTGGGAAGGGTGGTGCGGTTCGCGGAATATTGGTGTCTGCTGGTCAGGGCATCACCCCTCGTTAAGCGGGGGCGGGTTGACCCTGAGGCGACGCTCGCCGTCGCGCGAGGCACGCACCCCTTGAAAAGAGGGGGCCCCCGTTGTGGCAGTCATGCCTATGATGGGTCGGTGCTGATCGGCTCGATCGGCGATTACAACAACTGAAGGAGAACGTATGACGCGCAAAGTCGTCGTTGCGGGCGTGGGCATGGTCCCGTTCAAGAAACCCGGCACCAGCGAAACCTACGACCTGATGGGCGCCGAGGCGGCGCGGCTTGCACTGGCCGATGCCGGCGTCGCCTATCAGGCGATCCAGCAAGCCTATGCGTGCTTCGTCTATGGCGATTCCACCGCGGGCCAGCGCGCCCTGTATCACGTCGGCATGACGGGCCTGCCGATCATCAACGTCAACAACAATTGTTCGACCGGTTCGACGGGCCTTTTCCTCGCGCGTCAGGCGATCGAGGCGGGTGCGCTCGACGTCGCGCTCGTGGTGGGGTTCGAGCAGATGAACCCGGGCGCGCTCGGCAGCTACTTCAACGACCGGCCGCTGCCTTCCGATCTGTTCCTCAAGCAGTGTGACCGCCTCGGCGTGCCGGCCGAAATTCCGCCGGCCCTGCGCATTTTCGGCGGCGCAGGCATGGAGCACATGAAGCGCTTCGGCACGCCGCTCGAAAGCTTCGCGAAGATTCGTGCGAAGGCGAGCCGCCACGCGGCGAACAATCCGCTGGCCGTGTTCCGCAAGGTGATGACGGCCGAAGACGTCATGGCCGACCAGGTCATGTGGCCGGGCGTGATGACGCGCCTGATGGCCTGCCCGCCGACCTGCGGCGCGGCCGCTGCCGTGCTGTGCAGCGAAGACTTCGCGAAGAAGCACGGCCTCGATACGCGCGTCTGGATCGCGGCGCAGGCGCTCACGACCGACGGCCTCGAATCGCTCGAAGGCGACGACCTGCGCGACGTGGCCGGCTTCAGCATGGCGGAGAACGCGGCGCGCCAGGTGTACGAGGCGGCGGGCATCGGCGCCGAGGACGTAAACGTGGTCGAACTGCACGACTGTTTCGCGCACAACGAACTGATCACCTATGAAGCGCTCGGACTGTGCCCCGAAGGCGGCGCGGCGAAATTCATCGACGACGGCGACAACACCTACGGCGGCCGATACGTCGTGAACCCGTCGGGCGGCCTGCTCTCGAAGGGGCACCCGCTCGGTGCGACGGGCCTCGCACAGTGTACGGAGCTCGTCCAGCAATTGCGTGGCACGGCTGGCGAACGGCAGGTGCAAGGCGCGCGCGTCGCGTTGCAGCACAACGTCGGCATCGGCGGCGCGTGCGTGGTGACCATGTACCGCAACTGATCGGGAGACGTCGATGGATTTTCAACCTGATGCGGGTCTCGACGCGTTTCGCCAGCAGGTGCGCGCCTTCCTGCGCGAGCATCTGCCGCGCGATCTCGCCGGCAAACCGGTGGGCAGCGTGCGCTCGATGCGGCCCGATCTCGTGCGCTGGCAAAAGATCCTCAACCAGCAGGGCTGGGGCGCGCCGTACTGGGCGCAGAAGGACGGCGGCACGGGTTGGTCGGTGCTGCAGCGTCTAGTTTTCGACGAAGAGTGCATCGCGGCGGGCGCACCAACCCAGGACGGGTTCGCGCAGAAGCTGCTCGGGCCCGTGCTGAACGAATTCGCGTCGCCGGAGCAAAAGGCCGAGCACATTCCGCTCATCCTTGCCGGCGAGCGGCTGTGGTGCCAGGGCTTTTCGGAGCCGGGGTCGGGCTCCGACCTCGCGTCGCTGCGCACGCGGGCCGAACTCGACGGCGATCATTACGTTGTCAACGGCCAGAAGATCTGGACGAGCTATGCGCACGAATCGGACTGGATCTTCCTGCTCGTGCGCACCGACACGGAAGTGAAGAAGCAGGCCGGCATCAGCTTCCTGCTCGTGGACATGAAGACGCCCGGCATCACGGTGCGTCCGATCCGCAGCATCGACGACTGCCATCACCTGAACGAAACGTTCTTCGACAATGTGCGCGTGCCGGTGGCGAACCGCGTCGGTGCGGAAGGCGCAGGCTGGAGCATCACGAAGTTCCTGCTCAACAACGAGCACGCGAGCGCGGCCGACCTGCCGATCTTGCGGCGCTATCTGATGCAGTTGCGCAAGCTCGCGTCGGCACAGCGCGCCAGTGGCGAAGCGCTGATTGCTCAGCCAGCGTTCGCGCTGCGCCTCGCGCGTCTCGAAGCGGATGTGAGCGCGGTGGCGGCGATGGTCAAGCGCGTCGCGGGCATGGAGCAGGATCACAGCCCCGCCGCCCATGCGATGGGATCGATCCTGAAGGTGCGCGGCACGGAGCTCCAGCAGCGCATCAGTGAATTCATGGTCGAGGCGCTCGGCGACTACGGCGCCGTGGCCTATCCCGAGCCGCACGACGCGTGCGAGGGCGAGCCCTTGCCGGATCAGGATATCGGGCGCGGCATCGCGAACGAGATGTTCTTTCGCCGCGCGTCGACGATTTATGGCGGCACGAGCGAAGTCCAGCGCGGCATCATCGCCAAGATGCTGTTTCAACTCTGAGTCGTCGGAAGAATCATGAATTTCACTCTCAATGCAGAGCAGCAGCTGCTGCAGGACAGCGTCCGGCGCTTCGTCGACAAGGACTACAGCTTCGAATCGCGCACGGCGCTCATCAAGGCGCGCTCGACGTGCAGCGCGGCGCATTGGCAAACCTTCGCGGACAACGGCTGGCTCGCGGCGGCGCTGCCCGAATCGTGCGGCGGCCTCGATGGTTCGCTTACCGAAACAATTTTGATCGCGGGGGAACTCGGGCGTGGGCTCGTCGTCGAGCCTTTTCTCGGCTGCGCGGTGCTCGCGGCGCAAACGATCGTCGCTGCGGCCACCCAGGCGCAGCGCGAGCAATGGCTGCCCGCGCTCGCGGACGGCTCGCGCAAATTCGCGCTCGCCTATAGCGAGGCGCAATCGCGCGGCTTTCCCGAGCCCGTCGAAGCGATCGCGGCGGCGACGCCGGAAGGCTATGCGTTGACCGGCCGCAAGACGCTCGTGCTGGGCGGCGCGGATGCCGACAGTTTCATCGTTTCCGCGCGCGCGCAAGACGCCGACGGCATCACGCTTGTGCTCGTGCCGGCGGATGCGCCGGGCCTGTCGCGCCGCACGCTGCCGCTGCACGACGGCAGCTTCGCGGCGGAACTGACGTTCGACAGCGTGCGCGTGACGCGCGACGCGGTGGTGGGCGTGCCGGGTCAAGGGCTCATGGCGCTGCAGCACGCTCTTGCGCACGCGACGGCCGCGCTCGGCGCGGAGCTGGTGGGCGCGATGGAGAAGTCGCTCGAAATCACGGCCGAATACCTGAAGATGCGCAAGCAGTTCGGCGTGCCCATCGGCAGCTTCCAGGCGCTGCAGCATCGGCTTGCGGACATGGCGGGGGAAATGGAACTTGCGCGCTCGATGCTCTACGCGCTGCTCGCCTCGCTCGAAAACGACGACGCGCCAGCGCGGGCGCGCACCGTTTCGCAGGCCAAATCGGTGATTGGCCGCGCCGCGCGCTTCGTGTGCGGCCAGGCCATTCAGCTGCACGGAGGCATCGGCATGACGGAGGAATATCAGGTCGGCCATTACTACAAGCGCGCGGTCGTCGCCGACGTGTTGTTCGGCAGCAGCGACCAGCACGATGCTGCTTGCGCCGCGCAGTTGCAGAACGAATTGCTTCAAAAGGACAACCAGGCATGAAGAGCTTCGAAAAAATCGCCGATCTGCAGCCGCTCGTCGGCGAGTCCATCGGCACGAGCGAATGGCTGCTGATCGATCAGGAGCGCGTCAACCGCTTCGCGGACGCGACCGGCGATCATCAATGGATTCACGTCGACGAGGAGCGTGCGAAGACCGGCCCGTTTGGCGGAACGATCGCGCATGGCTTCCTCACGCTGAGCCTGCTGCCCGCGTTTTTCGCGACCGCGTTCGAAATCAAGGAGACGCAAAGCGGCCTGAATTACGGGCTCGACAAGGTGCGCTTCATTTCGCCCGTTCCGGTGGGCCGACGCTTGCGCGCGCACTTCAAGCTGCTGGAGTGGACCGCCGTCAATCGCGGCGGCGCGCAACTGAAGATCGAGATGACGGTCGAGTGCGAGGGCGCGGACAAACCCGCCTGCATTGCCGAATCGATCACGCGGCTCTTTCCCTGATATTCCCTTTTTGATAATGCGTGAGGAGATGCAAGCATGAGTATTCGTTTTGATGGGCGCGTGGCGATCGTGACGGGCGCCGGCGCGGGCCTCGGCCGCGCGCACGCGCTGGCATTCGCGGCGCGCGGCGCCAAGGTGGTCGTCAACGACTTCGGCGGCGCGCGCGACGGCACGGGCGGTTCTTCCGAAGCGGCACTCGCCGTGGTCGAGGAGATCCGGCAGGCTGGCGGCGTCGCGATTGCCGACGGCGCGAACGTGGCCGACTACGAGCAGGTGCAGGCGATGGTCAAGCGCGCCGTTAGCGAGTTCGGCCGCGTCGACATCCTCGTGAACAACGCGGGCATCCTGCGCGACAAGAGCTTCACAAAGCTCGAGATGGCCGACATCAAGGCCGTTCTCGACGTCCACCTGATGGGCGCGATCAACTGCTCGAAGGCGGTCTGGGACGTCATGCGCGAGCAGAACTACGGGCGCATCGTGATGACGACGTCGTCGTCGGGCATGTATGGCAACTTCGGTCAGTCGAACTACGGCGCGGCGAAGATGGCAGTGATCGGCCTGATGAATGCGCTCACGACCGAGGGCCGCAAGAACAATATTCTCGTCAACACGATCGCGCCTGTGGCCGCGACGCGCATGACGGCCGACATTCTTCCCGAGGCGATGCTCGAGCGTATCCAGCCTGAGCGTGTCACGCCCGCCGTGCTGTTCCTCGCCAGCGAGAACGCGCCGTCGAAGATCATCATTGCGGCAGGCGGCGGCGCTTTTGCGGCAGGCACCGTTATGGAGACCGCGCCGGTGCTGCTGGACGACAGCGACGTCACGCCGGAGGGCGTCGCGGCCCACTTCGACGACATCGCGAACTGGGGCACGGCGCGTGCGTATGGCGAGTCGGGCGAGCAGGTGCAGCGCTTCCTGAAGCTCGTCTGCGGCCTGTAACTGAACCGCACGCCACACGCTTCGCAAGACCGCCGCTTTCTGCGGCGGTTTTTCTTTGCCTGGAATATTCACGCGCAAGGCCATGTGACAGGAAAAGGAGGCGTGCGTAAAAAGGCCCGCGTGCATGACGCGGGCCTGAATTCCAATTCGACTTCGGTGCCTCGACTATCGCTCAGTCGAGGTTGCGGGAAATGATCAGTTTCTGGATGTGGCTCGTGCCTTCATAGATCTTGCAGATGCGCACGTCGCGCAGATAGCGTTCGACCGGAAAATCGGTCAGGTAGCCGTAGCCGCCGTGAATCTGCACGGCTTCGGAGCAGACCTTCTCCGCAATCTCGCTGGCGAACAGCTTGGCGATGGACGCTTCCTTGATGCAGTCGAAGCCGGCGTCGCGCAAACGCGCGGCGTGCAGGCAGTACTGCCACGCGACGTCGACCTGCGCGGCCATGTCCGCGAGATCGAACGCGACGGCCTGGAGTTTCGTGAGCGGGGCGCCGTAGGCTTCGCGCTCGCGTGCGTATTTGACGGCGGCGTCGAGCGCGCCGCGTGCGACACCCGCGGAGATGAACGCGATGCCGATGCGCCCGTCCGAGACGCCCGCCATCACCGTGCGATAGCCGTTGCCCTCGTCGCCGAGCAGGTTTTCCGCCGGCACCCGGTAGTCTTCGAGCGCGATCTGCGCCGTGTGCGCGGTGTGCTGGCCCAGCTTGCTCTCGATACGCGTGACGGCGTAGCCCGGCGCCTTCGGATCGATGATGAACGTGCTGGCGCCGCGCTTGCCTGCGGTTTTGTCGGTGATGGCGAACACGATGCCGACGCCTGCTTCGCTGCCGTTCGAGATGAACTGCTTGGTGCCGTTGAGCACGTAGTGATCGCCATCGCGGCGGGCGCTTGCGCGCAGCGCAGCGGTATCGGAACCCGCGTGCGGCTCGGTCAGCAGGAACGCGCCGATCGACTCGCCGCGCGCCATCGCGGGTAGATAGTGCTGCTTTTGCGCTTCGGTGCCGTGCTCGACGATCGTGAGCGCAGTGAAGTTGTGCACGTGCACGATCGTCGCGAGCCCGGCATCGACCGCCGCGAATTCGTGTTGGGCGATGCAGAAGTCGAGCACGCCCGCGCCGGACCCGCCATATTGCTCGGGAATCAGCATGCCGAGAAAACCGAGCTCGGCGAGCGCCTTTAATTCATCGCGCGGCCAGGCGGACTGGAGATCGCGTTCGGCAGCGGTGGGCGCGATGATTTCGGCCGCCACGCGGCGCGCGGTGTCGCGAATCAGGATTTGTTGTTCGGTGAGGAACGAGCGGTTGCTATCGGTCATCGTTTGGATTCCTTCACATGTGAAGCGGATTTCGGTTGACTGGGCCGCGGGTTCTGCGCGAGCCCTTTCGTCGTCTTGTCGTTTCGTCGGCGCGCAAGCGGCCTTGGCGTCACGACAGCGCTTTCGCGTTGCGGTGACGCCATGCGGTGCGGGCGGCGGCGATCAAGTCGCCAGCCAGTCGCGCAGCACGCTCTCTTGTTGCTCGCCGCGCCGCGGGATCGGTCCCGGTCGAGTAGCAGGAGTTGCCGAGAAGCGCGGCGCGGGTGCGGCCTGCAGCACGCCGTCCTCGCGCGTATAGATCCCGCGCGCACGCATGTGCGGATGGTCGGCCGCTTCGTCGGGGCTCAGCACGGGCGCAAAGCACGCGTCGGTGCCTTCGAGGAGCAAGCACCATTCGTCGCGGCGACGCTGCGCGAAGAGTGCGGCGAAGCGCTCGCGCAACTGGGGCCACCTGCTCGTGTCGTAGGGCTTGTCGAACAGCGCGTCGGCGCCGAGTCCGAGCTTCTCGCGCAGTTCGCGATAGAACTTGGGCTCGAGCGAGCCGACCGAAATAAAGCCGCCGTCGGCGCAGCGATAGGTGTTGTACCAATGCGGTCCATCCAGCAGGCTCTGGCCGCGTTCGGGGCGCATCTGCCCCGACGCCTGCAACGCGAGCAGCAGCGTCGTCATGTGCGCGCTGCCGTCGACGATGGCAGCGTCCACGACCTGGCCCGCACCCGTCGCGCGCGCGCTCATGATTGCGGCGAGCAGGCCCACCGCGAGATACATCGCGCCGCCGCCCACGTCGCCGACGAGGCTCGGAGGCGTCACGGGCGCTTCGCCGGGCTGCCCGGCATACCAGAGCGCGCCGGACAGCGCGATGTAGTTCAGGTCGTGGCCGGCCGCGTGGGCGAGCGGGCCGTCCTGGCCCCAGCCGGTCATGCGTCCGTAGACGAGGCGCGGATTGCGCGCGAGGCAGACGTCGGGACCCAGGCCCAGGCGCTCCATCACGCCGGGGCGCATGCCTTCGATGAGCGCGTCGCTTTGTTCCATGAGCCGCAGCACGGTTTCGACGCCCTCGGCCGTCTTGAGATCGACCGCCACCGAACGCTTGCCGCGATTGGCGATCTGCGTGCTGCCGAGGTCGAGCGCGTCGGCACCCGCTTCGATGCGGTCCACTACAACCACGTCCGCGCCGAGATCGGCGAACAGCATGGCGCAAAACGGACCGGGGCCGATGCCGGCGATCTCCAGCACCTTGAGCCCGGCGAGCGGGCCTTGTCGTTGTGTTGTCATAGGTGTCTCGCTACATGTCGATGAAGCGAATGATAGAGAGCGTGCCCAACGCCGCGTGCCCCCTAATCTTGAGGGGGACGGCGCGACTTTTACCCGGCCTATCCTTGCATGGCGCTCGCACCGTTTCGGGTTGCCTGTGGGATGGTTGCTGGCACTGCCTCGTGATGATCATTGAGACGGACACTGCCGCACCATCAGGACTACTAGTGTCCACGGACACCAAGAGCGCGTCGACGCCGGCTTGCGTGCAGCGAAGATGGGTACGTCCTGCGTCCGCTACGAAATCGGGCGCTTTCGCGAAGGCGACGCACGAGCGGCCGCACAGGGGCACTTCGTGCATGTCTATGTCGACCGTACGACGAGGCGCCCCAAAGCCGTTCTCGCCGACGTTTCGCGCGGCACGCTCGGTGCTCGACCCCGTCGCCGGCTGATTCTCCTGACCACCGTTTCTGTCGATTCATTGGGTCCATGCCACATGACGGCATGTCGACACCCCCCAATAGCGAGGGGGTAAGGCAAAAATCGAAGCGCCTATGCTAGATCACACGTGCCAACTGCCTGGCTGCGCAGGAAGTGAAGCGATGGGCCCTGCGCGGAGTGCATTTCCGCTCGCCACGAAAGGAAGTCTGGCCGTCACTCGCTGCACAAATATAACGTCGTAAAGCGCACATAAATCGAAGAGCAGTGCAGGGCAGGGCGTAATCCGGCTTGCGGCAGAAACCCTGTTGCGCACTTTAGTTTCCCCGCATGTATCGAATCGGGGTGTTGCTTTACCCGTGCCGTACGCGGCGCGGACAAAAATGAAGGAGACATGCATGCGTAGTATCGGTAAAGGCCTTGTGGGCGCTTCACTGCTCGTTGCAGCAGGCGGGGCAGTGGCGCAAACCAGTGTGACCTTGTATGGCGTGGCAGACACGTTCGTGCAATTTCTCGGCAACGGCGCGGTTCATTCGTGGTCGGTGCGCAGCGGCGGCAATAGCGGTACCAGCTTCGGGCTTCGGGGAAGCGAGGACCTGGGCGGCGGCCTCAAGGCCATGTTCACGCTCGAGAACGGCTACACCATCAACAATGGCGGATTCTTCGTCGACAGTTCGACGCTGTTCTACCGTCAGGCCTGGGTGGGGCTGAGCGACGAAAAATATGGTTCGCTCACGTTCGGGCGTCAGTATCAGCCGACCTTCTGGGCCATTTATCCGACCGATCCCTTCCGCGGCAACGAAGTGCTCTCGCCGCTGTCGGCTGCGGCGGTTGCTGCGGACAAGCACACGCTCGCCACGCAGAGCGCGTCGGGACGCAGCAGCAACTCGATTGTCTATCAGTCGCCGGTAGTAGGCGGTCTGAAGCTGTACGCGATGTATGGCTTGGCGACCACCGTGACGCAGCCGATTCCGCAGAGCCTCGGCAACATTCTCGATGTCTCGCTGACCTATTCGGGCGCCGCCGCCTATGTCGGCATCGCGTACCAGAATCAGCATTCGGGCACGGAAACGGTTCCTGGGCTGCCGGGTCCGCTAAACCTGCTGGGCACCGAGCGCTTCACGGGCGCGCTGGGTTACCGCATCGGCATTGTGAATCTTCAGTTTAACTACACGTATAACCGGTCGAAAGATGCGCCCGCTGGATCGCTGGCCGCGCGTCTCGGCGCCGATCATTCGTACAGCATCATGGAAGCCGGCGCGACGATACAGGCCAGTTCGGCCGATACGGTCGAAATTGCAGCCGTCGAGCGCGACGTGCGCGGTGTCCACGACAACACCCCCGGCGTGCAGCTCGGAGTCGATCATCTGTTGTCCAAGCGTACGACGATCTACGCGCGCGCAGGGTACATGAAGAACAACGGTTCGGCGACGATGAGCTGGCCAGGCATCACGGTCAGCGGCGCTAACGCCACTCAGACGATGGTGGCAGTGGGGATGTCGCATCGCTTCTGATAGCTGGCGCGTGTCGCAGCCGGTGCCGGCCTCGTGAAGCGCTTTTTCGTTTGGGTAACAGGAAGTCAAGGAAGAAGATGAATCTCCAGAACAAGGTAGCGATTGTGACGGGCGCGGCGTCGGGGCTAGGTCTTGCGACCTGCAGAGGACTGACGGCCGCCGGGGCCAGGGTGGTCGGCTTCGACCTCGACCAGACGAGGCTCGATGAGGCGCTCGGTGTGGACGTGAAGGGCATCGCGGTCGATGTTGCCGACGAAGGCAGCGTGAAGGCCGGCGTCGACGCCGTGGTGGCGATGCATGGGCGTGTACATATCGCGGTCAATTGCGCCGGCGTTCTCGGGCCTTGCAAAACCCTCTCGAAAGGGCAGATCTTTCCTTCCGAACTGTGGAATCGTGTGCTTGGCGTGAATCTCACAGGGACGTTCAATGTCATCAGGCACGCTGCGTTCGCAATGAGCGCTAACGAGCCCGATGAAGGCGGCGAGCGCGGCGTGATCATCAACACGTCTTCGGGGGCTGCTCGTGCCGGGCAGATGGGGCAGGCAGCCTATAGCGCGAGCAAGGCGGGTGTGATCGGCATGACGCTGCCGATCGCACGCGATCT
Source organism: Paraburkholderia acidiphila (assembly GCF_009789655.1). Taxonomy (GTDB): domain Bacteria; phylum Pseudomonadota; class Gammaproteobacteria; order Burkholderiales; family Burkholderiaceae; genus Paraburkholderia; species Paraburkholderia acidiphila. Next base: position 556,893 of record NZ_CP046911.1, read on the forward strand.
TGCGGAACATGGCATCCGCGTCGTTTCGATTGCGCCGGGGCTGTTCGAATCCGGCATGTCCGCAGGGATGCCGCAAAAGGTGTCGGACGGGTTGATCGAGAAGATGCTGTTTCCGCGGCGCATGGGTAAGCCGGAAGAGTTTGCAGGGCTTGTGCGCCACATCGTCGAGAACGCGTATTTGAACGCGATGACGATCGATATCGACTGCGGCACGCGTTAAAGGACTCGGCCCGGGAAACCGGGCACGTTCAGTGAATCGGGAGAATGATGTGAAGGTATTGGTTGCGGTCAAGCGCGTCGTGGACGCGAATGTGAAGGTCGGCGTGAAGTCGGATGGCACGGGCGTCGACATCGCCAACGTGAAGATGTCGATGAACCCGTTCGACGAAATCGCCGTGGAAGAAGCGGTGCGTCTGAAGGAAGCGGGCGTGGCGACGGAAGTCATCGCCGTTTCCGCGGGCGTCACGCAAGCGCAGGAGACGCTGCGCACGGCGCTGGCCATCGGCGCGGATCGCGCGATCCTCATCGAGTCGAACGAAGACCTGCAGCCGCTGGCTGTCGCCAAGCTGCTGAAGGCGCTGGTCGACAAGGAACAGCCGCAACTGGTCATCCTCGGCAAGCAGGCTATCGACGACGATTCGAACCAGACCGGTCAGATGCTCGCCGCTCTCGTGAACCTGCCGCAAGCCACGTTCGCCTCGAAGGTCGTGGTTGCCGACGGCAAGGCGACCGTGTCGCGCGAAGTGGACGGCGGCGCGGAAGCGCTGTCGCTCACGCTGCCCGCCGTGGTCACGACGGACCTGCGCCTGAACGAGCCGCGCTACGTCACGCTGCCGAACATCATGAAGGCGAAGAAGAAGCCCCTGGAGACGGTCAAGCCGGAAGACCTGGGCGTCGATGTCACGCCGCGTCTGAAGACGCTGAAGGTTGCCGAGCCGCCCAAGCGCAGCGCTGGCGTGAAGGTGCCGGACGTGAAGACGCTGGTCGAGAAGCTGAAGACCGAAGCCAAGGTGCTGTAAGGAGCGAGACGAAAATGACGAATCTGGTTATTGCTGAACACGACAATCACTCGATCAAGGCCGCGACGCTGAACACCGTCGCTGCAGCACAGAAGATTGGCGGCGATGTGCACGTGCTGGTCGCGGGCCACAACGCCCAGGCAGCAGCGGACGCAGCCGCGAAGATCGCAGGCGTGGCGAAGGTGCTGCTCGCCGATGCGCCGCAACTCGAACAGGGTCTTGCCGAAAACGTCGAAGCGACGGTCCTGAGCATTGCGAAGAACTACTCGCACATCCTCGCGCCGGCAACGGCAGCGGGCAAGAACGTCACGCCGCGTATCGCCGCGAAGCTCGACGTCGCGCAGATCAGCGACATTACCGCTGTCGATTCGCCGGACACGTTCGAACGTCCGATCTACGCGGGCAATGCGATCGCAACGGTGCAATCGGTCGACCCGATCAAGGTCATCACCGTTCGCACGACGGCATTCGACGCAGTTGCAGCCGAAGGCGGCAGCGCAGCCGTTGAAAAGCTCGACGCAGCAGCGGACAGCGGCCTCACGCAATTCGTCGGCCGTGAAGTCACGAAGCTCGACCGCCCTGAACTCACGAGCGCGAAGATCATCGTCTCGGGCGGCCGGGGTCTGGGCAGCGGCGAGAACTACACGAAGGTTCTGGAACCGCTGGCGGACAAGCTCAACGCAGCGCTCGGCGCCTCGCGCGCAGCAGTGGACGCTGGCTACGTGCCGAACGACTATCAAGTGGGTCAGACCGGCAAGATCGTCGCGCCGCAACTGTATGTGGCAGTCGGCATCTCGGGTGCGATCCAGCATCTGGCCGGCATGAAGGACTCGAAGGTGATCGTCGCGATCAACAAGGACGAAGAAGCACCGATCTTCAGCGTGGCCGACTACGGCCTCGTGGGCGACCTGTTCACGGTCGTGCCGGAACTTTCTGGCGCAGTCTGATCGGGCACGCAAGTGCAGGGTGGCAGGAGAATCGGATGAGTGTCCGGGAGAGGTCGCTGCGCGCCATCGTCCAATCATGGCTCGGCGCGCCACGTGCAGGACGCATCCGCGTCACGCGCTTTAGCCATTCGCGTCGGAAGTTGTGGCGCTATGTATGCGTCGAGTCGGTCCGCGAAAGCGGCACGATGGCGCTGGTGTTCTTTCGACACGACGACGGCTCATGGTGCGTCTTTCCGCCGGCGCCGAGGCGTCCGGTGATGGGTGGAGTACCTGAAACCGACGCGTCGCTGCGGCACGCGTCAGAGCCGGCGTATCAACAATAGGCGGTCGCCCCGTCCGGCATGCGGGGCGCAGAAGGGAAAGGGACGGTAGTGGGCATTTCGATGGCGACAAATGACGACCTCGCACCTATGCGCGAGTCAATGGAATACGACGTGGTGATCGTGGGTGGTGGCCCAGCCGGCTTGTCCGCTGCGATCCGCCTGAAGCAGCTGGCCGCGGAAAAGGGCACCGAAATCGGCGTTTGCGTGCTGGAGAAAGGCTCGGAAATCGGGGCGCATATCCTCTCGGGTGCGGTCATGGATCCGCGTGCCCTGAACGAGCTGATTCCGGACTGGAAAGAGCAAGGCGCACCGCTGAACGTGCCCGTGACCGAGGACAAGTTCCTTTTTCTTTCCGAAACGGGGGCTAAGTCTGTGCCGAACTGGGCACTCCCCGACAACTTCAAGAACCACGGCAACTACGTCATCAGCCTCGCGAACGTCACGCGCTGGCTGGGCCAGCAGGCCGAGGCGCTGGGCGTGGAAATCTTCCCGGGCTTTCCGGCCGCCGAAGTGCTCTACAACGACGACGGCTCCGTGAAGGGCGTCGCCACCGGCAACATGGGTGTCGGCAAGGACGGCGAGCCCACCGAGAACTTCCAGCTCGGCATGGAACTGCACGCGAAGTACACGCTGTTCTGCGAAGGCTGCCGCGGGCACCTGGGCCGTCAGCTCAACGAGAAGTTCAAGCTCGGCAAGGACTCGGACCCGCAGGTCTACGGCATCGGCATCAAGGAACTGTGGGAAATCGATCCCGCGAAGCACCAGCCGGGCCTCGTGATTCACACGGCTGGCTGGCCGCTTGAGTCCGACACGTATGGCGGCTCGTTCCTGTATCACATCGACAACAACCAGGTGATGGTGGGTTTTGTCGTCGGTCTGGCGTATCAGAACCCGTATCTCTCGCCGTTCGAGGAATTCCAGCGCTACAAGACGCACCCGGAAATCCGCAAGTACCTCGAAGGCGGCAAGCGCGTGTCGTATGGCGCGCGCGCGATCACCGCGGGCGGCCTGATGTCGCTGCCGAAGCTCGTGTTCCCGGGCGGCGCGCTCGTGGGCGACGACGCGGGCTTCCTGAACGCCTCGCGTATCAAGGGCAGCCACGCGGCGATCAAGACCGGCATGCTGGCTGCCGATGCAGCATTCGAAGCCGTGCGGGCCGGCCGCCAGAGCGATGAACTCGCGGCCTACCCCGAAGCGTTCAAGCAGTCGTGGCTCTACACGGAACTCCACAAGGCGCGCAACTTCAAGCAGTGGATGAGCAAGGGCCTGTATCTGGGCACGCTGATGGTCGGCATCGAGCAGAAGCTGCTGGGCGGCAATGTGCCGTGGACGCTGCATCACCAGCATCGCGACCACGAGATGCTGAAACCGGCTTCGCAGTGCAAGCCGATCGAGTATCCGAAACCTGACGGCAAACTCACGTTCGACCGGCTCTCCTCGGTGTTCATCTCGAACACGAACCACGAAGAGAACCAGCCCGCGCACTTGACGTTCAAGGATGCGAGCGTGCCCGTGGACGTGAACCTGCGCACCTACGCGGGCCCGGAAGCACGCTTCTGCCCGGCCGCGGTGTACGAGTTCATGAAGAACGATGACGGCAGCGACCGCCTGCAGATCAACGCGCAGAACTGCGTGCACTGCAAGACGTGCGACATCAAGGACCCGACGCAGAACATCGTGTGGGTCACGCCGGAAGGCGGCGGTGGGCCCAACTATCCGAACATGTAGTCAGGGCGACGCTTTCACGTGGGTTCGCGCTTCGTTGTGGACCCAATCACCGCATCGGTCTGAAATTCGGAAATGCCCAACTTCGAGTTCACAACTGTTCCGACGGTGATCGTCGAGTATGGCGCGGCTCGCCGCCTCGGAGAGGTCTTGCGCGAGCGCCATCCGGTCCTCGAGCGCCTGTGCGTCGTAACGGACCGCTTCCTGCATCAAGGCGGCCTGCTAGGCCCGGCGCTCGACACTCTGTGTCAGCACGGCGGGAAGATGCTTGCCGTCGACGCCTGGTCGGCGAGCTCGCCATCACGCGACGCGCGTTTTCACGTACCGGCCTGGCGCAGGTTCGATCGGCGCATATACGGCGTTCCCGGATTGCTTCGGTGCGGCTCGCAACTTGCCGGAGTGGCCGCGCAGCCATTCGCTCCAGTGCGGCCACCAACTGCCGGGATGGGTGCTTGCATGTGCGAGCCAGTCGTCGGCGTCTGACGCCCGATCGTCGTCACCGGTCCAATAACTTCGCTTGTTCGCGGCAGGCGGATTGATGACCCCGGCGATGTGACCGCTTGCGGCAAGCACGAACTGCGTGTCGCCTCCCAGCAGCCTCGTCGTGAGCCACGCGGAGCGCCACGGCACGAGGTGATCGCGTTCGGTCGCCAGCACATAGGCCGGAACGTTCGCCTTGCCGAGGTCGAAGGGAACTCCGCAGACTTCGAGCTTGCCTGGTACGCGCAGCTCGTTCCGATGGTAGCCGTGCCGCAACAGCCACGTGTACATCGGGCCGGGCAGATTGGTCGCATCGCTGTTCCAGTACAGCAGATCGAAGGCCTCGGGCGTCTCGCCCTTGAGATAGTTGCCGACGACATAAGGCCAGAGCAACTCGTTCGCACGCAGGGACTGGAACACGAGTGCGAGTGCCTTGCCGCTCAGGAGGCCGCGCTTGCCGAGTGTCTGCTCGGCAAGCGCGACAGTGCGCTCATCCACGAACGTGCCGAGTTCGCCCGGCTCGGTAAAGTCGATGAGGGTCGTGAGCAGCGTCATGCTGGCTGCGGGCTGCTCGCCGCGCGCACCGAGGACCGCCAGCGCGGATGCGAGCATGGTGCCTCCGATACACCAGCCCAGCGTATTGACCTTGTCCGCGCCGCTGACAGCGAGGGCGACCTCGATTGCTTGAATGACGCCTCGCTCGAGGTAATCGTCCCACGTGCTTTGCTGCAACTCGTTTTGCGGATTGCGCCACGACACCAGAAATACGGTATGGCCTTGCTCGAGCGCGAATCGGACGAACGAGTTCTGCGGTTGAAGGTCGAGAATGTAGAACTTGTTGACGCACGGCGGCACGATCAGCAATGGACGCCGAGCGACCTTCTGAGTCAGGGGCGCATACTGCACGAGCTGCATCAGCTCGCATTCGAAAATCACCTCACCATTGGACATGGCTACATTGCGGCCGATCTCAAAGGCGCGTTCGTCGGTGATCGCGATCTGACCGCGAGTCGCATCGGTGAGCCAGTTCCGCAGACCTGCGTACAAGCTTTCGCCGTTCGATTCGAGCGCGAGCTGAAGGGCCTCGGGATTGGTGAGTATGAAATTCGCCGGACTCGACGCGTCGATGAGTTGGCGCGTCAGGAAGCGTAACTGTTGCTGCAATTTCGGCGCGACATCGGCTTCCTTCATCATGCCGGCGAGCAATTCAGTGTTGAACTGGTATGACTGGACGACTGCGGCGTACCACGGATGACGATGCCATTCCGGCGCGTCGAAACGGTGATCACCGGTGGCGAGCGGACTGATTTCGGACATTTTCCCGTCGCGCGGGCGCAGACCCGCCAGCGCTTGCCATAGCATCGATTGTCTGTCCCAGTACTGTTTTGCCAGGTTGGCAATACGGTCGACAGAATTTGAGGTTACAGACACGCTGAATCCGCAAAGATTTTCATGCTCAGGGTTATTCGGACGTTTTCCGTTCACGACTTCTCCGTGGCAAGCGGTTGAATAGCGGGGAATGGCGCTGCTGCTTGCGATGTGTTGCGGCCGTCGGAGCGCAAACCAGGTCTGACCGTTCTCGGGCCGGTGCGGCGCTGAGCCTCCTCCTGGTCGGCGTGTAAGCGACGAGGCGTCTCTAGTGATGCAGGCCTACGGTAGGGCGATTCGCCTGGCACGTCACCCCCCTTTTCGATAGGCAAAGCGCGTGAGGCAAACGCGCCGGGCGCCGAGCCGAGAGCGACCGGCCCTGCGATCAACGGCACGATGGCGGCCCGAGTCCCGTTCTTGCTGGTGACGCCAATGGCGAGAGTCGCGCGTTCCGTCATTGTCTGGTTGAGAGCACAACCAGGGTCTCGTATCGTGGACCGAGTTCGGCGCACGCCGGACCGATCTCCGTCGTTCACAACTCAAATCGACAATGAAACTACGACATCTTTCTGCCTGTGCCTTGGTTACCTCGATCGCGGCAGGTTTCACCGGTTGCACTACTGCTTCCGGCCCGCTCCACAACCTCGACGTCGTTACACTCGCAAACGGCACCCAAGCCTGGCGCGTTCAGTGTCTTGGCTTGCTGGAAAGCTCAAAGGCCTGCATGGCCAAGGTCAACGCAATTTGCGGCGACAAGCAGCCGCTACGAGTCTCGTCGACGGATCGCGCAATGTCCGGCTTCAAGCCAGAAAATGATCCGCGCGAAATCACGTTTATCTGCCAGACGCCGCAGCCGGTGGTCCAGCAACAGCCCGTCGTCCAAGCGCCGCCGCCAATGCCCAAGGTCGAGCCGCGCACGATCACGCTGAACGCGGACGCCAACTTCACGTCCGGCAAGGCCGATCTGCTCCCGGCTGGCAAGCAGCAACTCGATGGCTTTGTTCACGATAGCGCCGGCGTCAACATCGGCACAGTCGTGATCAATGGCCATACCGATTCGGTGGGCTCGAAAGCCTATAACGACCGCCTCTCGCTGCGCCGTGCGCAAACCGTGCGCAACTATCTCGAGTCGCATGGTTTGCACGCGGGCCAATATGAAGTGCACGGCTACGGTTTCTCGAAGCCGATCGCGTCGAACGCCACGACTGAGGGCCGCGCGCAAAACCGTCGTGTCGAAATTCAGACCAGCGGTATTACCGCGCGCTAGGCCGTACGTGTAGTACGCAGTAAAAGGTTCCGCCCGTGCAAACGGGCGGACGACAGTGCGCCGGATCGCAGGGGACGTCGACGCAGGTCTGGCGCGTTTGTGCCTGCCGAAAGAATCGCGCGCAGATAATGCTGGACGCAATTTATCGAGCCACTCGTGTCAACTCATGACTCGGGATATATGGATCGGACTGTTTAAAGAAAAATTACAAATTCAGCCGAGAAAATGCGACGCCAAAAAAATTTTAATAATTGGCATCTTGTGCAGAATTGTCAAATTAGTGCTGCGACCCTTGATTTCCAGACTCGTCTTGAGACCCCGCGTTCATCTGAACAATAAAGTCGAATATGCCGTATCGGCTCGATGAGATTCGTTGGGGTTTCTGGAGATATTCGAATATCGATTCTCTGATTTTCCCAATTAATTGATAAGGCCGGAGATTCTTCAATTGAAGATGGATCTTTATTTCCATTACGGAGCGTTGCAGCTCGGATATGTATTTACGTGCCGGCGGCAATGAGTTTGCATTAGAAAGTTTTTGAACGGGACAGAGAAATTGAACAAAACATATCGGTCTGTTTGGAATGAATCCACTGGGGCGTGGGTCGCGGTGCAGGAGAACGTCCGTGCGCGAGGGAATCTCGAGCCAGCCTTCAGCCAGACCGCGCTGATACGGATCGGCAATCTTCTGTGCGGCGGGCATCAGTGCCTCGGCGTCGCCGCCTACACTGGCGAACGCCTGAGCGCTCGCCAGCACGGCCAGCAGAGCACCGCAAATCAAAGTTTTCTTCATGGAATTCTCCGTACCCGCCACGGTGTCCCGTGGCGGGCCTGGGTCACGGTCGATCAGAACCCGAACGTCGCGCCAACCGAGGCGCCCACGCTGCCGCCGCCCGTCGACTTCGACACGTGTGCGTTCAGGAGCAGGCGATCAGACACGTACCAGTTCGCACCAAGCGCCAGTGCGCTTTCGCCACCGTAGGTACCGACCGACACCGTATTCGACTGGTTCGCCACCGAACCCGAGCCCAGCGCCACCGCGTCGTTTGCCGAGGTGTACGCCTGCACGCCGACTGCCGTGCCTGCCGTGGCAGGTGTATACGCATTCGAACCGATTGCGATCGAGCCTGCCCCCGTCGCGCGCGCCACGTCCGAAGGCGGTGTCGAACCGGAGCTGTTACCCAAGCCCGCGACATTCGAATAGTAGGCTGCGGTAGTGTATCTAGTGGTCAAGCCACTCGTGTTCACGCCCGACCCCGAGGGGGCGGCGCCCAGCAGCGACGCGCGCATCAGTTGCACGCTCGGGCCGCTGCTCTGCGAGTTATTCACGATGTCGTAGACCTGGCCAACGTTCGCCGCATCCGTATCCTGGATACCGTTAGCCACGTTGCTGATGACCGTGCCCTCCAGGTTCGTCACGTCGCCAGCGATGTTGGTCACGCTGCCCGCGAGGCTCGATACGTTCTGGTTGGTCGCGTACAGTTGCGCGCCGTTCACCGCGTCCGTGCTCGACGTGCTCAGCGCGCCCGCAGCCACGTTATGCAGTGCGACCGCCGACGTCGCGCCGGTTCCACCCAGCGTCACCGAGCTGTGTGCCGACGAGTCGTACAGCACTGCGTCGGCCACCTTGCCCTCCAGGTTCGTCACGTCGCCCGCGATATTGGTCACGCTGCCCGCGAGGCCCGATACGTTCTGGTTCGTCGCGTACAGTTGCGCACCGTTCACCGCGTCCGTGCTCGACGTGCTCAGCGCGCCCGCAGCCACGTTATGCAGTGCGACCGCCGACGTCGCGCCGGTTCCACCCAGCGTTACCGCGCTGTGTGCCGACGAGTCGTACTTGACGGCGTTCGTCGAGCCCGATTGCGCATCGCTGTCGACGGCCTGCAACGCAGTGCCCACATCGCTATAAGTGGAATTGTTGAGCACGTAACTCGGTGCAGCAATCGAACCGTCTGCGTTCACGCTCGCTCCACCGCCAAGCGCGTTCGTCACGCCCTTGAGCTGGCTCACGTTCACCGCGTCGGTGTCCGCTTCGCCCGCCGCCATGTTCACGATACGGCGCGTATTCGCCGCATTCTGGATCGTGTACGGGTTGCCGTTGGAATCATAGGCGGTATACGAACTCGTTCCGTCGTTACCGACCGACACCGTATTCGACTGGTTCGCCACCGAACCCGAGCCCAGCGCCACCGCGTCGTTTGCCGAGGTGTACGCCTGCACGCCGACTGCCGTGCCTGCCGTGGCAGGTGTATACGCATTCGAACCGATTGCGATCGAGCCTGCCCCCGTCGCGCGCGCCACGTCCGAAGGCGGTGTCGAACCGGAGCTGTTACCCAAGCCCGCGACATTCGAATAGTAGGCTGCGGTAGTGTATCTAGTGGTCAAGCCACTCGTGTTCACGCCCGACCCCGAGGGGGCGGCGCCCAGCAACATCGCGCTCATCAGCTTCGGGGTCGCGCTGACCCCGCCACCGCCCGTCGCCTGGGACACAATGTCGTACACCTGACCAACGTTCGCCGCATCCGTATCCTGAATACCGTTGGCCACGTTGCTGATGACCGTGCCTTCCGGCAGGTGACCCTCTGAGCGGTTGCCATCCACGAAGTACTGGCTGTTACCTTGACCCGGATCGAGCACGATGTGCGCATTCGCGGTGCCAATGGTGTTCGGCACGTAGAGAACCGCAGGATTGCTTACGTTGCCGTTGGCATCGGTGATGAAGCCGCCGTACGTATACCCAGTGGGACTCGATGCATTCTGCTGCGCACCCCAGCCGGCCGTCGTCAACGTGTTGTTGATTTTCGTGATGGAGTTGCTGACATTCGTGACCGATTGAGTCACGCCGTACAGCTCCGCACCGTTCACCGCGTCGGTGCTCGACGCCGTCACGGCGCCCGGCGCAAGGTCCGTGATCAGCGTGCCATTCGCGCCTTGCAGGGTGATCTTCGACTTGCTTGAACTGTCGTAACTAACAGCATTAGCATTGCCCCCACCCGCCGACAATGCGGCAATTGCGCTGTCGGCCGCATAGAGCTGTGATCCATTCACGGCGTCCGTGCTCGAAGCGCTAACGCGACCAGCCGCGACGTTCGTCACCTGACGTTCCGCGCCAGGCGCACCTACACTCACGACACCCGTCGGGCTCGCGCCGGCATAGGCGTAGGTCGTGCCGCCAATCACGCCGCTCGGCGTGGCCACGGCCGACGAGGTAAGGGCACCGTTACCCAACGCCACCGAGTTCGCCGTCGAGGCATTTGCGCCGTGGCCAATAGCTACGCTATTCGTGGCTTGCGCAACCGCCGATTCCCCCTCGGCTACGGTGTAGTCACCTTTGGCATATGCCATGTCCCCCAGGGCCGTCGACATAAGGCCAGAGGCAACGCTCAAGTCCCCGACAGTCGTCGTGTAGTTGTTGCTGGCAACCGCCCCGGCGCCGAGCGCGGTGTTTCCCCACCCTGTTGCAGTCGCCCCCGCACCGATTGCGGTGCCAAAGGCGTTCCCCGTCGCGGAAGCCCCCATCCCCATCGCTGTCGAGCCGAAACTCGCCGCACGCGAGCTTTGACCCATCGCGGTGGCGCCGCTGTAATTCTGTGACGTCAGAGTCGAGCCGTCGAGTCGAACGTTGTTCCCCATACTTCCGCCGCCGCTGGCCACTGCATTGCCACCGACCGAAACGGAATATACGCCGGAACTGTTTGCGCCGTTCCCGACAGCAACGCCGTTCGTCCCGGTAGCTCGTGCGTTGGCCCCCACTACGGTGCTGTCGCTTCCAGTCGCCCAGGCCGTCTGCCCAAACGCGATCGAATCTTCGCCGATCGCTGTCGCGTTACAGCCGATGGCGTACGCCGACCCGCCATTGGGCGAATTAGCATTGCTCGCATACGCGGACGTGTAGTTGCCCCCCGAACACGCCGCATTGTTCCCTGAGGTAGCGAATATCGTCGCACCGCCGCTGTCCTTGATTGTGCTTGAGGTGTCCGTGGCATATGCCGTCGTCGCCGCAAACGAGCCGGCCCCAAGAACAACAGCTGCGTTCAACGCCGCAGCCGCATTTCGCGAGGACCGTTTGCCGGGCGCCAGGATAGCCATGTGCTCGTGTCGAGTGTCTACAACGACGCGGCGGCGCGCGCGTTGAACAACGGCCGTCATTTCATCGACGGCAGCGTGCCCTTCCAGCCGATCTACGGCCAGAAAAACTGGCCGCCGGTCGAAACGCGCGAGAAGTGGGTGAGCGCGCTGCAGGAAATCGAGCGTACGAACCAGCGCGCGTCGCAGTCGCCATGCCGCGGCGAGGATGCGGGTCGTCTGTCTGCGCTGACCGACGAAGCGTGGAAGGAGCAGGACGAAACGCACGGCACGCACTGGGTGCACGGCTGGGACAGCATCAAGCGCGCGCAGAAGCTCGCGCAGCAGGTGAACGGCGAGCTCGACAAGTGCGTGCCGCCGCCTGTGGTGCAGGCGCCTGTCGTTGCGGTGCCGGTCAGCGCGGCGCCGGTGCTCGCGAAGCCCGTTTCGCTTTCCGCCGATGCGTTGTTCGATTTCGACAAAGCCGTGCTCAAGCCCGAAGGTCAACGCGAAGTCGTACTGCTCGCGCAGCAGGTGCGCGCCGCAGGCGTGAAGCTCAACGTGCTCACGGTCAAAGGCTATACCGACCGGTTTGGATCAGCCGCGCACAACCGCCGTCTCTCGCAGCAACGGGCGCAGGCCGTGGCCGACGCGCTTCAGGCGCAGGGCGTGACGGCAGGGCGTTTCGTCATCGAAGGGCTTGGCACTGCCAATCCCGTGGCGCAGTGTCCGGGCAAGAAGGCAACGTCGTCCGTTGTGGCGTGTCTCATGCCGAATCGGCGTGTGGAGATCTCCGCGAAATAGCCTTGGGCAATGACAGCGCGAAGTTGCGCGTTTTCCGGGACGGTCATCAGCATGCCGCGCGGCAAAGGGGCTGATGACCGTCGGGCGTAGATGATCGAAGTCCTGGCCGGACGTGAACGCCGCGTTTCGAGAGGACTTGGACAGCAAGACGGAGCAGGCGCCCACAGTCGTTGTGGCAGCGAGCGCGAATTGCCGGTCGAAATGGAGCGGTAAACTATATTAATTGGAGTGCGAATAAAATGTTAAAGCTGTGCCAGCCTGCCACGATAGCAGCGTTGCTGGCTTTCAGCGAACTTGCTACGCAGGAGCAAGACCGCGTGCTCACGGCGGTAAATCAATATCTGCTCGCCTCTCCAGTACAAAAGCGTTCGATGGTCGACATCTGGAAAGATGAGGCGAAGCGAAGTGGCGTTCAAGTTCAACTGGATCTGTGAACAGCGGACGTAAGTTTTCGGGAAGAATCAACGGCGCCATTCGGCGTGCTTTACCGTATCTGGCGATCTTTGGCTGTGAGGCAGGAGCGCTCGGGAGGGCATCGTTAGCCTTCGCGTGCCAGTCGCGTCTGGCCAAATCACAGTTGTCCCGTGTCATGGCCTCACTCCTTTCCGGAAACTCGCGCGCAGCGCCCGAAGCCGCGGCGCACAAGTGTGCCGAACACGATTGCCCAACTTCGCTCTTCGTTCCGCTGAGTCGATTGGCCTCTCGGCATTGAGAAGGGCGCCGACAATCTCACTCTGATCGGGCCCGGCCAGTTTATCGGCAACACCGCGCAGCGTATCACCGAAAAGCGCAGTGAGCTTGCCACACCGTCGATGTTCCCAGCGGGTAGTCGTTCTCGCCTGACTTTGGGCGGCAATGTCCCGCGCGTGACGGTCACGGTCCCAAGGTAGAAGCCTAACCACTCATTGGTTCGCTGCGGCGGTGCGTCGCACGCCGTACAGGACTTGTCTGGGCCAGGCAAACGGCCCAAATTCTTATCCTGATTTCTGTCCTGAACTATTCCGTGGCGGAAACGAAAATCATGAGCCCATTCACATTGATCGATGTTGCGCCGATGCGCGACGGCATTCACATCTACTCAGCAGTCAAGTCTGCTGAGTCAAATTACCGCGAAGCGGTGCCGGATCAGGGCGGTGTGCTGGCCAACGCACTGGAACATCACGCTGGCCTGTTCATCCTGGTCGGTACAGCCACGTTGTCGGCAATGGCGCTATCTGCCGTGTTGCTCATTTTCCAGATTCTGCTTGGCTAATCTTCAAACAACGGTATCCCAGATGAAAATCCGCATTATCCTGGCCGACAGCCAGCCATTGGCCATTGCCGGCGCCCGGCATTTTCTTGCCAGTGTGAATACGATTGATATTGTGGGTACTGCCCGAAACTCGGGAGAAGTCGTAGAGCAGTTGGACCGAGTCGCGTGCGACATACTGATTTCGGAATACAGCATGCCGAACGGAAACTATGGAGATGGTCTTGCATACTTTTCTTTTCTGAAACGGCGCTATCCCAATCTGAAAATCATTGTGTACACGACGGTTGATGTCCCTTCATTACTAGCTGAAATCGCTCGCATAGGGATATGCTCAGTGGTCAGCAAGGCAAGTGATATGGAGCAGTTGATTCTTGCGATAAATACCGTGCTTGCTGGCAATACACATTTCCCAAAACTTCCCGCAGTCAGGAAACCCGACTCCGGGCGCCTCAGTGCGAAGGAGGCCGAGGTCATTCGTCTTTTCGCATCTGGTCTCACGATCGCGGAAATATCCCATAGATTGAGTCGAAGCAAGAAGACGATAAGTTCGCATAAGTCCAATGCCAAGCAGAAACTCGGCATCGGAAGCGACGCTGGTCTATTTTCTTCACTTTGCATGCCGAGCGCATTTTCTGCGGCTTACTAAGCAGCTAGAGAAATTCGAGTTGCAAGAATCGAGTCCGCTTTTCAAGCAACTTCAGTAATGCGTCGTTCGACCGCTTACGTGCCTGCGTCACGATGCTCGTGTCTATATGCGGAGATTCGAACCCGCGCCGTATAGGCTTGCGAACTCCGCTGAGACCAAGCGCCGGCCTGATGTATCGTGCTATTCAAGCGCGCGCAGCCGTACTTCTCAGAAACCGCCGACACTGCATAAAGTGCTTGCGCAAATTAGCAAGTCGTCGCCGTCATACTCGAAGAGTCAATCTGTAGGTGCTACGTGGATGAGATGGGTAGGTCTGTGTCGAGGAGGCGGTGCATGGCGCGCGCGGGAAAGCGGGCCGACGATCGGTTAGTCCAGAGTCTGCGCGAGCAACACGCAGCGCGCGACCGAAGGATGGTTTAAAGATGTCAACTCAGGAAATTATTTGAGTAACGAGGACCATCGAAAGCGTTGGTCTTGTCGAGGCGACAGGGATTGCTTGTTTCGCGTGATTTCGAGTCGTCACCAGGTCGTGTCTCGAAACCGCATCATTGGGAAGTGCGTCCGCAGTCTGGCGTTGCTTGCCGGATTTCAGGTCAGGCGCCGTTCCTGGCGTGGCGAACGGTCGAGGTCGCCACGCCATCGAAACTTTACACACACAATGTTGACTGCTTAACAGTCGTTGTAGTCAAAAGAGGAGAAGAGTTCGGCCGCGTTTCATCCGCTCGCGCCGGCCGTGATCCGCGCGTATCGCGATGCGCATCCCGACATCGCCATCGAGCTTAGCGAGATCAACGCCGCCGAGATCATCGAGATGATGATGAACGGACAGGTCGATGTCGCGATCCTGCGCAAGCCGATCGAGACGCCGGCTGAGTTGCGTTTCGAGCGCATCGCTCAGGAGCACATGCTGCTCGTGCTGCCGGTGGGGCACAGGCTGGCGGGTCCGCGAGCGGTGTCGCTCAAGCGCCTCGCGGGCGAGCCGTTCATTTTCGTGCGGCGGCCCGGCGCCCCCGGCATGTACGCCGATTTCGTACGCGCCTGCGAAGCCCAGGGCGTGGAACTGCGCGTGGTCGACGAAGTGCCGCGCATGGTCACGGCGATCAATCTCGTGGCCGCGGGCGGCGGCGTGACGCTCGTGCCGGCTTCCATGCGGCGCTATCAGCAGGAAAGCGTGCGCTACTGCCGCGTGGCCGGGGACGAGGCGTTTCGCGCACCGCTTCATCTCGTGACGAAGCCCGCCGTGCGCAATCCGGCGGTGGAGCGGTTTCGCGAAACCGTGTTTGCGTACGTGGAACATTCGCGCGAGCCTGGCCAAGTCGCTTAAATATTTTCGTCCGGCCCCTTTCGGATTGCTTCGACCTGCCGTTAACCCGTATGCCTCCATACGGGCGCCAGGCGCAATCACAAGAGCAAGACGAATAAACAGTGGCAACGAGAATCATCGAAGGAGCGGCAGCGCGGGCCGCCGCCGGGCGCGACGCGTCCATTGCAGGTCGCCCGGCAGCGGTGCGCGTGCTCGGCACGCTGCGCAACCACAAGTCCAGGCTGGTGCTGCTGGCCGTCGCGGCGGGCTGCGTCGTCACGTTCGCGTCCTGGCTGGACGAACAACTGCAGCCCGCGCTAGAGGCGCGCGAGCGCAACGAGCAGGCCGCCGAGGACCTGCACGAACGCTTCGCTCCCTGCTTGCCCAATGCGCAGCGCAACGCGAACTCGTGGTGCGGCGCGGTGAGAATTCCGCCTCCGCCGCCGCGGCCCGTTATGCCGCTTCCCCTGATCGCGGGTGCGCCCGCGGCGTTCTGCACGGCCAACGGCAGCCTGTCCTGCTAATTACCTTGATGCGCGTTGCCGGGTAGAACCGATACCGGTAGACGCACTCGTCTTTTTCGCGCGCGGCGTTGCGCTTACGCTTGGCTCCATCGATTCGAAACGGGGCGAGCGGAATGGTCAAGGCAACGAGGCGCGGTGAACCGTATTGCGTAACTGTCAGTAACGGCCGCTTTGAACTGCTCGCCGATACGCACAAGAACGGCACGGGCGGCGCGGCTGGCATGCGTCCGCACGAACTGCTCGAAAGTGCGCTGGCGGCCTGCGTGTGCATCTCGATCGAGATGGCGGCGGCGCGCGCGGGCGTGAGCGTGCCGAATCCGATTGTCGAGGTGAACGTCGAGCGTAGCGACGAGGCAACTCGCTTTCGCGTTGCTGTGCGCTGCGAAGCGCCGTTGAGTGATGCTGCGCGCGTGATCGTGCGCGCGGCTGTGCCGCAATCGCCGGTGGCGCAGACGTTGGGGCGCGCGGTGCAGGTGGAGTTGGGGGAGGTGGTCGCCGATACGTGACGACCTCACCTCGGCGCCTCACCCGCCAACCCCTCACACGTCTCGAACAACAGCGCCCGCGCCCACTGATGTCCCGGCGAGCGATGCGTGCGCTCGTGCCATGCGAGCGTCTTCGTGAATCCGGGTATCTCGAGCGGCGGTTCGCTCACGGCGAGCCCCTGCGCACCACCCCTTGCGTCCTTCACGAGCCGCGACGGTACGACCGCAATCAGATCGCTCGTCAGCAAAATATCGGGCAGCACGAGAAAGCTGTTCACCGACACCGTCACGCGCCGCGCGCGCCCCACGCGCGCCAGCGCCTGATCCGTCACGCCGCTCAGGCTCCCGCCCGCATACGACACCAGCGCATGGTCGAGCGCGCAAAAGCGCTCCAGCGTGAGCCGCCGCGCGGCGGCGGGGTGATCCGCGCGCATCACGCACACGTAGCGCTCGTCGAAGAGGCGCCGCGCGTGCAAGTCGGCGGGCGTAGTCTCCGGCGTGATCAGGGCCATATCCACATCGCCGCTTTCCAGTTGCGCCTGCAGGCGCTCGTGCTGCACCGGCACGATCACGGCCCGCACGCCGGGCGCCCGTTCCCGCAGCCGCGCGAGAAACGGCACGACGACCGCGCGCAGCGCGTAGTCGGTCGAGGCGAGCGTGAGCGTCATCCCGGACTCGGCCGGTGCAAAGGCCTGCGGTTGCAGCATCTGGTCGATTTCGCCGAGCACCTGCTTGAGCGGCGCGGCCAGTTGCAGCGCGCGCTCGGTCGGCACGATGCCACGTTGCGAGCGGACGAACAGCGGATCGCCGAAACTCTCACGCAGACGCGTCAGCATTGCGCTCACAGCCGGTTGCGTGAGCGACAGACGCTGCGCGGCGCGCGTGACGTTGCGTTCGTCGAGCAGGGCGTCGAGCGCCCGCAGGAGGTTCAGATCGAGCATTCTGATATCAATGCGATTTATGGCGAAAATAATGATCCGCGATTGGATTTATTTCAGCATAGTCCGCATGATTTCTCGTGTCCACCGCACCTAAACCGACAGCATCGAAAGGTAACGAACATGAACGAGATTTTCTGGCCCGAAGACTATTTGCCCGGCACGACCGATAACTTCTGTTCCAACGAAGTGATCGTCGCGGGGCTTTCCACTGCCGACGTGTGGCCGCTGCTGAACAAAGCGACCGTGTGGCCGAGCTATTACAGCAATTCCGCGGACGTCGGCTTCGACGACAACCTCGGCCCCGAGCTGAGCGCGGGCGCACGCTTTCACTTCAAGACCTTCGGCTTTCCGGTAGAGGCCAAAGTGACCGAGCACGTGCCGCCCGCAGCGGGCCAGCCCGCGCGCGTGGCGTGGCACGGCTGGGCCGAGGGCGACGAAGAAACGCGCCTCGACGTGATACACGCATGGCTGATCGAAGACCTGTCCGGCGGACGCGTGCGCGTGCTCACGCAGGAATCGCAGAAGGGCAAGCCCGCCGTGGAACTGGCGAAAACGCGCCCGAATCCGATGATCAACGGGCACCAGGACTGGCTCGACGGCCTCGTCGACGCCGCGCGCAAGGCCAAGGGAGCACGGTCATGAAGGCCGCCGTGCTGCGTGCGCCGGGTGGCCTCGACCGGATCGAGTTGCGCGATATCGCCGAGCCCGGCGCGCCCGCTGCCGGCGAGATCCGCGTGGAGTTGCATGCCACGTCGCTCAATTTTCACGATCTGCTGGTGGCCAACGGCGCCATCCCCACTGCGGACGGCCGTGTGCTGATGTCGGATGGGGCGGGCGTGGTGTCGGCCGTGGGCCCGGGCGTGACGGAGTTCAAGCGCGGCGACCCCGTGGTGTCGTGCTTCTTTCCGCAATGGACGGACGGCTCGCCGTGGCAGGCCGTCGGCAACTTCGCGCAGACGCCCGGCGACGGCGCGGACGGCTTCGCGACCTTGCACGCCGTGCGGCCCGCGAGCGCCTTCACGCTCGCGCCGCGCGGCTGGACCCATGCGGAGGCCGCCACGATCACCACGGCGGGGCTCACGGCATGGCGCGCGCTGGTGGCCGACGGCGGCCTCAAGGCGGGCGATACCGTGCTGACGCTCGGTACCGGCGGCGTGTCGATCGCGGCGGTGCAGATCGCGCGGATGATGGGCGCTTCGGTCATCGTCACTTCATCGTCGGACGACAAACTCGCTCGTGCGAAAGCGCTAGGCGCCGACCATGTGGTCAACTACCGGCAGCACGAAAAGTGGGGCGCGCTCGTGCGCGACCTGACGGGCGGCAAGGGCGTGGATCATGTGATCGAAGTCGGCGGACCGGGCACGCTCGCCCAGTCGATCGACGCGGTGCGCGTGGGCGGCCACATCGCGCTGATCGGCGTGTTGACCGGACGCGAAGGCACTGTGCCGACCTCAGTGCTCATGGCGAAACAGGCGCGCCTGCAGGGCTTGATCGTCGGCAGCCGGCGCCAGCAGCAAGCGTACGTCGCGGCGCTCGACCAGGCCGGCATTCGCCCGGTGCTCGACCGAACGTTCGGGCTGGACGAGCTTGCCGATGCGTTTCGTCATCAGCAGGCCGGGGCGCATTTCGGCAAGGTCTGCGCGGCGTGGTGAAGCCAATGCGGCGCCAGGGTGGCGCCGCGTTTTCGATTGCCCGAAAAATTAATATGGATAGCGAAATAATGCAGGCGACATTCGATGCGCAATGTTTCCGTTCTTTACAATGCATCACGAACTGATATAAATAATCAGGACACGGAAAAAACCGCGAACGAATCGGCCCAACCAATCGGCGAACAGCAAGAGCCGGGTACGTTCCCTACTCAGGAGCCCCACCATGCCGCTTTCCCGTCGTCGCTTCATGATCCTCGCCGCCTCCGTGGCTTCCACGGCGGCGCTTTCCAACGAATCGCGCGCCGACGCGCCGGTGCTCTCCGAGAGCGACCCGACCGCCATGGCGCTCGGCTATAAAGCCGACGCGAGCAAAGTCGATAAAACGAAGTTCCCCCATTTCCAGGTGGGGCAGACCTGCGCGAATTGTCAGCTGTTTCAGGGTAAGCCGGGCGCGCCGAATGGGCCATGCGCGACCTATGGCGGCAAGATCGTCGACGCCAAAGGCTGGTGCAACGCCTATGTGAAAAAGGCTTGACATACGCTGCGCGAGGCGCACGCTGCAAGACGTTGATGAACGAGTTTCGGGAGGCGCCATGAAGGCGGTGTGCCCGCTGCACGGGCCAACGACCATCGTCGGTACGAACGCGTATGGGTTTCCGGTTTATGCGTGTTGCCGCGACGACATTCCCTTTGTCATGCCACCGGACGCCTGTACGCGCGAGCCGGTGCGATCCGGGGCCGAACCGAAGCGCCAACCCCGGCAGCCGACGACCGGCAAGGAACCCCGCTGACAACCCGCACTGACTACGCGATCACCCCGCACACGAACGCGGTTGCCCGCGTCCGTGTGCGTTGGCATCAGGTTGCCGGCGCGGTCAGCGACGTGTTGTACGTGGTGCCTGCGATCACCACGTTGGTCAGCGTAATGCCGCTCACATTGCTCGCGAAGACCGGGCCCGGCGCGGCCGATGCGGACGTTGCGGGCGTGGTCGGCACTGCGCCCGTGCACACCGGGTTGCCGAGATTGCAGTTCGAGATCGTGACGCCGCTGATCGGGCTCACGGTCGGCACCGGCAGCGGGCCGTTGTAATCGACGGCCTCGGGGCCCTGCATGACGATTGCCTGGAAGCACGAGTTCGACCCGGCCGTGAAGCCCGAAGGCATCGAGTACGACACCCCGCCCGACACGTTGCTCGCGTTCACGTTCGTGATGTTGATGTTGCTGATCACGGACGGACTCCAGCGCACTGCGTCGCCGGACGGGCTGTAATCGCAGTCGAACGTGATCAGGCCGCCCTGGCCCGTGGACGGATTCGTCGCGAGCCCCGTCGTTCCCGTACCCGTGATCTTGCTGATCGCGGCGCCTAGCGACCCGCCGCCGTACTTCCCGGCGAGGTTCACGCCGTTGGACAGCGTCACGCCGTTGATCCAGACGTTGTTGATGAACCCGCCGCGGTTCATGTTGCTCTTGAACCGCAGCGCGATGTTCAGCGGATTGCTCGCCCAGTTCTCGTTTTGCATCGTCAGGTTGCGAGCGTAGACGTTGCGCACGCCTGCGCTCATTTCGCTGCCGATCGTCAGACCGCCGTGCCCGCTTTGCATCGTGCAGTTTTGCACGACGATGTTCTGCATCGGACCGTACTCGGTGTCGAGATACTTGCCGGACTTGATCGCGATGCAGTCGTCGCCGGTGTTGAACTGAACGTTCTGCACCAGCACGTGGTTGCACGCGTCCGGATCGAAGCCGTCGTTGTTCGGTCCGACGCTGTCGGCAAACACGCCGTCGATCACCACGTTCGTGCAGTCAGTGGGATGGTGCTGCCAGAACGGCGTGTTCTGCGTGTGATAGTTCTGCAAGTACACGTTCGTGCAGCCGATGAACTCGATCATGCACGGCCGCAGATAGTGGCCGTTGCCGAAAATACGGTTCTCGAACGGCACGCGCAACTCGGAGAGCGCGGGCAGATAGTTCTGGTCCTGGTTCCAGCCCGTGCCCGTGAGCAGGGTCATCAGCGAACTCGTCGCGCCGTACTGATTCGTGAACGAGACGTTGGCCTGCGGGTTCTGTATCAGCGAGGCGGGGAGGCTGGTGAGCGCGACGTTGTTCGGATTCGCATAAGCCTGCGAGGGCGTTGTCGAGCCCGCGCAGCCGTAGGTGTTGCTGCTTCCCTTGAAGGTCCACCAGCAGGAGGTTGGCGCCTGGGTGCTGGGTTGGATCGGCGTCATCGCCTGACCGTTGAGCACGCAGGTGTTGTCGTCGGCGGTCAAGGCAATGTTGGTCTGGCGGAATGCGTATATTGGCGAGCCGAAATTCAGGCAGTCGTTTGCCTGCCAGCGCGTGTGGTACAGATTGCCGTTCGCCGTTTTGTACGGGCCATTCTTCGCGTAGTCCGCCGGGTTCGGACTGAAATAGATCGTGCAGCCCGATTCCAGATGGAGGTTCACATGGCTCAGCAACACGATCGGGCCGCCGCAATACCAGTTGCCCGCCGGGATGACCACGCGGCCGCCGCCGGCGCGGCTCGCGTCGACAATCGCGGCATTGAACGCGGTGCATGAGTCGTATTGCGTGCCCGTGTAATCGCACGGGACCATGACGCCCGAGCCCGGGCTTTGCAGGTCGCTGGTCGGGTGCGCGGTTTGTTCCGTGCCGCCCGTCACCCATGGAATCTTGCCGCTCGGCCACGCGGTCGACGTGATCAACGCGGAGGCGGGGAGCGTGCGCGCACCGTAGCTCGTCACGTGAAATTCGGCGCGGTTGAAGAGCGAACGATCGACGTGGGAGAGCCTCCTGATGATGGCCGTGGCCTGACCGTCCGGGCCCCAGATCGGGTCGCCGGCTGCGTGGCCGGGCGGCTGCGGAAGGTGGCCGCCGAACGTGGCAGGCGTGGGGAACATGGAGTCTGCTGCTGCCGCGCCGCGGCTGGCCGCGAGCAGGCTTGCGCCCGCGGACGCGCCGGCAAAGGCCATGAACGCGCGCCGTTTGGGCGAGGCGGGCGCGTTGGTGCGGCCTTCGGAGAGCAGGGGATCGTCGTTGTCGTGTGTTGCCATTTGATTCGTTCTCCTATGTTGTCTCGCTGATTTATTTCGCTGACAGGGTGGCTCGGCTTCGGCGGCCGTTGGGCCGCGTGGCGATGCTAATGCGAACGGGAGAGGCACGGTTACAGCGAAGAGATCGAACAGGAGCGGCTGACCGATCACCATGGATATTGTTGTCAGACGACATCGAAATCGTCAATCAGATTTCTCTAGGTGATGTACCTGGTGCGTCCAGTTGTCGTGCATATCTACAGGTAGCTTACGCGTGTTGGGAATTTGTCTGACGAGCGGGGTGACGTTATCTGTTGTGACGCGGGCGCAGAGAGGGCTGCGGCGTTGCCTGGCGTCACGGCGTGTTGGGTGTTTGTAATGAAATCGAGGCCGACTTGAAGTTCACGATGCGTGTGCCTGGTGGAAATGAGCAACTGTTTATTCGGATTCCTGATGTGTGATGGGCGGTTCCCCGGGGGCGATGGACGCGCGCCGCGCCGTTGCGTTCGGGGCGTTCTCGGCCATAGCCGACGCTCGACAATCGGGGAGGTGCGTGGGGCAGTTGCATGGGATTCTCTTTATTGGCTTAATGAGTACCGGAGAAGGCGCGCCGCACGTGCGCCGCCCCCGGCGCTCCCAGTTCATCAAAATAAGGGAACCGAACGGTTGGCTCTTTCATATACTGCTCGTACCAGCAGCCGTTGTTGGCGGTTAGCGCGACGTCTCGTTACCTATATTGAGTCGAGGCCATATGAGCACTATCATGCCGGCCGGACACGCCGAACCGGAGCGGCGCGAACCGGTTCTCAATACCGTCGACCGTGTCTGTGAAATATGTTTCGGTCTGTTCATGGCACTGACATTCGTCGGCGCCGTCAAGGCGGTCACCGCAGGCGAAGACGAGGGATACAAGATGTTCTTCGCCGCACTTGGATGCAATCTTGCGTGGGGCCTGGCGGACGCCGTGATGTATCTCGTGCGTACGCTCGCCGATCGAGGGCAACGTTTGCAACTTGCCCAGACCGTTAAGCGCGAGCAGGACCCGGTTGCCGCCGTTCGGGCGTTGCGGGACGCATTGCCCGAGAAACTGGAACCGCTCGTCGACGATGCGGACCTCGAGCGGATCCGTGCGCGCCTCGCGGCAGCCCCGACATTGCCACCCCGCGCGAATTTCGTGAGCGGTGATTTTGTCGGAGCGCTGGGCATCTTTCTGCTGGTTGTCCTGGGAACGTTTCCGGTCGCGTTGCCGTTCCTTATCGTCAGCGATGTGACGACGGCACTCATCGCCTCGCGCGTGCTTACGCTCGCGATGCTCTTCATCGCCGGCTTTGCGCTGGGGCGCTACACCGGCGCTGGGGCAATGAAGGCAGGCGTCGCGATGATCGCGCTGGGTATAGTGCTTACGATGGCAATCATCAAGCTGGGTGGCTAACCGTCGAACGCCGGCCGCAACGCTGTGCGACACCAACCCAGCGCAACACACACTCGGACGTCGCGCGTGGCCGGCGGCGTTGCACAGCGTGCGTCGCGCCTGGCGGACGCGTGGAGATGCGCTATGGAAACCCTGTCGAGAAATTGCGCGACGCTTGCTGCATTGGCGCTCATGCTAATGGGGTGCGCCACTGCCGGCGCGCCGCAAAGCGGGCCGCATTTGAGCCCTGCGGAGTGCAGTGACCTGGCCGCGCTGAAAAGCAATCCGTCGCCGACGAAGGCGCAACGACAAAGCGAGCTTTCAGCTCTGAGGAAGGCGGGCTACGACCCGGCGCCCTGGAACGACGACCCGAACTACCCGGATGATCTACACGCGGCGCAGCGGCTGGTTGACCACTGGTTCCAGACGGATTGCCAGCAGGCTCAACCCGGGTGAGATGCCCTGGCGGAGCGGCGGCAGGGCGCGCCGATGTTCGCGAAGTCGGCAATGGCCGATGAAGCGGCCTGCATTTGCGCGTCGCGGATATCCGCTGCCAGCGCTCCAACAGGTGCGCGCGTAATCAAACTTCGATGCGTGCGCATGTCACGTCCTGGCCGCACACGCATATCGCCGGCACTCACGCAGACACGACCAGGCGACGCGCAGGGACCGCGGTCTGTGCCTTCGCCGCTTTCCGTAAATTTCAGTTTAATTGATACGTAAGCACGGCGAACTAGACTCAATAAACCACTTAGGATGACCAACAATCAGCCTGTCCGTTGCATGTTCAACGCTCGGGCCATCGCCGAACTACTCAGGTCCTATCTCCCCATCGTTGTTAATGCAGTGAATGGCGCATACGCCGAGGGAGTCTGCCGTGAATGTCCAGACCACGCGTGAGCGGGCTATTCCAGGCCTGCGTCGTTTTACTCGATTTCCGATTAAAATCGCGGCGCAATCGATGGTAGCCGCGCTGTATCTCACAGCGAGTTGTGCTTTTGCTGCCTGCGAAAAAGAGGCCGCGGCGATGTGCTCGCAAGGTGATCCGCGGTGCCTGGACGGCGCAGCGAAATCGGTTGAGCAAGCCGCCAACGACTGCAAAACGCCGGAAGGGCGAGTGCAGAGTGCCTCCTTGTGGCAGGCAACGCCGGGTTACTTCGACAACGCGCCGCACGAGCACGAATTCTGGCGATGCGTCGCCCGGCAATGCGACCCGCCCCAAGCCTCCGGGCAATAAAATCAAGTCTGGTTTTGCACACCGAGCTGCACGTCGCGGGCGGCGCTCACGCTGCCTGCGCTGCGGCCAGCAATTGCGCAATGCGCTGCGCCGCATCCGAAGCTTTGGCTCCGGCAGCCTTGAGAAGGTCCTGCACGGCAGCGTCCACCTCCACACCTTTGAGAACGACAACCTGCCCGTTGAGGCGACACTGCCTGAGCCAGGCGCTCAGGTCGGGGTTCTGCTGCCAGCGCGCGGCGTTGGCGAGAGTCGGCAGCCACATCCGCAGGTAATCGATCGGCAGTTCCGGCACGGGCACGGGCATGCACATCGCGTTTTGTTCCTGCAGATTCTCGAGGTGCGCTTCGACCCAGGCGATCACGCTGCCCGAAAAGAGCGGCTGGCACCAGCGGACCATCAAGAGGTTGATCGCGTCTTCCTCGAACACCGGCACGCCCGGCAACGGCTGGATCGCGCTGGCGGTGCAGTCGATGTACAGCGTGTCAGGGTCGGCCGCGAGTTCGCCTTTCTCCAGCACGATGCGCGACGGCTCGATTGCGCGCACACGGCCCAGCCGAACGATCTCGCCGACCTTGCGCAACTGGGCCATCTCGCCTCGCGAAACGAGCGCGCAGCGGTAGGTTGTGGGGTCGATGGCCGGATCGATCCGCATTAGCGCGCCGCCCGCTTCGAGTCGCCGCAACAGGTCGGGAATGTCGCGTGCGTTGCGGATCGCGTCGAACTGCACCACGCTGTTCTCGAAGTAACGCCGCCAGCCGGTCGGGCCGGGCTGCATGTTGGCGCGGTCCATCACCCAGGCGTCGCGCGGCATGATCCAGCGGATGCGCTCGTGCGGCACGCCGTTCTCGACGAGCCAGATGCACGCATCCATGCCGGTCTTGCCGGAGCCGACGACGGTATAGCACGGGTACGGCCGTGTAACCTTGGGCAAGCCGTTGCAGGGGATGCATTGCACACCCGCGGCGACGCTGTATTTGGGCGGGTGAGTGGACGGCACCTCGGTTTTCGCCAGCGTGGCATTCACCCATTTGCGCCGCGCGCGGACCTCGTGCTCGGCGCCGGTCAAGAGCGAGCGGAAGCGGTGCGTGCGGCCGTCGCTCGCGAAGTGATCGCATTTCGGGAACCACTGCACGCGGCCAGAGGGAATGAAGCGCTGTTTCATCACCTGTTCAAAATGCGCGAGCACCTCGGCTCCCGAGGCAAGCCCAAGCATCCCTTCGTTAAAGCCCGTCGTTTCATGCGACCAGTCACTCAGTTCCCGCGATGCCACGCCATACCAGGCCGACGGCTGGTGCAGCCGCACGTAAGAATAGGTGTCGTTCCAATGGCCACCGGGACGGTGGTGGCGATCCACCATCACGACGCGCGCATCGGGCGACTCGGTGAGCAACGTGTCGACGAATGCCATCGCAGTCGCGCCCGTGCCTGTCACGAAGTAGTCGGACTCGATCCATGCCATGTCACTCTCCTTGATGGGGGACTTCGCCTCATTGCGCGCGCACCGATTTTCGTAAATGGGAAGTCCTTGGGGAGGGTTATAACGCCGGATACGGTTGCCCCAGTATCGGAGTTACATCGTGTCTGTGCGCTACCGCGCACTTCCTTGCTGTTTCCCCGTGCGGCGAAGTTAGCGTGATCCAGGATGCATCGTGGCCGATCGATCGAACCGTCGGAGTCGACTGGCCTTAGGGCGGGCATTGCCCAAAAGGGCAATCGCTTTTCACCTAACCCCAATAGTGTCCGGCGCGGTTTCGGAGAACACTTGTTGTCAGTCATCATGCTAGGGTCGAATTGCGCATGACGCGGCTCGATCCCAACTCGTGGCCAAGTCCTGACCGAGCGCGCGCCATGTTGCTCACAAGACGAGGTCAAGCCAGGCGTTCAACGATTGTCAGGGGAATCGTATGCGGCGTTTGCATCGCATGACAGATAGTGTGAAACCCGTTGCGCGGGCACCGTTTGCCCTTGCAGCAGCGGGGCTGCTCGCTTTACGGAGAACGAGCTGACGCCGGGCGCCGTGCGCGTCGGCCGCTTCAAGGCGGAGTTCAACCTGCGTGGCGACGGCGGCGAACCAACTGGCGGTCTTGCGGTGGATACCAACCCCGGCTGGAAGGGACCGGAAAGCTATGTCGCGACGGTGCCGCAGGTCTTCGACCTTTATCAGGACCCCCAGGAGCGCGACGACATCTACATGAACAACTTCACGGAGCACACCTGGACCATTCCGGCGTTTGCCGGGGCGATCAAGGACCTGATGAAGACCTACGCTCAGTATCCGCCGCGCAAGGCGCAGAGCGAAGCATGCTCGGGGCCTGTCACGCTTAGCCAGTACGAACGGTTCCAGTACATCCGCGAGTCGCTCCAGAAGAGCGGTTCAATATACCCATGCCTGGCGGCAACTGATCATTCACGCGTTGCTGGCAGCCGGCGCGTGCGCTAGTGCGGCGCGTGCCGGTTGCCGGTTTGGTTTTTATCCGCGTCAACAGGGGATCGAATCGCGATGCGACCAGCCCAGCACCTTTGCGGCGCACGCAGCGTGCGAGGGGGCGTAACCACGCTTGTGCTATGCGCGTGTCTCGCCCTGTCGGCTTGTGCGAGCCATGAACCGCCGCCACCCACGACCCAGGCCGCTCAGACCGTCGCAGCCGGGGCGCCGGTAGCCGAGGCGCTTCCCTCCTGGCAGGACGGTGCGGCCCGTGCGGCAATTCTCGGGTTTATCGCCGACGTCACGCAGGATGGCGGCCCCCGGTATGTGCCGCCAGAGTCGCGCATCGCCGTATTCGACAACGACGGCACACTCTGGAGCGAGCAGCCCGTGCCGTTCCAGGTTGCGTTCATGCTCGACCAGCTCAAGAAGGCCGCTCCCCAGCACCCGGAGTGGCAGCGCAATCCAGCCTTCAAGGCGCTGATGGCGCACGATACGGCTGCGCTCGCAAAAAACGAGAAGGCGTTGCTGCAATTGCTGGAAGTGGCCAATAGCGGCATGACCACTGAAGCGTACGACCAGTCGATTCGAACGTGGCTGGCGAGTGCGAAGCATCCCACGCTCAACCGGCCGTTCACCGAACTCGTCTACCAGCCGCAACTGGAGCTGCTCGACCTGTTGCGTGCCAATGGCTTTACGGTCTGGATCGTCTCGGGCGGTACGGCGGAATTCATGCGTGTCTGGGCCGACAAGGTCTACGGCATTGCGCCGGAGCATATCGTGGGCAGCGAAGAGAAACTGAAATACGAGGTGCGTGAAGGCAAGCCAGTGCTGATTCGCGAACCGGGCTTCGACTTCTGGGACGATGGGGCCAACAAGCCGGTGGGTATTTTCCGCGCGTTGGGGCGCCGCCCGATCCTCGCATTCGGCAACTCCGATGGCGACCGCCAGATGCTCGAATACGTGACGGGTGGCGATGGTCCTTCGCTCGGACTGCTGCTTCATCACGACGATGCTGCGCGCGAGTTCGCCTACGACCGCCATGCCGGGTCGGCGAGTCTCGACAAGGCGTGGGATGAAGCGGGTGCGCGCGGGTGGGTTATCGTGAGCATGAAACAGGACTGGAAGGCCGTGTACCCCGCGCCGGGCGCGGGGGCGAAATGAGCGTAATTCGACGAATCGCTCAAGAAGGATGCCGGGCGCGTGCTCGTGAACCTGTTCGAGACGGCCGTGGTGCAGACGATGGGACGGCCGGCGCAAACCTGCGTGACCGCCGAATTCTGCGGCAAGGCGCTTGCCATCGTGCTGCTTACGCGCGACGAGAGCGAGCGTTCCCACGTCTATATGCCCGCGCAAAGCCAGAACACGCTGCAAACCAGCCTGTTGAAGGAGCTGATTCACAAAGCGTTTTCCGGTTCGGGCAAGGCGCTCGTGATGGCCGCGTTGCGCAAGCACGTTACTCGAGAAGAGCGCGAGGAAATTCGCAAGTTTCTTCACGGGGACGGCCGTTCCTGCCCGACTACTACCCGCGACAAACGAAACTCAGCCATGCCAGGCGTTACGGCCGTTCACACGAGTCGCTTTTCAAACCAGTGATGCGCATAGGGTTCCGCGCTGAACGCATCGACTTCGATATATCCGGATTGCCGGTAGAGAGCAATCGCTTCGCGCAGAGCGCGATTAGTCTCCAGCCGGATTGCGCGCGCTTTCGCCTGCCGGGCACACTTCTCCGCCTCGACAATCAACCGGCGGCCTACACCCAAACCCCGAGCAGTCGGGCTTACCCACATTCGCTTGAGCTCGGCCGGGGACCTCTTGTGAAACTTCAGCGCGACGCAGCCTATCGGGCTTCCATGAAGTCTCGCGACGATCAACGCGCCTTCCGGCGCCGTCAGTTCGTGGGCATCCGCGGGCAGGCTCATGGACGGGTCGAAACCCGCTTCAAAGCGATCGTTCAGTTCGTCGAAGTATTGTTCGAAGCACCACCGAGCTTCATCGCTATCCGGCTTCTCAAGTGCAAATTGCACGAGCGACGCCTGGAGCAAGCGCTCGACCTCGGACATGGCTGCGACCAGTCTGCGTCGCTGCTCGTCGCCGAGCGGTTCCAGTGCACGTAAAGCGACTGCATCGGAGAGCCGTTCGAGTTCGGCCCTTTCCTTGAGCCCTTCCTCAGTCAGGCAAGCCCGGCGTACGCGGCGGTCGTTCGGATGAGCGAGGACGGCAACCAGGTTTTGTCGCTCGAGGGACGCCAGGGTCCGGCTGACATAACCCGAGTCAAGGTTTAGCCGCGTGCGAAGCGCACGAATATCCGCACCTTCGACGCCGATCTCCCATAGCAGGCGCGATTCGCCCATCGGGCGGCCGCGTCGGAGGAAATGATCGTCAATGGCACCGATGCTTTCGGCGACAGTACGGTTGAAGCGACGAATCTGGAGAATGTCGGCTGCGCTCATATCTCTGACTTTAGTCAGAGATATGATTCGCGTCAACACGGAGTCGTGGGATGTTTGCCGCCCGACGCGGCAAGCCGTGCTCCTGCCCAGGCGGCAATTCGCGAAGCGCCGTTCCAGCGGGGCGCAAACCGCCGCATCCCCACGGATCAGGGTTGCCGCTTGCCGCGGCCACCGGCGGGTTTGCCAGCAGGCTTACGTGAACCGGCAGCCGGCTTGCTGGCGGGTTTGCTACGGGGCTTTTGCACGCTGAACGGGCTACCGCTGGTGAAGTTTGTGCCTCTGCCGGCGGGCGCAGCGTGCTGCGCCGCAGGCTTGCGAGTGTTTTCGCCGTTTTGCGGGCGCGGCTTTTTGCCGGGAACCTGCACGGCGCCCGGCGTCGCTTGCGGCACTTTCGGCTTCTTGGGCTTTTTGGGTTTCTTGATGATCTGGCCCGTCGCGCTGGTTTCCGGCACGCGGTGTTCGGCTTCGAAGCCGGGTTCTTCTTCGCGGCGCAGCGTTTGCCGGATCAGCGCTTCGATCGCGGCCAGTTGCGGTGCTTCGTCGGCGCACACGAGGGACACCGCCACGCCGCTCGCGCCCGCGCGGCCGGTACGGCCAATACGGTGCACATAGTCTTGCGCCACGATCGGCAGATCCACGTTGATCACCAGCGGCAGATCGTCGATATCCAGCCCGCGCGCAGCCACATCGGTGGCGACCAGCATTTGCACGTCGCGCGTCTTGAAGCGCTCCAGCGCGCGCAGGCGTGCGGGCTGCGGTTTGTCGCCGTGGATGGTGTCGACCGCGTAGCCCGCATCCTCCAGCATGGCCGCCAGGTAATCCACGCCCGTGCGGGTTTTGACGAACACCAGCGCGTGCTCCCAGTTGTTTTCGGCCACGAGGTGCATGAAGAGGTCGGGCTTGTTCCGTTTGTCCACCGTCACCACCCATTGCTTGATCCTGCTGGCCGTGGCATTGGGTGGGCTGACGCTGATATTGAGCGGGTCGCGCAGAATGCTCGCCGCCATGGCGCGGATATCGTCGGTGAAGGTGGCGGAAAACAGCAGGGTCTGCCGCTGGGCGGGCAGGGCGGCAAAGACGGCGTTGAGTTCGCGCGCAAAGCCCAGATCCAGCATGCGGTCGGCTTCGTCCAGAACCAGCGTTTGCACCTGATCGAACTGCACGGCGTTCTGGCGATTCAGATCCAGCAAACGGCCTGGCGTGGCGACGAGCACATCCACGCCTTTGCGCAGCTTCATCATCTGCGGGTTGATACTCACCCCGCCGTAGGCGGCCAGAAAACGTAAGTCGAGACCTTTGCCGTAAGCCATAAAGCTTTGCAGCACCTGTTCGGCCAGTTCGCGCGTGGGCACCAGCACCAGAACACGCGCGCGATTGCTGGACACCGCCGGTCCGTGCTGCACCAGCCGTTGCAACAGCGGCAGCGCAAACCCCGCCGTTTTGCCAGTGCCGGTTTGTGCTCCAGCCATGACGTCACGGCCACCGAGCACAGCAGGAATCGCCTTGGCCTGCACCGGCGTAGGTGTCTGGTAATTGAGGTCCTGCACATTGCGCAGCAAGGGATCGATCAGGCCAAGCGAGGCAAAAGACATTGGCGTATTCCGGGCTAAAACCGCAATTCTAGCGGTTACTGCCTGATTGCGCCGCGCCAGAAAGCTGTGCTATGAGACGCCGCTGTGCGACACTGCCGCCAGCGCCACCCCAATTGCATCGACAGCAAACGCGCCAGCGGCCACGCAATCCGCCACCCGCGCAGCGGTATCGCCACGACCCCTTATAGGAACGGGGGGCCGACAGGCCATTATTTATCAATATTAGTATTCCTGCTTATTAATGAGTTTTATCGTCTCATTTGCGTTGTCGAGATGCGTGTGTACCGGATATTGCGCACCGGGTGAATGGACTCACGCAGGAGCAATGTTCTGATTCATACGGAAAAAGTTGTCCGGATCGTACTGGCGTTTGATGGAAGCCAACCGCGAATAATTTTCGCCATAGGCTTCCTTCACGCGTTCGTCGCCTTCGTCGCCGAGGTTGTTTGCATAGACGCCTCCGCACGAATACGGCCTTAACGCTTCCCATAGGCTGCGCACCCATTGGACGTTCACGGCATCGTCCCCTGTTTCGTCCCAGATGGCGACGGGAAAGCAGTCGAAGTTGGCGTCGCGATGCGCGTATGCGGTCGCGGACCCGGCCACGCGGGCAATGGCGCCCCCTACATGCTGAAAGACCAGCAACGATGACGGCGAAGGCGAGCGTTCATAGGCGCTCGTTACGGCGTCGATCGCGCCATCGTCAATCGATTTCAGGAACTGCGCCTTCCAGTAGTACCTCCGGCCTCGCGCAAACACGCTGTCGCCGTTCGATTGAATCTGGAGGTAGGGCACGCGCTCGAGACGGCAGTCGGCGGCAGAGGCGGAGTCCATCAGTGCCTCGAACACCCGTAGACCGGACTCCGGGGGGCCGGCATGGCAAGCCGATATGCTGAAAAATCGCTCGCCGGAAGGATTGGCGACGAATGCAGCGTCTGCGCTCACCTCATCCGGTGCATTGCGCGCAAACCGATCATAAAAGCGCAGTGCCGCGCGTGCTTGCTCGAACGGGTACAGCACAGAGCAGACAAGCAACTCGCGATCGAGCGGGTGAAGCTGCAAGTGAAAAGCGGTCGCGATGCCGAAGTTGCCTCCACCGCCCCGGACGGCCCAGAACAGGTCGGAATGTTTGCTGTCGCTTGCCAACAGTTTCTGCCCGTCGGCAGTGACCATTTCGACGGCGACAAGATTGTCGCAAGTCAGTCCGTATTTGCGGCCGAGCTTGCCGAAGCCGCCGCCCAACGTCAAGCCGGCAATGCCCGTATCGCTGATCACACCCGTTGTCGTCGCGAGGCCGTAGGCCATGGTGGCTCGATCGAACTCGCCGAGGGTGAGGCCAGCCTCCGCCCGCACGACGCGCCGGTCAGCGTCGACGTCGATCTGCTTCATCCGGGAAAGGTCGATGACGATGCCGGCATCGCAGACTGAAAGGCCCGCCACGTTGTGACCGCCGCTGCGCACCGCAACCCGCGCATCAATCGACCTGGCAAAGCGCACGGCTGCGACCACGTCGTCGGCGTCGGCACAATAGACGATCATGGCCGGCCGCTTGTCGACCGTCCCGTTCCACACCCGGCGCGCCTCGTCATAATCCGGATCGCGGGGCAGGACCAGTGTGCCGTGAAGCCTGTCGCGTAGTTGCTGGACCTGACGCGAGACCGTGTCGCTTTTGCCCTTCAAGACGTGTGACGTCTCCGTCTGCGTGCTCATCTTGTCTCCTTTGCATCCACTAGCGCTGAAGCCGAAATTCAAGGATCCATCGCTTGATGGTTTCATTTCCCGGTCGTCAAAGCAAAATGAAAGAATTCAGCTTTCAGATGAGAAAACTTCATCTAGACTGAACAGATGCGAAAGTTGCCCCCTCTGCGTTCGCTGCAGGCGTTCGAGGCGGTTGCGCGGCATCGCAGCTTCAAGGACGCCGCGAATGAACTCAACGTGACGCCGACGGCCCTGAGTCACCAGATCCGCACGCTCGAACAGGCGTGCGGCAGGCCGCTCTTTGCGCGGCGGCCACGACCCATTCGACTCACCGATGCTGGACAACTTCTATATCCGGCCCTGCGCAGTGGATTCGATTCATTCGCCGACGCCCTGTGCACGGTAGCCGGAATGGGTAGCACGATGGCGCTGCGCATCACCAGCCCGAACGCTTTCGCGAGTCGCTGGCTGGTGCCGCGGCTGTCGCTATGGCACGAGTCTCATCGCGACATCGCGCTGCGGATTATTGGTACCGATGCCGTCCTCGACCTGGCGGCAGGCGCTGCGGACGTGGCGATACGCTACGCACATTCGCCGCCAAACGGTCTGGTCTGTACGGAGATCGCGCGAGATGCGTTCTACGCCGTGGCTAACCCTCACCTCGTCGGAATAGAACAACCCCGCCCGTTTGCGGCGCTGGACCTGCTTCGATTTCCTCTGATCCATTACGAGTGGACGAACGGCGATCCCGAGGCGCCTTCCTGGCCGCGCTGGTTTTCTGCTTCGGGTGTTCCGGTATCGGCATTCACGTCGCTTCGGCGCACGCGTGATTTGAGCTTTCGGGAAGAACTCCATGCGATCGACGCTGTGCTCGCGGGCCAGGGCGTCGCGCTGTGCAGCGACGTCGTTCTGGAGCGCGAACTGCTGAGCGGCGCGCTCGTGAAAGTGCATCCCTTTGCGTTGCCTGGTTACGGTTTCTACGTCGCACATCTTGCGGAGCATGCGAGGTCCAGCGCGGTTCGTGCATTTGTTGAGTGGGTGATCTCCGCGCGCCGCACCTAGAAGCGGCTCAGGTGCGTGTGCGAACGCCTCGTAGGCTTCGCAGCGACTTGGCGACCTTCGCGGTACACCCGCAAGCGACGCTCAGAGATCTCCGCGCACTTCACCGGTTCCCAGCACGTTGCGGCGCCGGTTGACCTCCGCCCAAAGTTCATCGCTGTCGTCATTGCGCAGCAGGACCATGCAGTCCAGTTGCTTGTCGGTCACGCCGAAGTAGTCGAGGATTTCCCCGCGAACGGCAGCGACGAACTGTGCGTATTCGGGGCTGGCCTGGGCTTGCGCGTGCAGGGCGTCGTATGCCGCATCGTCCGCGCCGCCGCCGTGCTCGTCGATGTAGCGCGAGATCCACTGATCCCGTTCGCGGTCGTAGTCGGCCTCGGCGCGCATCGCTTGCACAGCCGTGTAGAGGTCCAGTTGGGAGAACGCGGCGATCGCCGCCGTCGTTGCCTCGTCGAATAGAGTCGTCATCGTGTATCTCATGTTGGCCGTGGCGCATTATCGCGCGGGCCGTGACTGGACGGCTGAGACTTCTTCGCATTCGCCTGTGCCATGTCCGCCGGGGGCTTGCAGCGCCGCCGATAGAGGCGTAACGTTCTTGCAGGAGATGGCATTCTCCTGGAACCGCCCTGACGGGCTAATGATGCCTACCGGCCTGGGAACAGGCACTGTCGGTGCATGCGGTTTCTTCGCTGGCCCCACCTGTGTCTGTGCCGTCAATACGGCGACTCCCGGTTCGCATCGTCACAGCCCAAAATTTGTTGGGTTGGGTGTTGTCGCGCGCTGTTAAAGGCGTGGCGACGTGGGACTGGAAATGGGATTTCACAGCATCCTGTTTGAGACGCCGGAAGACGGGCCGCCTGCCGGCGAGGTGCGCGAGCCGGAGTGCTTTGGCGACCTGAATCTCGACCAGATCGAGCAGAAGGTCACGCAAGGCTACGACGAGTACAACCTGACGCCATACTTTCGTGCGGCGCTCAATCGTGAGAGCGCAGTTCGATATCGGCACGACGTCATGCGCGACCTCGGGCGTCACGAGATTTCCCGGTGCATTCACACCTTTGCGCAGTCAATGCGCAAGATGCGCACGGCGCTGGCACAGGCGGAGAAGCTCTACTATCGGCGACAAAAACAGTGGTGGTTCCTCGAAGCTGCGTCCCGGTATTGCGATGCGCTCAGGACGTTGGAAACAACGCTACAAGCGGTTCACCCCAGCTCGGCAGGTTTGCGCGAATTCAGCGCGTGGCTTTCGGGGTATCTTCGTGGCGAGGTCTTCATCGGACTCCAGCGAGACGTGGTGGACCTGCAGACGGCGCTGGAGGCCGTTAGATACGCGGTTCACATTCACGGCAATGCAGTGACCGTGCTGAACTACGGCGGCGAGAGCGACTACAGTGCATACGTCGCGGGTCTCTTCGAGCGATTCAAGCAGGGTGACGTGAAGGACCACAGTGTCGAGCTCAAGGAATGGCCGGAAATGAATCACGTCGAGGCACAGATACTGGACTACGTCGCAGCGTTGCAGCCTCGACCGTTTGCGATGTTAGCCAGTTTTCGGCTGAATCACACGGGCTTTCTTGACGCCACCCTGGCTTCATTCGACCGCGAGGTGCAGTTCTACATCGCGTACGACGCCTACATTCAGATTTGCCGGGAGCAAGGCCTTCCCTTCTGCTACCCGATGGTTTCGTCGTCGAGCAAGGCCGAACGTTGCGACGATACGTTCGACCTCGCGCTCGCGCACAAGCTATGTGGAGACAAGCTTCCCGTTGTGCGCAACGACTTCTGGCTGGAGCGATCTGAGCGCATTATCGTGGTCTCTGGTCCCAACAATGGCGGCAAGACAACTTTCGCGAGAGCGTTCGGGCAACTTCACCACCTCGCCAGGCTTGGTTGCCCGGTGCCGGGCAGTGAGGCACACTTGTATCTCTGCGATCAGATCTTTGCGCATTTTGAGCGCGAAGAGAATACGAAGGACATGCGCGGCAAACTGCAGGACGACCTCACCCGGATGCACGCCATCGTGGCGCGAGCCACGCCACGCAGCGTCATTGTGATGAACGAGATTTTCAGTTCCACGACGCTTGCCGATGCGCTGTTTCTCTGCCGTCAAATCATCAAGCGGATTATGGAGCGCGACGCGCTTTGCGTATGCGTGACTTTTGTCGAAGAGTTGACGAGGCTCGGCGCGCAGACAGTGAGCATGGTCAGTGAAATCTGTCCAGCCAACCCTGCGGCGCGAACGTTCCGTATTCGCCGAAAGGCCGCCGATGGACGCGCATACGCCAACGCTGTGGCCGAGCAGTACGGGCTGACTCATGAACGCCTGAAGGAGCGCCTTGCATCATGAAAGCATGGTTGCTCTATGCGGATCGCGATTTCGATTGGCATCGCGATGAACAATGGAACGAAACCACGCTAACGCGGGATCTCGAACTCGCCAGCATTTTTGCGGCGATGGGAGCAGGCGATGAATTCCTCGAGGGGGTGGCGAAGAAAGTCGTGACCGTCAGTCTGGATGAGCTTGACGCCATTCTTTATCGACAGGCCACCCTTAGGGATTGTCTCAGCCACGAGGCCATTGTGCGGCGACTGTATGCGATTGCCGTGGAGGCGCAAGAGACAGAGCGCAGGAGCTTCTACTGGGGATTGACGGCTTCGGCGTCCAGCGTCCTGCACTCGGCCCGGGATCTCGTGCAGGCGTATCTCGTCCCGCTGGCGAAGTTGCGCCAACTCGCGGACGACGAAGCGCCGTCATTCGAATCGGCCGGATTCAGAAGGTTCTTCGCGATGGTGCGCAAAGAACTGCCGGATGACTACTTTGCGGCCGTGAAGCATTGCCTGAAGGCACTCAGGTTTAATCGCGGTGTGCTGATTCGTGCGCAACCAGGTCGTGGCGTCAAGGGCACCCACTACGTTTTGTGCAAACCCCACGAGCCGGAACCCAATCTCATTCGCCGTCTACTCGCAAGGCGCCCACCCTCGCACACGTTCCGCATTGCCGAGCGAGATGAGAACGGTGCGCGCGCACTCTCCGAACTTGAAGCGCGCGGCGTCAATCACGTTGCAAACGCGCTTGCCCAGTCGGCCGACCATATCAAGAGCTTCTTCGCGATGCTGCGCTCGGAGCTTGGCCTCTATCTGGGTTTCATGAACCTGCGCAACAGACTGGCGAAGCGTGGTTTGCCAGTCTGCTTCCCGGTGCCTTTTCCGCTTGAACAGCGCAAGCATCGATGCTCAGCGCTGTACGACATCAGTCTCGCACTGCGTACGGAGCAGGCACCGGTCGGAAACGACGTTGACGCGAACGGAAAGGACGCGATCGTCGTGACCGGTGCGAACCAGGGCGGGAAGTCGACGTTTCTGCGTAGTATTGGCATTGCGCAGGTGCTGCTCCAGGCGGGCGGCATGGTCGGCGCCTCGGCATTTGAAGCAAACGTCGCGACGGGGATCTTCACGCACTACAAGCGGGAAGAAGACGCCACGATGCAGGGCGGAAAATTCGACGAAGAGTTGAGCCGCATGAGTGAGGTCGTTGACCATATCAGGCATCACGCGCTCTTTCTTTCCAACGAGTCGTTTGCATCTACCAACGAGCGCGAGGGATCGGAAATCGGTAGGGAGATTATCGACGCTCTGCTCGAGGCGCGCGTAAAGATATGCCTTGTCACCCACCTGTTTACGTTGGCGAAGGGTCTCTCGGCCGAATGCGCGTTTCCCGCAGTCTTTCTGCGCGCCGAGCGCCGGGAGGATGGAGAGCGCACTTTCCGACTGATTCAGGGCGAGCCGCTGCAAACGAGTTTCGGGCAAGACTTGTACTGCGCCATATTCGAGCAGGACGCAGTGGAGTCGGACGATGCTGGGCATATGCAGGAGCCGTTGCCATGCGTCAAAGCTTGATCCCGGGCGGGCGGTTAGCGGCGCGTTTGCGCTTCTCTTTCGCCGGGCACAGTTCATCAACTCGATCAGGAGGCGTTTATGCGAGGTAGTCAACTGACCATCTATGCGGCTAATCAGAGCCATCGCGTCCGGCACCTTTCGGTCGTTGACTGGATACTTGAGGAAGCCAGAAACGCGGACATTCATGGCGCCACAGTCGTCGAAGTCGCCGAAGGTGTGGACCACAAGGGAAAATATCATGCGGCTCGCTTTTTCGAGCTTGCGGAACAGTCGGTTGCCGTCACGCTCATCGCCGGAGATTCACAGATTGACGCCTTGCTCGAAAAGCTCAACGGTGGCGGTGTTCCCCTTTTTTATACGCGAGCGCGAATCGAATACGCCGCGCTTGGAGCGAAAGCTGGAGGCTGAGGATAGAACAAGCCGAGCTTGTGCCTAGCGTCGTCCGGGTGCGCTGCAATGCAGCACATGCCGGCGCCAGACCTTGCACTAGAATGGATTGAGGGTCTCCCGGTGGCCGTTCGGCACCGGTCAGATCCGGTCGCAGTGTCTGCACAGCGGTCCCCCGCGCGCGTGGAGGAGGGCATGAACGGCTTTCAGCTTACGTTTTACACCGAACATGACCGCCACCATGGACATCGAACGGTGTGCGAGTGGCTGCTTCACGAAGCGGGCCGTCTGGGAATCCATGGTGTCACGGTCATCAACTGCGCCGAGGGTACCGGGCATGCTGGCGCACATCATGGGGCTCATTTGCTGAATCTCGCCGACCAACCGGTGCAAGTCATTCTCGCCGTTACGGAAGACGAAGCCCAGCGCATGCTCGACTCCGTTGAAGCCGAGCACGTTCACGTCTTCTATACACGGTTTCCCATCGAGTTCGGGGTGCTCGGTGGGGACGCGCAGCAGACCGGGAAAACGCGCTTTCCGATATTCGGACATAAGCCGAAATAGTCCCTTTACAGCATGGCCTTCGTACTGTGAATTTACGGCGAGGGTGCCGGTGTGCTATTCGCGTGCGCGTGAACTATTCTGAAGAGGTCACTCGCGGCTGGTTTTCTTCTACGCATTCGACAGGAGGTGTGCCATGTCGATGTCGACCACCCTGCAGGAGCGCCTGCGCAGCAAGGGCTCACGCTACGAACTCGTGCGCCACCCATACAGTCATTCGAGCATGGAAAGCGCTGCGGCAGCGCACATTCCCGGCGACCGTCTCGCGAAAACCGTGCTGCTCGAGGACGAGCACGGCTATGTGGCCGTCGTACTGCCCTCAACCTACGCCGTGCAATTGTCCGAGCTTTGGAACAAGACAGGGCGCAGGCTCGCCCTGGCGACCGAGGCCGAGCTGCGCGAGCTGTTCAAGGACTGCGATGCAGGGGCGCTGCCGCCGATCTGCGGGGCGTATGGCATGAAAACCTATCTCGAAGCGAACCTGGCGGGCCAGCCGGACATCTACTTCGAGGCGGGCGATCACGAAGAACTGGTTCATATGGAAGCGGGCGAGTTTCTGGCGCTGATGGACGATGCGGAGCGTGCCCATTTCGCACGGCGCATGCGAGGCATGAGCGGGCGCGCGTGAGTGAGCGCAGCGGGGCCGCAGCCCGCCGAGTGTCGACGTGCCGGGACTCAAGGAGCGAACGATGAAGTTCTACGCGCGTGAGTACGAAGGGCGTCTGGAGGTGTTCAGCTTCGATGGCGTTTATAGAATCCGCATCACCCAGTTGTGCGGCGCGGCACAAAAAGCGTTCGCGGACACCGTCCAGCTATGGATAAGCGACGGGGTATCGGCAGACGAAGCCGTCGCGCGAGAGGCCGAGTCATTGGCCCGGTTAATTAAGGAATACTAGAAAATGTGACGCCAGCCGCTCTGGCTGCCGCTTGCTGCACGCCCGACGAGGCCGTCACCCGTTCACCCGCCAGGCAGGAGAACCCGGATGGCCTCGCCCGAAGAGATCGACGCCGACATGCTGGCCTTCTGGAACGGTAACGGCGGCAACATCTGGGTGGCTCGACAGGAACACACCGACCTCACGCTCGCGCCGGTGACAAGCGCCTTGCTTGTCTTTGCCGCTCCGCGTGCCGGCGAACGCGTGGTGGATATCGGCTGTGGTTGCGGCGCGCCCACGCTGGAATTCGCGCGTGCCGTGGGTCCGTCCGGCAGCGTGGCGGGAGTGGACATTTCCGGGCCAATGCTTGCCGAGGGGAAAAGGCGCGCGAGCGCCGCCGGCATCGCCAATATCGATTGGCGGCAGACCGATCCGGCAACCGCCGCGCTGGACGAATACGATCTGCTGATCTCCGCGTTCGGCGTGATGTTCTTCGGCGACCGGGTGGCGGCGTTCGCCAATATGCGCCGCGCCGCCGCGCCGGGCGCACGCATGGCGCTCGTATGCTGGCGTACGCTGGCCGAAAACCCGTGGATGGAAGTGCCGATGACCGCGGCCGCGCGGCACCTGCCGCCAAGGCCGCAGCCGGTGCCTAACGCACCGGGCATGTTCGCTTTCGCCGATCGGGACCACGTGACCGAGGTGGTCACGGCAGCCGGTTGGGCGGCGCCGCGCTTCGAGAAACTCGATATGGACCTCGATATCGCTGCCGGCCGCGGGCTGGAGCAGGCGGTGGTTCAGTCAACCCAGATCGGCGCGGTCAATAGTTGGTTGCGCAACCAGCCGGCGGAGGTCATCTCCGCCGCCACAGCGTCTGTTCACGAGGCGCTCGCGCCCTATGCGGACGGTCCGGGAGTGCGGTTGCCTGGCGCGATGTGGTTGATCAGCAGCACGCGCGTCTGAACGAGCCTCGCCGCTCAATGGCCTTTTCGCCACTGCACGTTCACGAGCGCCGAAATGAGGGACGAAGGCCCTCAACCACGTTCTCGTGCGACCTGCGCATGGCGACAACCTCCGTTGTGCTAAGGTTCGTATGACCTTTCACGTGGGTTTGCCAGTGCGGCGCCGGTGCGCCGCAAGGAGACCGAAGATGGTTCGCCTAAGCATTGAGGGGCGCGAGCTGGAGGCGCCGGCCACCTGCTCGATCCTGCAGGCTTTCGTGCATGCTGGCCAGACGCTCGTCGAAGGTGTCGGCTGCATGGGGCAGGGTGTGTGCGGGTCCTGTCGCGTCATGGTCCGGCGCAGCGGTGAGCAGGAGGTGAAGACCGTACTCGCGTGCGAGACGCGGGTCGAAGCGGGCATGCAGGTCGCATTCCTCGACTACCTCACCACGCCCGCGCGCCACGTGTATCGCATGGAGGACCTCGGCGATAGCTGGCAAGCGCTGAGCACGATGTCCGAAATCTTCCCGGAAGCGTCCCACTGCCGCCACTGCAGCGGCTGTGACCGCGCCTGCCCAAAGGGGCTCGAAGTCCAGCGTGGTGTGAACCTGGCGGTGGAGGGCAGGCTGGACGCCGCCAGTCAGGTGTTCGACGAATGCGTCATGTGCAACCTCTGCACGCTCGCTTGCCCCGAGCATATTCGGCCCAACCATCTCGGTCTGTTCGTGAGACGCATGATTGCGGCTCACTCGCTGCGTCCGGCCAATCTTGTCCGCAGGCTGCAGCAGATCGAACGCGGCGAAATGGAGATCGACTTCGACGCGCCAGGCGCGCAGCCGCCGCGTTGACCGGTGCCTGCGAACATGTCAACCGGCATCCCCTACGAAAACGCGCTTCAGCGCTACCGCCCAGGCGTTGCGCCCGTGTTGCGTGCGGACGACCCATCCGTCGACGATCTCCTCAAGGGCTATCACCCCGATCACGGGCCCAATGCGCGCGTGGCCCTGGCCGTTGGTGTGAATCGAGGGGAATCGTGCCAGCCGGATCTCGCGCGCCTGTTGCAGGCCAACGCGTTGATCGACGACGTCGATCTGGCCGGCGCGCAGCTCGTGCATACCGATGTGCTGGTCGTCGGCGGCGGGGGCGCGGGATGCGCTGCGGCGCTCACCGCGGCAAAGCAGGGCGCGCGGGTCATGTTGGCCGGCAAGCTGCGCCTTGGCGACAGCAACACCGTGATGGCCGAGGGCGGAATCCAGGCCGCCGTGGGGGAAGACGACAGCCCCCAACTGCACTTCGAGGACACGTTGCGTGCCGGCCATTTCTGCGGCGACCCCGAACTCGTCGCGCAAATGGTGATGGACGGCCCCGATGTGATTCGCTGGCTCATCCAGCTCGGCATGATGTTCGATCTGGAGGACGACCGGCCGATCGGCGGCAACCTGTTGCGCAAGAAGCCTGGCGGCGCCTCGGCGGCGCGCATTCTTTCGTATCGGGACTACACCGGGCTGGAGATGATGCGCGTACTGCGCGAAGCGGTCGACCTCGATTCCGGTATCGACGTCTGGAACCGCTGCCCCGTGGTCGAACTGCTCTCGGACGAGCGCGGAAGCTGCGCGGGCGCCGTGCTCTATAACCTCGAATGGCGAACCTTCGTGCTGGTGCGAGCGCGTGCCGTGATCCTCGCCACGGGCGGGGCCGGGCGACTGCACCTGAATGCCTTTCCGACCTCCAACCACTACGGTGCGACCGCCGACGGCCTCGTACTGGCGTATCGAATCGGCGCGCGGCTGCGTGAGCTCGACTCGTTCCAGTACCACCCAACCGGAGTTGCCTGGCCGCCCCACCTCGCTGGCGGTTTGATCTCGGAGGCGGCGCGCTCTGCGGGCGCGAAGCTCATCAACGGCGAAGGAGAGCGTTTCGTCGACGAGCTCAACGCGCGGGACGTGGTGGCCTCGGCCATCCTGCGCGAATGCGCGCAAGGGCGCGGCATTACGCACGACGACCGGGTCGGGGTGTTCCTCGACACACCGACACTCGAAATGGAAAACCCGGGCATTCTGGCGCAGCGTCTCGTCACGCTACGCCATCTCGCGCACAAGTGCGGTATCGATCCGGCGCGCGAGCCGTTTCTTGTTTATCCCACGCTGCACTATCAGAACGGAGGCGTCGCAGTGGACAAGGACGGCGCGACGAACGTGCCCGGCCTGTACTGCGCGGGAGAGGTTACAGGCGGAATTCATGGCCGCAACCGGCTGATGGGCAATGCGTTGCTCGACATTCTGAGCATGGGGCGCCGGGCTGGGGCGAGCGCGGCGCAGTCGAAGGGGCGCACCATGGCCAGTCGCGCCGGCATCGGGCATGTTCACGCGTGGCAGCGGGCGCTCACGTTGGCGGGACTGTCCTTGCACGTGAAGGCGCCGCAGCTTTTCCCCGACTACGCGCATTTCGATCTGCAGGCCGACGCGAGCTTGCGCCCGGACGCACGCTCGCGCGCGGCCGGCAGCACCCGGTGACGCGATCCACGGAGCGCCAATGGACAAGCTCAATCAGGTTCTGTTGCGCGATGAGATCCGCGTAGGCGCGAATCTCGATGGCTGGCTCGCGCATGGCGGCGGCGAAGGACTCGGGAGGGCGTTGCAGGACC
This sequence comes from Paraburkholderia acidiphila, assembly GCF_009789655.1. Taxonomy (GTDB): domain Bacteria; phylum Pseudomonadota; class Gammaproteobacteria; order Burkholderiales; family Burkholderiaceae; genus Paraburkholderia; species Paraburkholderia acidiphila. The sequence continues at coordinate 599,904 of NZ_CP046911.1, forward strand.
CCGGAGCGATCATTGCGGAAATTGCCGCGGCGGATTTGCGCGGTATGGGCGGTGCGGGATTCCCGACGCATCGAAAATGGACGCCTGTGGCCGCCGCGCCTGAAGGGGACAAGTACATCATCTGCAATGGCAACGAAGACGAACCCGGCACCTTCAAGGACCGCTTTCTGCTGGAACACACGCCTCACCAGGTGATAGAAGGCGCGCTCATCGCCGCACTCGCGACTCGCGCCAACCATGTCGTGCTCTATGTGAACCCGCATGAGCAACAGGCACTCGCGGTCACTCGCGACGCCGTGCAGCAGTGGCGCGAGCATCCGCTTTTCACTGCGATCGAACAGGCAATCGGAAAGCCCCTCTCACTTTGCGTTCTCCCCAGTTCAGGGCTGTACATCGGAGGAGAGGAGACGGCGGTCATTGCCAGTGTGGAAGGCGGGTTTCCGTTTCCACGGCGCAAACCGCCTTTCCCGGCGCAGCAAGGTGTACATGGCGCACCGACCATCGTCAACAACACCGAGACCCTGGCTCACGTACCCGGCATCCTGCGCCACGGCGCGCAGTGGTATCGGGACCTGGGTATTGGCCATGCCGCGGGGACCAAGCTTTACTCGCTCTCCGGCGACGTCTTGCGTCCGGGTCTGTACGAACTGCCGATGGGCACGAGCCTCGCGGCGCTCGTCTTTGAATACGGCGGCGGGATGTTGCAGGACAAGGAATTCAAGGCGGTCTTCACCGGCGGCCCCTCCAACACCCTGCTGACGAAACGCGAACTCGATGTCGCGCTCGACTTCGACTCCGTCCGGCAACGCCGCTCGCGTCTTGGCACGGGCGCCATGATCGTCGTTTCGGAAGGCACCAGCATCGTGCGCAAGGTCGCGGAGTACGTGAGCTTCTTCGCCCAGGGCTCGTGTGGGCAGTGTCCGCCTTGCAAGGGCGGGACTTTTCAGTTGATGCGGCTTCTCAACCGGCTCGACACCGGCCGCGGCGTACGCGCCGATCTGGATTCTCTGGAGAACCTGTGCCGCATTCTTCCGGGCAGCGGGCGTTGCGGTCTTATCGACGGTGCGGTGACTGTCGTGGAAAGCTCGCTCGACCAGTTCCGCGACGAATACGAAGCACTTCTAACCTAGTTCACGAACGGCAGCTTTTCATCGCGCGCCGTCGCGAGCATCGACAGCGTGATCTTTCTCACCTCCAGCTTGCTTTGCGTAATGTGCGCGCGCAGCAGGATGCTCGCTTCGGCAAATTTCCCGCGATCGACGAGGTTGAGCATCGTCGAATGCTCGTCGTAGGTCGCGCTCGTGCGATGCGCCTTGAGAAAATCGAGCCGCCGTACGATACGGATACGTTCGGTCACCTCATTATGTACGCGCAGCATCTCGTCGTTGCCCGCTGCGCTCACGAGTCCGCGATGAAAGCCCTCGTCCAGCACGAACATGGCAGCCGGGTCGCTTTCGCGTTGGCTTTGCTCGACGCACCACACGGCCCGCAGCGCGTCCATGGCGTGGTGGGGAACGCCGGGGAGCCGATCGATCGCCGCCAGTTCGAGCACGATGCGCAGGTCATAGAGCTGGTCGAGCCGGTTGAAGTCGATATCGCAGACCTTCCAGCCGCGCCGGAATCCCACCTCGAGATACCCCTCGCGCAGCAGGCGGAACAGCGCGTCGCGCACCGGCGTGCGCGACACGCCGTAATGCTGGGCGATGTCGTTTTCCGAAAAGCGGTCGCCAGGAAACAGGCGAAAGTTGAAGATGTCCTGCTTGATCAGCTGATACACCTGTTCCGCAAGCGGGTTCGCGCTATAAACCATCTTCGCGCCAGATGCTGGGGAGGCCTCGGCGGCCGCTTCGGGCAAGTCGTTCATGAGTCGGGTGTAGAAAACATCGAAAGTTTTTCAGCGCGTCCGTGTAACGCCGGGCGATGAACGCCGCCTCGCCATTATCCGCGCCTATTCGTGCGCTTGTTCGTATTCAAGCGGGCTCGATGAGGCTCACGTGCGCCGCCACGATCATCCAGCCACCGAATGTTTCGTCCGGCTTGCGCAGCCGCGCCCAGGTCTGCATCTGGCGGCCTGTCAACGGCGTCGCGTCGCTTGTGAACTCGGTGCTCACCGTCGCATAGTCGGCGCCGAAAGTCGTCACGACGGTGCGGTGCAGGCGTCTCGAGCGCGGCACGGGTACGCAGGTCTCCCGCCAGCGGCGGATCGCCTCGCCGCCGTGCTGGATTTCGGCGATGCCGTAGCGTACGGTTTCCGGTGCGTCCCAGAAGAGTGCGTTCATGGTTTCGACGTCGTTGTCGACCAGCGCACGCTCGTAAGCCTTGAAAGCCGCATCCACCTGCGCAACGATTTCGGGCCGGTTCAGTTCGAGCGTCATCGGGCTGCCTCCAGCAGGGCGTCGAGCGGAGCGGTCCAGCCGACGATCCCGCCCTGCGAATGGATCATCGCAATCGTGGCTTCGCGAAACGCGGGAATGTAGCTCGCCGTCGCATCCTCGATGAGCAGGCACTTATAGCCTCGATCGTTGGCTTCGCGCATTGAGGTTTGCACGCAGACCTCCGTTGTTACGCCAGCGAACACGAGGTGCGTGATGCCGCGCATCGCCAGTTCCTCGCCAAGGCGCGTTGCGTAGAAAGCGCCTTTACCCGGCTTGTCGATGACGAGTTCGCCGTCGAGTGGCTTAAGCGAATCGATGATGGCATTGCCGGGTTCGCCGCGCACCAGAATACGGCCCATCGGCCCTTTGTCGCCGATACGCGCATTCGGCGTGCCGCGCAAAAGTTTGGCCGGTGGGCAATCGGAAAGGTCGGGTGCGTGCGATTCGCGCGTGTGCACGACCTGCCAGCCCGCTGAACGGGCGTGGGCAAGCAGCCGCGCGACCGTTGGCACGATGCCGGCAAGCAGCGACACGTCGTTGCCGAGCGCCTCGCCAAAGCCGCCGGGCTCGATGAAGTCGCGCTGCATGTCGATGACAATGAGCGCCGTGTGACGCGCATCGAACGTGAACGGAACGGGCTTGGCCCGGGCGATGGTTGTCATCGCTGTCCTTCTCCCTTTGTGCTGTGTGTCGATCGGGTGTCCCCTCAGGCGCTTGCGTGCAGCACGGCCGGCTCTGCCGGCTGCGGCTTGCCTTCGTCGCCATGTCCTGCCATGTGGCGCCCCAGCACCACGCGGTCCGCGACGCTTGCCACCGTCTCGTAGACGAGCCGCCCTTCGGCCATCACGACGATACGGTCGGCGAGTTCCAGGAGTTCGTCGAGGTCTTCGCTCACGAGCAGGACAGCCGCGCCGGCATCGCGCGCAGCGAGAATACGCGCATGAATAGCGGCTACCGAGGCAAAGTCGAGTCCGAACACCGGATTCGCGACGATCAGCACGTTCACGGCCTGACCTAGCTCGCGTGCCAGCACGGCGCGCTGTACATTGCCGCCGGAAAGCGTGCCGATGGTGCGTTCGGGCAGCGGCGGCCGCACGTTGAATTCGGCGATCAACCGCTCGGCGCGTGCGCGCATCGCACGCCGGTCGAGCCACCATCCCCGGCGCCGCAGCGGTGCGCGATCGAAATCGCGCAGCGCCATGTTCTCCGCCACGCTCATCCCCGCGACGCACGCGTTGCGCAGCGGCTCCTCGGGAAGCGCGAACACCCTCAGGCGGGTCATTTCCTCGCGCGTCGCGGCATAGGGCGCGCCTTCCACGCGCATCTCGCCCGAGACGACCTTGCGCTGCCCGACGAGCGCTTCGATCAGCTCCTTCTGGCCGTTGCCGGAGACGCCTGCGAGCCCGAGAATTTCTCCCGCCCGCACCGAGACCGAGGCTTCCCTTACGGCGGCGTGCCCGCGGTCGTCAACGATCGAGAGGCTCGATAGCGAGAGCCGCACCGGGGCGTCGGGCGAGTGCGTCTTGCGCGTAAGCCGCATCTCGCCATCGTCTTCGGCGGCCCCCTCGCGCGCTTCGAGGCTCGCGTCGCTGCCCATCATCCAGGCGGCCAACTGTTCGCGGTCGGTCTCGGCAACGGCACAGCTGGCGACGAAGCGCCCCTTGCGCAGCACGGTCACGTTGTCCGCATAGGCCATCACCTCGCGGAACTTGTGCGTGATCATCAGTACCGTGAGGTCGCCGCGCGAGGCGAGCTTGCGCATCAGGCCGAGCACCTCGTCGGCTTCCTGCGGCGTGAGTACGGACGTCGGTTCGTCCAGGATCAGGAAACGTTGTTCCAGATACAGCTGCTTGAGGATTTCGAGTTTCTGTTTCTCTCCGGCCGCGAGAGACGACACGGGCGCGTCGAGCGCGAGGCGAAACGGCATGCGCCGCATGAACGCGTCGAGGGCCTTGCGCTCCGCCGCCCAGTCGATCTTCCATGGCAGCTTGCCGCGCGCGAGGAGCAGGTTTTCCTCGACGCTCAGCCCGGCCGCCAATGTGAAGTGCTGATAGACCATGCCGATGCCGAGCGCCTGGGCATCGCGCGGGGACGTGATGTGCACCTCGCGCCCGTCGGCCAGAATCGCGCCGTGATCGAGCACGCCATAGCCCACGAGCCCCTTGACGAGCGTGCTCTTGCCCGCGCCGTTTTCGCCGAGCAGCGCGTGCACGGTTCCAGGCGCCACCTTGATCGTGACGTCGTCGAGTGCGCGGAACGCACCGAATGACTTGCTTGCGCCGATTACCTCGACGCCGAGCGCTCGCGTCGCGGTCGCCATGATCAGCGCTCCAGGGCGGCGACGAGCGACGCCGAATCGGAGACCGTGCCGAACACGCCTCCTTGCATCAGCACCATGTTGAGCGCCGCGTCGTGATTGCTTTTGTCGGTTGCCCCGCAGCAGTCTGCGAGCACGGTGCATTCGAAGCCGCGGTCATTCGCCTCGCGCATGGTCGTGTGCACGCACACGTCGGTTGTGATGCCGGTGAGCACGAGGTTGGCAATGCCGCGCGTGTGCAGGATCAGCTCCAGGTCCGTTGCGCAGAACGAGCCCTTGCCGGGCTTGTCGATGACGATCTCGCCGGGCTGCGGCGCCAGCTCGTCGATGATCTCCCAGCCCGGCTCCCCGCGCACGAGAATGCGGCCGCATGGTCCGATGTCGCCGATTCCCACGCCATCTGTGCCCGCGCGGCGGCTGCGCCAGCGCTTGTTCGCGGGCAGATCGGACAGGTCCGGGCGATGCCCTTCGCGCGTATGGATGATCGTGAAGCCGAGTTCGCGCATGAGCCTCAAAACGCGCTTGATCGGCTCGATCGGGGCGCGGGTCAGCGAGAGGTCGTAGCCCATCTTGTCGACGTAACCGCCGTAGCCGCAAAAGTCGGTCTGCATGTCGATGATGACGAGCGCCGTGTTGTCCGGGCGCAGGTCGCCGTTGTAGGGCCACGGGTAAGGGCGCGCTTCGATGTACTGAGTCATTTTCGTTCTCCGGGCGCGCGCTTTCGGGCGCACGCGATTCTCGATTCGGTCGGCGGTTCAGGTGGCGTTCACGCTTAGCGTGTGAGGCTCAGTTCGCCCGGTGCGCCCGCCAGTGTGCGGTCGGGTCTGCAGTTGACGATCATGAGCGCGAGCGTGAGCACGTAAGGCGTGGCGTTGAAGAGGTAGTAGCCGCTCGTCACGCCGATCGCCTGCAGGGCCGGGCCGAGCGCGCCGGCGGCGCCGAACAGCAGCGCGGCCCAGAGACAGCGCAGCGGCTGCCAGCGCGCGAAGATCACCAGCGCGACGGCCATGAGGCCCTGGCCGCTCGACAGTCCCTCGTTCCAGCTGCCGGGATAGACGAGCGAGAGATAGGCACCGCCCACGCCCGCGAAGAGGCCGCCCACGGCCGTCGCGATTACGCGTACGCGCGTGACCGGATAGCCCATGGCACGGGCGCTCTCGGCGTTCTCGCCCACGAGCCGCAGCGTCATACCCCAGCGCATCGAGCGCAGGCCCCACTGCAGGGCGAGCGCGAGCACGACGCCGATCAGGAAGAGCAGGTTGATGTGCAGCGCGTTGTGCACCTGCGGCGAGGCGGCCCACGCGCCGAGATCGATCGACGGCAGCATCGGTGCCTGCGGCTCGATGAACGGCTTGCCGAGATAGAAGGCGAGGCCGGTGCCGAACAGCATGAGCGCGATGCCGAATGCGATATCGGAGACACGCGGCAGCGAGCAGACGAGACCGTGCAGGCAGCCGAGCACGAGACCCGCTGCCGCCGCCGCGAGCACGCCGATCCACGGCGACCCCGAGAGATACGAACCTGCATACCCGCACATGGCGCCGGAGACGAGAATCCCTTCGAGGCCGAGATTCACGCGTCCGCCTTTCTCGGTCAGGCACTCGCCGAGGCTCACGAACAGATACGGCGTGCTCACGCGGATGGCGCCCGCGAATAACGAGAGCAGCAACACCGCGGCGGGCGAATGGAGGCTAGACATGATGAGTACGCTCCAGCGAGACTGAAGAGGCATCGAGCGCGGCGGCCTGCAGCTTCACGCGCCAGGCGGCGAGGCGCGGCGCGAGCGCCTCCCACGCGAGCAGATTGGCGAACAGCAGGCCCTGCAGCACGAGCGTGGCGGCGTCGGGCAGATCGAGGCGGCGTTGCAGCAGACTGCCGCTCGCCTCGATGCCGCCGACCATCAGCGCGCAGACGATCACGGCGAACGGGTTCTGGCGCGCCGCGAACGCAACCAGGATGCCTGCATAGCCGTAGCCCGAGAGCAGGGACGCATTCGCGCTGCCCTGTACGGCGGCCACTTCGAACATCCCGGCAAGTCCAGCCGATGCCCCACCGAGCGCGCAGGCGGTGAGCGCGAGCCCGCCCACGGGCAGACCAACGAGGCGCGCGGCGCGCACGTTGCCGCCCGTTATGCGCATCGCAAAGCCGAGCGTGCTGTGACGCACGAGCACCCAGGCGGCGAGACACGCGAGTGCGCCCCAGAAGAGCCCCCAGTGCACATCGAGACCCGGCAGCGAGCCGATGGTCATGGTGTCGGGGATGGGAAGCGTCGACGGCTTATTGAGGCTCGCGGGATCGCGCAGCGGCCCTTCGACCAGAAACTTGAAGACGGCGATGGCGATATACGACATCAGCAGGCTGCTGATGGTCTCGTTGACGCCGCGCCATTGACGCATCGCGCCTACGGCACTGATCCACAAACCGCCCGCGAGCATCCCGGCGATGGCCATCAAGGGCGTGGCAATGAACCAGGGCGTCGCGTGCGGCAGGCATGGCGGCACGACAGCCGCTGCGAGCCCGCCGAGCGCGAGTGCCCCTTCGCCGCCAATCACGATCAGGCCGACCTGGGCGGGCAGCGCGACGCACAGGGCAGTCAGCATGAGCGGCGCGGCGCGCAGCAAGGTGTTCTGCCATGCGAACGACGATCCGAAAGCGCCCTGGCCGATGAGGCCAAGGGCCTCGACGGCTGGCTGCCCCTGGACGAGCAGGAACACGCCGAATAGCGCCAGCGTGGCGGCGATCGCGCACAGCGTCGGCAACGCAGGCAATCCGGCAAGCAGCAGACGAGCAACACCTGCGGGCAGTCTGCGCGGCCGCCCATGAACCGGCGAAAGGGAAGTGGACATCACAACTCCTGGTGAGGACGCAAACGCACGCAAACGCGCCTCAAATCTGGCCAACCACGCCGGCAACCAGATAGTTCATGCTCTCGAGCGCGATATCGGTCTGCGCGTAGCTCGTGCCGGATGCTATGGCGCTACCGCCCTTGTTGTCCTTCATCGGCCCCTTGAAGATCACGTAGTCGCCCGCGACCATCTTCGCCTTGATTGCGTCGGCATTCGTGCGGGCATCGGGCGTCACCTTCACCCCATACGGCGACATCTTCACGAAGCCTTCGCGCAGGCCGCCACGCAGGATATTGGGCTGCGGCTTGCCCGTCTGCGCGTTGGCGACGAGCAGCTTGTACGGCGTTGCCCAGTCCCATTCGGCGCCGGTCAGATAGCCCTTCGGCGCGAGCGCCGCCTGGCTTGCGTGATAACCGCAGCTCATCGCGCCACGCTTTTCCGCAGTCTCGATCACGACCTTCGGGCCATCCACGTGGCACGTGAGGACATCGCAGCCCTGATCGACGAGGCTGTTCGCGGCTTCGGCTTCTTTCACCGGCATCGACCAGTCGCCCGTGAAAATCACATGCGTGGTGATCGACGGATCGACCGATTGCGCGCCCAGCGTGAACGAGTTGATATTGCGCAGGACCTGCGGAATCGGCTTGGCCGCGACGAAGCCGAGCTTCTTCGTTTTGCTCGCGTGGCCCGCCACGACGCCGTTCAGATACTGGCATTCGTCGATGTAGCCAAAATAGCTCGAGATGTTGGCCGGATTGCCGCTCTTCCAGAGGCCGCCGCAGTGTGCGAAGCGAACCTTCGGGTATTTGGCGGCCATCTTCAGCACATGCGGATCGAAATAACCGAACGAGGTCGCGAAGATGAGCGTCGCGCCGTCCTGTTCGATCATCGCTTCCATCGTCTTTTGCGCGGCGACGGTCTCGGGCACGTTCTCTTCCTCGACGATCTTCACGTTCGCCAGCTTCTTGATGACGGCTGCCGCCTGCGCCTGGGCCTGGTTGTAGCCGTAGTCGCCGCGCGAGCCGACGTAGATCACGCCGACCGTGAGCGGTTCGGCGGCGAAGGCGAGATCGAACGGCAAGGCGCTGCCGAGGGCAAGGGCGCCCGCACCCTTGAGAAAATCACGTCGTTTTGTCATGGTTGGACTCCTCACGAATTTCATTCGTTAAATTTAGATATGCCTATCAAGCTGGACTTCGTGCCTGCACCGCAGTGGCGAGCCATGCACGCCAGCCACCGAATTCGGTGATGTCGCGTGCGCCACTTCCCGGCGCGACAGCCGCAGGCTCGCAGATGAAGCCTTTGACAATCAACCCGTCGCTCGTCTGCACGCTGCCGATGCCAAGCGGCGCCGGCACGCGGGCGACAAACGTGCCGAAGGTGCGCAGCGGCACTTCCCAAAGTTCGATTTCGATGGGCCGGCCGGGCTCGTCCGGCGTACGCACCAGCGCGGGCTTGGCCGGTGTCGTGCCGGCGAGCGCGTAGAGGCGGTACTGCGACGCGGTGCGGGTCGTCTGGACGAACCGCGCGCCCGCCTCGAGCATTTGCCAGCAGAGCGGCTGCCCGCGCAGATGCGCACCGACGACGGCGAGCGTCACCGTTGGCTCTTCGAACGGCAGGGGTTTCGCGGCGATGCTGGCTGCGTCGTCGGCCGCGGCGACCGCCGTGAAGAGCGCCTGGATTTGCGCACCGAGGACGGCGAGCCGCTGGTCGCCGCCGGCGGGGGCGATGAGCGTGACGCCTGCAGGCAGGCCATCCGCCCGACGCACGCCCGGCACGGCCAGCGCACAAAGGTCGAGCAGATTCACGAAGTTGGTGTACACGCCGAGCTGGCTGTTCGCGCCGATCGGGTCCGCCTGCACATCGTCGAAGCTCGGATGGGTCGGCGTGGTCGGCACGACGAGGACATCGATCTCTTCGAACATGGCCTCGACTTCGCTGCGTAACGCGGCGAGTGCGTATTGGCCATTGAACGCATCGACGGCGCTGTAGCGGTCGGCTTTGGCAATGACCTCGGCGACAACGGGATCGATATCGGCGCGATGCGCCTCGAAGAACGACCCGAGCGCCGCCCGCCGCTCCGCCACCCAGGGACCGTCGTAGAGGAGAGCCGCCGTGCGCTGCATGGGTTCGAACGGCACGTGTACCGGCGTCAGCTCAAGGCGCGTGGCAATCGTGTCGAGCGTAGTAGCAAACGCTTGCTGGGCCTGCGTGTCGCTGAAGAATGTCAATGGCCGCGGCACCGCGAGGCGCAGCGCTGCATGGGGTAGCCCAAGCGATGGCACGCGGCGCGCGTAGCCATCGTGCCCGTCGTACTTCGCCATCTGCAACAAGACTTCCCAGGCGTCGCCGACGTCGTGCGAGAAGATCGATAGACAGTCGAGGCTTCGGCACGCGGGCACCACCCCGCGCTTGCTCACGAGGCCGGGCGTTGGCTTCAGACCCACGAGTTCGTTGAAGCCCGCGGGGACACGCCCCGAACCCGCGGTGTCCGTGCCAAGTGCAAACGCGACGAGCCCGGCTGCGACCGCGACCGCCGAACCCGAACTCGATCCGCCGGAGACGTAGGCATCGGATTCGAACTGGCGCACCCGGCCGTAGGGCGAGCGCGTGCCGACGAGGCCCGTCGCGAACTGGTCGAGATTCGTCTTGCCGACGAGGATGGCGCCCGCATCGAGCAGCCGGTCGACTGCAAAGGCCGACGTGCGGGGCGTATAGGCGAAGGCGTCGCAGGCCGCAGTGGTCGGCATACCGGCGACGTCGATGTTGTCCTTCACGGCGAACGGTACGCCGAAGAGCGGCATCCGCTCGAAGACCGCAGCGCCGAGGCGCGCGTACGCGGCTTCGAGTTCGGCAACGCGGCGGGCGAGGTCGCCCTCGCTCACCCGCGACAACCAGACTTCCGGACGCCCGGAGGCCGCGATACGGGCGATCAACGTCTCGACGACTTCGCGAGGCGTGGTGCTTTTACGGGCATAGGAGTCGAGCAGGGCACGAACTCTGAAACGGGCGTCTGTAGACATGAGTCCAATCTTGAATACAAGTTTGAACTCAAGTTAGCAGCAACTATGCCATCGACCCGGTTGTCGCCTGAGACGCTTGCAGGACAGGGGTTTCAGGGGGAAGGGGCGGGCGAGCGAGGCGCGTGCCCTGAATCAGCCCTGGTCCGGAATGGGTCGCAAATGGGCCCGCGCTGGTGCACGCATCCCGAACATCGTGCAGGACCTTGCAAGGAACCTGCGACCCGGCTTGCCCCGCGCGCTAGTCGTTATCGGCGTTCACGCGCGGCCGTGTCGCTCCAGCAACACTGCCGGTGTCCCGCGAGTCGGCTCGGCGGTCTTGATTTCGTTGTGAATGGGCGCTTTCCGAACCGTGCCCCAACGCCACCGAAACCCGCGTCAAGATCGCGACCGGCATGGCGAATGCGATGGCAATATTTGTGCTGTGGTGCGTAAACACTAGGTGATCTGGCGAGTGTCCCCAGGAATTCAGCGCTCCCAATGCGTCGAGGATGCCCAGATACTGTTCATAGTGTTTGACCGCCACAGACTCCGAAATCGCGCAACCGAACGTCGCTACCCAAAGGCGCTTCGTGACATCCGCGCCGAGTGAACGAAGTGCGTTCGAAATGACCAGCGCGCCTTTACTGTGACCAAGCAGAGTATTGATCGCCGGGGCACGCTCCAGTATTGAATGCAGCACGTCAGAGGCTGGGTTGCCCGTGATGAACTCAGGCGCCCCGGTTGTTGCCTCCTTATGGGCGGGTGCCGAAATGAGCAGGTTGCGTCCAATCTTCGCTGTCTCGGGGACCGTGTTCGCCATGATCGTTTGCGCGAGCGAGCCGAGCCAATCCTGTACACCGAAGCCGAACCACCCACCCAACGCTTGCTCCAGCATATCTGCGAGCCCGTAACCCGGGACAATCGCCGCCACGCGCTGGCCGAGCGCCATGGAGGCATTCCACGCGAAGGCCGCGGAACCAAGCGCTGAACTCCCGACTCCGGTAATCGTGACAGTCTTGACATCCTGGCCGTCTGAGTTTGCCCATTCGATGAACTCAACAACGCTGTCGAACCGCTGTACGAATGGGGCCTTGGTGCTATCGACGACAAGGATGCAGCCCTCTGGATTCGACAGCGCGTCAAGATCCAGGCTAGTGAAACCGCGCAGCGAAAACGGTCCGAACTGGTTGAATTGAGTTGGCGTGGGCGACGTCTGAGTGCTGACTACTTCACCGCGCCAGAGCAGTTCACACAAGAGCACGCCAACGTCGTAAAAGAGGGCGTCGATCGCAGTGTTGGCTAGTCTCAGGACACGAAGCGCCGGTGCGACGAACGGTCGAGGCAATTCGAACACAGCCAGACCCTCAGGCATCGTGGACGGTTCGCGCATATGCGCCTCCGCTTGCTCGGAAAACGAAAATCTGGGTACGAAAGTCTGCAACCCATACCAAAACCGTTGCGTGCGCCCATGCTGATGCGCTGCACCATTGCAAGAAGGCTAGCAGTTCATCGACTGCTCGCTACCGATGGGCGCGCCGAAATGTGCGCTAACGCACATAGTTCAACGATGAAAATGCGCCGCAGGCAGGGGGGCGTCGTTGAGGTCGATGGGAGACGATCTGTAGCGGGTTGCTACGCATTGCACCGTTGTCAATACCAAATCATTAGTAAGGCACCCTTAGCGTTTCGACAGTCGATGATCCTCATGGTGGTGCACCATGCTCCGCAAGTTGTGCAACGTCAGACAGCGCCATGTTCGCGAACCAGACCGGAATTGATGATCTCCACCATACGATGGAGGCGCCAGCCGAGGGGATGGGCTAGAGTCCCCAAGAAGCGCCGCGATCTGACGGTCGACGCCGGCGGGCGTTTTAGATGTTCTCGAACGCAAGCATTCGCTTCCATCGTCCGTCGAACCTTTCCTGAAAGGAGAAAGCGATGGCACACGATATCGAGGGACTGGAACGAGACATGAAAGCGCTTCAAAAGATGTTGGTCGACCTTGGCGGGCACAAGCATTTTGACGAATTCATGTTGTCAGTACGCAAACCTGGATTTACGACCAAGAGAGATGAGTACTTTGTCAGGGCATCGATCTCCACGCTGCATAAACACGTGAAATTCATTGCCGAGCAACTCGACAGCCTGTTAGCAGGTACGCGGCTCATTCTCGAAGGCAGCGGTAGCGAGGATTCCTGAGAAGCTGAAATGCACCGCAGTGGGGATCGACGACGCCCCCCATTTTGCCTTTCGTGTCATTCGACAGCGGCTATCGGGTGTCCCAGAGGTGAAAATGGTGCCGAACAGGCGATAGACTGTTGCCGCCAATACTCAAAGAACCTGGTCGCTAGTGGAAAACAAACGCCCGGCATGGCCGGGCGTTGCCTTTGATTGGCGGGATTGACAGCGCTGGAGCCCGGAGTGACCGGCAGACAGGTCCCACCCCGCTTTCACGGTAACGACAGGGTCATACAGGCCTCACACGCGTGAAGAAAATGAAGCCAGAATTTGTCCGGTACACGTAAATCGATCGTGATGTTCGATTGTGTCAGTGCGGTCAATGAGTGGTTGTATAAAATCATATAGAGTCCTTAGTAATTCTCACGTTGTCGTGTTGACATTGCATGTGCGATCGACTTTACTGAATCCATTCGCTTCGCCACGGAGCGCGGGCGGCACGTACGATCGTGCGTCGACCCGTTCAGACCACGCCGCATTCGGCCCATAACGACAACGAAAATCACGGTCACACGCGAGCAGGAATGCACGACAGCGGAAACAATCTCCGCTGCCTTTCGGCTTCCACGCTCCAATTTCAGAAGGAGTGATGCAATGGCTACATCCAAAGACGATCCCGGGGAAAACGGTGACGAAAAAAAATCCTCATCCAGACAGAATTTCGTTAATAAAGTTGTCAAGGATCCGAGTCAGCCGCCGGACGCGCTGCTGCTCTTCGGCTTCGTCGGCAAATCATCGGAGGCGAATCATCTTCGACTGTATTTCAATGCGCAACTGAGCGACTACGTCGACATACCCACCGACGCGGTGCTTCATGAGGAGGACGCGAGCGGGCCGGATGCGCCGCTGGGCGGAACCTATCTGTGGATCAACCGGGACGCGCAACTCGTTCATGGTCCAATGGGCGGCGCCCGGCGCAAAGCGCGCTTCCTCGAAGGACGAATGCAGCAGGACTTCGCCGCGCAACAAGGGGCGGCGAATGCGCCCGTTCCAGCCGCGCCGCTCACGGTGGTAACGTGCCCAGGGCCGTGCCCAATCGTGACTCAGCCGCCTCAGATCTGCGGAATCACACACATTCCGCCCTGTCCGCACACGATCGCGCCACCGTGCGTAGTTGTGACTCATCTGGCTCCGGCCTGCGGACTCACGCACATTCCGCCCTGTCCGCCTACGGTCCCGCCACCGTGCCCGGTCGTGACTCATCTGCCTCAGGTCTGCGGATTCACGCACGTGCCGCCCTGTCCGCACACGATCGCGCCACCGTGCCTGCATCCGACGCTTGCCTGTCCTACGCACGCTTGCCCGACGTTGGCTGGCTGTCCAACGCATGTTTGCCCGACGCTGATTGCTTGTCCAACGCACGTTTGCCCGACGCTGGCTGCTTGTCCTACGCACGTCTGTCCGACGCTGATTGCCTGTCCAACGCACGTTTGCCCGACGCTGCCTGCCTGTCCTACGCACCTTTGTCCGACCATAGGCGGGTGTCCTACTATAGGTGGGTGTCCGACGGTCGCATGTGGCGGTGGCGCCGGCGGTCCCGGCGGCGTCTTCTGACGCAGCCTGGCATTCGACGAAAACAGCGAGCATCGTCGATCTACTGGTGAACCATCATGCAATTGAGCACGCGGAACGTGGCCCATTTTCTGATCGAGAGGTGCCTGCTCGATCGCGATTCGTTAGTGAACGAAAAACTGGTCATTGCCGATGTCTCGCGTCGTCACCGCAACCTGAAGGTGCTTCGGGAAAACGCACCGGGTTTTTTCGTCAAACAAACCATGCACTGGGATGCGCAAAGCATCGGCTTTCTGAAACACGAGGCGGCTTGTTACTGGCTTGCTCAAAACGATCGCGCATTTGCGCCGCTTGCCGGTCTGATTCCCAATTTTCGCGGTTATGACGCGAACAGTAACGCGCTGATCGTCGATTTGCTTCCGGGCGCTGAAAACCTCTCCGAATATCATTTGCGCGTTCGGACGTTCCCGCTCGATGTGGCGAGCATGCTCGGGCAAGCGCTTGGTCGCTATCATCGTCATAAGATCGAACCGGGAAATGCGGTCGGCACGACGTTTCCCAAAGCGACGCCGTGGATTCTGTCGTTTCACGAAGCGAAGGAATTCACGGCGGCAGCGATTGGCCCGGCGAACACCCATATGCTGACGATCCTGCAGCGGTACCCTGAATTCGTCGAGCTGCTGACGGAACTGAGAAGTCAGTGGCGCATCGACAGTCTCATTCACGGCGATATCAAATGGGACAACTGCATGCTCTACGAGTCGGACGGCACGCGCAAGATTGTGATTGTCGACTGGGAGCTCGCGGATCAGGGCGACGCAGCGTGGGACGTTGGCGCGGTGTTTCAGGCGTATCTGCTGACGTGGCTTGGCTCCATGCCGGATGGCTCGCCCGCGTCCGCGCAGCAACTCGTCGAGTCGGCGGGTATTCAGCTGGAGACAATGCAACCGGCGATCGGCGCGTTCTGGAACGCGTATGTGACCGAAGCGCGCTTCGACACATCGACCGAGCGTGAGCGGCTCGATCGCAGTCTGCGCTATGGCGCGGCACGCCTCATTCAGACCGCCTACGAGTACCTGAATAACATGCCGCAATTGACAGCCGCCGTTATCCGCCTGCTTCAGGTGAGCTTCAACATTCTGTCGAACCCGGATGAGGCGCGGTGCGATTTGCTCGGACTGTCATGAGCGCGTCCAACAGCGATCAGCAACACGATCGGGATCTGACGATGCTCGTCAGCATGGTCGAGTTCACTTCGTCGGGCGCGTTCACGATTGCCGGGCGCAACTTCGACATCGCCCCGGACGGCATGCCGCCTGGTTCAGGAACGCGACTTCAGCCTGTCGTCGCCGCGTTGCGCGATGCGATCTATCAGCAGGCCTTCACGCGCCGCTTCGACGGTTCGTTCGCCGCCCAGAGTCCACTCGTGCCGGATCAGCGCTTCATCGCCGCGCTGTCGAGCGCCAACGCGGGACGCGAGCGTTGGGATACCGGCTGGCGCATCGTCGAAACGTTGACTTCGGGCCAGCTCGCGGCGCAGAAGGACGGCATTACGAAGCTGTTGTGGCCCGGCGAATTCATCTCGGCCGACGGGGCGGCTCCGGTGCGCGCGGGAAGCCTCGTCACTGTGTATTGCCCGCGCGAGTCGTGGGCAATACAGCCGTCGTTCTATTTCGCGTTCGGTGAGTCGATCGCCGATCATCCGGACGATGTCTGCCTCTCGCGCTTTTACTGGAACACGACGGCCCACGCGGCGCCACGCCTGATCGCGGAGGCCACTGCCGCGCTGAATCGTTTTCAGGTGCCGTTTCGGTTGAAGTGCATGGCTATGCCGGCCGGTTACGAGCGCCTCGACGCGGCCGTGCTCTACGTGCCACGACGCATGACGTGTTCCGTCGCGCACATGCTCGTCGACGTTCACGAGCGCTGCCTGCCGGGACTTGACGCGGGCGTTCCGCTTTTCACGCGGCAACTGGCGCATGGCCTCAGCTTCGCGGAAGATCCCGGCAACGGCGAGAGCTTCGGCATCAACCGGTCGCGCCTGGTGGCCGAGGCCGTGTGGCAGGCGCATGAACAAGGTTTGACGCGAGAAGGCGAGCGGCTTGACGAGATTCACCGTCGATTCCGCGCCGAAGGACTCGATTATGCCCGCGCCCATTTGGGCGCGGATACGCACGAGGATTATGCGTTTCCCTCTTTCTCCCGATGACGATGACACAGGCTGACTTTCTGAATACGGCGAACGCAATCGGTGCGCGGCTCTGCCGCGACGCCGTCTGGTCCCGTGAACGCTGCAACTGGCTCGGCGATTCGATGGAGCATCTCGACGGACGATGGCAAGTCGTTCACCGTAACTGCGGGCCTGAGTTATACAGCGGCACGAGCGGAATCGCACTGTTGATGGCGCGGCTCTATGCCATCACCGGAGACAGTGTGTTTCGCGCGACCGCGCAAGCCGCCGCGCATCATGCGTTCGCGCATCGCACAGACGTTGCGCCGTCGACTCAAGCGTCGTTCTACAGCGGGTGGACGGGCATTGGTTACGCGCTGCTCTCGGTCGGCGAGATTATCGGTTGCGAACAGCTCGTCGAGCAGGGCATCGCGACGTTGCAGGCCTTGCGCGACGTCGAAGCGCCCACGCAGGACGCAGACGTGACGGCCGGCTGCGCGGGTGCGATCCCGCTTCTGCTTCAGCTAGGCCACCGGTCTGACCTGCCGTTTGCGCGCGAAACCGCGATCCGGTACGGCGAACATCTCATCGACATCGCGCAGCGCAGCGAACGAGGGTGGTCGTGGCCGCTTTCCCGCGAGGCGGGCCATGCGGGCCTGACGGGCTTTTCGCATGGCTCGGCGGGTTTCGGCTGGGCGCTGCTGGAACTCCATGAAGTCAGCGGCGAGGACCGCTTTCGGCAAGCAGCGGAAAGCGCTTTCGCATATGAACGCAGCAGCTTCGACGCGCAGCATCAGAACTGGCCCGATCTGCGCGCGCTATCCGATCCGTCGATGAATACGGACGGACGCCCTGTGTTCATGCATGCGTGGTGTCATGGCGCGCCCGGCATCGGGCTATCGCGACTACGCGCGTTCGAACTGACGCGCGACGAACGATATCGGGATGAAGCGCGGGCGGCGCTCACGTCTACGGCCGCGGCGATCGAATACAGCCTGAAATCTCAAGGTGACAATTACTCGATGTGTCATGGCCTCGCGGGCAACGCGGACATCCTCGCGACGGGAGGCCGCGCGCTCGGCGACGCGCACTTCGCGTCGCTTGCGGAAGAGGTCGGGCAGGCTGGCCTCGAGCGCTACGAGCAAGCCAGAAATGCCTGGCCCTGTGGCGTGCTGGGTGGCGGCGAAACACCGGGTTTAATGCTTGGACTTGCCGGCATCGCTTATTTCTATTTGAGGCTTGCGGACAACGCCGTTCCCTCGGTCCTTCTAATCTCGGATGGACAGCGCCAGGGTCACTTCTCCCACTGGACATGTGATCACTGATTCTTTATGTAAGCACGTCGATACAGAATCGTCCAGGCCGTCAGTCCGGCATAAGTCCCATATCTGACCAACGTGGAGAGTCGATCGACGTCGTGATCCGTAACGTACCCGACGATACCGACCCGGATCGCGTTTTCGGCTACGAGGCCGATTCCCCAAACGACTGTCATGAGCCGGATCGATCTTGCGAGTGCCGGGCGCGCGAGCCACATCTCGTCGAATTCCCGTTCGCGTCCCTCGCGCTCTCGCGCCAGTGTCGATCTCGCGAGATAGAACACGAGTGGGCGCTTGACCAGCAAAGACAGGAGAAAAAGCACGCCAATGAAACCGCCTACCAGTGGTTCACGTGCTTCGCGCAACCATCGACCGGCAGGGGAAGTCAGCAAAGCCAGCGACAGGGCAACGCTCGCAAGCACGATTGCGCTCAAGGCGTCGAAGTGCCTGAAACGTGCGAAATCGAACGTGATCCAGGCCAGCAACGGTACGCCCGACGCCATCAGCGCGCTGGCTATCCCCCAGTTGGGAAGTGCCACGCGGTAAGCCAATGCAGGCAACGCCACGTTGACGACGAATGCCAGAACGTACCGGGCAGAGGGGATCATCTTGGGCGCGTGGAATTTGGCGAGGGCCGATATCGGCGCGAAACGAACGTCCGGATCTCGGAGGCACGATACCACCGACCGGGCGTTCCTGGCCGCACCGCGTCGGTCGTTCGAGGCGCGGGGCGAGGGCACGCGCCGGCAGGGAAAGAGGGTATTCGGGCCTTGTCGCGGGCCGATCGAAGATGACAAATCGGTAATCCGCGCGTCACTTTTCGGCAAGCAGGGCTATGGAGAATTGAAGTTCCATAAACGCTGCGCGGTACAAACATCATGATGTTTTTTCGTACCAGAATCGCGACAGTTTTCGCGACCGTTGTGGCGCTCCTCGTTGTGCTCGGCGCTGCAGGTTTGGCCTTCATGTACTCCGGGGTGTATGACGTCTCGGCAAGCGCCAGAGACAACCCGATCGTGGCGAAACTGCTGCATGGAACATACGAGGCCTCGTTGCATCGGCATGCTGGATCCGATGTCGCGCCTGGCGACTTGCTGTCGCTTGAAAACATTCGTTCAGGCGCGCGAATGTATGACGCCAGCTGTGCGCTCTGCCATGGTGCGCCTGACCGGCCACTGAGCGCCGTTGGACAGGGTATTCAGCCCGCCGCGCCCTCGCTTCTGTCTGCGAGCCGCCGAAACAAGCCCGCGCTGATGTTCTGGACGATCAAGCATGGCGTGAACATGACGGCTATGCCTTCGTTCGGGAAAACGCAGCCGGATGACGCGATCTGGCAAGTCGCGGCGTTCATTTACGCCGAACGCGGAATATCAAAGGATAAATACGCACTGCTCGTACACGGCAACGCCCAAACCGGCAGCGCGGCCGTCTCTTCCCAGAGGCAAATGTCAGCGGCCGATAAAAACTGAGGAAGCTGTTCCGGTTTGCACGCCCGCGTGGCGCAATGTCTTTCCTGGGTCTAATCCATGTTGCGCGTTGTCATCGCTCTTCTGTTTGCAGCGCAGTTGACCGCCTGTTCAACAGAACCATCCACCCACTCAGTGGTGCGCGAGCCGACTGCGCGCAGCGAGGTCGTCGATTATGCGGGCCAGGTATGCGGCGACCAGAGCATGCATATAAAAATGCCTGTATGCCTTTTTCCTCGAGTGATCACGCAATTGCCCGTGGGGCGTTCACAATCAGGGATCCTGAGCGCCCGTTGAAGCGGTCTCCTGGTTGCAGCCACTGCCGTCGCGATCAAATGGCGGAATACTGCGGCACGGTAAATTGAACCGCCGCGCCGCGCGGCGAGCATTCGCTGGCCCACAGCCGTCCGCCATGCGCGTCGATGATCGAGCGACAAATTGAAAGCCCCATGCCGAGCCCCGTCTCCTTCGTGGTGTAGAACGCGTTGAACGCGTTTTCGGCATTCGGGCCAAAGCCTGGGCCCGAGTCGCGCACGCTCACGATCACGCAGGCATCGTCGGCCTCGCCGGTGCTGATCTGCACGTGCCGTGCTCCATCGAGGCCGCTCATCGCCTCCAGCGCATTGACGATCAGGTTGAGCAGCACCTGCTGCAGTTCCACACGGTCGCCTTCGATCACCGGCAAATCTTCCGCGAGTTGCAATGCTATCTGGGCGCCGCTCTTTCTTGCTTCTCCCTGGGCCAGTTCGGCGATCTCACGGATTGCCTCGTTGAGGCTCACCGGCTCCTTTTTCCGTGGCGCCTTTCTGATCAGTTGCCGCAGCCGCCAAAGCACGTCCCCGGCACGGTTGGCGTCCCTGACAATCCCGCCGAGCGCAAGGCCGACCTCGGTCAGATTGGCAGGCTCGCGATTCAGCCATCGCAATGCGGCCTCGGCATAGCTCACCGTCGCCGCAATGGGCTGACTGACTTCATGAGCAATCGAGGCCGCGAGTTGGCCCATGGTCGCAACACGGTTCGCATGCGCGAGTTCGGCCTGTATCTCGCGATACCGCTCTTCGCTCTCGCGGATTCTCATTTCCGCCTGCTTCTGCCCGGTCAGATCGAGAACGTAGGCCACGCCCTGGTTCGGCTGTTCTTCGAATGCCGCGCCGGCGATGAGGACGGGTACGCGGCTGCCGTCTTTCCTGAAGAACTCCTTTTCGCAGGGCTGCAACGCGCCGGTGGCCTCAAGCTCTTCTAACTCGCGTGGAACGCGCGCTTGCCATTCGGGAGGCGTCATGTCGTACCAGCGAAGCCCGGCCTCCAGGTCCTCGCGCGCGTACTGGCACATGTGGAGGAATGAGTCGTTGGCGTCGATGAGTCGTCCGTCCAGGCCCCAGATGAAGATCCCGATGAGATTGGCGTCGACAAGGCGTCGGATTTTCGCTTCGCGTTGCGCGACGTCGCGATACAAACGGGCGTTCTCGAGCGAAATCGCAGCCTGCGAGGCCACCAGTTTCAGCACGGCGATCCGGGCGGCGCCGAACACGCGGGCAGTGAGATGGTTTTCGAGGTACAGCGCCCCCATGAGCTTGGCGCCGTTCATCAGCGGCAGGCACAGAATGGAGCGTGCGCGATGCTCGCGCACATAGGGATCGGCATCGGCCATGGGATCCGTTGCGGCGTCGTCCAGAAAGAGGTTTTCGCGCGTACGCAGGACATGGTTGAGGATCGATTCCGGCAACAGCGCAGCCGTGACCGGCACGTCGGACTGCTGCACGCGAACTCCGTCGCTGGCGATAGTGGCTTGTGCGGCGATGCGGCGATCGTCCCCATCGGAGAGGATCAGCAGACCTCGTTGCGCGCCCGCCTGTTCGATGGCCGTGCGCATGACCATCTCGATCAGCCTTTCCAGGTGAATCTCGCCCGACGCCGCCTGCAGTACCTTGATTACCGTCGCCAGTTCGAGGTGCTCGATGGGCGCCGCCATCGTATTTGTCGGTCCAGGCACGGTCTCTTCGCTGCGCAGGTAGCGATACTTTTCCTCGAGCTGCCGCACCTTTGCGTTGGCGCCCCAGCGTAGATAGCCATAGTGCGCGTCCTGCATGTACACACGGGCAATCTTCTGAAGACCTCGGGCTGCATAGAAGCGCGACGCGAGTTCGTTGGCCGTTGCTTCGACGTGCGCGAATCCGCTTGCCTTTGCCGTTTCGATTGCCTGCTCGTAGAGCATCTCGGCGTCGACCACGCGGCCCGCGATACGGGCGATCTCGGCACCGGCCAGAGCGGCATGGCTTGCGAAGTTCGCCGGGCATAGTATCGCCCAGATGCCAAGCTGATCGTGCCGGGCAGTCAGTGCTTCGAGGTGCCGAGGCAGTTCGCCGGCCGCGATGGAGTCGCACCCGGCAGCCTGCGCCAGCGCGGCATAGAGATAGTATTCGGCCGCCTCGTTGTGGACGTACGAGGTGGTCCAGAGGAGCCCTTGTGCGTTCGACGCAGCCGCCATGGCTGCCTCATAATCGCCAGATAGATAGCATTCCTGCAGTTTCCGGAGCCAGTACCATCTTGTGTTTGTCACAGCGGTTTGGGACCGGCCGTGTTCGGTGCGCGGCTTGTCGAACTGCACGTCGTCGACGTTGCCGGATACGGGCGGCAAGCCCCGGAGGGTTCGGATCAACGCGAGCTTCTCTTCGATAAAGTCGACGGTGATGCCGAACTGCAGCTTCTTCGCGTGCGCCAGGCAGGATTCGACTTCTCGTTGCACGTCGGGCAGCGGGTCGCCGATGAGAAGCAGCGTCTGCACGAGGTGGGCGTACGCGACCGCACCGTACGTCAGGTCGCCGGTGCGGTGCGCCGTGTCGAAAATGCAGCGTAGCTGGTCAATGCAGGCCCGCACGGGTTCCACCCAGCGTGCGACATAAAGCGAGTAGCACAGGTAAGTGCGGGTTTCATATCGTTCGAGCCCGCGCTCTTCCACGAGTTTGCAGGCGAGCCGGCCGAATTGAAAGCCGATCTCGTAGTCGCCGAAAAGCAGTGTGGAAAACCTGGGCAAACGGGCGTAGGCCACGCATGAGGCATCGGCGTTGCCATGCTCGAGACTGAGATTGATTGCCTTGCACAGCGTCAGGCAGGCGAGGTTCGCATCGGTGTCGATCGCAGGCAGGACGAGGGTGGTCAGCACCTCGATGGTTGCGAGGGCGAACGCGTCGTCCATTGGCGGCAGATCGATGAGTTCATCGATGCTCCGCTCGCCGAGCAGTGAAGTGATGCGCTCGTATTCGCCGCGCACCGTCGTCTCATCCGGATGGGGTGACCACGCGATGCCCGCGTGACGAAGAAAGGCGAGGCCAACTGCGATCGCGGTGTCGGTCTGGCGCAGAATGACGTAGACCTCGATCTGCCGGCACGCGACCTGGGCGCGCTCGGTCGGGGTCGCGGCACGGCCTGCCAGGGCCGCGAGTCGCGCTTCGGCGGCCAGCAGTTGCCCCGTCTGGATTTCACATTCGGCCCGATTCAGCGCCAGCGCGAACAGCAGATCATGCCGGCTGCGCCAGCAATCGTCGGCCAGTAGCGCCGCGCCGGTGGTGAAATAGGCGAGCGCCGAGGTGTAGGCCGTCGACGCCCTGGCGCGCTGACCAGCGCGCAGATTGAGTTCGGCCAGTTGCTCGCGTTCATCCTGGCCGTCGATCAGCGCGGCTCCGCGATTGAGTTGCCCCACGATCTCGAAGATCGCTTCCTCGCGCTTTTCCTGCGGCGTCTGCGCGATGAGCAGGCGGCCGATGCGCAGATGGGCATCGGCGCGCGATGCCTCCGGGGTCAGCGAATAGGCGGCCTGATGGACCCGGTCGTGAACGAAGGCGTAAGCGCTTTCCAGCCGCACGGCCAGTTCCTGGCGAACCGCCTCCCACAACACGGTGTGAACCTGCGCCTCCTGCATGCCGAGCACGGCAGAGAGGGTCGCGATATCCGCGACGTTCCCGAGGCAGGCAAGCTGCTGCAGCGCGTGCTGCGTTGCGCACGGCAGGCGGGTCAGCTTGCCGGCCATCAGGTCGACGATGTTGTCGGTGTAGCCCCTCGCATCGATCCGCCCGGTATCCCAGCGCCACTGCCGCGCATCATGATCGAAGGTCAGGAGATCGCCTTCGGCCAGCGCATGCAGGAACTGGATCACGAAGAACGGATTGCCGCCCGTCTTGTCGCGTACGAGGTGCGCCAGGGGCGCGACCGATTCGGGCGCACAATGAAGCGCGTCGGCGATCAGACGCCCGACATGCGCGCGGTTGAGCGGCGCGAGCCGGATTTCCTCTACCTTTGCGCCCGCGTTGCGTACGGCCTGAAGCCTGATGGTCAGCGCATGGGTGGCATCCACCTCGTTGTCGCGATAGGCGCCAATCACCATCAGATAGCGCAGGTCCGGCTGGCACAGCATATCCGCGAGCAGGTCCAGTGTCGCTGCGTCGAGCCACTGCAGGTCGTCGAGAAAAAGCGCCAGCGGATGCTCGGCCTGGGCGAATACGCCGATGAAGCGCCGGAACACCTGCAGGAAGCGCTGTTTCGCGTGCTGGGGTTCAAGTGTCGGGACGGGGGGCGGCTCGCCGATGATGAGTTTCAGCTCGGGAATCAGGTCGCTCATGAGCGCCGCGTTCGGCGACAGCGCCTCGAGCAATGCTGCGCGCCAGTTTGCCAGCTCCGCGCCGGACTTGCCCAGCAGCATGCGCACCAGGCCCTGGAATGCCTGCACAAGCGTCGCATAGGGAATATCGCGCTTGTACTGGTCGAACTTGCCGGACGCAAACAATCCGCGCGGCGGCACGAGGATCTTGTGCAGTTCATTGACCACCGACGATTTGCCGATGCCCGAATAACCGGAGACGAGCACCAGTTCCGGAGTCCCGCTTTCGAGAATGCGGGCGAACGTGGCGACGAGGGAATCGACTTCGCGCTCGCGCCCGTAAAGCCGCTCGGGAATCATCAGCCGTGCGGGGGCGCCGTGTTCGTCCAGCGCGAAGTCGTCGATCTGGCGGTGGCGCTGCCAGTCGGCGAGGCAACGCCGCAGATCGTGCTCGAGACCGGCGGCGCTCTGGTAGCGCTCCTCGGCAGTCTTCGCGAGCAGTTTCATGACGATGCGCGAGACGACTGCGGGGACGGCGTCCACCCGTGCGTGGGGTGGCAACGGCGTTCGTGCGATATGGCAGTGCAGCCATTCCATGGCGTCGCTGGCGGCGAATGGCAGGGCGCCCGTGAGCATCTGGTAGAACGTGACGCCGAGCGAATACAGATCGCTGCGCGAGTCGACCGAGCGATTCATCCGGCCAGTCTGCTCGGGCGCCATATAGGCGAGCGTTCCGGCGATGGTTTCGGGGGGCTCCGGTGCATGCCGCTCGCGCGGCAGGCGAGAGGTCAGGCCAAATCCGGCGAGCCGTGGCCGCCCATCGGCGCAATGCACGAAGATGTGTGCGGGTTTGAGATCCTTGTGGACGAAGCCCCGCTCATGAAGCTTGCCGAGCGCGGCGGCAATGCCAATCGCGACCTCCAGGCATTGCCCGGTCTCGAGCGGCGCACCAAGCAGCCGTGCGAGCGGTTCGCCGCCCGGGTCCTCGAACGACAACAAGGCCCGGCCGCCTTCGCGCACCAGCCGCAGCGGGCGCACCGCCCATTCGCTATCGAGCTCGTCTCTGAGCCCGAACTCGCGCGCAAGGCGATCGAGACTGGCGGGCAACGGCTGTTCAGCGGCGAGCCGCGCATGCAATACAGGCTGGCCTGCAGGCGCCGAGGACGGTTCCCTCCAGAAGATACGTTCCCCGTCGTCCCACAATATATTGACTCTATTATCCATCTACGCCGCAATGAGATTATCTATTGCGGCAAGCATACACGTTCTTCGTTGCGGTGAAATGCGTGATGGAAATGGCTGCACGCGCAACGAATTGCGATCGAATGGGAATGGCTCCTCTACGGTTTGCCATCGGCCAAACGAAGGGGTAAAAATAGCTACACTCGCGACGCCAGGAGTCTGATGCCGGCAATTCCAAACACTACGGCCAGGCTTCCTTCCAGGGCGCGACGGGTCCGCACGTACATCCTGCGGGCCGAGTCAGTCGAAAACAGAACGGCATAACCGCCGAACACGACACATCCAATCGCCGCACAGCCTGCTATTAGCGCGATATGAGCGGTTCCCGTGCGGTTCGACGATAGCGCAACAATTGAAACCCACACAAGGATCGCTTTGGGATTGGTGAGATGGAGCATCGCTCCACGGGAGTAGATGCTCGCCAATGCCGGTGTTCGATCCACCTTCAAAGCGGATGCTGCCGCTGGCGTAAGCGCATTGCGTCCGGATTTGAAGGCCAGCCACAAGAGATATAGCCCCCCAAAAATCTTGACTGCAATGACGTTGCCATTTTTTTTGATCGCGGTCGAAAAATCGGGGCGACGTTCGAGTGTAAGAGAATTCATCGCCCATGATACATTTAAAAATGAAGCGAAGTTTTTTGTTCCCGTTCGCTAAACCCTAAAGCAACGGCTATGCGCTCGAACTTTCCGCAAACCTTGGTCGTGTTGTGTTTTTCCGATTAAGCGGCGGGTGGCGCTGCCAAGCGCGGCTTCTTATCCACGTGGAAGCTGCAGACACTCCGTGTCGAACCAATGGTCGACCACGCGCTGCGCCGCCTCAAGATCCTCGGGATAGTAGGGGTCGTTCCATGGTGACGGGTTATAGCCTGCTTTTCTGAGAGCCGCGAGTTCGCTCTTGTGTTGTGCCATCGTCGCAGGCGCACTGCGCCTGAGCGAGGCCAGGTCGCGGCACTCCGTTGAGCTCAAGTGAGGCCTGCTTTGTGGCATGCCGGGGGCGGTACACCCAGTCAGCAGGAGCGCCAACGCAGTCAGCGTCGGGCGGATTTTCGAGCGGTTTTCCATAGCGCATCTCCACGCGTGTGATTGGCGCAACGCTCGCGGTGCGACGCTTCCGGTCGCGCGTGACTTCCGCATTCACGCGTTCACCCAGCAACGGACTTTACACGTTGTTACCGTCGCGCAGCGCACGTCTGTGCGGGCTTTCCGTATACTCCGGCGCAATCGTTTACCTCTTTACGCTTGCTGTGCCCGGCGCGGCGGCAATGCGAACCACACTGTGATGCCCATGTTCTCTACCAGGTCCGTCCTCACCGCCGCGCTTGTCGCTGCAGCAAGTCTCTCGTTGTCGGCATGCGTTGCTCCGGGATATACGCCGTACGGCGCGCAGCAAGGCTACCAGGCCCAGTACAGCCAGCCTGCCTATGCACAACCGGGCACCGTGCAGCAACCCGCCTATGCGCCGCCGCCCGCGCCGCAACAGCCGTACGACACACAAAGCAACGGCCAGTACGGTGCGCAGTACAACCCGCAATACGGCAACCAATATGGCACGCAGTACGGCACGATCTCGAGAATCCAGCCGTTGAGCAGCGCCACGGGGGCTTCGGGCATTGCCGGGACCGTGGTCGGGGCACTGGTTGGCGGCGTACTCGGCAATCAGGTCGGTGGCGGCCACGGTCGCGACGCCGCGACCGTCATCGGCGCGCTGGGCGGAGCGTATGCGGGCAACCAGATCGGCCAGCAGATGGGCCAGCCCGCAGGCTTCCAGATCGATGTGCAGCTGAGCGACGGCTCCACCCGTGCGTTCAACGTGCCGACGCCCGGCGACCTGCGACCGGGCGACCGTGTGCAGGTCAACGGCAGCCAGCTTGCGCGCTACTGATTTCGCTCGTCACGCAGGGTCGTCACTCACGCAGCGAAATCCGTCGACGTCGAAAGATCCTTCCACGTTTCCATTTCCTGCGTCACATAAGCGTTTTTTGCAGCGATGGCGGCCAGTGTGTCTGTACCGAGCGGCAGGCGCAGCGGCGGATTAGCCGCGTCGACGAGCGTGATCAATGCGGCCGCAAGCTTTGTCGGGTCGCCGGGCTGGTTGTGATTCATCTGCACGGCCTTGCGGCGAACCGCGCCCGAGGTTTCGTCGTAGTCGTCGATGACGTCGGGCGCCACGACCAGCGAGGACGCGTCGAGAAAGTCCGTGCGGAAATAGCCCGGCTCGACGACGGTCGCGTGAATGCCCAGCGGTTTCAGTTCGGCATGCATGGCTTCCGTAATGCCTTCGACGGCGAATTTCGTCGACGAGTACACGCCGAAGCCGGCCGCGGCCCGATAGCCGCCAATCGATGAGATATTGATCACGTGCCCCGAGCGGTTTGCGCGCATCGTCGGTAACACGGCACGCGTGACGTTCAGCAGTCCGAATACATTCGTGTCGTACATGCGGCGCACGTCCTTGTCGGCGGATTCTTCCACCGCCCCCAGCAGACCGAAGCCGGCGTTGTTCACCAGTACATCGACGCGGCCGAATTTTTCAACCGCCAATTGCACCGCCTGTTTTGCCTGGGCCTCGTTGGTCACGTCGAGCGCCACCGGCAGCAACGCAGCCGATTCGCCGAGGCGCTCAACGATAGCCTGGACGTTGCGCCCGGCGGCTACGACCGCGTTGCCGTCCGCGAGCGCTGCTTCGGCAATCAATGCACCAATGCCTCGCGAAGCGCCGGTGATGAACCATACGCGTTTGAAGCCGCCTTGTTGAGCGTCAGCCATGATGTCTCTCCTACGTGTGTGATGAAGTGATGCCATGGTAAGCGTGACGATTGACACGAACTAGCCGTATATTGCTGGAGTGATAATCAACGTTTGTTTGCGAATCAGGGATCCCGGAAATGAACGAAATTCGTGCGATCACCACTTTCGTCCGGGCCGCGGCGCTTGGCAGCCTGCGTGGCGCGGCGGTCGATCAAGGCATCTCGCCGCAGGCCGCAAGCCACGCGGTCATGCAACTGGAGAAGGAACTGGGCGTGCGGCTCTTTCATCGGACCACGCGCAAGCTGAGCCTGACCGAGGAGGGCCAGCGGCTCCTCAACAGCGTGGAGCCGGCGCTCGCCATTCTGTCGTCAGCGCTCGACGAGGCCCGGCGCTCGAAAGAGGACGTGGCCGGCATGCTGCGCGTGAGCGCGCCGCGTGCATTCGGGCTTCCGGTGCTGTGGCCGTACTTCGAGGAATTCCAGAAACGTTATCAGAACGTGCAGCTCGAAGTGCAATTCGACGATCAATTCACGGATCTCGTGACCGACCGCTCGGACGTGGGATTTCGCGGTGGACCGCCGCCTTCGGGCGGCTCGATCGCACGGCGGCTGGTGCCGATTCAGCTGATCGTGTGTGCGTCGCCGGACTATATCGAGCGCCACGGCGCGCCGCGCACGATCGAAGAACTCGCTCAGCATCGCTGCACGGGATACCGCCGCGCCAACACGGGCAAGCTTGCGCAGTGGCAGTTCCGCGTTGGCGACGAAATCGTCTATCGCGACGTGCCCGCCGCCATTTGCGTGAACGATACGGAACTGGAAACGCAGGCTGTGCTGTCGGGGCTCGGCATCGGGCAGCTGGGTAGCTTCAACGCCACGACGCATATCCGAAGCGGTCGACTTATTCCGCTATTGATGGAGCACGCCACCGAATATGGCACGATCTACATCTACTATAAACACCGGACCGAACAATCGCTGCGCGTGAAGACGTTCATCGACTTCATGGTTGAGCGCATGGCCGGCAACCGGAACTTTTTCCTCGATGCGTCCGAGCTTGGCGCTACGCAGCAGCCTCAGCAGAAGCGTGCTGCGAAGCGACGTGGATAGCCGCCAGGCATTGC
Source organism: Paraburkholderia acidiphila (assembly GCF_009789655.1). Taxonomy (GTDB): domain Bacteria; phylum Pseudomonadota; class Gammaproteobacteria; order Burkholderiales; family Burkholderiaceae; genus Paraburkholderia; species Paraburkholderia acidiphila. The sequence goes on from NZ_CP046911.1 coordinate 628,858, forward strand.
ACCGCTCGAACACGCTCGAACAGGCAAGGTTTCCTGGCGTCTTCTATCGTTAGCCCTCGTGTGCGAAGGCGCCTGCCGCGCGAACCTTGGGCGGGCGGTCGCGCAACAGGAGCGGCGTCAATCGGCGGTTGGCTGTCTGCGCCGCCCACTCGCAATACGCGGCGCTGCCGAGCACCCAGCCCTTGAGCGTGGACTGCATCAGATTGTCGACTTCACGCTCATCGAGTGGCTGTGCGCCCAGATCGCGGTATGACTCGTAGCGCTCGAACGGCGTATTGCCGAGCGCCCGGTAGAGCGGATGCTCCTTGATGAAGCGATCGACGCGCTGTCCGATGTGGTGCGAGTAGCTCGACCACGCGTAGTTTCCCGGCTCGGCCACGAGGCCGTTGCGCACCGGCGCATGATCGATGACCTGACTCGCGAGCAGGAAATAGCGCTCGGGCTCGATCACGGTTGCGTGGTACCCGCCACGCCACACCATACCGCGGCGTCCGTGGCGGCGGTTGAAGGCATCGACATAGCGACGGCTGACCGCCTGCATCGCCATGGCCACGCTCGACTCGTATGAAGGCGTGACGAGAAACTGGACCGCGTCAGGCATGAGGACCCACGCGTGGACTGCCAGATCGGCGACGCGCGCTGCGTCCGCCAGGCAGGCGAGAAAGTAAAGGTAGTCTCCTTCGTCGAGAAAGGCGGGCCCTGTGAGCCCCTGCAAGATAACGTGCTGCGGTTGTTCTGGGACGTAGTGCCGTGCGAGCCGTGTCATGCTGAATTAACCGGAGATCCGATAGGAGAAAGCGATCCGATGGGTATCGGGCGCTCGGGCGTTGTGTAACGTGAATACACACTGAAATTCTATGAGCCGCGAGCGCGCGCCTGCGTCGCGAACAAGCCTTTTTTCTGGCCTCACTTCGTTGATTTGACGATGGCAAACAACGCATTTTTATGCCGCCGCTGAATAGCGGCGAGGCGTCACGTGTTGCCGGTGGGAACGATCCCCTTTGCCTCGACCATCAGGATCACCGTTTTCTCGGGCGCTCGCGGGCGATGCAGCAGACCTTTGTGCACGACAAAGGCTTGTCCCGGACTCAGATCCACGACGCGATCCTGAAGATCGATCAGAAAGCGTCCGCTTACGACATAGAAGAATTCGTCCTCTGCGTCATGTTTATGCCAGTGATATTCACCCTGTACGACGCCCAGCCGAACCACTGACTGGTTCACCTCGCAGAGCGTCTGGTTGTACCAGGGATGGCTGTTTGCCACCACGAGGGCGGGAATGTCGATGATCTCGCCGAAGGCGTAGAGGACGTTAATACGGGTCAGATACGGAAAGGCTTCGGGGCTCACATGGATCTCCATGAACGCGGGTTCGTGTCGAACATGCGAGCCACTCTAGGCGGTGGCAGTCCGGCGGGTCTTGTACCCGAGCGTCAATCTTTGGTACGGGAGCGATCTGCGCACAACTGCGCGCGGTACGCGCCAGGTGTCAGCCCCATTCGGCGACGAAACACGCGCGTAAAGTGGCTTTGGTCGGTGAAACCGGCGGCCAGAGCAATAGCTGCGAGCGAATCGTGCCCACGGGTCAATTGTGCGCAAGCGAAGTCGAGCCGAAGCTGGCGCACGTACTCGCCCACAGTGCAGCCAAAGTGCTTGCGGAATTCACGCGCGAGGTGGTCGGCTGAAACATGGTTGTCCGAAGCAATTTCTTCCAGTGTCAACGACTCGCGAAAGCGATCGTGCAGTAATGCTTCCACACGGGCGAGCCATCGACGCGAGCCGCCGACCGTCGCCACGCGCGGGACGGACCGTTCGCACGCAGCAAGCAGTTCGAGTACCAGACCTTCCACCGCCAACGGCGTAGCGCAATCCTGTTCATGGCACTCGCGAACCAGACGGCGCATGAACGACAGCGGCGCGCCGCTGGCAAAGTCGTCCGGACGATCGAGGACCCGGGTGCGGCCGCCAAGCCGCTGCAGCCACGCGGACGAAAACTCGAGATGGAGTGCCCGTCCGCCGGCTCCGTACCAACAATTCGCATGCGGTACGCCTGCGGGGAAAAACGTCAACGACATTGGCCCGTCCGCGCCGCGGCGCGTTGGCCAGGAGCGTGTACCGCGGCCATCCAGCACGAAACAGAAAAACGGATTCACGTGTTCGTGCTGCGGGATGATCAGATCCGTTGCGAAATGCGTCTCCACGACCGAAATTCCATCATCGCCGTATTGCAGGGTGGTGCTGCCGAAGTAGTCGCCCGGTTCAAGTACTCTCAGCATGGGACGGCTCCCAAAGAGACGTTGCAGTCGATATTACCTGCTTCGATTTGTATTGGCGTGTATCCACCGCGTGCGTTGGTACATACGCCTACAAAACCGCCGCTCCCCGAAACGAATGAGATACATCCTCGCGTTCCAATACCGCATGGCGGGCCGCAAGGTTCATCTTGGTTGTCGCGAGCGAAGCGCGCGACGGGAAAGGAGGGGTTTCAACTATGGGTTCGTTGAGCATTTGGCACTGGATGATCGTTCTGCTGATCGTGGCACTCATTTTCGGCACGAAAAAACTACGGAATATCGGGGGCGATCTGGGCGGTGCGGTGAAGGGATTCAAGGAAAGCATGGCGCAAAGCGAAATGCCCGCAGTGCAGCGCGAATTGCCAGGCAGCGGTGCGCTCGACGTGGAAGCGAAGGACGTGACGCGTTCGGGCGAGTTCCGTTAGCGCCTTCGTCGCTTCGGTCGCGGTTAGCGGTAGAGCGGTGTAAAGCGCGGGCGACGCACGAGCGGGAAATTCTGGCCACTTTGAGCGCCGCCGGAGCGAGTGTCCACACGGTGGTGCAATATGCATTGCGGCCGCCGCATCTCTGCGCGGCAATGACAGGAGGTGGTCATGAAATCGAACCTGCGATACCTGCGATACGCCTTGTGTGCGTTTTCTCTTTTGACCGCTGCTGGCATGGCTCAAGCCCAGTCGGCGAGTGCGCCGATGGACACGTCGATGGCGCCGGCCGCGACTCAGGCGGCGCCCACCAGTGCGACGAAAACGGACCGCGCGCTCGCCCGAGCTGTGCGGCGCGCATTGTCCAGAGCGCAAGGGTTCAACGTTTCCGGCGTTTTCGTTCGCGCGCGCAGCGGCGCGGTGACGCTGAGCGGGACGGTTCGCACGGGCGATCAGATCCGCCAGGCGGAAGAGGTGACGCGTTCGGTGCAGGGCGTCACTTCGGTCTCGAACAAACTGACGCTCTTTCACGGCGGGAACGGCTGAATACACCGCATTGGCGAAATGCGTAGAACAACGGATTCACGCGCTGATTGCAGTGTTTGCAATCAGCGCGCGGCTCACGTCGATATCCCTGCGAGCGCGATCACGGCGACAAAGACACCCAGTGGCACAAGGTGTGTGAAGTCGCGGTGACGCAGAACGGTCAAAACGGCAGCCGCAATGACGAGCGCCGCAAGCGCCAGGCCAGCCATGCGACTGGCAGGAAGCGCAAGCAGAAGGGCGCACATCATCTCCAGTGCGCCGGTTAAACGGCCCCACCAGTGCGGGTACCCCCACCGGGCGAAATCGTCTCGCGTCGCGGGCGTGCCGATCGCGTTGAAGAGACCTGCGCCGAAGAAGCCGGCAACGAGAAGCCAGATCGAAACGGTATGGATCATCTCAGCGCCCGCCCATCATCATCGAAACCGCCGTGAAGACCATCACCACGGCTGTCACGCCGTGCATGCCGAAGGCGCTTCGGGTGGAGCCTTTAGCCGCCAGAACGACCAGCATGTCGCCAACGGGGATCAAGGCCAGGGCAAGCAGGATGATGCCGATCGCCAGCGGCGTGCCCCACACCATGAATGCCAGCACGGCCAGTCCCGACGCAATGTCGCGCACGCCCTTGAGGCGAAGCCACCAGGCGATGTTGGCGCCGGTTCCTGGAAGCGGCAGGCCGAAGCTGCGCGTCGTGGCCATTGGCCTCACAAGATATAGGGTGCCGATCACGATAATCGCGAGGGCCAGAAAGAGCGCCAGTCCAATCGAAAGCGGATGCATTGCGTTGTCCTTTGCTGCGTGGTGTAGTGCTGGAATATAATCTAGCATTGCTAGAATTTCAAGCTTCCGTATCATCGCAAGGCATGGGACCAACGTAGTCAGGGAGATGAAAAGTTGAGTATCGCCGAGCGCAAAGGCAGGCAACGGGCTGAGCGCGAGTCGCGCATCATCGCGGCAGCGCGGTCGATCGCGGAGCGCGAAGGGTGGGACGCCGTAACGGTGCGCCGCCTCGCCGAAGAGATCGAATATAGCCAGCCGGTTCTCTACTCGCATTTCGAGAACAGGGATGCGATCGTCGCAGCGGTTGCAGTCGAGGGTTTTCAGGAACTCGCGGTCGCGCTTCAGGACGCAGCGCGTGGATCGAGCGCGCAACAGAACGCCCTCGAAAATGTCGCCATGACCTATCTCGGCTTCGCAGCGCGTTGTCCTGCGCTCTACGAGGCGATGTTTACCCTTCCAACGAATCTGCGGTTTGCCGAACCCGAGACCCGAGCGGAACTGCGAGCGGGTTTCGAAGCGCTCGCATCGGTCGTCGCGCCGTTCTGCACCGATGTCGAGGACGCGACCGAGACGTTTTGGGCCGCCTTGCATGGGCTTGCGGAACTCGAACGTTCAGGCCGAATCCGCCCCGGCGCGCGGGTTGCACGCATCAGGCTGGTTGTTCGGGCGGTTGTCGTTTCTCGTAGTGTCATTGATGAATAAAAAATGGCGCCGCAGGCATTGAGCCTGCGGCGCCATTGCGTGGCGCTACGGTGGGGATCTACAAAAGAAACCCCGCACCGTACCCCAACATCACACTTACATCGTCACCGTATCGGCCACTTCCTTGAAGTCTTCGATCTGGTCGAAGTTCATGTACTGATAGATCTTGTCGCCGTTGGCGCTGAGCACGCCCATGTCGGCCATGTACTCTTCCTTGGTCGGGATCTTGCCCAGACGCGAGCAGATCGCCGCCAGTTCCGCCGAGCCGAGGTACACGTTCGTGTTCTTGCCCAGACGGTTCGGGAAGTTACGCGTCGACGTCGACATGACCGTCGCACCTTCGCGCACCTGTGCCTGGTTACCCATGCACAGCGAGCAGCCCGGCATTTCGGTACGCGCGCCAGCCGTGCCGAACACGCCGTAGTGGCCTTCTTCGGTCAGCTGCTTCTGGTCCATCTTGGTCGGCGGCGCGACCCACAGCTTGACCGGAATGTCGCGCTTGCCTTCGAGCAGCTTCGACGCGGCACGGAAGTGACCGATGTTGGTCATGCACGAGCCGATGAACACTTCGTCGATCTTGGCGCCAGCGACATCCGACAGCGTCTTCACGTCGTCCGGATCGTTCGGGCAGGCCACGATCGGCTCGTGGATGTCGGCCAGATCGATTTCGATGACGGCAGCGTACTCGGCGTCCGCATCCGGTTGCAGCAGTTGCGGGTCGGCCAGCCACGCTTCCATCGCCTTGATACGGCGCTGGAGGCTGCGCGGGTCCTGGTAGCCCTGGGCGATCATCCACTTCAGCAGCGTGATATTGCTGTTGAGGTATTCGATGATCGGTTCCTTGTTCAGGTGCACCGTGCAACCGGCGGCCGAACGCTCAGCCGACGCATCCGACAGTTCGAACGCTTGCTCGACCTTCAGGTCGGGCAGGCCTTCGATTTCGAGAATGCGACCCGAGAAAATGTTCTTCTTGCCTTGCTTGGCGACCGTCAGCGTGCCTTGCTTGATGGCCCACAGCGGGATCGCGTTGACGAGGTCACGCAGGGTCACGCCCGGCTGCATCTTGCCCTTGAAGCGCACGAGCACCGACTCCGGCATGTCCAGCGGCATCGTGCCGGTGGCGGCCGCGAAGGCGACCAGACCCGAACCCGCCGGGAAGCTGATGCCGATCGGGAAGCGCGTGTGCGAGTCGCCGCCGGTGCCGACGGTGTCGGGCAGCAGCATGCGGTTCAGCCACGAGTGGATCACGCCGTCGCCCGGACGCAGCGCGATACCGCCGCGCGTGCTGATGAAGTTCGGCAGCGTCTGGTGCGTCTTGACGTCGACCGGCTTCGGATAAGCGGCGGTGTGGCAGAACGACTGCATGACGAGGTCGGCCGAGAAGCCGAGGCAGGCCAGGTCCTTCAGTTCGTCGCGCGTCATCGGGCCGGTGGTGTCCTGCGAGCCGACCGAGGTCATCTTCGGTTCGCAGTACGTGCCCGGGCGCACGCCCTGGCCTTCCGGCAGACCGCATGCGCGGCCAACCATCTTCTGCGCGAGCGAGAAACCCTTGCCGCTGTCGGCCGGTTGCTGCGGCAGACGGAACAGCGTCGACGGGGCCAGACCCAGCGCTTCACGCGCCTTGGCGGTCAGGCCGCGGCCGATGATCAGCGGAATGCGGCCGCCGGCGCGCACTTCGTCGAACAGCACGTCCGACTTGACCTGGAATTCGGAGATGACTGCGCCGTTCTTGAGCGCCTTGCCTTCGTACGGACGCAGTTCGACCACGTCGCCCATTTCCATCTGCGACACGTCGAGTTCGATCGGCAGTGCGCCGGCGTCTTCCATCGTGTTGTAGAAGATCGGGGCGATCTTGCCGCCGAGGCACACGCCGCCGAAGCGCTTGTTCGGGATGAAGGGGATGTCTTCGCCCGTGAACCACAGCACCGAGTTGGTGGCCGACTTGCGCGAGGAGCCGGTGCCGACCACGTCGCCCACGTAGGCGACCAGGTGACCCTTTTCCTTCAGCGATTCGATGAACTTGATCGGGCCGCGCTTGCCGTCTTCTTCCGGGGTGATGCCGGGGCGCGCGTTCTTCAGCATGGCCAGCGCGTGCATCGGGATGTCCGGGCGCGTGGTGGCGTCCGGGGCCGGCGAGAGGTCGTCGGTGTTGGTTTCGCCCGTCACCTTGAACACGGTGATGGTCAGGCTTTGCGGCACTTCCGGACGGCTCGTGAACCATTCGGCGTCGGCCCAGCTTTGCAGCACGGCCTTTGCATTGGCGTTGCCCTTGTCGGCGAGTTCCTTGACGTCGTGGAACTGGTCGAACATTAGCAGGGTTTTCTTCAGCGACTCGGCGGCCACGGTGCCCACTTCGGCGTCGGCCAGCAGCTCGATCAGCGGGGCGATGTTGTAGCCGCCCAGCATCGTGCCGAGCAGTTCGGTGGCGCGAGCGCGCGAGATCAGCGCGCAGGCGGTTTCGCCCTTGGCCACGGCAGCGAGGAAGCCAGCCTTCACGCGAGCGGCTTCGTCGACGCCTGCGGGCACGCGGTTCGTGATCAGGTCGACCAGCGTTTGCTCTTCGCCAGCAGGCGGGCTCGTCAGCAGTTCCACCAGTTCGGCGGTCTGCTGGGCCGTGAGCGGCAGGGGAGGAATGCCGAGCGCGGCGCGTGCGGCTACGTGAGCGCGATAGTTTTCAAGCATTGGGGGACCTACTGGTATTGCGTTTGAAGGCGAAGGCTTTTCGGGCACTTCGAGGCTTTTCCAGGCACTGCTTTGAGCGTAATTTTAATTGCAATGCGGTATAACGTCAAATGTCTTATGTCTTATATAAGAGTTGGGCTCGACGCCATGTCCTGTGTGGAAAAGCCTGCGATCTTGCCTCGGGGCGCGCGGCCAAACGCTCGTGGAGCTTTCCTTTTGCTTTCACTTCCTGCGCGAATGCAATAACGTCTGCTGTTTGCAGCGGGGCCCGGCATGCTCCATGCATCGACATAGGCGGGCACGCGCCTGGCGTGAGGAAAACGGCTCTCGCGCGCACTGAACCGGCAAGGGAGGCAGTCGATCATGAAGTCAACTCCACGCTACGAAGTCAATGTTTGCGGCGGCGATTTCCAGCATGTCAGGGAATGTTTTCGTGAATGGAAAACGGAAACGCTCATCTACCGCAAGGACCAGAATATGTTCGAGGGTCGCAACGAGGTGCGTCCCCTGCCGAGGCGCGAGTACGCCAGCACGGAGCAGGCGCGCAAGGCGCTGCAAAATGCCTGCAGCCCGCACGATCGTTACGCGCTGGCTGTCGAAGTGAGCAACGGCGAACGCGACATGTGGATCGTGATGGCGGCGTATCGGGAATGAATGACGGGTGCCGCATCCAGGCGCGTAGAAAAATTACAGGCGCGGTGAGCGGCAATTTCAATTGCCGCTCACGGGGAAGGGATCAGATGACAAGCAGCGGGGAGCATCGATTAACCCGAGTCATGGCCCGAGGTTCTGAGCCGGTCGCGCTTCAGGCGTGGCGGCCAGCCATCACGCCGCCGTCCACCGGCAGCACGGTGCCCGTGATCCACGAAGCGTGAGGCGACGCGAGAAAGAGCATGGCCTCGGCAACATCCGCGGGCTGACCGTTGCGCCCGAGCGGATGAAACGCGTTGAACCCCGGCAGCGTTTTGCTGACCTCGTCCTCGGTCATGAAGGTGCGATAGACCGGCGTTTCCACGACGCCCGGCGCGACGGTATTGATGCGAATGTTCGAGGGCGCGAGTTCGATGGCGAGATTGCGCGTGAGCGCATGCACGCCCGCATTCGCCGCCGAATAGGCCGCGGAAGGCGTGGCGCCGATGGCCTGCAGTGCCCAGAGCGAACCCGTCTGCACGATGGCGCCGCCGCCGCGCTTGAGCATGGCTTTCGCAGCGGCCTGTGCCATGAAGAACTTGCCTTTGAGGATCGTGTCGAGAAAGCCGTCGTATTCGGCCTCGGTCACGTCGAGAAACGCTTTGGGCCGGAAAATGCCGGCGTTGTTGATGAGAATGTCGACGCCGCCGAACGCCTCGGTCGCGAGGCCAACCAACGCAGCCGCGGTGGCCGGCAGCGCGATGTCGCCGGCATGAAAACGCACATTGGCGCCTGAAGGATCGATTTGCGCGGCCGCCTCGCGCAACTTCGCTTCATCGCGCCCGCCGATGACAACGCGCGCGCCGCCCTTCACGAGACGCGCGGCCACTTCCTTGCCGATGCCGGAACCGCCGCCGGTAACAATGGCGATCTTGGACGTAAAATCAAAAGAAAAACTTGGGTTCATGATGGACTCCTCGAAGTCGCGAAATGGGCCTGACGCTGGCGGAACGGAATACACCCGGCGCTCTGTCTACAGCACGCATTCTGTTCTCGTCGTCACGCGGCTTCAAACCAGTTATTCTGTGTCTCATTGATAGAAAAACTTTAGATCATGACGACGCCGGTCTACCTCAACGCCATGCGCGCATTCGAAGCAAGCGCGCGGCATCAGAGCTTTTCCGCCGCGGCGGCCGAACTGAACGTGACGCCTGCCGCCGTTGGCCAGCTCGTGCGCAGTCTCGAAGACTGGCTTGGCACGCCCTTGTTCGTACGCGGCAGCGGCGGACGCGCGCGGCTCGTGGCGACGGAAGTGGCCGAGCGCGCGCTGCCCGACATCCGCGCGGGTTTCGATCGCTTGAGTCTGGGGCTGGAGCGCCTGAAGGAAGGTTCGGCGAACGGTGTGCTGACTGTCACGGTGAGCCCCGCGTTCGCCGCGAAATGGCTCCTGCCGCGCATCGACCGCTTTCAGACTGCGTGGCCGGACACGGACGTTCGTCTGGATACGAGCCTGAAGCTGCTCGATTTCATTGCGCAGGGCGTCGATATCGGCGTGCGCTATGGGGCGGGCGCGTGGCCGGGGCTCGTTGCCGAAAAGCTCATGGACGAGGAGATCTTTCCCGTCTGTTCGCCGGCCGTGCGCCGAGCCGGCAAATGGCGCGTGCCGCGCGATCTCACGCGCGCGCCGCTCATTCACGATCTCTCCGTGGACAGCCATGCGGGCTTCGCTTCGTGGCAGGCGTGGTTCGCGAGCGTGGGCGTGACGCTTGCGCCGGTCAGCCGCGGCATGAAGATCAACAACTCGGCTGCTGTGCTGCAAGCCGCGATAGAGGGCCACGGCGTCGCGCTCGCGCGCAGCGTCATGGCGCGCGACGATCTCGCGGCTGGCAGGCTAGTACGCCTCTTTCCGGAAGTCGCCTTGACATCGGCGCTGGCGTATTACGTGGTCTATCGCCCCGAGTGCGCGAGTCTGCCTCGCCTCGTGGCGTTTCGTGACTGGCTGAAGGACGAGGCCGGAGGCGGTGCGCAAACGTCGTTCACGCGTAGTCGCCGCGCACTCAAGGCGCCAGCATCCACGACGTGATGTCATGCACGACATCGCTTTCAATGCCGTTGTAGCCGTGATACGCAAGCGCCCCACACGGGTCGCCACGCGAGGTGCCGCCGGAGACGAGCATCAACTTCGTTCTCGGCGATTGCGTGAGTTTTTGCACGAGGGTGTCCGTGTCGGATACGGGACAGAGCTTGCACGCGTCGTCCTTGTTGTGCACCACCAGCACGGGAATCTTGAGCGCGGCGAGGTTCATGCTGGTGACCGGGTCGCCGCCCCGGTTCTCACGCAGGATGGTCGAGGTGAGCACGATGCCGTCCGGCCCCGCGCCCGGGCTCGCGCCGGTGTTGGCGCTATTCGCGAGCGCAATGGCGATGGCCGCGACCGACTGCGTGCCGCGGCTCGTGCCGACGAGCCAGACCGGCACCTGTAGTTGCGCGCGCAACCATGCGATCACGGCACGCGCATCCTCGGCGTGTTCGGGCGTGAGGCGAAAGCCGTCCAGGTAAGGTGGCGACTGCCGGTCGCCCGGTGCGTCGATGACCGCCACGGCGACGCCGTCGTTCACGAACAGCATACGGGTGCGCACGAGAAAGTTGTTGGCGCCCCAGCCGAAGTTTCCCTGCGAGTCCAGTTGCAGACCGCCGTGCCCGCCCGCGTAAAGCATTGCGACTGCCTTCGGCGCCGCCGGCGCAATGAAAAGAAAGCGCTGGGTAACGCCGGGCCGGGTTGGAATGTCGACGACCCTGGGCGCGCTTTGCGCATGGGCCAGCAAGGACGACGCTGCGAGCACGAACGCCAGCAGGTACGTCAGCGGCGACACGCGCCGCCAACGCGAAGCGATGCGCCCACTCATGGCCGCGCGGACTCGCTTAGCGCCCTGCGAGCATGCGCCCGCCGAGCCCGATCAGCACGACACCCACAACCGAGTCGAGCGCGGCTTTGCGCCGAACGAGGAACTGACGCACGGACGGATGCGAGGCGAGCAGGGCCATCGTGCAATACCAGGCGCACGAGATGAGGACGGCGATCACGACGACGGCCACTTCGAGCCAACGCGGCGCGGCGGCGGGCACCATCAACGCGAAGATGCTGCCGTAGAACGCAATGGCCTTGGGGTTCGTCATGCTGACGACGTAGCCCTTTTTCGCGGCGGCCCAGCCCGATGCGCCCGTCTGCGTCGCGACCGCCAGGGGCTGGCGCGCGGTGAGGAGCATTTTCGCTCCGAGCCAGATCAGATAGGCCGCGCCCGCGATGCGCAGTCCCGTGCCGATCCAGGCGACATGGGCGACGATCAGGCTCAAGCCCGCGATGGCGATCCACGCCCAGGTGCCGGAGGCGGCGGCGAGGCCCAGGCCGGTCGCGAGCCCCGCGCGGCGCGAAGCCACCGCCGTCGAGGTGACGATGACAAAGTTCGGCCCCGGGCTGGCGACGCTCAGAAGCAGCACGCCCGAAAGCGCGAGCAGGACATTGAAATAGTTCACGATGGCAGGTTCCGCGGCAGGTCCGATGCGCCGTCAATCGACGCGTCGTTCAGCGCGTCATGATACTCCGTACGACCGCGCGGTTCGGTTCGGCCTGGCCTCGCGATCCGCGGGGTGCTGAAACGTTTCACAAAACGTTCCCGAGCCTGTGGCACGAAGCCGTCGTCGCGCACACGGTGTCATGGCCAGATACAGTATCGTTTTATGTCGCATGCGGCTGGTTTCTGCCAATTGGCATGCGTCGTACGAATCTCTGCATCACCTCGAAACCGCCCAACACACTCACCGAACGGAGCCATCGCTATGACCACCTCAACTGCCGCGCGCCGCGCCGCTTTCCGCGCCAAGGTCAACGAACGCCGCGGCCTGCTCATGCCGGGCGCCTTCAATGCCATGAGCGCCCGCGTGATCGAGGACGCCGGCTTCGAGGCGCTCTACCTCACGGGTGCGGGCGTGACCAACATGTCGTTCGGCCTGCCCGATCTTGGTTTCATCGGGCTGTCCGACATTGCCGAGCACACGGCGCGCGTGCGTGACGCCGTCAACCTGCCGCTCGTCGTCGACGCCGATACGGGCTTCGGCAACGCACTGAACGTGCGTCAGACCGTGCGCACGCTGGAGCGCAGCGGCGCGGACGCGATCCAGTTCGAAGACCAGATCATGCCGAAGAAATGCGGCCACTTCGCCAACAAGGAAGTGATCGGCGCGAGCGAGATGGTGGGCAAGATCCGCGCGGCCGTGGACGCGCGCGAAGACGGCAACCTGCTCATCATGGCGCGCACCGACGCGGCCGCGGTGCACGGTATCGAAGACGCGATCGCGCGCGGTCATGCGTTCATCGAGGCGGGCGCGGACATTCTCTTTATCGAAGCCACGGAAAAGCTCGAGGACATCGAGCGCTTGCCGAAACTCATCGACGCTCCGCAGCTCATCAACATCGTGATTGGCGGCAAGACCCCGGTGCAGTCGCGCGAAGCGTTGGCTGGCCTCGGCTACGCGTTGGTGCTGTATGCGAACGCGGCGCTGCAAGGCGCGGTGGCCGGCATGCAGCGTGCGCTCGGACAATTGCGCGCGAACGGGCGCCTCGACGAAGACGCGAATATCGTCGCGCCGTTCGCCGAGCGTCAGCGCCTCGTGAACAAGCCGCTGTTCGACCGGCTCGATAAAGAGTACGCGCCGAAGGACTGAACGCGGCGACAACCTGCTGAAAATTTACATTCGTCTGCAACGAGGCGCGCGTGGTCTGCCGCGCGCCTCATATGCGTGCGTTGCGGCGGGGCAGGGCCGAGGCGGGTGCCGCCGATCACGTTACCCATCGCCCAATCGAACCCGCGCGGGAGCGGATGACACAGGTACGAGCAGCGATGGGATGCGCTGCGTCCGCTCGTCTGTCAGAAGACGTTGCTGCGCAAAAATATCCATTTAGCATAATATCTCGCGCGTCGATGTGGTCCGCCCCACATACAGCAAGTCAGGGCAGGTATTAGCTATTTCAGGTGGGTGATATCGATTTGCGTAGCTGAATTATTAGGATAATTAATTAAAAAATAAGTAGGAGTCCATTGTTCATCGACTGTGTCTCATATAAAGCGAGCAAGTCATGGTCATGATCGAAGTGCCGCGAAAGCCACTCGAATTAACGGAGCGAGTTCAGTATGCTTCGGCGCGGCGCGTTGAGTGCCCTGTGCCCCCGCCGACGATGACGATGACGATGACGATCATTCAGTATGCGAGTGCGTTGCCTAAAGAACAACTGCGCCGCCGAACGGGTCTGAGGCCCCACCCGTGAGCGAGCACTCGTGGTGCGATTGCACGTGGATCGGTGTGCCACACGGGGTCGGGGAGACCGGGACATGTTCCAGCTGCCAAAAAAAATCATCTCGCTTTCTGTTTTTGCATTCGTCTTCGCCGGTTGCTCCAGCAACCCGCCGTACCACGCCTATAAGAATCACGCGCCCGACAAGTCGGCATGCGAGAGACTCTACGACGCGTTCGACAAGACGTTGACCGATACGGGCACCACGCCTGCTGCAAGCAAGCCGACGGCATGTGGCACGCTCGAACGCGTAGATCCGGACGGAGATGGACTGTCGAAGTGTTTGTCGGACGATGTGGACCAGACGACACCAGGCGGTGCTGACAACGCCTGCTGGCACACGCCTGCCGAACATCACAAGAACTACGATTTGTTTTTCACGGAATTCGACGACCAGGGGTGGGAAGCTGACTTACGGGCCAATCCCAAGCTCCCTGCGAACACGACCGAGATCGAAAATCTCTTTGCGCAACTCGATGCACTCGTGAGTCCGCCGAAGCCGGCGAATCCCACCGAGCCGGTTAAGCCGGTCCGGCTCGACATTGTCGTTTATACCCATGGCTGGCACGGTTCATCGCAGTCCGATAACTACTATGCCGTGCTGTTTCGCGCATTCCTTGAGTCGCTCGCAAAGTTCGATGCCCCGCCGGCAGAGGAGCGTCACGTTGTTGGCATATTCATAGGTTGGCGCGGTGATTCGCTGACAGGTCCATTGAAATACGCGACGGTGCTCGACCGGAAGCTCGCAGCTGAGACTGTGTCTGCCGGCGCGGTGCAGGGTCTCTTCGAGCGGCTCCACAAATTTTATGTGGACAATTCCTGCCACCCGAGCGGGAACACGGAAACGGCAGGAAGTGCACAACACTGCGGGAACGTTCACATGCTGACGATCGGGCATAGCTTTGGAGCATTGGTCGATTTCCGCTCCTTGTTGGGGAACATGGAGACTGGCCTCAATACGAAGCAATCGAACCGGGTCTATTCGTTTGGCGACCTTGTCGTGCTTCTGAACCCCGCCTTCGAAGGAACGCGCTATGCGCCGTTGTTTTATTCGGCGCAACGCAGGGCTTATATCCAGCCAGGCGAGATGGTGGGCGGCGTACAGCTTCCCGTTCTGGTGACGTTGCAGAGCGACGGCGATTGGGCCACTCGCGATATGTTCCCGATCTTCCGGCACGTGACCGCCGCCGCTGACAATTCGCTGGACGCGGAGGGCGCCGAGGACGACCACGGCGCAGGCTGGGTTCCTGCGTTTCAGACCCACCTTTTGTGCTTGTCGCCGCAAGCCACTTCCCCCAACTATCCCACCTCCAGCGCTCGCCCCGAGTCACTGTGCGGAGCGGCGAATCTGATCGACAAAGACGAATGCGAAACAGGTTCCAACGCCGGCAAGCCGTTAATGGCCAGAATTGATTGCCGAATCGAACAGTGCTGGGCGCGCAGCGGCAATCCGACGCGCGAATTCGAGATATTCAACGATCCGAGTGTCTATATGGGCGACGGCATGTCGCTCGTTAAAGTTAAAGTTCCGACCGCGAGTGCCGATCCATCCATCAATTATTTCCCTTACTGGGTCGTAAGAGTCGACAAGGCGATCATGATGGATCACAACGACATCTGGAACCCCCTTACGACCGCACTGATTCTGGAGCTTTACCATGCTGTGGTCGCTCAGGCAGACCTGCAAGCCAAAGAGATAAAGGGCGAGCGTGCGGGCGCGAAATCCGTCGCCACCGATTCCAATAAATTCCAGAAAATTAGTTATGCAGAATTAGCGAGGCGAAAACTACCGGACTCCCACGATGCGGGTAAGCACGAATTAGTCCCCAAACCGGGAGCGGAGAGCCAAAATGAACGCGGACAATAAAGAGGTTCGGGCCGAAACCCTGACCGACGCGGCTCGCAAGGAAGAGTGCGAGATGCTCGAGGCCGAGTTCAAACTCCTGCATCCGAATGCCAGCCGCACCTCGATCGCTCCCAACGCGAGCATAGAGGAGCGCGAGCATGCCCTACGGCGCGACATTCATGGATTGCCCGGCGACCAGGTGCAATGCGCGCTGTGCCTGTCCGGCGGCGGAATTCGCAGCGCGACGTTCTGCCTGGGCGTGCTTCAGGGGCTTGCGAAGCGGGGCCTGTTGCAAAACTTCCACTATCTCTCGACGGTATCGGGTGGCGGTTATATCGGAGCCTGGCTGACAAGCTGGATACAGCGCACGACGCTCGGCAATGTGCTCACGGCGCTGGGGCACCCGCCGCCGCCCACGAACGGGCCGCCCGGCGCGCTTCACCAGCCGGAGCCGGAAGAGATTCGCAACCTGCGTGCGTACAGCAATTACCTGAGTCCGGTGTGGGGCATGTCGGCCGATCTGTTCACGCTCATCATGACCTTTGCGCGTAATCTGTTGCTCAACTGGCTTGTGTTCGTCCCGCTGCTGCTCGCGGCGGTCGCCGTACCGCGATTGTGGCTGCTTTCACTACACTTGCAAGGCGGGAGCGTGCGTGTCCCTTTGCTTGCCGCGGGGGGGCTGATCGCAATCGGCCACGGCTACATGATCGGCGACATGACCGGCAAGCCCAGCACTGATACCAAGGAGGTACGCAACTGGTTCCTCCTTTGCAGCTTCGCTCCGCTCTGTCTGGCTGCTGTGCTGTTGAGCTGGGCGGCCACCCAGCAGGATCTGCAAACAGCGGGCTCGCAGCCTGGCAACCTCGTCTGGTTTGCGTGTTCGGGGGCGGTGGTACAGGCCGTCGCGGTTCCGGTCGGTTTCCTTGTGCGGCGCCTTCGCGGCATCGAACCGATTCACTATCCGCCGAGGCTATGGGTGATTCTCGCGATTGTGGGCAGCGGCGCGGTCGTTGCCGCGGGCTATTTCGCACTGGTGCGCTATTTCGCCCCGCCGGTGGCGCGTTTGCGCGCGGACCCGGTAATGCTCACGAACTATGCGGTCTGGTCATTCCCGCTCGTTGTTTGCGGTCTGTGGATCGCCTCGGTATTGCAGGCGGGAGCGACGGGTCCGCTGACCCGGGGAAATGCCCAGAAGTTGTCTCAGGGGGTTCCCCGTCCGCCCGGCATGGAGGCCTATCGAGAGTGGTGGGCACGCGCCAGCGCGTACTACTTCCTTGCTGTAGTCGGGTGGATCGGCATGTTTTCAATCGTGACGTATGCCGTTCTATTTTTGCTTGATTCGGGCGCCGATCGGCTCTCGCACGTTGGGCTCAGTGGCGGACTGATCGGTGTTGCGGTAAGCCTTGCGGGCTACTGGAGCAAGACCACGGCAACGCTCAAAAAACGCGCACCGTCGCTCGCTGCGGTCGCTAGAACGCGCGTGCTCCAGATCTCGGCTGCGGCATTCATTGTCGTGTTGTTGATCGTGTTGAGCTATTGCGTGAACGTTGCCATTGGTGTCCTTCGCGGAGATTCCGATTGGGACACGAAAGTGGGCTATGCGCGCATCCTTACCGATACGAATTGTTTGTATCTCCTCATTGCATGCGTGTTTGCTGTGGCGTTCGCGTTCTTCGTATCGGCAGCGATCGGCGCCAATACGTTTTCGTTGCACAACCTGTATGGCAACCGGCTCGTGCGCGCCTATCTGGGCGCAACCAACGCGCAGCGCAATCCGCAGTGGTTCACCAACTTCGACGATAACGACAATTGGTCGATGAATCCTAAGGCGCCGCCGTTCCCGCTGCCGCCGCCGCCGCCGCGCCCGCCCACGCGACGTCTCTATCCCGTCGTCAACACCGCGCTGAATCTCGCGAAACCTTCGAAGCGACGTCTCGCATGGCAACAGCGCAAAGCCACTTCCTTCATCATCTCGCCGCTTTTCACCGGGAGCAGCACGATCGGCTATGTGCCGACAACCGGCTATGCCGATATCACGCTAGGTCGCGCAATGACCATCTCGGGCGCTGCCGCTTCGCCCAACATGGGCTATCACACGTCGGGTCTCGTGGCCTTCGTGATGACGCTTTTCAACGTCCGGCTCGGCTGGTGGCTGCCGTCGCCGCGTTTTGGCACAGCGAGCGGACTACACCGCCGGAATCCGATCTTCGGCATCATGCCGCTGTTAAGGGAGGCATTCGCCACCTCGAGCGATAACAATGAGCATGTCTATCTCTCCGATGGTGGCCACTTCGAGAATCTCGGCCTGTATGAAATGGTAAGGCGTCGTTGCCGGCGCATCGTGGTTGTCGATGCCGCGGCGGATCCTCAATATGCGTATGCGGACCTGGAGAATGCGATCCGCAAGATCCGCATTGACTTCGGCATTTCGATAACCTTTCCCATGCCGTTGCCGACCCCGAGCGTCGGGCCGGGTGCCATTGCCAGGCGGGTTCGCATTGGCGCCATTGGCTATTCGGCGGTCGACGCAGGGCAGCTCGACGGCCAACTCATCCTCATCAAGCCGGTGCTATTCGGCGATGAACCGGTGGACGTATGCAGCTATGCCGCCACAAGCAAGGTGCCAGGCGGGGCGTTCCCGCAGGAAACCACCGCTGATCAATTTTTCACCGAGGCGCAATTCGAAAGCTACCGAATGCTTGGTGAACACACAGTTCTGAATACGTTCAAGAAATATGGCCAGTGGGCGGTGGCGAACCCCGCACTTTCAGTCGCACTCGCGCGCCCGCCCGCTTCTGTGCCCGCACCTGCACCGGCAAGCGCGGCTGCGGCGGATGACGAGGCGAATGCCACGAAAGGCAGCGCGTTCGCGCAATGGTTGCAGTCGATCGGTCATAACGCGGTGCTTGCCTCCGCGCTGGCGGCGACGGGCGCAGCCGGAGTCGTTGCCACGCATCTGCCGTCGGTCATCTCTCCGAAGGCGCCCGACACACAACCTGGAGAGAAGCCACCTGGCAAGGTGGCGCCGGGCAGCCCCGACACATCCGGTCTGCCTGCGCGGCTCGAGACGCTGCAGAATTCGACCGAGCGCCTGAGCGTCGCGATCGATCGCCTGATTGTCGCTTTGCAACCGCAACCGCAGCCGCAACCGGACAGTCCGGACCCCGCTCTTGCTGGGCAAATCGGTGCGCTCGCGCAGAGCATCAATGCGCTGCAAGCGTCGATCACAAAATTGCAGTCACCGGCGTGGTCAAGCACCGATGTGACGACGCAGCTACGATTGCTTGCTGAATTGACGCAGCGTGTCGACAAGGTCAGCGCGACGCTCGCGGCACAGAATCCATCCAGCAACGCCGCCGCGACGTTAGCCGAACTCACGCTCATCAAGGCGCAACTCGACACGTTGACGCGCAGCGTGAACGCACTCAGCCCGCAAAACTATGTTCGTGGGGGGCTGCAATGACCAACGCCATGAAACTCGCCGCCTCGATGGCTGTTGTTTTCCTCTGCGTTCCAGGCTGCGCGTCGCGGCCCGATCTGCAATCCGGCTGGTATCTCGAACCCATAACGGGTGCGACATCCACCGTTCCAGGCGGAACGTCGAGCACGACGCAAGGGGCCGGTGGAGCTGATCTGTATATTGCACTCATCAATCGGGGCCACACTAGTTATGCGCTCAAATGCGTTGTGGTCAATCGCACAGCTGAAGGTGGAGGCTGGGTCTATAAGAGTCAGGGCGAAAAGCTGGAGCCGGGCCAGATCGAGGTGATCTCTGGGAGTCATTTCGTACTCGCAGCGGGCGGGGAGCGCAGCGCGCAGCCTTGCCCTTCGGGCAAGAACGAGTCGATGTTTTTAAAGTGCGTTGTGCCTGTCCGCGTCGATGTCGTGGACGTCAATGACGTGGTGATTCATCCCGATCACACGAGTGGTCTGCCCAGTGTCCTTCCAGGCTCCTGGCAATCCTGTCCGGCTGCCACGCACGATTGACGATATATCGCGCGGCCCCCTTCATTGCCTGCATTCGCAGGCGTGTCGTGTCCGATTCGTTACCTCGTCGCTTCGGCAATGCCCTCGCTTATTTTGACGCGCCTGGAGAGGCGCGCCTCACGAAGCGCTGCTCTGTGACCTTCGTGCCCCATTGGTCGCCTTCGAATTCCTCAGCCAACTGGAAGCCGAACGACTCGTACAGATGCCGCGCGGCGTCGAGGCCCTTGAACGTCCAGAGGTAAGTCTCGGCGTAGCGCGCATCGACGAACCGCATGGCGCTCGTCATCAACTGCCTGCCGATACCGGTGCCGCGCAGCGAGTCGTCCACGATGAACCAGCGCAGATGGGCGACGCCTGTATTGCCGCTCTCGTTGCCGTCGATGGCAAGCGAAGCCAGGATGCGATCGCGTTCCACCGCCAGCCACAACGCCTTGTTGTCGTCCGGCAACGCACCGGCGAATTCGGCCAGTTCCGTCGCCACCTTCTTCTCGAAGTAAGCGCCGAAGCCCCAGTTCGCTGCGTAGAACCGCGCGTGCAGGCTCGCAATGTCGCCAATGCAGCCGGGCAGGTAGCCTTCCACGATCTGCACGCCCGCTGTCGACGCGGTCGCGCCACCCGCGTTGGGGTTGTCGTGCGCGAGCGCGTCGGCGTAGAGCGCGAGCGCGCGCACGAGCACCTGTTGATCGGCGGGAACCAGCCGCCGCAGCGCGTTGGAAACCTGGTCCGTGGCGAAGCGGTCGATCTTCGCGCGCAGCTTCTGGCCCGCCGCGCTCAGGGTCAGTTCGGACGAGCGCGCGTCGTCGTCGGCAGTCTTGCGTTTGACGAGACCCGCCGCCTCGAGCCGCGCGACCTGGCGGCTCGTGTTCGACTTGTCGAGTCGCAGGATGTCGCCCAGCGCCCGCGCATTGATGCCCGGCTGCGCGCCGATCTCGATGATGGCGTGCACGGCGGAAGGGGCGAGATCGCTATCCGCCAGCGTCGTGCGCATGAAGCCCAGTTCGCGCACGAGTCGCCGCGAGAACTCGCGCAGCTCGAGGATGGTCGTCTCGCGAGGCTGGGCGGGCACGTCGATAAAATCCATGAGGGTCTCCACGCTTTGTCATCAACCAAATGGTTGCGAGTCGCAACCATCTGCGAGCAATATAGGCCGGCCCCGCGGATAACGCAAGTTCGCACCGCAGCCGGGCAATTGCCGTTCGACCCTTCACTCGCTCAGGCCCCGGGAGGAACGCCGCTTGCGGGAAGGCAAAGCCTCCACGGATGCCGCGCAGCCATGCTTCAGGAACGCCTCGACCCCATCAGACAAGCGCCGAAAGTCAAGGCGCGCAACCGGGACGACTCCGGCCAGAGCGCGCTGGTGCTCGGCGCGCTTGGCGTGGTGTTTGGCGACATCGGCACGAGTCCGATCTACGCGCTGCGCGAAGCGGTCCAGACGGCGCATACCGCGGCGCAGCCCTTCGTGATGGGCGTGCTCTCCATGATCCTGTGGGCAGTGCTCATCGTCGTGGTGCTCAAGTACGCTTGCTTCGTGATGCGCGCCGATAACGAGGGCGAGGGCGGCATCGTCGCGCTCACGGCGCTCGTGCGCGCCGGGTTCGCGAAGGCAGGGCGCCCCGCGCCGCGTCTGCTCGTGCTCGCGGGCCTCGTTGGCGCGGCGATGTTCTACGGCGACTCGATGATCACGCCCGCCATCTCCGTGCTCTCCGCGGTGGAGGGGCTCAAGGAAATCAATCCTGCGTTCGACAGCGCCGTGCTGCCGGTTTCGCTGGCGATTCTCGTGGCGCTCTTCCTGTTCCAGTCGCGCGGCACCGCCGTGGTCGGGCGCACGTTCGGTCCCGTCATGGCGGTATGGTTCGTGAGCCTCGGGGCGGTAGGCGTGTATCACATCGCGCGCTATCCCGCGATTCTCGCCGCGGTGTCGCCGGTATGGGCGGTGCGGCTCGCGCTCTCGCATCCTGCGCTCGCGTTCGGCGTGCTCGCCGCCGTGATCCTGGCGTTGACCGGCGCCGAAGCGCTCTATGCCGACATCGGTCACTTCGGCACGCGTTCCATTCGCATCGCGTTCTTTTGCGTTGTGCTGCCCGCGATTGTCCTCGGCTATTTTGGCCAGGCCGCGACGGTGCTGTTCGAGCCGGGCGGCGCGAGCCAGCCGTTTTTTCACTCGGTGCCCCACTGGGCGCTCATTCCGGCTGTCGGCATCGCCATGCTTGCCACCATCATCGCTTCGCAAGCGGTGATTTCGGGTGCGTTTTCGATGACGAGCCAGGCGATCGAACTGGGCTTCCTGCCACGCATGCGGACGATAGAGACGTCGAGCAAGCGGCGCGGCCAGGTGTATGTTCCGGCGGTGAACGCGGGCTTGCTCGTGGCCGTGGTGTTTCTGGTGCTGTTCTTTCGCAGCTCCGGGCGGCTCACTTCGGCGTATGGCCTCGCGGTAGCGATGACGATGGTGACCACGTCGATGCAGATGCTATCCGTATGCCACGAAGTGTGGGGGTGGCCGCGCCTCATTGCGGTGCTCGCGTGCGTGCCGCTGCTGGTCGTGGACGGCATGCTGCTTGCCGCGAACCTGCCGAAAATCCCCACGGGCGGCTGGTTTCCGGTCTCCGTGGGCGCGGTGCTGTTCATCACGATGAGCACCTGGAACCGGGGCCGCGAACTGGAGGCGCGCCATGCGGCGCGCGGCGAGTCGGTCGACGCCTTCTTGCACGACACCTGCTCAGCCGGTCCGAAGCCGTCCCGCGTGCCTGGCACGGCCGTCTACCCGGGCAACGTACCCGGCATGACGCCGGCCGCGCTCGTGTGTAACGTGCGGCACAATCACGTCCTGCACCGCACGGTAATCGTGTTCGCGAACGTTTCGGAGTCCGCACCACAGGCGGACGATGAAACGCGTATCGAGACGCGCGAGCTGGGAGCGGGCTGCTGGGAGATCGTTGCGCATCATGGCTTTGTCGAGCGGCCCAATCTGCCGCACCTGCTGGCCTCGCTGCAAGGCCGGCTGGGCGACTGGCGGTTCGATCCGCGGCAGACCACCTACTATCTGCCGCGAGACGAAGTGCTGAGACAGCCCGCCCAGCAAGACGTGAGCCACTGGCGCGCGCGGCTTTTCGCTTTCATGTCGTACCACTGCGCTTCTAGTGCCGAGTACTACGGCCTCGCTCCCGAGCATGTGGTCGAATTGGGCGTGCAAGTGGCGCTCTGATCGGGCCTCAGTAATTTTCCGATGTCGTGCCGGTTTGCCTGCATTGCCGGGTACGGCAAGGCGGGTGCCGCGCCGTGCCTGCAACGCGCGCAAACGCAAGCGCTACACAGTCTGGTCTTGTTCGGGTTCCACGCCGGGAACAGGCGCGGCGCCCGCGCCCGCAATGGGAACTCGCCAGAACATGCCGTATAACAACGACAACGGCGCAATGAGTCCTCGACCGAACGGCGCGCAGGGAGGCCAGTAAGAATCGGGTTACGTAGTTAAACTAAATTGTTCAGAATGATCGGGGACAAAGCAAAAGGGCGGCCGACGCAAACTGCGTTCGGCCGCCCTTTGTCAAGACTACGCTCTTTGGATTCGACCGCTCAGTCGATCGCCTTGTTGCCGGTTTCTTCGAACAAGGAAACCGCGATGAGCGAAATCAGCACGCAGCCGATCATGTACCACGCGGGCGCCATCTTGTTGCCCGTGACATGAATGAGCCAGCCGGCCACGAGCTGCGCCGTGCCGCCGAACACCGACACCGCAATGGCATACGCGCTCGACATATAGCCTGCGCGCAGATGCTTCGGAAAGTTTTCCGGCATCAACGCGTAAGCGGGAGCGGAGCCCATCGTGTAGCAGAGCATGAGCACGATGAGCGCGCCGAGCACGACCGGCAGCGAAGGAAAGTGCGTCATGAGCCAGAACGCCGGGTAGAGCAGCAGGATCAGCGCGACGCGGCCGATCACCGTGAGCGGCTTGCGGCGGCCCATGCGGTCCGACCATGCGCCGTAAATCGGGCACATCACGAGCGAGATCGTGCTGGAAGCCACGCCCGCGAGGATCGACATCTTCGGTGGCAGTCCCAGGTACTGAATGCAGTAGGTCGGCATGTAGTACATCATCACGTACGTCGACACCGACATGCCCATGATCGCGAAGATCGTGAGGAACCAGTTGCGCACGTACAGGCCGCGCTTCGGGTCGTCACGGTCGGCGACCACGCGCTGTGCGGGCGGCTCCTCGCGAATATGCCGGCGCAGATAGATGCCGACCGGCGCAATGAGCGTGCCGAGCAGGAACGGAATGCGCCAGCCCCAGCTATGCATCGTCTCAGCGGAGAGCAGAAAGCCGAGGCTCGCCGCGAGACCCGAGCCGAGCAGCGCCGCCGCCCCCTGGCTCGCAAGCTGCCAACTCGCGCGAAAACCGCGGCTCGCTTGTCCGCCCATTTCGAGCAGCGTGGCCGTTGCCGCGCCGAACTCGCCGCCTTGCGCGAAGCCCTGCAAAAGACGTGCAAGAACGATGAGCAGCGGCGCGGCGATCCCGATCTGCGCATAGGTGGGCGCAAGACCGATGGACGCGGAACCCACCGCCATCAGCAGGATGGTGAGCGTGAGCGCCGGCTTGCGGCCCGCGCGGTCGGCGTAGCGGCCGAGCACGATGCCGCCGAGCGGGCGCATGACGAAGCCCACGGCGAACACCGCGAACGCAAGCAGCAATGACGTGACCTGGCTGTCGGCCGGAAAAAACTGATGGCCGATTGTCAGCGCGAAATAGCTGTAGACCGTGAAGTCGAAGAATTCGAGCAGGTTGCCGATCACCGCCGCGAGAACGATCTTGCGCTGGTAGCCAGGCGAAAGCGCGACTTCGTCCGCTGTTTTCAGAAGCGGTTCAGTGGCGGCGTTCATGCACGGTCCTTGCTGAGGAAGCGCTCGACAAGACGCGTCCAGAACGCCGCGCCAATGGTCAGGTTCTCGTCGTTGAAGTCGTAGCGCGCGTTGTGCAGCATCGGCCGGCCTTCGCCGTTGCCAAGGCGTACGAAACAACCGGGGCGCTGCTGCAGGTAGTACGCGAAGTCCTCGCTGCCCGCGATCGGCGGGAACGGCGCGATGACGTGCTCCGGCCCGACCAGTTCCTCGGCCACCTGGCGCGCGAATTCGGTTTCCGCTTCGCTGTTGATGAGCACCGGATAGCCGCGGATGAATTCGATGTCCACTGTCGCGCCGTAGCTTTGCGCCTGCGCTTCCACTAGCGCACGGATGCGCGCTTCGAGTGTCGCGCGCACTTCGGGCGAGAACGAGCGCACGCTCATTTCGAGCACGGCGTCTTCGGGAATCACGTTCGGCGCATGGCCCGAGCGGAACGCGCCAACGGTCACGACCGCGGCTTCGGTCGGGTCGACGTTGCGCGACACCACCGACTGCAGGGCCATGACGATGCTGCTGCCCACGAGCACCGGGTCCACGGCCAGATGCGGGCGCGCCGCGTGGCCGCCCTTGCCGTGAACGCGCAGCTTGACGGTGTCGCACGCGGCCATGAGCGGGCCGGCGCGAAAGCCGAACGTGCCGGTGGGCACGCCTGGATGATTGTGCAGGCCGAAGATCGCTTCGCAGGGGAAGCGATCGAACAGGCCGTCGGCGATCATGCGCTCGGCGCCGCTGTCCGAGCCGGCTTCCTCGGCGGGCTGGAAGATCAGGTGGACGGTGCCGTCGAAGTTGCGCGTTTTGGCGAGTTGGCGCGCCGCGCCGAGCAGGACCGCGGTGTGGCCGTCGTGGCCGCATGCGTGCATCTTGCCGTCGTGCACGCTCGCGTAGTCGAGGCCGGTCAGCTCCTGGATCGGCAGGGCGTCCATGTCGGCGCGCACGCCTACCGTACGCGCGCTCGTGCCCAACTTGAGCGACGCCACCACGCCGTGGCCGCCCACGTGACGCGTGACGTCGTAGCCCCAGGCCGCGAGCTTGTCCGCGACGAAGCGCGACGTATCGGCTTCCTCGTACGAGAGTTCAGGGTGCTTGTGGAGGTGATGACGGATTTCGTCGAGTTCCGATCGGGCTTCGGCCAGGTCGGCGACTTCGCAGTAGTGGTGCTCGCTCACGGGGGGACTCCTTTTATTGGAATAGATTTGGGCAAAAGCCAAAAGCCGAGTATTGCATCGACGAAAAACTCGACCCATGACGGAAAAGCACCGAAAATGTTGACTTGAAGTCAACGGTTGATCGTCGCGGCGCAGCAAGGCAACGCGCGCAAAAGGAGCAACGTAGTGCGAGGAAAGACAGATCGGGATGACGCGGCGCGAGGCGCAATCGACGACATTGGCGAGCGGCCGTTGCGCTATCTGGCCGAAATTGCGGCGGCAGGCGGGGTGCGCATGGCCGCCGAGGCGCTGGGCGTCAACGCTTCGGTCATCAGCCGCCAGGTGGCGGCGCTCGAGCGGCGGCTGCGCTTTTCGCTGATCGAGCGGCGCGGGCGCAACGTGGCCGTGACCGAGATCGGTCAGGTGCTCGTGGACCACTATCGCGACGGCCAGCGCCGCCAGCGTGACCTCGCCGCGCGCCTGGAGGAGTACCGGCACCTGAGGCGCGGACGCGTGGCACTGGGCGTGGGCGAGGGCTTCATCGGCAATCTGATCGCGCGGGCGCTGCAGCGATTTTCGATGACGTACCCTGACATTCTTGTCGAGATCCGCTCGGGACCGACGCCGGTCGTGCTGTCGCTCGTGCGCGACGACGTGGTCGATATTGGTCTGTGCACGCGCACCTCCGACGACCCCGCCCTGCGCATTCATCCCTTCGCGTCGCGGCCGCTTTGCGCGCTCGTCGCGCCCTCGCACCGCTTTGCGAAGATGCTGAAGGTGGCGCCCGCCGAACTCGCCGGCGAGCGTCTGATCTTCATGACCGAGTCGTTCGGTGTGCAGCATTTCGTGCAGTCGCTATTCGACGACGCGCGCCTGAATGTGATACCCGCTTATCGCGTGGATCTTTTCAACACCGCGCAGACGCTCGCGGCCGCCGGGCTGGGCGTGGCGTTCATGTCGTCGATCACGGCGCGGCGCGGCATCGATCTGGGTGAACTGGTGGCCGTGCCGATCGATCACCCGATCGCGGCGGGCTTTTCGAGCCAGATGGTCACGCGTGTGGGCCGCAGGCTTTCGCCCGCAGCAGATCACTTGAGGAAGCAGCTCGCGCAGAGCTTTCTGGAGTCGGCGGCGAAGTAACCGCGCGTGTCGTTGCGAACGCAACGGATCGGGTCGGTAGCGGCCCGGTTTCCGATCTCTTATTCCTGCCCCGAGGGTGCATCTCCAATCCTCAACACCGCATCGCGTTTGGCGAGCAAATGCTGCCGCAGGATTGCCGCGAGCCGCTTGCCGTCGCGCGCGTCGAGCGCTTCGAGCATTTCTCCATGCTCATGAATCGCGCGATCCCACTTCGGGGTCTCGAAGTTCGAGCGAAACCGCAGCGCCTGCAAGCGGCGGTTCACGGCGATATAGGTTTGCCGCAGCGCCGAATTGCGCGCCGCTTCGTTGATCTTGTCGTGAATCGCCTGATTACGGCTGTAGTAACCGGCCAGATCGTTCTGCGCGCGGCAGGCGAGCATGGCGTAGTGCAGCGCCTTGATCTCGGCGATCTCGGCCGCGGTGATCCGCTCGCAAGCCAGTTCGCCTGAAAACGCTTCGAGCCCGCTCATGAGTTCGAAGGTCTCGCGCAGTTCCGCTTCCGACATCTTCGAAACGGATGCGCCGCGATTCGGCGAAATCTCGATCAACCCTTCGGACGCGAGCACCTTCAGCGCTTCGCGCAACGGCGTGCGCGATATGCCCAAGGTTTCGCACAGCTCGCGTTCATTGAGCTTGCGGCCGGCTTCGAGCACGCCTTCCACGATGAACCGCCGCAGATGATCGACGACGGTGTCGTGAAGTTGCTGGCGCGCAATGGGCGGCAGTTCCGGGCTGATTGTGGACGGGTTCAGGTTCGGATTTTGCATGCAAAAGGCATTTTCATCGATTTTCAGCGAATTCTAGCCCAAGGGCAGGACCCAAAGAAGCAAGCTGAGATTGGGGTAAACCACGTCGGAATTGTCCGTCTACGCGAGGGCTGACTGGATTATAGTTTTTTGCATGCAAAATTCAAAAACAGGAGCGATTGCATGTTGAAGCTCGATTTCCATCCCGCTGGTCGTCACTTCCTGCAGATTCCCGGGCCGAGCCCGGTGCCCGATCGCATCCTGCGCGCGATGAGCTATCCGACCATCGACCATCGCGGCCCAGAGTTCGGCGTGCTCGGGCTCAAGGTGCTGGACGGCATCAAGAAGATCTTCAAGACCCAGCAGCCGGTGGTCATCTACCCGGCCTCGGGCACCGGCGCGTGGGAAGCCGCGCTCACCAACACCCTGAGCCCCGGCGACACGGTGCTGATGTATGAAACGGGCCATTTCGCGACGTTATGGAAGCAGATGGCCGAGCGCCTCGGCCTGAAGCCGGAATTTCTCGGCCTGCCGGGCATTGAAGGCTGGCGGCGCGGCGTGCAGCCGGACATGATCGAAAAGCGCCTGCGCGACGATGCGCAGCACGCCATCAAGGCCGTTTGCGTGGTCCACAACGAAACGTCGACCGGCGTGACCTCCGATATCGCCGCGGTGCGCCGGGCGATCGACGCCGCCGGGCATCCGGCGCTGCTGCTCGTGGACACGATTTCGGGCCTCGCAAGTGCGGACTACCGGCACGACGAGTGGGGCGTGGACGTGACCGTCTCCGGCTCGCAGAAAGGTCTCATGCTGCCGCCTGGCATCAGCTTCAATGCGGTTTCGGCGAAGGCGCTGGCGGCCAGCGAGCACGCAAAGCTGCCGCGCAGCTTCTGGGGCTGGACCGAGATCATCGAGATGAACAAGAGCGGCTACTGGCCGTACACGCCCAATACGAACCTGCTCTACGGCCTTTCCGAAGCGCTCGACATGCTGCAGGACGAAGGGCTCGACAACGTGTTCGCGCGGCATCAGCGCCTGGGCGAAGCGTGCCGGCGCGCGGTGCGCGCGTGGGGCCTCGAGATTCAGTGCGTCGACCCCGCGGTCTACAGCCCCGTGCTTACGGGCGTGATGATGCCCGAAGGCGTCGATGCGGATGCGGTGCGCAAGATCATCTACGAGCGCTTCGACCTTTCGCTGGGTACGGGCCTGGGCAAGGTCAAGGGACGCATGTTCCGCATCGGGCACCTGGGCGACTGCAACGATCTCACGCTGCTGGCTGCGCTGGCGGGCTGCGAGATGGGCCTGCGCATTGCGAACGTGCCGTTGAAGGACAGCGGTTTGCCGGCAGCGATGGAATACCTCGCGGCGCAGCCCAATGTGGTTTCGCTGAAAGCAGCCTGAAGCAGGCGCATTTCTCACATAAGACGCACATGCGGCGCACGGGGCGCGGCATGACAGGCTGCTTTCCCAGGTTGTTCCCATGCCGGACGCCCCTGCAAGAAGGGCGAAGCGGCCGATAGAACCAGCAACGGAGACAGACGATGAAACGGTATCGATTGACGAGCGCGAGCAGCATCGTGCTGATCATGCTCTGCATCATGTACTTCATCACCTACCTCGATCGTGTGAACGTGAGCACGGCGGCGGCGGGCTTCGGCAAGGAGTTCCAGCTTTCGCACACCGAGGTCGGGCTGGTTTTTTCGGCGTTTGCGTATCCGTATCTGCTGTTTCAGATCATTGGCGGCTGGGTGAGCGACCGCTTCGGCGCGCGCCGCACGCTGCTTTTCTGCGGCGCTGTGTGGGGCGTGGCCACGGTGCTCACGGGCATGGCAGGTGGCCTCGCTACGCTGCTCGCCGCGCGCCTCCTGCTCGGTTTCGGTGAGGGCGCAACGTTTCCCGCCTCGACTTCGGCCATGTCGCGCTGGGTCGCAAAGGAGCGGCGCGGCTTCGCGCAGGGCATCACGCACTCCGCGTCGCGCATCGGCAATGCCGTGGCGCCCGCAGTCGTAGTGCTGGTGATGGCGCGCTATGGCTGGCGCGAATCGTTCTATGTATGCGGCGCGCTTAGCCTGCTGTGGGTGGTGGTGTGGGCGTTCACGTTCACCGAGCACCCGAAGGATCACCCACGCATTACCGAGGCCGAACTCGCCATTCTGCCGCCGCCCAAGCCGCGCGCGACCGGCCTGCCATGGATGGCGCTATTCAAGCGCATGATTCCGGTGACGATCGTCTACTTCTGCTACGGCTGGACGCTGTGGCTTTTCCTTAGCTGGATTCCACAATACTTCCTGCACAACTATCACCTGCAATTGGGCAAGTCGGCGATCTTCGCCTCGGTGGTGTTTCTCGCCGGTGTGGTGGGCGACACGCTCGGCGGCCTCGTGACCGACTGGCTCCTCAAGCGCACGGGCAACCTCAAGCGCGCGCGCAGCTGGATGGTCTCGGTGTGCATGCTCATCACGTTGATCGTTTTGGTGCCGCTGATGTTCGTGCACGATCCCGTCATTTCGATGACCTGCCTCGCGGCGGGCTTCTTCTTCGCCGAAATGACGATCGGCCCGATGTGGGCGATTCCCATGGACATCGCTCCGGAATTCTCGGGCACGGCGAGCGGCATGATGAACACGGGCTCGGCGTTGGCCGCGATCATCTCGCCCGTGGTGGGCGGTTTTCTGATCGACCGCTTCGGCAACTGGGATCTGCCGTTTGTGGGCAGCATGGTGCTGATGGGGTGCGGTGTGATTCTCGCGTTTCGCATGCAGCCCGAAAGCCGCTTCGAGCTTGGTAAGCAGACCGAAGAACCAGCGGGTTCTCATCAGGGAGTGTGAACGGCAATGGAAGGCGCACGCACCTCAGGCATGCTGGTCAAGCCGATTCATCTGGTTCCCTCGAGCGCGGGCCATGGCTCGCCGCTCGCGCGCCGCCTGCGGGAAGCCGTGCGCGGCGATGTGTTTTTCGACGCCGCGAGCCGCGGCCGTTACGCAACCGACGCTTCGATCTACCAGATCATGCCCATCGGCGTGGTGGTGCCGCGTGATCAGGACGATTTGCGTGCGGCGCTGGAAGTGGCGCGCGTCGAGCACGCTCCCGTGCTGGCGCGTGGCGCGGGGACGAGCCAATGCGGCCAGACGGTCGGCGAAGCGCTCATCATCGACACGTCGAAGTGGCTCAACAACATTGTCGATTTCGATGCCGATGCGCGTACGGTGACGGTCGAGCCCGGCGTCGTGCTCGATCATCTGAACGCGTGGCTCAAGCCGCACGGGCTGTGGTTTCCCGTGGACGTTTCGACGGCCGCGCAGTGCACGATCGGCGGTATGGCGGGCAACAATTCGTGCGGCTCGCGCTCGATCGAATACGGCAACATGGTGCACAACGTGCTCGGCATCGACGCGATTCTCGCGGACGGCAGCGAGGCCCGCTTCCACTCGCTGAACATGCCGCAAGAAGGCGCGCGCCTTGCGGCGCTGCTCGAAGGGGTGCAACGCATCGCCACGCGCGAGCGCGGCGAGATCGCCGAACGCATGCCGAAGGTGTTGCGCCGCGTGGCCGGCTACAACATCGACCTGTTCGACTGCCAGAACCCGCTCGCTTATACCGACGACGGCGTGGCGAATCTCGCGCATCTGCTCGTGGGCTCCGAAGGCACGCTCGCATTCAGCCGGCAGATCACGCTGAAGCTCGCGCCGCTGCCTGTGCATAAAACGCTGGGCGTGGTGAGCTTTCCGACCTTCCGGCAGGCAATGGACTCGGCGCAGCACATCGTCGAGCTCAAGCCGACTGCGGTGGAGCTGGTCGATCGCACGATGATCGAACTCGCGCTTGGCAACCCCGGCTTCAAGCCGGTGATCGAAAAGGCGCTGGTGGGCAGGCCCGATGCGATCCTGCTGGTCGAATTCGCCGGCGATCAGCGCGATGAGCAGGTGCGCCGCCTCGGTGGTCTGGTCGAACTGATGGGCGACCTCGGCCTGCCGGACTCGGTCGTGAAGATGACCGACGCGAACGAGCAAAAGGCGCTGTGGGAAGTGCGCAAGGCAGGGCTGAACATCATGATGAGCATGAAGGGCGACGGCAAGCCCGTCTCGTTCATCGAAGACTGTGCCGTGCCGCTCGAACATCTCGCGGAGTACACGAGCCGCCTGACCGAAATCTTCCATCGGCACGGCACCGAAGGCACGTGGTACGCGCACGCGAGCGTCGGCACGCTGCACGTGCGCCCGATACTCGATATGCGCCGCGACGGTGCGGCGAAAATGCGCGCGATAGGGGAACAGGCCGCGGAACTCGTACGCGAATACAAGGGCGCGTTTTCGGGCGAACACGGCGACGGTTTGTGTCGTGGCGAATGGATTGCCTGGCAGTACGGACCGAAGATCAACCAGGCGTTCATGGAGATCAAGCAGCTGTTCGACCCGGAAAACCGCTTCAATCCCGACAAGATCGTGCGCCCGCCGAAAATGGACGACACGAAGCTGTTTCGCTTCGCGCCGGGATATCGCGAGCGCCAGATGCGGCCGATGCTCGACTGGTCGGCGTGGGACGTGGAGCGCGATCCGCTAACGGGTGCCGAAACGCCGCCCGGCAGCGGCGACGACCTGACCGGTGGCCTCGCGAAGGCCGTGGAGATGTGCAACAACAACGGCCACTGCCGCAAGTTCGACGCTGGCACGATGTGCCCGAGCTATCGCGTGACGAAAGACGAGAAGCACGTGACACGCGGCCGCGCGAACACGTTGCGGCTTGCGATTTCGGGGCAGTTGGGCGAGGACGGACTCGCGAGCGACGAGGTCAAGGACACACTCGACCTGTGCGTGTCGTGCAAGGGTTGCAAGCGCGACTGCCCGACCGGCGTGGACATGGCCAAGCTGAAGATCGAGGCGCGCGCGGCGTGGAATGCGAAGCACGGTTTGAAGCTGCGCGAGAAGATGATCGCGTTCTTGCCGCGTTATGCGCGCAGTGCTGCGAAAGCGGGCAGCTTTGCGGCGGCTGGCGAGCGCATCCCTTTGGTCAACGCGTGGGTGAAGCGCGCGCTCGGACTTGCGCCGCAACGCTCGTTGCCGCAATTCCGGCAGTCGTTCCTTGCGGAGGTTGCGGCCACACAGCCGAATGCAGCAGCGGCCACCAAAGAGGTCGTGCTGTTCGTCGATACCTTCAACGACAACTTCGAGCCTGAAAACGCGCGCGCCGCGAAACGCGTGCTCGAAGCGGCCGGCTATTTCGTGCACTTCAACGTGCGCGGCGACGAACGTCCGCTGTGCTGCGGCCGCACGTTCCTCGCGGCGGGCCTGGTGGAAGAAGCGAAGCGCGAGGCGCGTCGGCTACTCGATACGCTCATGCCGTTCGTCGCGCGCGGCGTTTCGATCGTCGGCCTCGAACCCTCGTGCCTGCTCTCGATGCGCGACGAGTTCCTGCAATATGGCTTCGGCGACGAGGCCCGCGAACTCTCGGCGGCGGCATGCCTGTTCGAAGAATTCCTCGTGCGCGAGAAAGGCGCAGGACGATTCGACCTGGCCTTGCACCCGCTCGACGCGCCGCGTGCGTGGGTGCACGGCCACTGTCATCAGAAAGCGTTCGACGCCTTCCGGCCCGTGCTCACGGTGCTGGGCTGGATTCCGGGGCTGGACGTGAAGCCGATCGAATCGTCGTGCTGCGGGATGGCGGGGAGCTTCGGCTACGAAGCGGAGCACTACGAAGCCTCGATGGCGATGGCCGAGCTTTCGCTGTTGCCCGCCGTGCGTCAGGCGGATCGCGCCGATCTCGTCGTGGCGGATGGCACGAGTTGCCGCCACCAGATCCACGACGGCGCAAACGCCACGGCGCTGCACGTGGCGAGGGTGCTCGAAATGGCGATGCGCTGATGCGCTCTTTAACGCGCTATCGGGCGCATACGGCATCCACGGCGTGCAGCATCTTGCCGAAGAACGCATCCGCGAATTGTGAATCGAGCCAGCGCACGATCAGCGCGATCTTGCGTTCGGGCTCGATCCACATGAACGAACTGCCTGCGCCCACGCCAAAATAGCTCGATGCGGGCACGCTCGGGAACATGCGACGCTCTGAATTGAGCCAGACCAGAAAGCCGTAGAACGGCGCGAGCGGGCAGGGCGCGCGCATGCGCGCGATCCATTCGCTCGAGAGCACGCGGCGGCCCGAAGCCATGCCATCGTCGAGCAGCATCTGCGCGACCTTCAACTGATCGTTGGCGCTCACTGACATGCCGCCGCCCCAATGCGAGCCGCCGGGCACCGATTGCACGCGTTTTCCACCCACGTCGAGCCATGCGTCATCGTAGCCAACCCATTGCCAGTTCTCGCTTGCGCCAACGGGCCGCATGATCGTCTCGCGAAATACTTCGGGTAACGAACGACCGAACAGATGCAGCAGCGCGAGCGAGAGCTGATTGATGCGCACGTCGTTGTATTCCCAATACGTGCCTGGCGCCTGCAACGGGCGCAAATCGCCCTTTTTGCCGTTGGGCGGCTCGCCGAACGTGACGGCGCGATAGTGATCGGCTTGATCGGAAAGGCCGAAGCACTTGCCTTGCCATTCGCTCGTCTGTTGCAGCAGGTGCGTCCAGGTGACCGGTGCATTGTGCTCATCGTCGAAGCCGATGCCCGGCACGCGCGCGCGTATGGGCTCGTCGGGATCGGGCAGAAGCCCCCGGTCATGCGCCACGCCCGCGAGCAGCGCCAGATACGTCTTGGCGATGCTGAAAGTCAGATCGGGCCGGTCGGGCTCGCCCCATTGCGCGAGCAGGCGCCCGTCCACGGCAATGGCGCCGGACACAGGGCCGCGATCGTGGATAGGGCCGAGCAAGCGGTTCCACGGCGGCGGATCGTTCACGTGCACGCCGAAGTTGCCATCGGCGTTGCGGTCCCATGCCGATTCGTGATCGACGGAAAACTGAATGGCGTCCTGAACTTCCTTCGGCAATTCGTGTTGCATACGTGCGTGTTTCCCTTTTGTGTTCCTGTACGGCGCCGGTTCAACGGGCGCCCAGTTTTACGCGTGCCCACGTCAGCGTAGCTAGGCTCAGCACGGCTGCGAACATCAGCCAGATTCCCGGCGCGAGATTATTACCCGTCGCCGCAATGAGCGAGGCGACGGCCAGCGGCGTGAAGCCGCCGAACGCGGTCGTGCCGACGTTGTAGGCGAGCGCCATGCCCGTGGTGCGCGTGCGCGTGGGGAAGAAACTCGCCATGAGCGCCGGAATCGAGGCGAAATACGTGACCTTCAACACCGCGATCCAGATCACGGCGGCCAGCAGCGTGGGCAGCGAAGGATGCGCGTTCACGAGCATGAACGCCGGATAGACCGTGAGCAGGAACAGCACGCCCGCCACGAACATGATGCGCGTGCGGCCGATCTTGTCGGACCAGTGGCCCACAATCGGCGTGAGCACGATGGCGATCAGACCGGCCACGAGCGTGGCGATAAAGCCCGACGAGGGCGCAAGACCGAGTTGCCGCGCGGCATAGGTCGGCATGTAGAGAAGCACGTATTGCGCTGATGTGGTCAAAATCAGCACGCCAATCGATGCAATCACTTGCGCCTTTTGCGTGGCGAACAATTCACGCACGGGCGACTCGGCTTTTTCGACGCGCTCGAATTCGGGCGTTTCGTCCATGCGTCTGCGGATATAGAGACCCACCGGCCCAATTAGCACACCGAACAGGAATGGAATGCGCCAGCCCCAGCTCTCGAGCTGCGGTTGCGTGAGCGCGCCCGTGAGCACAGCGCCGAACAAGGAGACGAGCAGCGTGCTCGCACCCTGGCTCGAAAACTGCCAGCTCGACATGAAGCCGCTGCGCTGCGGCGCGTGCTCGACCAGGAAGGCGGTGGAACTGCCAAACTCGCCGCCTGCCGAAAAGCCTTGCACAAGACGCGACGCAAAAATGCCGATGGGCGCGAGGATGCCGATCGTCGCATAAGTGGGCATGAGCGCGACCATGCCGGTGCCGATCGTCATCATCGCAATGGAGAGCGTGAGCGATGCCTTGCGGCCCTTGCGGTCGCTATACGAGCCGAGCACGAGCGCGCCGAACGGCCGCGCGAGATACGAGAGCGCGAATGTGCCGAGTGTCAGCAGCAACGAGATCGTCGCGTTGTGAACGGGGAAGAAGAGCTTGGAGAGCGTCGTGGCGAAGTAGCCGTACGCGAGCAGGTCGTAGAACTCGAGCGCATTGCCGATCGAAGTCGCGATGATGAGCCGCGAGACGTTCTTGCCGGAAGTGCTTTGCGCGGGCTCGGACCAGGGTTCGCTGCCGTGATGCGCGGGAAGGGAATCGATGCTCATTGCGACGTCCTCATGCAAGCGTTGGCGGATGCGGTGCGGGGTTGGACGCGCCGGCTTCTCTTGCGCCGAGGTCCCAGAAGAGGCCAGCCATGATGCGCAGTCCGTCGCGCACGACCGGGCCGAGCAGGTGTTCGTTCGGCGCGTGCTGCGAGCAGCCTGGATACGAATGCGGCACCCACAGCGTGGGCATGCCGAGCACCTCGGCGAATACGTCGTTAGGGAGCGTGCCGCCCAGGTTCGGCAGCAGCACGGGTTCGGCTCCCGTGGTCTCGCGCAGCGAACGCAGCGCCCATTGCACCCAGGCGTTATCGGGATCGACACGCGTGGCCGGCGCGCCGCGCTCCACGTCGAGTTCGATCATGCCGAAGCCGTGCGCGTCGAGGTGCGCGCGGACGATGGCTTCTAGGTTCTGCCAGTCCGTGCCGACGACGAAGCGAATCTGCATGTAAGCGATGGCGTGCGGCGGAATTGCGTTCACCGGCTTTTCGGGGTTGCCGGTGCGAAACGCGAGCACTTCGAGATTGTTCCAGCCGAATACGCGCTCGGTGGGCGTGAGGCCGGGCTCGCCGTAGTCGCGATCGACTTCGGGCTCGCCCGCATTGCCGCCCACGCGAATATCCGCAAGCGCGCGGCGCACCGATTCCGGAATGGGCGGCGGGCGCAGGCCTTCCACGAGAATCTTGCCGTTCGCATCGGCCATCGAGGCAATCGCGTTCGCGAGCACGACGCCCGGATTGCGCAAGAGGCCGCCCCAGTTGCCCGAATGATGGCCGCCTTCGCGTAGCGTCAGTTCGAGCTTGAAATTGACGAGACCGCGCGAGCCGAGAAAGATCGTCGGGCGGTGCGCGCTCAGGCGCGGGCCGTCGGAGGCGATCAGCACGTCGGCGGCGAGTTCGTCGCGCAACCGCGTGCAGAGTTCATGCAAGCCCGGTGAGCCGACTTCCTCGCCGGTTTCGAAGAGCAGCTTGAGGTTGAAGCCGAGCTTGCCGCCGCGCGCATCGAGCACGGCCTTGAGCGCCGCGAGATTGATACTG